>NZ_JAQYWB010000077.1 GCF_030145185.1 Desulfoluna sp. | reverse complement strand
CATCACCGCGTAGGGTGCGGCTCCCGCACCTTCTACCGTAGAGAGGACCCTCAGCCTCGCAAGTTAACGATGACCACGAGTCTTATTTCAAAATGCGGTGTTTCCGGTTTACGATACGCCTGACGGTGCGCACGGCGCACCCTAGGCATCCATCCGGTACTTCATTGTAAAAATGAGGACGATACGGATTTTCATACATGGATTCCCGCCTGCGCGGGAAAGACGAAAAGCGTAGGGTGCTGTCAGACCGGGGCGATAAAGAAAAAATGGATCGCTGAATAGTTACCGAAAAGTTTAACAAACAGGTCTTAAATATATATTTCAAATTTACATCGACCCAAATGTGGATGTGATTTGGCCCGAGGAATCCGCCTACGCCCATGTCTGTGCGTCACCATTTGACCAACGTCAATGGGCTACTGCGTGACAAGCAATCCGTCTTCGCCTGCGGCTACGCCGTGACATGGGGGCAAAGCGCATTCGCAAGCAGCTTTCAAGGTGGCACACCTTGCCGCCGGAGGCTTTTTGGGGGTCTGAATAGTTACTCGAGAAACAATGAATAAGGTGTTGTGTCAAAAGGGAACCCCTTTCCACATTTCATTGCCTCAGCTCCGTCCGATGCGTCCACCAGATTTTAATCTCTTCGATATTTAAATCGGCCTGCCCTGAGTTCAGCTCCGGGGGGTACCTCCCCTTCCTGAACCCTTCAATTATAAAAGCCGCCTCATGCCCGACGGTGGAGGCCCTGCAATCCCGAAATGAGGAATACAGACTGAACACGTTGGCGCAGGGGTCCGTGGAATCCAGAAGTGCCATCAGCTGCGGCAGATCCGCCTCAGTCACCCAGGCATCCGGGATCCCGTCAAGACCAACGGTAGGACAGGGTTCATCCTTTTTGGCCTTCAACACATCAAGGGTCGCCAGGGACCCCGCCTTCCAGACAAAATCTGTGTCCGAATCCCGAGGGGCAGTCACCTGCGCAGCACAGGAGGACATCAAACAAACAACGGCGAAAAGGAGGGAAAGGCCTCTATGTGGGGTCATGATTCTTTCCTGTTCAGAAGAACCCGGCAACGTTTCTAACCGCTCAGCCAACATCCTTCCGGTTAAAATTTAAATTCCGGCACAGCAAACCGGCAGTACTGAAAACCCACTGATTTTAATCAACAAAACCATTTGACACAAAACACAACCCGTGGGATATTCAAAAGACTTTCACAACAAATTCAAGCGTCATACATCTCACAGCACATAAGTTCCTGCTCAAGATATCCGTTAAGACCTTGTCAGTCGCAGTTCTTCGTCAATTCTCATTGCTGAGACCTTTACCCGAACACCAACGGGCGCTGAGACCCTGTTTTATCCACCCGAGATTCTCTGGTGTTTTCCTGCCAGGCCATCTCGGCCAACATTGAGACATCACCTGACGGGACATCACATATTAAATATTCATTGAGGGGTACTCCAGATGAAAAAATCCATCCTTTGTCTTATCATGGCAGCCTCAATCGGTTCGACCCCTGTCGCCGCATGGGCTTACAAACCCATGTCTGAAGCAGCCCTCAAAGCCACTACAGGTCAGGCCGCCGAAACATCTATAGACAAAAGCGCCGACGAATTGCTGCAGGCCTATTATGCCCTCTTCGGCGAGACACCCCGCGACCTTCCCGAGGGAGCATCCAGTGATGAGGAGTCCCTTACCGCAGGTGGAGAATTAGGTGACCTGGGGTTCCTCAACTGGGCTTTTCGTGCCCTCAGCACCCGTGACACCACAAGAACGTCCCTCCTCGCTACCATCCAGCAGTTTAATGCCTCGGGTACCGAAGTAGTTCGCCAATTACCCAGCGTCATCATGGAGCTCCCCCATCTTGTGATCATCGCGCCCAGATCATCCCACACCATTGTGGTCAGCACAACCGATGGAAAGGAGGATGATAAAAATTTCGGAACCGTCTCCAAAGAAGCCTCCCTGATGGCGATTCAAAGCGGCATGGTCGAAATTGCCGCACACTGAGGCAAAGGTCAAAAATTATTTTTACCCTGAAGACCATGAAGGGCCTTCGGTCAGAACTGACTTTTTTTAAAATAATGGCCGAAACGATGACGAAGGCCGAAATAAATTATGTCCACACGGAAATATCAGAATCGATCTCAAACCCCAAAAACCGCACGCAAACGAAGGCTCCTCATCCCCATTTTAAAACCTAACGCAACGATTCAGCGCCTGTGGAATGACAAGAGCTTCCGGTGGTGAGGGGGCAAGTCATGGTGTGTAAGTGCCACCTACAGTGCGACGCGTGACCGCCGGTGTGGGGGCTGTGAGGTAGGGTGTGCTTGCGCACCGTGAAGTAACCGTAACGGTCATGAAAGCCCATGCACGGATTCTCTTCACGCTTTATATAATGGGCAAAAGGCGTTGGTTTTACCAACAAATGGTGCGTAAGCACACCTAGGTGGTGTCACGTAGAAGGATGTTTTCGTTCATCTGGCCGCCGGAAGTATATTGGGCTGAATAGTTACACCTGAACGAACAATCTATCCCGATTAAAACCTGCCACATCAGTACGTGCCCCAATCCATCCTCCCTGCCCCACCCCAAGAAAACCATGACAAAGAGCTTCGGCATGACCATTAAATAACAGGGTCCAAAGTCATTCCTTATTCATTCTTTTCACGCCTCGCTATCAATGATCTGAAACAAAAGAGGGGTTTACCATTTGTTAAAAAATAACTTAATTTTATTGACCGGCCATAAAAAAACCATGGTACAAAGTTCCCGTACTGACAACAATAAACCGCTGACAATCCGCGAACCCACCCCATATTCCGAGTTTATTGGCCACCCCCCAAAATGCTGACCAAGTGGTAAAACCACCCACAGTCCCACCTGATTAGCCTAAACGCCCCCCGAAGACCATTTCCGCGATATTAAAACTATTTTAGATAGAAATTACGATCGTTTATGAAATTAATCTCGAATTCTTTAAAAAAAATATTTGACATGAAAAACCGCACATGTCATACCAAGAACCATCGACGCAGATTAAAAGATAGTTTTATTATTAGAACAACGTTCATCATCAAAGCCAAACAGTAAAACACCTCATATAATTCTGTAAATTCAAAACGGTGCATTTCACTGGCGCTTCTCATCTGCGTGCTTCTCCTCCTCCACTCTCTGCCAGCACCTTACATTGTTTTACCTGTGGCGATCCTTTATTTCTAAATCTCACCTCTTTCATCGCCATACTTAGCTCTCAAAAAATACTGTTTTCTCATTTTTATACAGGTTGTACCCAGGCATACCACACCACAGCCACCGCAAAGCCAAACCCGGAGCAATCCGGGGACGGAAAGCCACGAGTCCGTATATTTTTAGGAGAAGTGCGGATCGTCGGGCCACCTCTGGCACCATCCATTCACTTATTCATTTTGGAGGTAATTGTAGATGAAGAAATCAGTTCTGTCCCTAATTGTTGGCGCTGCCATCACCATCGCCCCCATGACCGCCTCTGCCCTTTCCCCTATGACCACCGACAACCTCAAAGATGCCACCGGTCAGGCCGGCGTCAGCATCGCCCTGGATGACATCACCCTGTATCAGACCGTTGGCGAGAAGATGTACATCGACACCGACGGCGACAGCGTTGCAGGCAACGATATCGCCGCCATCATCATCAGTGGAAAAGAGACCCTCACCACTATCCGCGCCATTGCCGATCACTCCGACCGCGGCGGATTCCTGCAAGATGCCATGAGCGGCGTTGGCTACGCCGAAATTCTCCAGGGTAACGTAGGCAACAGGAGCGATACATACATTGGGATTGATGGTGACACTCTTGGCCAGGAAATCAAAATTGCCGCCCTCTCTATCGACGTTTCTTCTGCCTGTCCCGTAAGCACCAAACTGAACGACGATAATGACACAGCCACCACTGATGACGTAGCCGGCGTCATTATTGGCCTGCCTACCATCGAAATCTGCAAAACCGGCGACACTCAGGACATCGGCATCGTAGCCTGTGATGAGAACGGCGAAAAAGGCGGAAACGTCACCAAAAACTTTATCCGAATCACCAAAGAAGACAGCGTGATGGCCATTCTGGGCGGCACCCTTGAGATCGCCCCTCACTGATCCTTCTTAGACATTTGATGATAAAGTCTATCAGGCCATAAAAACTCAGCCACAGAATGATTGGCCTCTGGTCTGCCTCATGACAAATCACTCCAATACATGGGAGATTAATAAAGATGAAAAAAAGTATCTTAAGTGTAGTTCTCGGTACATCACTTATGGTTTCTTCTTCGGCCTTTGCGCTCACCGCCATGACCGATTCCAATATGAAATCTGCCACCGGCCAGGCCGGTGTCTCCATCGCCATTGATGATGTCACCCTCTATCAGAGCGTAGGCGCCACCACCTACACCGACACCGACGGTCTTACCGGAGCTTCCGACGCTGCCGGCATCGAAATCAGCGGTGTTGAGACCCTCACTACCATCCGTGCTATCCTTGACGAGGGAGATCGTGACGGTTTCCTCAAATTTGGTTATGGTGCCATTATGAATTCTGACTTGGTTTCTGGCACGGCTTCTGGTGCTGAAACACTTTTCACAAGAGATGATGGCACCACATTCGATGTTAAGGGCATGAGAACCGGTTATAAAGTTGGTACGGATGATTCCATTGGCGCCATCAAAGTCGCACCCCTCACCATCGACGTCTCCTCCAAGGTTCAGGCCCTCTCTTACGGCATGGCGTTTAATAATAGGTTGGCTGCCGTAGGCGCAATTAAATTGTGTGCTGCAGCGGGAACTAACTTAGCTGATACCAGTGAAACTGGTAAAGCTGCTGCCATCACCACTATCAAAGAGACTTTCGACACTTACAAAAAGACCACTCTAACTGATCATGAAGCAGAAATAGTGTATGACCTTGCCATAGATATGCTTCCTTCTGTTTCTGCTTTAACTGCAACTGCCATTGCTAATGCAGCTGTAGCAACAGGGCTCCCAGATGATCCCACGCAGGATGAAATAAATGAAGCAGCTGTGGCTGCTGCTCTTGGTGCTAAATCCTTTAGCACCGCCACGACTGGAATCAATGTCGCCGGTGTCGTCATCGGCCTTCCCACCATCGAAATTGCCAAGACCGGTTCCATTAAAAGAATTTCCGCTGTGGCTACCGGTTCCGTCAACGATGACAAAGCCTACATCAAAATCAAAACCGGCGCCAGCTCCCTTGCCGTTCTCGGCGGTTACATCGAAATCTGCCCCCACTGATTCTTCAGAGGGCCTATCAGGCATAGTTAGCTAATGCTCCCATGGCCCCTTCCGCAAGCCGGAAGGGGCCTGTTGTTATAATCAAACAACTCCCACAGAATCCAAACCAGGAGCAATTAACAGGCGGAAAGCGTCGAGTCCGTTTTTTTGGACCATGTGAGAAGACCCCCCTCATGAAACATTCAACAATAACATTACGATGAGGCCATTCTCCATGAAGAAAAAAGTTATTATTCTTGTGACTGCGGCTGCTTTCCTGATTCCACTCTCAGCATCAGCCCTTTCGCCTATGAATACAGACACCCTCAAGGGTACCACAGGTCAGGCAGGTGTGAGCATTGCACTTGACGACATTACCCTTTACCAGTCTGTAGGTGAAACCATATACACCGACACCGATGGTATCACCGGCGCAGCGGATGGATCTGACGCGGCAGGCATTGTCATAAGTGGCAAAGAGACCTTAACCACAATCCGAGCCATTGTCGATGAGTCCGATCGGGGGGGCTTCCTCGCCCGCAACTACGGCGATATTTTAACAGGAACGGGTGCTTTCGCAGGGACCCGAACAGGCGCGGCCCCCATTCAAGTAGCCCCCCTATCCATCGACGTCTCTTCAAGGGCCAGAACCCTGTCCGTCATGGAAATGTATAACGACATTGGAATTCATGATCAATCGACTGCACCAGATATCGCCGGATGGACCACCAACTTTATCGCGGCAGATCCCGGAGTCATCGCAAAAAACCATGTTGTTAACATTTCGATTCACTCCCTTTTTATGGCAAACTTCGATCTCTCCACTGCAAATACCAACCTTGGCACGGCAAATACCGATCTTGGCACGGCAAATACAAACCTCGGTACGGCAAATACGACCCTTGAAACGGCTGACACAAATCTTCTCGATGCGAATACCTACCTTGGCGCAACAGAGAGTGGCGTCTCTACTGCACAGAGTTCATTTAATGTTGCTGATCATACTGTTTCGCTTAGAGAGTTCGATTTTTCCGATGCGACTGCCAACGTTTCCAACGCAGAAATCGACTTTTCATCGGCAACAACAAATCTTGCGTCTGCCAATGCCATCGCCACCATTGAACAGAGCGATTTTGATGCAGCTCAGGCCACCTTTAATGAAGCAGAGGGCCTCCTCTACACGGCAGTTACCGAACGTGATGCCGCAGTGCTCGATCGTGATGCAGCACTGGGAGACCTGAATAATGCAGAGAACGACCTTGACTCGGCACTGGCAGACCTGCAGTCTGCCCAGTCCACGTTGAACGGTCTCATCCCTGGGGAGACAGGCTACGATGATGCACTGACCGCAAGAGACTCCGCCCAAGACATCTATGATGCAGAAGTTATCAACGTGGCCACAGCACACGATGTCTATGATAACGCCACAGCCACAGCCGATACGGAACAGAATGAATACCTCGCGGCTAACAGCAACTATGTATCAGCACAGTCGGTCTTTAATGTGGCACAAACGGACCTCAATACGGCAAATGACAACGTTGGTGCAGCTGCTGCCCTGGTTGATATTGAACAAACAGACCTAATCAATGCAAATACTGCCCTTGATACAGCCCAAGCCAACCTTGATGCGGCAAATTCTAACCTTACTGCAGCACAGGCGGGTCTTGCCAATGCACAGGCCATCTATGATGCTGCCGTCAATAACGTGGATGTTAGAGAAGGTGACGTAGCACTTGCAGAAGCCAACCTGGCGAATGCACAGAGCGCCGTTACTATCGCAGAGTTGAACGTGGTTATCGCAGAGAGTGATGTGGTTGATGCAGAGGATGACGTTACGACTGCAACCACCAACCTTGCCCAGGCAAACGATGACCTTGTGGCGGCCGAAGAGGCTGCCGCTATCCTGGCAGATGAAACGTTTGTTGGTGCAAAGGAGACCTCAAGTGTGGCCGGTGTTGTCATCAGCCTGCCGACCATAGAAATCCGTAAGACAGGCTCCACTCAAACCATTGGTATTAGCGCATCCGGTTCCGTCAACGACGGTAAATCCTACTTCACGATTGTTAGAGAAGCAAGTGTGCTGGCCATCCTTGGCGGAAGGGTAGAAATTGCTCCCCATTAGAAATGGCGATAAGAAAGTATAATTCCGGGTCCCTTCACCTTACCGGAAGGGACCAAAATAAAAAAGGAACAGATGGAAGTCTCATACTATGATTAAAATACTTCTCATATCTTTCATTACACTTCTTGCGGTGCCTGTGACTGTTCTCGGCTTAGAGCCTCTGTCGCAGCACCAAATGAAGCGCGCAACAGCTCAGGCCGGACTCACCATTGCCATGGAAGATGTGACCCTGTACACCTTCAACGAAGTCATTGAAATTGCCAACCCTGACAACCCTGCAAGTTATATGACGTTCAAGGATGTTGAATCTCTATCCAATTTTGCTTACGTCGACGGATACGGAGCCACCGGACTTTTCACTCTGGACGTTTTCACCGTCAACGATTCATCAAGCCCCATTGATGGCGAACCGCTTCTTTTTATAGAGGGCTCACACTGGGGCCAGACGACCTCAACCACTATCAGCAATATCAATATTTGCGGCATAGCTATCGGCTCTATGGCAATTGATGCTTTTTCAACCCCTTCATTTCACCTCTACCTCGGTGCCCATGGCAGCGGTATCGACATGGAGCTCGGGGCCAGAATTTCCATTGATAAAATCAGCTATGGGACGTCATCCACCGATACCCTTGCCCTCTCCGGAATCACCTTGGCAGATTCTTTTACGGACAATCCGTCCGACAACCTCACCGCCCCCACTACCTGGAAGGCAACCGGCGAATTCAAAGTTGGTAACATTGCCCACAATAACCCAGCGACCCTGGACGTTGCAGCAGACGCGTTGGAGTTCTGGCACCTGACCGACAAGGGCGGAACGATTTACTCCGTCCCAAACCCTCGGGCAGGCAGCGGCTTCATTGCGGTGAATATGCCCATGAAGGGGTCTGTTCGTGTTGAAAACATGGCCTTTGGCGCCAACAACTTCGGCGCGTTTGCCCTGGATAACATTCAGGCGCACAAACTCTACATAGAAATACCGGGAAGGGGCTTGGGGACACCTTGAGTAGTGAGTAGTGAGTAGTGAGTAGTGAGTAGTGAGTAGTGAGTAGTGAGTAGTGAGTAGTGAAAGGCTAAAGCCTAAAGGCTATAATAAAAAAATCTACAGGTAAAAGAGAACTCTTTATGCTGAAATCAAACATCCAAAGGTGCTTTATTGGCATCTGCTCAGCAACTCGGTCTCCTTCACGCACCGGCCGCTGTGTTCTGCCTGTTCTTATCCTGTCTTTCACTCTTTTTATCACCCCTGCTTTTGCCAAGTTGAAGCCCTTGGGAGAATCGGAGCTGAAAAGCACCACGGCACAGCAAGGGTTTACCCAGTTTGCCATGAGTAACAACACCGCCCGCATGTTTCTCGATATTCATATGGAGACCTACACCACCATCGATGCCCTTTCCGGCGGATACTACATAAAAGACAGCGGCAGTGGCCCCGCCTTGGGGTGGGATCAGCAGTGGAGCAACATCGCCATCGGAAACTCCGTTGACGACACCATGGACGTCGACGGACTGGTGCTTATGGCTGATTTTAATGACGACAACCGGCTTCAGCGCCTGGTCCTCGGGAGCAACCGGCTCCAGGGAGACCTGTCCGCGTCCTTCACTCGTTATTCAGGAACCTACAACAATGCCCTGGTTGGGGGAAACTGGGAAGCCGTTGATTTGAACCGGCAACCTGTCATCCCGACAACCTTTAATTTTGATTCAGACGGGTATCAGGAAAAAAATATGGGCCTCTACTTTGTCCTCAACATGGAGGGGCCTCATCAGGGATTACAGGTGGTGGCAGGATTTGATGAACAATCGCTCACTCCAGGGCAGTGGTGGGATAATCCATAAAAAGCGTCTTCTTAGTCCATAGTGCTTGGTTGTTCGTTGAGGAGTCGCTACGCTATGGCAGAAAAAGGCTGAAGGGAAAAAAGGACGGGTGCACTCCAGTGACAAGGGATTTCATGGGTTTCGGTGAAAATTAACCTTTGAAATAAACATGCAGACAAAAATATGTATAACGTATTCTGCAAATCGTCATATTCATAAAACCTGCCGTATCAACGACATGCACGGCATGCGCTTATGACGCACGAGGCCTTCCCCCTCCCTTCGCGCGAACGCGAACGCTTTTCAGCCCGAAGTGACGAGACCCGTATCGCATTCGCAATCCGCTTTAGAGGTGGCTCACCTCGCCGCCGAAGGCACTTTTTTCAGGAATCATGATCCGCGATTTTCCGGTCATATACCCCTGTTTCAAGGCAGAAATTTTATCTGATACAGTCGGTAAAAGGTTGATACAAAAGCGATTCCGGCCAAAAGCCACTTTACTATGACGGTAACATTGTTTATATTGGCCATTAGCGTTACTCCCATAGACCTTAAATCACACTCGCGACTTACGATCATTGCGTCTTACTTCATAACAGTAAGGGAATTAATGCATGCACGCCGCGATAGGTTTCATCCTTTGCATTTGTTTTTTCGCAGGGTTTCATCCGATAAAGGCTGTCCCGGAGGGTGAACTGAACCTTGCGGTGGGCCATGAACAGAAATTTCGCGTGCGCAAGGAGGTCTCCCCTCTCTCCGAATCGCTTTTCAAGCATATCGTCAAACAAGAGCATGATTACAGCTGCGGGTCCGCCGCCCTGGGCACATTGCTCAACTATTGTCTGGGAGAAAATCTATCTGAAACCCAGATCATCAACGGACTCATGAAATACGGTGACGAAGAACAGATCAAAAGTCTGCGGGCCTTCTCCCTCTGGGACATGCAGCAGTTTGTGGATGCTCTGGGATATAAATCCGGAGGCTTCAATGCAGAAATCGAAGATATCCAGGATTCGGACAACTGGCCGTGCATTGTCCCCCTGGAACTTTTTGGGTATCGCCATTTTGTCGTTCTCAAAGGCATTCACAAAGATCACGTCTTTGTGGCAGATCCCTGGCGCGGAAACGGGAGCTACACCCTTAACCAGTTTAAAACCATGTGGTACAAAAGCATCCTTTTTAAAGTCTTCCCCGAAAAAGAGTGCACCGTGACCAGCCTTCGCCTCAAGGAAGAAGATTTACGATTCATTGATCAGGATATGCAGCGAACCCTTATGTTCGATCTGGAAAAGCCCTTTGCTATCCCGCATGAACTGGAAACAGATTTTTATGTCGGGCCATCGCAGCGATATAAGCAATGATATCGAAGATTACAAGAAAAATATAAAAGAACCAAAAGCAATGCCTTCTATGGTTAAAGTTCGAGCCAAAAACGTGCCTCCGGCGGCAAGGTGTGCCACCTTGAAAGCAGGTTGCAAATGCGCTTTGTCCTTCGCTTGTCGCGCCGTAGCCCATTGGCGTTGTTCGAATGGTGACGCATTGACATGGGCGTATGCGGACTTGTCACGCCGGAGGCTTTTGCGTAGGCGGATTCCTCGGGTCAAATCACATTCGCCTTGGGCTTTAGATTTACCTACGATTATTTTTTAAGACCTGTTTATCAAACTTTCTTGTCGCGCCGTAGCCCTTGGGCGAAGGCGGATCAAAAGTTTGGCCCCCGGCAGGGCCGCCGGAAGCATCGCTTTTTTATACATTTTATTTTTCTCTGGCCCTTTATGGACATGGCGACTGAGATTGACTCACATGAAGGAGACTACAGTGCCAAGGCTCTTTAGATTACTTTCCGTACTGACCCTAACTTTTCTGCTCTCTTCTCCAGGGTTTTGTGAAGAATCCACCGGCGTGGATTTACTAAATAAGAAGTTACTGATCCTGGAAGAAAAGCTGCTCCAAATGGAGAAGGAGAACGACATCCGCCGAGAGCTTCAATCAACGGATGAAGAAAAAGAAGGGTCCACAGAAGACGTTCTCTCCGCTGCCGGTCGCGCTTACACTCTGATGCGGGAGGGGGCCATCGGGCTGGAGTACAGCTTCAAATACACGGGCTACTCCTACGACTCCATCGAGGACGCCTCCAGGGTCGAACACAACGCCATGCACAGCCTCACAAATGCCATGCTCATTGAATATCCCCACAAGGACAACGTCACCTTGAGCATGTACCTCCCCTATGTTTACAAAGTAAACAGTCAGACCAACGCGAAAGCCAAGGATGTCACTGATTTCGGGGATGTCTCTTTTAATTTCCAGTGGCAACCGATCAAGGCCGGGGGCGGTACCGCCTCAAAAATCATCAGCGGTTCCCTCGTCTGCCCCACCGGCAGGAGCCCCTATAAAATCGACAGCGCCACGGAGATGTCCACGGGCTCCGGCGGATATGCGGTCTCCGCCGGCCTGAACCTCAGCAAACCCATCGACCCCCTGGTGGCCTTTGGAAGTCTTAACTATCAGCACGGCTTTGATATCACGGGCCTCAATTACAAAACCGGAACCCAGGGAGAAGCTGGCATCTATCTCCGCGAGGTACAGCCCGGAGATACCTACTCCTACAGCATGGGCATCGGATACTCTCTCTCCTACAAAGTCTCCCTCAACTTAAGCTACCAGTACAGCTACTCCATGAAGACTTACTATGACTGGGTCGGCACCGATGACACCAAATCCGAATCCGCCATGTCGTCCACCTTCAGTATCGGGACCGGCTGGAACCTCTCCCCCAAGCGATCCGTCAACGTGAAGCTGAACTTCGGGCTGACCAACAATGACCCCGACTTCTCCGTCTCTGTGAGAGTTCCCTTTGAATTTGACATGTAGACGCACCTCACCCGCAGGAGAGAATCTTCTTGATCTATCATCGGAACATAATCGCCTCATCGCTGCCGAGCGCCCATCCATGGGCGTTACGACTCCTTCTTGCAGGCATGCTCTGTTCTATGATCCTGGCCTTTATCATGCCTCGCCTCGCTGTGGCTGCATTTAACGAACAGGTGGCCACCGACGCCGTGGCCCTCTCCCTTGCCAACACCGTCACCGCCGATCCCCCGGGGGTCATGTCCATCCATTACAACCCGGCAGGGTTATCCCTTCTTCCCGAAGGCCAGACCTTCAGCAACAGCCTGGTATTAGCCCATATCGTCAGAACCGGGCGATTCAACGCCGACCCGGAGTGGCCCGGAATGATGAACGGCCAATGGGGCCCCGATGACACAAAATGGCCCGAGGGATACCCCAATGCCGACGACCCCAACAGCGACCACGGCGGCCCAGACCCCTTAGACGACACCGAAGGCACCAACTCAGCCGATCAAATGTACCTCCCCTTTATCGGCCCCCTGCAGGTCCCCGTCATGCCCAGCCCCAACCTCGGCATCGCCACCCGCAAACCCGATAGCCGACTGACCTTCGCCATCGCCAACTATGTCCCCTACGGCGCCGGGTTCGTCCATGGAGACGAAGACGACCCCTACCGATTCAGCGCCAAATCCGTCTACACCCAGCACATGGTCTACGCGGCACCGTCTGCGGCGCTCCGGGTCTCAGATACCCTGTCCCTGGGAGTATCCGTGGGCTTCGCGCAACGAGCCCTGGGCGTGGAGGTGGACTTACGAACCCCCAACGAGCTGGTGGCACTCACCCGCGTTCTGGGTGATGCCACCAAAGACTTGGAGATACCCGTGGTGTCGGAACAGACCCTCCCCCCCCCCTGGCTCGGGGGAGGATTAGGCCCCTACGAGCATGTCCTCACCCTGGACATGGAGGCACGGGATGACTTTGTTCCCTCGTTCAATCTTGGACTTCTCTGGCGACCGAAGGATTGGTTCTCCTTTGGCCTCTGCTACCAGAGTGAGTCGGTTGCTGAACTCACCGGGGACTACACCTGGACCTACAGCGACCAATTCCAGAAACACGTCGACTGGAACGGTCAAACAGAGATGACCCTTCAGGGCGCTGGAATGCTGGACCTCCCCTTTATTCCGGTGGATACCCAGAAAGGAACCGTCACAGCCACCCAGACCTTTCCCATGAGAGTGCAGACGGGCATCATGATCAAACCCTTCCGCCGCCTGAAACTCCTGGCAGATCTTCACTGGGCCAACTGGTCCGTGGTGGAGGAGGACCGATTCACTTTTGACCAGAGAATTCAGATCCTGCGCATCGCCAAGCTCCTGGGCTATCCACACGGAGACAACGACTTTGTGGTGGAACGAAACATGCGGGACACCTGGCACTGGAGCGCCGCCCTGGAATATCAGGCCACCGACAGCCTGGCCTTGAGGTTAGGCTACGAAAGACGCCCCACGTCCATGAACGATGACCAGATGGACGCCCTCTATTTCCTGCCCGATGCCACCCTTTACGGGGCAGGCGTTGGCCTAAAGCTCCCCAAGGGGATCAAACTCAACCTCACCCTCGGCTTGCTGCTCGCCGACAAACTGAACGTCCCAAACAACGAAAGCACCAACCTCAACTCCACGGATTTCACCAAAATAGGCAACCATTACGCCGGCCTCGATTACGAGCAGGACGCCGCCATCTACATGGCCGGTTTTTCCATCGAGATGCCCCTCGAAGTCCAGATGGAACTGATCCACCATCAGATGGAAGCCGTAAAACATCTGTGTGGGAAACTGAACCCGTTTAAAAAGAATAAAAAGGAGAGACATGAAGAAGATGAAATACCGCCCCATGGTGTACCGAATTAAAAAGACTTATTTCTTAACACGTTTACTTCTTGCCCCCTTGCTGCTTCTGGTTGCTGAAACCGGCCTGTGTGACAACGCCGGAACGGCCGTCAGGCTGAAAGAAAAGGCTGTCTCATTAGGAAAACCACCCCAAAATTCAAAAATGTATGGGATCACCGTCAACATGCCAGACGCCACGCACATGGCCTATGCCACCCGAATCGACAATAAAATGGCGGTTCATGTTGACGGAAAAAAAGGCCCCGACTTTGACGCCATCGCCAAGGGCACCCCCATTTTCAGCCCTGAAGCAAGCCGTGCGGCCTATATCGTCTATGAAAACAAAAAAGCCTTCCCCGTCGTGGACGGGAAAAAAGGCCCGATCTTTGACGGCATCGGTGACTTCACCTTCAGCCCGGACGGCTCGTCGTGGGCATACAAGATTCAAGAAGGGAAAAAGCAGGCCGTTGTGGTAGACGATAAAAAAGGAGAGCGTTTCGACTTCATCAACGGGCAACCCCTTTTCAGCCCCAATTCCAAGAAGGTCGCCACCCTTGCCGCAAATAATAAAGAGTGGTTTGCCGTCGTAAACGGGTACAAATACGGCCCCTACGATGCCGTCAAAGAGCCGGTTTTCAGCCCCGACTCCAAACACTTTGCCTTTGCCGCCCAAAAAGGGATCTTATGGCACCTCGTCACAAACGGCATAGAGGGCAAAGGCTACGAAAATGTCACGGTGATTACCTGGAGCCCAGACTCCAACCACCTCGCCTATGTGGCCCAGGCCAACAAGATGCTTCTGATCGTTGAAGACGGCAAAGAACACGAATCCTACCAAACAGTCAGCACGCCTCTCTTCAGCCCAGACTCAAAGCACCTCTCCTACCCGGCCCAAAAAGGCAAAAAATGGATGACGGTGACAGACGGGAAAGAAGGCCCCGGATTCGATCAACTGGGCCCCTCGGTCTACAGCGGAGACTCCTTAAAATTAGCCTACGTCGGTATTAAAAAGAAAAAACCCGTTATGGTTATCAACGGGAAAAAGCAAAAAAATTACGAATCATTAGGCATGCCTGTCTTCAGCCCGAACGGAAAGCACCTCGCTTACAGAGCGTTCAACAAAGGACGCTGGCGCATGGTGTTTGATGGCAAGGAAGGCAAAAAGTATCTGGAAGTCAAACGACCAGAGTTCAGCCCGGATTCATCAAAAATAGCTTATATGGCAGTCTCTGAAGAAAAGCTAAAAATGAGCATGGTGGTGAACGAAGAGGAACAAACACCTTTTGATGCCATAGGCCGCCCCCACTTCAGCCCGGACAGCAAGGCCCTTGCCTACACGGTGCTTGTGGATGACACATGGGGGATTTCTATCAATGGCATGGTGACCGAAAATAAATTCACTGGTTTTTTAAAGGGCGTCCCCCTTGTCTATGATTCGGACACCTCACTGCATGGGCTGGCCCTGAAAGAGAAACCGGAGACGGAGTTTTTCAGGATAGAAGTGGAAATAAAATCAAAGGGGTAAAGGCTAAAACGAAAGGCAAAGAAGCCCTCTATGACAGATCTCAGACGCACTATAACAATTCTTTCTTTCTCTCTCCTGTTTCTACTGCATGCGGCCTCGGTTTTCTGCGCACCCGTGGGAAATATCGGAGATCCGGCTCTCTGGAAAGACGGGCTGTTTACAGACGCGGGGTCCTTCAGTATCTTTATCTCAGCGGAGTATGACAGCCAGGACAACACCCTTGACCCGCAACAACGACGGATCCGGTGGGACGATCCTCGCACCCAACTGGATGAAGAACGCCACTATGAACAAATTCGTTCTTCAAAGAGCACGATGGCCTGTACCGGCGGAAGACTCGGCGTGATGCTGTCGGACTCCTGGACGCTTTACGCCCTCTCCGGCGTCTGTGATACCGAACTGACCTTTTACCACACAGACACCACGATCAACTTTGGGTTTGAACTCGAAAATGACTTCGAATCCAAATCAGATTTCTATTATGGAGTTGGCACCACAGTTCTGCTGCATCAAGGGACATTTAGCAATATTCCCCTCAAACTGGGCATGGACCTAAAATACCGCAGATTCGACTTTGAAGACGACAGACTGGAGGCCGATGGCTTATTCTACTCCGCAACCCTGGACGAATTTCAACTCGCCGTGATGCTTTCAGCCGAGACAGGACGCATCCATCCCTATGCCGGAGCAAGATTATCCAGCATCACCGGGAAAGAGCACTATATAAACAGCACAGGGAAAAGCTATTATTACCCCGCGGAACACATCGACTACAGAGACGACATCACATGGTCCAAAAACATAGGTTTCGTCGCCGGTGCCTCGCTGCACCTCCTGAAGAGTTTCTCCCTGAACGTTGAGTCGCGATTCGGGGATGAAGAGGGCTACGGGGTGTCTGCCACCGTGAAATTTTAAAACGTGTTCTTGGTTCGTACGGATACCGCTTCAAGCGGCATGGAAAGGGCAAAAGGCGTTGGTTTCCCGAACAAATGGTGCGCAAGCGCACCCTGCGTGGTGTCACGTGACGGGATGGTTTCGTTCATATCGCCGTCTGAAGTAAATGGGGCTGAAGAGTTACAAAAAATTGGCCTGGTTCAAAACCAGGTTATAATTTTGAAGGGGCTGTGAAAGCACCACGGGATCCTCCTGGGCGCGCCGTGCTCCGTCGCGGCTTTTTTTTGCTGGGGCTTGCCCCGGCCAGAGTGACCCCGAAATGCTTATTATTGAACCAGGCCAAAAAATTTAACAAAACGGGTCTTAAAAAATGTCTCTGAACTAAGTTCTCTTTAAAGTTCGAATGTGATTTGACCCGAAGAATCCGCCTGCGCCGTGACATGGGGGCAAAATGCATTCGTAACCTGCTTTCAAGGTGGCACACCTTGCCGCCGGAGGCATTTTTTTGCCACTTTAACCGAGGAATAAACCATACTTTTGCAAACGGAATTTGACATGAAATTAAAAGCCTGCATTCTCTCTCTCCTCATCATCGGCGCGACGGCTTTCAACGCGCATTCGGCAACCTCCCTTTCCACAATTGCCAGATGGCCCTACACACCGGTCGCCTCCTTCCTCCACCCCTCCCCCAATGCTGTGACCTCTGGGGACCACAGCCATTATTCCGAGCCTCTGCTT
This sequence comes from Desulfoluna sp., assembly GCF_030145185.1. Lineage (GTDB taxonomy): Bacteria > Desulfobacterota > Desulfobacteria > Desulfobacterales > Desulfolunaceae > Desulfoluna. Next base: position 8,052 of record NZ_JAQYWB010000077.1, on the reverse strand, counting down.
CTGTGGGCCGTTGGGGATACAATCTCCATCCTGCAAAGCGACACCATGGCCCGGGTCGCCGTCTTCCGGGTCGACACAGCCACCATCATCCATGACATCCACTATGCATCCGACGCCGGCTCGGAAACTCTTTACATCGCCGCCGGAAAAGGGGGCCTGATGATTTACGACCTGTCAGGCCTGACCGAAACTCCTGCGACCACACAACCCTTACAGAAAGGGTCATTGAGTCAGGCACCCACCAACCCCGGCTCACGGGTGATTTCTGACACGGAAACAATCGCCATACCCCAAATCGATGCCAGAGGATTGGGGGTCTTTGGCGATCACGTGTTTCTGGCCGACGTCAACTTCGGCATGCGAGTCATCGACGTAACCGATCCGGACCATCCTTCGGAAGAACCCCTTGCGGCCCAGGATGCCATCCGAATGTCCGGGTACAAACAACCCGACGTCAACGGAACCTACAAAACAACGGGCGGCTATACCAACGCCACCGTCTGTGAATTCGGCGGCCGTATTTATGCCTTCATGCTCGACTATTACTACGGCTTGCGTGCCTTTGACGTCACCAACCCCGCCGTGATTTCAACGCCGGTCTCCAAGGACATGCGCAGCAATCTCCTCTACGGCTCCATCGCTTTGGTGACCGGCCTATTAGCAACCCAGGGGCCGGATGGCTCTCTTTATGCCTATGTCACAGCATTGGATACCTACGCGCAACAATCTGCGGCATTAAAACTCCGGGTCCTCTCTCCCGGCGCCGACCTGGGGGACAGCCCCATCATCACCACGGGCAAATGCCTGACCCCCGGAGATGCCACCGGCATTGCCGTGTCAGATCTTACCGGCTTTGTGGCCGATAGCGACAAAGGGCTTCAAATTATTGATTTTTCAACGCCTGTCATTAAAACCGACGTGCCCGAATACCCGATTATTGGATCTTTTGACACAGACACCCGGGGATCCTACAGCGTGACTATTAGCGGGGACCATGCATTCATGGCTGTGGCGGAGAACGGCTTGCAGAAGATCAATGTGGCCACCGCCACCCATCCCGTTCATGTACAGACCGTCACCTCTCCCATCAGCGGAGACGCGGTCATTTATGATAACAATCATACCTATCTTCTTGACGGCGACAGCGGGCTGCTCATCTTCGACTCCTCCAAGCCCTCAGAACTTATCCACCGGGGGACACTTGAAATTAGCGGCACATCCTATGATCTCGCCGTCTCAGGGAACCATGCCTATATCGCAAATGGGGAGAAAGGGCTGACCCTCATCGATATCTCCAATAAATCTATACCCATTTTGATTCCTCGTCCTCCGACGACCCCCACCGCAGATGCCGCCATGGCGGTGGCGATCTATGAAAAAGGAGTGTCCAGGTTTGCCTGCGTGGCCAACGGCAGCGCGACCCCCTACCTTCTGATCAATGTGACCGACCCGTTAAACCCGAGGGACCCCATCGCCGCAGACACCACCGGATTTACCCCCGGTACCGCCCGCGATGTCGCCGTTCACGGGGACCATGCCTTCTTTGCGGATGAAAAGGGTCTCAAGGTCGTCGACCTCTCCGACCCGACAGCCCCTGCCATCATCGCCGAAAAAGATACGACAGGTACCGCAGTGGCCGTGGCCATCTTCACCCAGGCATCCGAAATGTATGCCCTCATCGCAGACAGCACCCAGGGCATCACCATCGAAAACGTCACGGATCCCTCTGCGATCCCCGAAACCGTTGCCGTCATCCCTCCCCCGGAGACGGGCAGCTACAAACACATCGATGCACAAACCCACTTCGCCTTCGCCGTCGCAGGTAAAAACGGCCTCACCGCCTTTGACCTCACCGACCCGGCAAACCCCGAAACAGCCGCGTCATACCAAACCAAAAGCAGCGCGGAGCAGGTGTCGGCCTTTGTAAAAGACGACCTTCTCTATACCGCCGTGGCCGAGAAGTACCATGGACTCGTCATAAATAAGGTAAGCGAAACGTCAAAGCAGGAACCCAGCACGCCCCTAGGAAGCAGCACCTCATCATCATCCTGCTTTATCAACAGTGCGTCCCGTGATCTTTTTTAAGATAAAAAAAGAAAAAGCCTCCGGCGGCAAGGTGGCGCCACCTTGAAAGCGAGTTTGCGAATGCGCTTCGGCTGTCGGAACTCTGAACACCTCGCGTCCGCATTCGCGTGAAGGATGATGGGTTAGAAAATTTTGCACAAACGCACGGAACGGCGTGACGCGTTGCCGACGGCATGGGGGATGTGTGAGGTAGGGTGTGCTTGCGCACCGCCGAAGAACCGCAGCCGTCATAAAGGCTCATGCCCGGAGGATCCTCGCGCAGCATAAAGAAGCGAAAGGCAACGATTATACCGTAGGGTACGCAAGCGGACCCTACGGTATAATCGTTGGGGGATTTTTCCTTCGTCTGAAAATCAGTAAAACACACCGTAGCAGAAACGGCTCAAATGTTTGACCTCCGGCAGGCCTGCCGGAGGCTCTTTCCCTTTCGCAAAACCTGAATCGTTCCCCATATTTTTAAATCTTAAACGTCTCCACCACCTGCTTCAGCGTCAGGGCCATGGAGGAAAGCTCTTCGGCGCTGTGATGAACCTGCCGGCTGCTGTCCGAGATATCACCGGCGTTGGTGTTCACCTCGGTGATCTCCCGGGTAATCTCGGTGACTCCGGTGGTGCTCTGGGCAACCATCCCGCTCACCTCCTGGATCCCTTGAGAAGCCTGAGTGATATTGGTGGCGATCTCACGGGTCGCCACGGACTGCTCTTCCACGGCGGTGGCGATGGTAGAGACGATGTCGTTCACCTCGGTAATCACCTGGGTCACCTCCTCAATATCGGCTATCGTCTCTCCGCTGACGCTCTGTATACCGTCCACGCGCTCTTTAATATCCCGAGTGGCATCGGCAGTCTGGTTGGCCAGGGCCTTGATTTCGTTTGCCACGACTGCAAACCCTTTGCCGGCTTCTCCGGCCCGGGCGGCTTCAATGGTAGCGTTCAAGGCCAGCAGGTTGGTCTGCTCGGAGATCTCGCTGATGGCTTCGGTGACAGACCCGATGGCAGCGGCCGCTTCGCCCAGGCGGCTCATCTTCTGTGAGGCACCGTCGGCTCGCTGCACCGCTTTGCTCGAGATGCTCCGGGCCGTCTCAGACTGTTTCGCCACCTCACCAATGGTCGCGGTCATCTGCTCAGCGGCGGTGGCCACCATGTCACTGTTTCCAGAGGCCTGTTCCATGGAAGCAGCCACGCCGTTGATATTGGTCGTCATCTCTTCGGCAGCGCCAGACACAGAGGTGGCTCGCTCGGAGGTGTTATCAGCTTGAGTGGATAGATCCCCGGCCACGATGAGAAGGGCTCCTGAAGCCCCTTCCATGGCGCTGACCTGCCCTGACAGGTCCCCGATGATCCCCTGAAGCTTTTCGATAAACTGGTTAAAGCAGCCAGACAGCTCCCCGATTTCATCCTGGGTGTTCACGGGGAGACGCAGGGTAAGATCGCCCTCCCCTTCCGCAATGTCACGAAGTCCATCCACCACGCCCTTGATGGGACGGACCACAAAAAAGATCGAGAGAAACCAGACCACCCCCACAAGGGAGAGAAACCCGATCCCCCCAATGAGCATACTCGTATTTCGAAGCCCCCTGGCATCCGCGAGGACCTTATCAATGGGAATCACGATCCCGATGGCCCACGGCGTTCCGGTTTTTCCCACCTCAATGGGCGCAATAATCTGGTAGGTCGCCATGCCCCCGTTCACCGCGTCCCGCACCATGGAATAAAATTGTCCATTTTTGAGCGCCGCCATAAACGGTTCATAATGTCTGTCCGTGATCACATCGCTGGCATTTTTCCCGACAACCTTCGGGTTCGGATGGGAGACGATGTAGCCTGCGTTTGACACCAGATAGCCGTATCCCGTCTCAAAAGGCCTCACCTTTTCCATCATCTTCCCAAAGGTCTCCAGAGAAATATCCACCGCCACCATGCCGACAAATGTCCCGTTGACCATAATAGGCGCCACCACGGTGGCCATCAGAACATCCTTGCCCCCCACCGGGTAGACATAGGGTTCGGTGATCACTTCCCGGCCGGTGTTTTTCGGAATCTGATACCAGCCCTCGGAATCAAAATTGACCAGGGGCTCCACAGCGATCACACCGGTTCCCCGGTTCCAGTACGGGACAAAGCGGCCGGTCTCATCGTGGCCTTCGTCCCCGATAAAATCCGCATCCCGACCATCCAGGGCGTTGGGCTCCCAGCAGGTGTCGATGGCGATAAATTCAGGATTCTGTCGAAGCACATTCTTCAGCATGGCATTAATCTGGCCTCGATTCGGGACCTGGCCCCCCATCTTGGTCCCCTCAAGGGTATGAGCCATCGTACGCGCAACAGCCATGGCCTTGTTCAACTCGGCCTGAACCATATAACCATGGTTGAGAGCCACCTCATGGGCTTTCTCTTCGGCTTCGACGCGAGCCATTTTTGATGCATTAACCGTAATATAAGAAATGCTCGCTGTATACGAGAGCAGCACCACACCGCAAATACTCAAAATCATCTTCCCACGAAGACCTAATTTTCCCGCCATCCCACGTCTCCTTAAATCAACAAACCATTCACTACATCTGGCGCGTTTCAAAAACCAGGGTCTTGATCACCACGGGCACCACCGTGCCGCCTGCCATAGATCGACCAATATCAATATAATCGCCCTCCCCAACCTCCAGCTGATCCACACAGATCACCTGGGCCGTTGGGTTCAGAACCCTCAAACTCTGTCCAAGGACTTTTCCGCTGTCCTGCTCCATAACGACAATGACGGGCAACCCGGCACGCACCACAAGGCCCAAACCTTCCAGGATCCCCCTGGCCAGTGTCTGGACACGTTTGTAACTGAGGTACTCGCTGCCCTTAATCCCCACAGCCACATGCTCCAGGGAATCCTCTTCGTAGAGGTTCTTCACGCTCTGCCGTACCGCAGCCGCCACGGCCTCTTCGTCTTCTGGAATTCCATCTCCAAAAGGTATCACCACCGGAACGTTCTTCAGTGGCAGGCAGGTGTCGTCCACCACAATGGTGCTGCCGCTCACGTCCACGGTCTGGGCACCGGCCCCGATCACCGTGGCCCGAATCGTCTCCGTTGGACGAATGAGGGTAAGCCCTGCTCGTTGAAACACCTGACGAACCTGATGCCCGAGCATCGGCCCGATATCCCCGTATCTTGCAATCTCTTCTACGGTGTCACACGGCGAGGTGGTGTAGGCGTGATCCGCCACACCGCCTGAAATCATCACGCAGGACACCTCCTCATCCAGACGAAGCGGTTCCGTCATCATCAGAGTCTGCTCAAGACCCGTGAGCTGCGATGATTTGAGGGAATTCAAGACCACCTCGGCCATGCGGCGACAAATCACCTCCAGGGTCATAGGATCCACAGAATCTCCCTCCCGCAAGGAGAGGCCTAAATCGTCGAGCACACGGGCCATGGGCTCCGTAATCTGTTGGATCTGTTTTTCCGCCCCATTCACCCGCATCAACCGTCCACCCACATTGATACAGCAGCTGCCGATGGCCTTTCCGCTTTTGAAGATGCCGATGTTGGCCGTTCCGCCCCCGATATCGATGTTCGCAACGGTCTTAAAATGAGTCCGGGAATAATCTGACGCTCCGGACCCACGCCCTGCGATGACCGACTCCAGCTTCCCGCCCGCCGTGGCCACCACAAAATCCCCGGCGTATCCGGCCAGCTCGCCGGAGATGCTCCTGGCGTTCTCCTTTTTGGCGGTCTCGCCCGTGATGATCACCGCCCCGGTGTCGATCTCCGACGGGGACATTCCGGCCAGGGCAAATTCCTGTTCAATCAAACGGAACACTTTTTCCGTGTCCACCAGATTGCCCTGGGTGATCGGCGTGAAATGAATCTCGCTCCGATAGACCACCTCCTTGTCCGTGATCTCCATGCGCGGCACCAGGGTTCCCGGCGCCGTATTCTTCACGGTCAGGCGACTGATCACGCACTGGGTGGTAGTGGTGCCGATATCAATCCCCACACTGGTTACCACCTCGGCGACGCCAGACTCCTCGGCACCACTCAGGTGGGCTGAATAAAGAGAGGCTATTTTAGGTTTGTCGGACATGGTATCCCTTTCACTATCGTAAAATCACAGACGAAATCGTGGCACCCTTAGCCACGGACGACGCCCTCGGCAAAAGCTCTCCCCCTGAGAAACAAAGGGTGAGGGCCTTCGTAACCCGCTTTCAAGGTGTTTTTTGCTACCATGGCGTCGCCACCCTGCCGCCGGAGTTATTCCGATTCATGTCAACCCGTGAATTGACACGAAAGAACCGGCAGCTCATGCGCTTGCAACAGACGATGCACGCCCTCATCCTTCGCGCGAATGCAAATGCGAGGTGCTGAGAGTACCGACAGCCACATCGCATTCGCAAACCCGCTTTCAAGATGGCGCCATCTTGCCGCCGGAGGCTGCTTTTTACCCCTTCAATGCCTCAGCCAGAGCCAGGCCACTGGCTTTATGGGCAATCATCTTCTTAACCACCGTGGCCATATGGGCTCCGGCTTCGGCCGGAGGAGTGCCACCTTTCTGGATATTGGAAACAATGGTGCGATCGGCTTCCACGGTTTTTGCACCCGCCTTGTAAACCATGTAGGCGCTCATGCTTTCAGCGGTAATAAGACCGGGACGTTCCCCGATGAGTTCCACCACCACATCGCAGCCCAGCAGGGCACCCACTTCATCCATGACCCCCACACGTCCGTACTTAACAAAAAAGGGCGTGCCCACAGAGAGGCCTTCGGCTTTAAGTCCCTGAATCAAAGCGGGGACCGTATCTGAGATGTTGGCTTCAATGGCGGTGGAGCTTAAGCCGTCCACCACAATAATCTGGACCTGAACACCTTTTTCGCATTTTTCGGCCAGGGTCTTTTTGGCCTCCTCACTTAATTTCTTCCCCAGCGCGGGCTTCATGAGGTACTCGTCTTTGTCCTTCACCACCGTCTGAACCGCGAAAAGGCCGTTTTCTGCCAGACAGTTCTCCGAAACATCCAAAAAAACCGCATCCACGGCCGCGGCATGGTCGGCCTGAAAATGAAGAAAGGAGTGGGTTTTCTGACGGGCACCACACCGCCCCATAAGAATACGGGCCGGTGTGGATTTTCTCATGGCTTCCAGCGCGGCCCTGTTTTTAGGGGTGTCCACCCCCACCTCGTCCAGGGGTGCCAGGGTGACCGGCGCATCACTTTCACGCCCTGAAAAAGTAGAGACGGTTTCAGCAGCAGCGGTGGCCCGAGTCCCCGTGATGACCCCCTCTTGCACCAGTTTATTGATGACGCTTTCGATCAATGCTTGTTCATTCATCTCGCATGCTCTCCTTATTTGTCGAAGATAGACGGGTCCCCGGCCTGTTCAGTGAGGCAGCCCTCTTCCATGATGCCCCAGCGCTCCAGCCATTTTTCAAACTCGGGGGCCGGCCTCAGGGCAAGAATTTCGCGTGTGGCGGCGTCATCGTGATAACTGGTGTCCTGGTAATTGAGCATGCAGTCGTCCCCGCCGGGGACGCCCATGAAAAAGTTCGACCCGGCCATGGCGCAGAGCATGGTGCCCAACTCCTGATCGTCCTGATCGGCCTTCATGTGGTTGGTATAACAGGGTGCGATCCCCATGGGGATCCCGTGCATCTTACCCATGAAGAGGTCTTCCAGATCAGCCCGGATCACCTCTTTGCCGGTGTAGATCGTTTCGGGACCAATAAACCCGGAGACGTTATTGAGCATAAAGGGATTGTAACGGCGAGCCATGCCATAGCAGCGGGACTCCAGGGTCATGATGTCCACACCGTGATGGCAATCAAGGGAAATCTCAGACCCCTGACCGGTTTCAAAGTACATCACATTGGGGCCGGTGGAGGTGCCAAGCCGCAAGGCCATCTCACGGGCTTCGTCCAGCATGGCGACGGAGATACCAAAGGCCTCATTGGCGGTCTGGGTCCCGGCGATACTCTGGAACATCAGATC
>NZ_JAQYWB010000076.1 GCF_030145185.1 Desulfoluna sp. | reverse complement strand
TTCCGTTTTTAAGGGGGGGGTGTGCAAGGGGGTCTGTGTGTCGGGTTCAGGGGGCAGGGTCCGCATCGGCGGTCTCCCTGGCCGTGGGACAATTCGGCGCGGGTGGGTCGGCAGGGGTGGGAAGTCGCTCAAGACGTTCCCCAAGTTTTAACCGCTCCAACTGCCAGGCATGAAGGGATGCCTTGAAACCGGGGTGGTCGTATTGACGGGTGCGGGTGATCCATCCCTTGATGTAACCCGCGACAATGAGAAGGCCGCCGAGGAGATAGGGGCGCTCCAGCATGCGATAAAGGCCCACGGCGAGGATGTACAGGGGATGGGTGCCCATGAAGTACTGTCCCCAGCCCCAGCGCAGACGGCCATGATAAATACTTTTCTGGGACGATCCCATGATTCGGTGGTCGGTGATCATGAGCTCGGGGTGCCGGAAACTTCGAGTTCGATAGCCGGCCATCCGGCACCGATGAAAGGTGATGCCATCCCACATGACCTGGCGGGTGAACCCTCCGATGGCGTCAAAGCAGCTTTTGCTGAGGCAGAGGACGCCCCCTAAGACACTCTCGTCCGTGATGCGCTCCTCGATCCTTCGGCCATCCCCCACATCGAGGAAAAGCTTGCCGCTGGCGGCCCCCAGATAAGGGTCTCGCCTGAACAGCTCAAAAAGGGTCTCGAAATAGGTGGGGCCGAGGGTGAGGTCGCCGTCCATTTTACAGATGAAATCACAGGGGGCGGTGCCCATGGCGGTGTATCCGTCGTAGAAGGCTTCCACGACGCCTGGCCCTACTTGCCTTTCGCCGCGATTTTCCCTTTTTACATACCGGATAAAGGGGGCGGTCTCGGCGGCTTTCTGGATGATGGCCGCCGTTTGGTCTGTGGAGCCATCATCCACCAGGATGTATTCGGCGGGGAGGAGGGTCTGGGAGACAAGGCTTGCGATGGTGGCGGGCAGGTACGCCTCTTCATCGCGGACGGGAGAGATGACGATATAGCGGGGCGGCTTCGCCCAGGTCCCCCGTTGTTTCGGAGGCGCGGGTTTGCTGAAAGAGCTCCTTCGGATTAAACGGGCCAGAGCCGAGGCATTGGCGCCCTGATGAAATTCTGCCTCCACTTTTCCCCTGCCGTTTTGGGAAAGGCGTTGCCTCAGCTCCGGGTCATTTAACATCGCCTTCAGCGCTTCGGCCAGCGCATCATGGCTTCCCGGTTCACAGAGCAGCCCTGTTTTTTTGTCATCAATCAGCTCCGGGATACCTGAGATAGAGGTTGAGATGACCGGTACCCCGGAAGCCATGGCCTCCATGAGTACCACCGGGATGCCGTCCATATCTCCGTCGGCATCTCGCCTGCAGGGGAGCACAAAGCAGTCGAGCCCCGAGATCCAGCCGGGGACCTCCCCATGGGGCAGGGGGCCTTTGAAGGTGACCTCGGCCGTCAGGTCCAATTCCCGGACCCGCTGTTGGAGGGCCTCTTTCATGGGGCCGTCTCCGGCGATCTCAAGGTGAAAGGTGAGGCCCTGACGCTTAAGGATTGCGCAGGCCTGGATCAATAGCGGAAACCCTTTTTTTTCGACCATACGCCCGATGGTTCCCAGCAGGGGTGGGGTGGCGAGCTCCTTGGGTGGGCGGGCCTCAAACAGCGTGGGATCCACCCCGCAGCGGATGACATGGATCGATTTTTCCGGCGCCCCCCGTGAGATGAGGTATTGCAGGTTGAAGTCAGAGATCGTGGCCGCAAAGGCGGCACGGTTGACCTTCTCTTTCAACAGCCATCCCCGCTCGAAGAGGTCGTTGGCGTGGGCGGTGAAGCTGAAGGGGAGATGCCCCATGACCGACGCGTACATGGCCAGGTCTGTGGGGATATGAGCAAAATGGGTGTGGAGGTGCTCGCATCGGTTGGCGGTCAGGATATCCGCCAGATGAGAGGCCCGCGCCCACCGGTAGCAGAGCCCTGCCGCGATGCGGGAGAACGGGCCGACCCGGAACAGGTCCCCCATCAGGAGCTGGATCGATAGGGCGTACCTCACCGGGTGGGTCACCAGTCGCCTGAGATGCGAGAAGAGAAGGGAGACCCCGGACTGCTCGTAGAGGTAACAGGTGACGCGAGCCAGCCGCTTGGCCTCGTTGCCAGTGGCAGGGGCCTGGGGTCGATGCACCGAAATGGGGAGCACGGAAAATCCGAGCTTCTCCATTTCCAGAAGCTCACCGGTGACAAAGGTGGATGACAGCGCCGGAATCTCCGGGGCCAGGTAGGCTATTTTATCTTTCATGGGGGGGCCTCTGCAGGGGGACGACTGGTTTTTGATGAGGGGCTTTATGATGATGGTTTTTCTCTTTTTCGGATCATGCGGGCCGGGGCACCGGCGGCCAGGGTGTGGGAGGGGATATCCTTTGTGACGACACTGTTCGCACCGATGATGGCCCCGTCACCGATGGTGACTCCCGGCAGGATGCAGCTGCCTCGGCCGATCCAGACATCTCTGCCGATGGTGATGGGGGCGCAGGTGTGGGCTTGAAGGCGCATGGGGGTCCCCATCTCCATGCCGTGGTTTGCGTCTCTAATGGAGGTGAATTCTCCCACGATGGAAAAGGTTCCGATGCGGATCTGGGCATAGCTGGTGAGGGTGACGCCCCGGTTGATGCGGATGTTGCTCCCGAGGATAATCTCTCCCTGTTCCTCGGTGGTGAACTCGCATTCTCGGCCGAGTCGGCACCTCTTGCCCAGGGTGATCTGGCCGGTGCCGAGGATGCGGATCGGGCCATCGCACTGGGTGGAAGGGTCGGCCTTTTTGACATGGGCCATGAATCGCGCAGTGTAGACAAGGCGCCGGAAGGCACGGTTCATGGGGTGCAGGAGGCGAAAGAGGCGGCTGACGATGCGAAGTGTGATGGTGACAAGGGGCTGTTTCATGGGGCACTCCACAGTTTTTTCCATAAGGGGCGGATGGGGCCGGGGAGGCTGAACTGGGTCAACTTTTGTTTTTCATCGGCGGAGAAGAGGCGGTCTCGAAACACCAGGATAAGGAGCAGGGCCAGGAACAGGTGGGCGCAGCCGAACAGGGCGAGCAGGGCAAGTCCGGGCCAGCGGGAGGGCGCCAGAGGCGCCCAGATGCGTTGGCAGACCAGCAGGACGGGCAGTCCTGCGGCAAAGAGAAGCAGCACCGGGGGGACCGTCATGCCGATGAACTGTCTCCAGGCGATGGAAAACAGGGTGTTGGCTCGGTGCAGGAAATAGAGGGAGCCTGCGCTCTGGGCCAGGGTATACGCCCAGGCGGCACCCTGAATACCATAAAGGTGAATGAAAAAGGGGGTGAGCCCCAGAAGCATCAGGGCGGAGAGGCCCATGTACTGGATTTCGTAGCCAGGAAGGCCCATGCCTCGGACACAGGCGGTGCCTGAGCCGGTGAAGAGGTTGATCAGGGTCCCTGTGGCCAGGATCTGCATGACATGGGCCGGTCCTTCGTATCCTGGGCCCACCCACACCTCGATGATCTGCGGGGCGAAGAAGATGAGAAAGGCATAGGGGAGCCCCGAGAGCAGCATGATATAGCGGGTGGAACGCAGGTAGATCCCCCGGAGCCGGTCGTGCTGGTTGCTTCCTTCCAGGTGGGAGGCGGCAGGCATCAGGGTGCCGGCCACGGCAGAGGGCAGCATCATCCCGATGTTGGGCAGCTTGCGACCGATTTCGTAGAGACCGGCCGACTCCAGGTGGAGGATTCGTGTGATAAAGATGCGGTCCACTGAATTGATCAGGAGGGAGAGAAGCCCCAAAAAGCTCATTTTCCCACCGAAATCGGCGAATTTTTTTAAGGCCTCCAGACGAAGATGCCGGATGCGTACCGAAAGAAAGGGGAACACCCGGTGGGCGAAGATAAGGGAGAGGACGATAATCAGGCCGAACCGGATGCCGTAGGCCCAGAGCAGGGAAAAGACCCCCATGCCGAGACGGAAAAAGAGGAGCAGTAGCCCCAGCTCCACCACCGAGGCGAACAGATGGATTTTTTTCACCAGGGCGATCTTCTGTTCTCCCTCCAGCACGCATTGATAGCCGGCCAGGCTGAAGTTCAATACGAAGATGGCGGCTGTTCCCACGAAGAGGCGGTGGGCGGTCCGGGTCAACTCGGGGTTGATTCCGAGGATGGGGATCAGGGTCGGCAGCAGCCAGAGAAAGAGAAGAAAGAGCACGAGCCCCATTCCCACCATGGAGAAGATCCCTGTGGAGAGCAGCTCGTTGACTTTCTCGTCTTTTCCTCGGGACCGGTAATCGGCGGTATACCGGATGTAGGTGTTGTTGAACCCGAAGGCGGTCAGGGCCAGGTAGGAGAGCACGACAAAACAGTACGCCCAGAGCCCATACTCTTCCAGGGTGATGTACGAAAGGATCAGCGGGGTGAAGATCAGTCGAGTGCCCAGGTACCAGACATTGTAGACCATGGTGAACAGCGAGTTTCGGGAGACTGTTTGGGCGACGTTTTCCTTATCGTTCATTCTTCCTGCGCCCCGTGGATCAGCCGTGAGATTTCGCTCGCCATGGTCTGTCCCCAGACCTCCCAGTTGAGATGTTCTTCATAGCGCCGGCGGCTTTCGGTGTTGAGGCGCAGGTAGGTGGTGGGGTCGAGGACGGTCTCCTTAATCAGTCGGGCAAAGTCGGCCCCGTCGGCGTGGACGGGGAGGAGGTGACCGTTGACCCCGTTTTTCACGATGGTGCCGATGCCCCCGACATCTGTGGCAAAGACGGGCAGGCCGTAGGCGGCTGCTTCGCAGAAGACGACGCCGTAGCATTCGGCCCGTGTGGGCAGAAGAAGGAGATGGGACCTGTTCAGCACCTCCTGAAATCGCGCGCGTTCGTCTGGAAGATTCTTGTTGAGGTAGGGGATGACCTCCATGCGGTTGTGGTGAAAGCCGGCCGGAGGGGTGGTGCCGCAGATCGTGAGGCGTGTATCGATTCCCTGTTCTGTCAGGTTGATCAGGGTCTCTAAGGCGATCTCTCCGCCCTTGCGCTCCCACTCCTTGGCAAGAAAGAGCATCTCCAGAGGCCCTTGCACGCGACGCCCCATGGCGGTCTCCCGCAAGGGAGGTGCATCGAGGTTTGCGCCAAAGGGCAGCACCCGCACTTTTTTCTGGGGTGCCTGGTAGGTCTGGATGGCGGATTGCGCGGCCCAGTGTGAGGGATAGATCAGAAGATCGGCCCGGTCGATCACCGCCTGTTCAAAGTGATGCTCCGTGGTGGTGGCGGTTTCGCCCAAAGAAGAGAAAATGGGGTAGACCTCCTGCATGAGGGCGAAGGTGGCATCGGAGATGTAGACCAGAGGGATCGGGCTTTCAAGGTGGGCCACCTCCACACTGGCGGCGGGGGCGACTAGCAGGTCGAAGGATTCTGCCTGGAGGCGTTTTTCGAGACAGTGGGCAAAGTGTCGGGACGCCTCCAGGGTGCGCTCTGGATAGCTCCGAAGGTCCGTGATGCGGTAACGGATCTGGGCCAGCCGTTTTTTCCATACCTGAAGCGGGATGGCCAGGGGGCCGATCCAGGTCACGGAGCCGACATGTTTTTCAAGGGCTTTTACCATGAAATAGGTGGACCCCGACCAGGTTCGTCGGTCAAAGGGATCGCCGGGACTGGCCACGGCGATACGGAGTCTGGCAAGGGGCTTGGGGGACATGATGGATCGCTCCGGCGGTCGCTCTGACCGCATTGTAAGGGGAAACTCCGGGGTGTTGCGTGTGCCCGGAGCATGGGCTGGACGTGAAGGTGCTCAGGCCAGTGCCGATCGGGCCCTCTCATTCGGGATTCTTCTCATCCGGGAAGAAATGGGCGATGCGCATTTTTCGGAGTTTAATTTCTAAATGGGGATCGAAGACATGGCGACCCGTCTTGGCCAGGAGAGGGTACCAGGGAAGGGCACGAGTGGCCGTATCGAGCTTGTCCCGGTAGCTTTGGGTGGTGCAGATATGACGGGCTGGATTCCCCGCCCACACTTCGCCATCCGGGATATCATGCGTGACCACAGATCCTGCGCCGATGATGACGTGGCTGCCCACCGTGATGCCGGGCAGGAGGGTCGTGCGGTTGCCGAGGAAGACGTGGTCACCGAGGGTGATGGGAGCCACCCGGTCCAGGTGGGAGGCGTTTCGGATATTAAGCATGATCACCGAGGCGTCGTGGCAGAGAAGCTGGCATCCGTCGGTGAGCCAGACGTTGTCGCCGATGGAGGTGAGATAGCCGTCCGGGAGTCCGCAATTTTTGGCGATGAAGCACCCCACGCCCTGGTGCCTGAGAGCGCCTTTTTTTTTCAGGTGACGAGCGTAGGGGAAGCCGCTTTTGATGAAAAATCTCACATAGATTCTCTCTGTGATGTTCATAGGCTTTTCCCTGTGTCTCGGGTCATCCCGTGCTTGGGCTGGGGTCCACGCTTTGTCCCTTATCCCGTGTGATCAAAGGCGGTGTGGACCAGTTGATAGTATTTGTTCATGGCGTCCCGGTAGTATCGGCCCCTCTGGAAACGGACACGGTTCAGCACCACGGAGATGGCTTTGACTTCGAGGCTGTCGAGGGTGTGGACGGCCCGGGAGAGTTCTTTTTCGATGACGGCGCCTGACTCCACCACCAGGATGGTGACGTCTGCCAGGTGGGTGAGGAACCGGGCGTCGGTGGAGAGCCATAACGGCGGTGAGTCGATGAGAATGTAATCGTAATCGCAGCGAAGGCTCTCGATCATCGCGGCCATGCCGGTCTCCTGGAAGATGCTTTTCTCGGCACCGGGCCAGTTGCCGAAGGGAAGAATGTGGAAGGGGTAGTCGTCTGAGTCCACCACGGCCTCTTTCAGGTCACAATGGCCTTCAAGGACGTCCCACAGGCCGGGGGCTTTTTCGGGGAGCAGGGACCGGGTGACAGGGTTCCAGACGTTGAGGTCGACAAATATCTTGTTTTTTTTCATGCCGGGCAGGACCGTCAGCGTGTTGAGAAGAAAGGTGGAGACGCCCTGCCTTTCGTTGAGTGACAGGCCGTTGTAAACCCGGGAATTGTGCCGCGTGGCCTCTTTGGAGAGGGTAAAGGCGATCTCCTTGAACTGTTCGGATGTCTGTGAAAAGGGGGTGTCTGAGCAGACCCGGTAGGAGGACTTTGCCGCGCCTGGGTCGTCGCGAGTCTCCATGATGTGCCCGGTGGGCGGGAATCCCAGGACCCGTTGGAGGTCGTGGGTACTTTTGATTCGCGGGTCAATTTTGTCTCGCACGATGGCCGCACCGGCGCCGGTGAAGAGGCTTAAGAGGGCGACCACGGTGGCCATTTTGACTCGTTTCCCGGTGTCAGGATTTTCCGGGGTTTTGGCCTGGGTGAGGATGCTTACGCGGCCCGGAGACCGGGACTCCACCTCAATCTGGTCGATGCGTTCTTCAATCCGCAGCAGAGCGTTTTGGAGCCGGTCGATCTCCCGCCTCAGGGTGGAGGCCTTCATCATCTGGGTGTTGACGTCGGTGGCTTTGTGTTCGGCGGCGGTGAGTTCCTCAATCAGACGCTTTTCAGCGCTCAGAGCAGAGGCGAAGAGCATCTCTTCTTCAAGGATTGATTTGCGCCGGTCCGATAGGAGCTTCCCCCGGATGACCCTTTCTCCGACTTCATTGGCTCGTTTGAGGAGGTTGTCCTGCACCTCGTAAAGACGGGTGAGGTTCTCTTCATACTCTTTTTTGTCCGGGTGGCTTTGGTTGACCCCGGAGAGGGTGAGGCGCATGTCCTGAAGCTTTCGGGAAAGCTGAATCCGGTTGTCCCGGGTGGCCCAGTCTTTTTCCACCCAATCATCCACGTCGGCGGAGATGTCGAGCTCTTGAAGTTTGATCATCTGGCTTTTCAGTTCCCGCAGGCGTGTCTGGGTTTCGATGCGCCGCGTCTTGGCCTTGACCAGCTGCTGGGTGAGGTCCACCACGGCCTGGAGGTAGACGTAAATGTTCTTTTCATCGGTGATCCCGACGGCATATTTGGCGGAGATGCTCTCGAGGATGGCGTATTTTTCTGAGAGGACCTTTTCCTGCTCTTCCCGTCGGCCTTTGAGAAAGCCCAGGCGGGCGGCGTCTTTGTGAAGCTGCTCGAGGCGGGTGTGTTCGATGTAGGCATCCGAGACGGCGTTGAGGATTTCGGCCAGGCCCTGACCCCGGCGGCTGAACATGGAAAGCGAGAAGAGCTGGGTGTCCCTCAGCTGCTTGATGGCCAGGCGAATGGCCAGACGATCCACGGCCTGCTGCATGGTCTCTCCGCCGAATCGCCATTGGCCCTTTGTCTCCTGGGCGTCTTCGATGGCCCGGGAGAGGACGGCGTAGCTCTTGACGATATTGATCTGGGTGCGCACGTAGTCGTCGTAGTAGGGCGTGATGGAGGCCTCTTCCTTGCCGTAAAGGATCTTGGGTATCACCGGTTCGATTTGAAGGACTGCGACGCTGTAAAAGACGGGTTTGACCTTGAGCCACACGGCCGGGACGCCCAGCCCCAGGATAACCAGGACGATGAGGATCACCATGGGCAGGTGATTTAAAAGACTTCCCACCGGGTCGATGGGCTTGGAGGGAAAATTCTGCGGCGGTTTGTTGGCTGAGGTATCCATGGGGGAAGGCTGTCCCGGGGTGTGTGAGGCGTCTCATGTGAATGCGTGGATCAGTCTTTCAGGCTTTCGTGGATGATGGTGCCGCTGATGAATGTTCGCATGAAGGGATCAATCTGCCGCAGATAGTAATTGAAGGAGGCGATCCCTTTTTTGGGGATGAAGATGATGTCGTTGTCCAGAAGCAGAAAATTCTGGGCCAGGTTGCCGGTGGCCAGCATCTTGTCCATGTTGATGGTTTTAACCCCTTCCTGATCTTCCATCTCCCGGATCAGACGGATTTTTCCGGTCTGGGCATCTTCGGTGGGGCCGCCTGCCAGGTTGATGGCATCCAGCATGGAGAGGCCGGTGGTCTGGATCTGGTAGGATCCTGGGTTTTCCACCTCTCCCATAACAAAGACCGCCGCGTCCATGGATTCCGGAATATAGATGATGTCATTGTTGGCCAGGCTGATGTTGAGTTTCAAGTTGGCCCGTTGCAGGAGCTTCAGCAGATCAATCCAGATGATCTGTTCTTTGCCCCGGACAATGTAGCACTTGGAGAGAAAGATCGTCTTGTCCCGGGTGGGGAGGCCTCCGGCCATGGCCAGCGCCTCCAGGAGGGTGGCCTGACTGCTGAAGTGGATCACGCCGGGATTTGCCACTCTTCCCAGGACATACACTCGATTGTTCATGTATTTGATGATCTTTACCGTGGTGATGGGTTCTTCGTAGAATTGACGGTAAAGAGCGGTAATGAGCTCTGAGGCTTTTTTCCGGTTCATTCCTCCGATCTTGAATTCTCCCAGCATGGGCAGGGTGATATGGCCGTAGGGGCCCACCAGGTGTTCTCCGGAGAGTTTGGGGCGGTTCCATATGTCCACATTGAGCAGGTCGCCGGAGCCGATGAGGTACTCGTGGGTGAGGTTGGCCTCGTGGAGGCGGATGACCTCCGGATCGGCAAAGGGAATGTCCGTGCGAAAGCTGTTGCGGGCAAAGGGGTCGTCGTTGTCCACTTCGATGGGCTTGGGACCGGTACAGGCCAGCAGGAACAGGAGGGCAAGGGCGGTGAGACAGAGGGGCGCTCGTGGGGGACGGGAACACATAGGGTGGCTTTTTCCTCTTATTTTGACAGGGGGAACCCAATCAATGGGCATCTGCAATGAGGTGTCTAAATTGGCCGAACTAGCGTCGCAAAAATGGTCCCCCCCCATAATTATTTATAAGGCTCTCTTTTATGAAGATTTTAAGTAACTATTCAGCCCAATCTATCTCAAACGGCTGGGATGACGAAAACATCCCGCCATGCGCCACCGCGTAGGGTGTGCTTGCGCACCATTTCTTTACACCTGGCCCTCACAATCTCTTTTCTGATTTCGCAATATCTGAATAGTTACTTCTGGGTTACAGGATGCGGGCAAAGCCGAAACGGTGGGTTTTCACAGGGACCATGGCAGGGACCGTGGAGGCCAGACTCCGGGGTCGGGTCAGGATGAGGATCTGCCCGACACCGCCCAGCATGTAAAGGTACTGGACGCTCTGGGCGCCGGAGTAGACGGTGGCCTGAGAAAAGATGGCGCAGACCCATCCGGCGATGAGGCACCAGGCCAGGCGTCCCCAGGGATCGTCGTGGGCGGTGTGCTGGGCATACAGGATCATGCGGATCAGCATGCCGAAGAGAAAGACGAGGTAGAAGGAGAGCACAATGATCCCGGAGGCCAGGGCCACGCCCAGATATTCGGCGTCGATGGATTTCATGCCCTTCACCGAGGGGACGGAAAAACGTCCCCAGCCTGCATAGGGGCGCTCCATGACCACTTCGCTGTAGGCCTGCCACATCTCTTTTCTGTAGGCGACGTTTCGCTGGGCTTCGGTGGTGGCCGTGGCGCGGGTGACGGCGATGTAGTCGATGAACTTCGGCACAATGACCATGAGCAGGAGAATGCCGCAGGTGGTGACCGCCGTGAGGATGGCGGCGCGGTTTTTGTTCCAACCGTAATAAATGACGGCGAGGCCGAGGAGAAAGCCGATGATGGGTGCCCGGGAGATGGAGACAAAAATACCGAGGATGTTCAGGCCCACGATGAGCTGGCCTTTGCGCCGACTGGGGTAGTGCCCCTGATTGTGGCACCAGAGGGCCAGAGGGGCGATGAGGGCGAAGACGTAGCCGGCAACGATGGGATGGGAGAAGGGTCCTAAGGCACGTTTGAATCCCCAGCGGCTCATGACCATGCCGGTATCCCAGACCACGTAGGTGGGCCAGAGACGCCTTAAGTGTTCGTCAAAGTGGTTGACGAACATGCGGAACTCAATCGCATTGAAGAAGGCCACGATGGCCCCCACGAGGGTAATGGCCCGAATCAGGGAGACGAGGGCTTCCCGGTCCGCAGCGAAGCTGCGGACCATCATGTAGGGAACGCAGATGCCCATGAGGTTGTTAAAGAGGATCTTCTGGGAGATCTTGTAGGTGCTGTTGCTCCATTGAGCGAAGAAGATGGAGAAGACATAGGCAAAGATGAAGAGATCAATCCAGTGCGGTTCGTAACCGTCAAAGCCGTTTGTGGCCCAGACGGCGATGATGGGGACCAGTGCCGCCGACCAGAAATAGAGCTCCGGTACGCCGCTCACCACCTTGACGTTGAAATAGGCGGGAAAAAAGGTGATGGCGGGGAGAAAGGAGAGGATGAACACCTCTCGGGGCGAACGGGTGGTGAGGAGCAGAGCGCTGATGATCAGGGGCAGCAGAACGAGTTTATCCATGGGGTCAGGGTGGGTGGATGGTGATTAGTAAATAGTGAATAGTGAATAGTGAGAAGTGAGAAGTGAGAAGTGAATAGTGAGAAGTGAGTGGTGAGTGGGCCTCGCATTTTTGTCATGTTTCAGGCGGATGCGGACGCCTTTCAGGACGGTTTGCCGGGTCGCGGGACGATGCCGAAGAGCTGGCCGATATAGGTGACGAAGAGTTTCAGGTCGTAGCGGAATCCAGAGGAGACGGTGTAGACGGTTTCGGCTGCGTAGAGCTCATCTTCGGAGGGGTAGGCGCCGAAATGAAGCATGGCTTCGGTGATGAGCCCTCCTTTACCGGAGAGGTAGAGACTTTTCCAGTCTGGAGGCAGGGCGCGGAGGGCCTCCGGGGTTCGGAGTCCGAGGCCCACGAATCGAAGTCGACCCTGGGCCACAGGAATGAGCCCGGGAAGAAAGACGAGAAAAAAGTGCCACCAGCGGGCTTCCCAGCTGATGGGGTCCGGGCCTGCCTCTTCACAGGTGGTAAAGGAGACCATCTTCCAGTGGGTTTCATGGGGGGGGGGGGGGAGGGCGACCACCTGGAGTCGGGATCGGCAGGGGCCTTTTCGGAATAGAGTGAGGACAACCAGAGTAGGAAGGAGAAGGGGGGCAAAGGCTGCCAACAGCAGCAGAGCCATGGCCCGGGAACCCAGCCTGACCAAGCTGTTTCGAAGTTGCTTTTCAGCCATGTCTCCGATGATAAAGGCATCGGTAATAAGAACTTCGGAGCCAAGGGCCGTGTTAACCAGACAATTCTTGTCCACCAGGCAGGCCTCGATGGAGAGATTTTTTCCGATGTAGCTCAAAGAGCGGACCACGGAATGCTTGATGCGCGTTTTTTCATCCACCACGCACCCTTTGCCCAGGACGGTATGGGGACCGATCACCGCTTTTTTTCCGATGCGGCACGCTTCGTTGATATAAACCGGCGGCGTGATCTCTGCGGTGGGATGCAGCCCGACGTCCCGTGACAGCCAGATCCCCTCTTCCACCTCCCGGGCGGAATGCATGAGGTGGGGCACGCCCAGGTTCAGGAGCTCTCGGGTGGCGATGAGGAGAGTGGCCGCATCTTTGATGAGGAGGCAGGCACTCAGCGAGTGCTTGACCCCACCGGTTTGTATCAGCAGCTCCTCAAGCCCTTGACGATCGGTGGTTTCGGATACGCCTGCGGACCACTCAGGAGGGAGCACGGCCCAGCCTGACCACTGCGCGTGGGTTTCGCCCCCGCGCATCAGGAGAAGCGGAGTCTTCGTGTCCGTTTCCAGGGTGCCCAGCAGCGGGAGGCTCTCTTCATGGGCCAGGAGAAGGGGCGTGGTTCGGGGGGGAGAAAGGGCCTCGGCAAGGGCACGGTATGGGTGCTCCGGATCTCGCGTCAGGTGATAATGAAAAGGGCATCCCCATCGCTGCCCGCATCCGAAAAAGGCCTCCACCTTTTCAGGGCGGTGGGATAACACAAAACTCACCTCTGTGACGCCCCATCGAATCAGGCTCTCGACCATGTGTTGCAGGAGAGGCCTGTCCAGAACCGGCAGCATGCCCCGTCCCAATCGCTCCGACAGGACCGGAGCGTCGTCCACTCCTTTTGTGGCAATGATGATGGCTTTCATGGGGACCCTGGTGGCTGGGTGGCCCGCAGCGATGCGGAGGTGTTGCCCTCGGGGAGAGGGGGAATTCAGTACGCTCCGCGACCGAAGAGGACGGCCGGGATGGTTTTTAAGAGAATTTTCAGGTCGGTTTTCAGGCTGCGGCTTTCGATGTACTGAAGGTCGAGCTCCACCTGGCGGTCGAAGGGGATATCGCCCCGGCCGCTGACGGCCCAGATGCTGGTCAGACCGGGAATGATATCGAGACGCCTTCGGTCGGCAAGGGTGTAGAGGTCGACCTCCCGGGGGAGGGGGGGGCGTGGGCCGACGAGGGACATCTCTCCTTTCAGGACGCACCAGAGCTGGGGCAGTTCGTCGATGCTGAGTTTTCGGATGATGCGACCGATACCGGTGACCCGGGGGTCTTTTTTCATTTTAAAGGTGACGCTTTGCCTGTGATGACTTTGGTCCAGGATCGCATCTTTGAAAAATTCGGCGTGGATGACCATGGACCGAAACTTGGGAAAGGGAAACTCTTTTCCCCACTTGCCGACCCGTTTCTGCCAGTAGAGGATGGGGCCGTCGTCGGTAAGCCTGATGCAGATGGCAACAACCAGGAAGAGCGGGGAGAGAAGGAGGACGGCGCTTGCGGAGGCCAGGATATCCACCCCTCGCTTGATCACCCAGGCCCCCCCGGTGACCGCAATCCATGCGTATTTTTTTCGGAAGAAGCGCAGACGCATGCGAAGGGGACCCCGGCCGTATAACCCGTAGAGTTCTTCGATGAGTTCGGTGCGCTGCGGTTCGTTTTTTTGGGGCGTTTGCATGGGATCAGGCCTGCTTGACCGCGTCTTCACGGTTCTCAAAAATATCGATGATGCGATGGATGCGTACCAGCTCGAAGACAGCCCGAACGGTTTTCTGGAGGCCGCAGACTTTGAGGTCCCCTCCCTTGGCATTGAGTTGGCGGAGGCAGGAGAGAATCGATCCGCAACCGGAACTGTCGAGGAACTTAATGCTCTCGAGGTTGAGGACAAGGGTGGCATTGGTGTTGATCAGGGGGGTGATGGCATCCCGGAATTCACGGGTATTTCCGGCGTCCAGAGATTCGGCCAGGATGTCCACTACCACCGTGGTGTTGATTGTTTCGGAGCGGATCTTCATGGTTGCCTTCTTTGTTTGTTTGCTTGGTTTGGGCCGTGGCGGGTTAGCCCGAATATTTCATGAGAAAACAATCGGGACTAAGGAATAATTCGTAATTACAGTTCTTTACAGTAATATTTTCAGTCGTTTCAAAAATGCAAAATGTAATCTACGGTATTCTGTTTGATTTTCTCACCCTTCGGGCGAGCCGGGTTAGGGCAGATGGATGCAGAGCGTTGTCTGGTTTTCCTTCTCGTCGGGCAGGTAGTCGAATCGGTCCACCACCCGGGAGACGATAAAGAGGCCGAAGCCTCCTTCCTGGGAGCCATCGAAATGGGGGGCCGGGACGTTTTCAGGGTCGAAAGTGCGGCCCCGGTCAACGAATCGGACGCAGATGCGGTCGGGTTGGACCGTTGCCCGGATGGAGATGGGTTGATCAGGACGTCCCTGGTAGGCGTGTTTGATGATGTTGGCTGCCACCTCATTGGCCGCCAACTCCATGCGATCCACGGGGTCCTCGGGGATGTCTGTGAACATCTCCCGCAGAAATCGACGTATCTCCGGGAGGACCTGAAGGTCGCTTTTGACCTGAAGGGTTTTGTCTTTGATCAGGTGTCTCTTTTCAGTCATTGCGTTTCATTGTGATAGAGGTCCGATGCATGGGGAGACGGAGGATCTTGGGGGCCGTTTAGACGCGTGCTTTCATGGACTATAGCTCCGCCCTTTGGTTTACACAACCGGGCTGTTGCCTCAATAAATACGTATGAAATCAGGGATTGCGTGAGTGTCTTGCGGGCTCTGTAGAAGGCACCGTTATGTTTCTTTTTTGAGTCCCCTGGTTTCATGCTGGGAGCATCAAGGGGAGAAAAGGGCATGGGATATGACGGGTTATTAACCCGGCAACCTAATCTACGCATCAAACAAAGGGGCGTGGGGTATGCCGGGGCCTGGGAAGAGAAAGAGGTGGCGTCGGGTGCGCAGGTGCAGATAACAGGCCTTTATCGCGTAGATGATGACGTATTGATAAACGAATGCCTTTATATTAATAGGAAATTATTCATAAATCAACCTCCCTGTGAGGGGGGGTGGCCACGCAGGTTTTTCTCTTTTTGTTGATCCGCGTGTCATACACCTCACAGAGGACGTATCTCCGTTGGGTCTGAGGGCTTTTCGGGGTGAGTTATTCGTGGCGCATCTCCGGGTGTTTTAAGGTTGATTGTGTAAAATCGTGGTGTTCGGCGTGAGGTGAAGGTTCAAGACGGGGAAAAGGAAATGAGATATGGGCTTGTATGTATACGTGCAGGGGTGTAGAATACGTATTCTGAAAATGGTACGTATATTTTTTTGACCCATGAAGTCCTTATACGGGGCGCCCTCTTTTTGCTGGTGAACGTGAAGCGTTGCTTCCGAAAGAGAAACCTTTTCCCGCGCCCGTTTAAAAACATTGAACCTTTTATACAGGAACGACAGATGACTTCGAACATTCTTGGACTGGATATCGGCTCCGTATCGGCGACAGCCGTAGAGATGACTCCCGACAGGCAGATTGTTAAAAAGGTAAGCCTTCAGCACAAAGGCGAGATGAAAACATCCGTGGCGGCCTTGCTTGATAATTTCTCAGAGAGCCGAATCGCGGCGGTGGTTGCCACCGACACCACCCCTTCTCTCATTGAGGCCTCCAGACGATATGACGGGCGTATCAGCTTGATTCATGCGGTCAAGCATCTCCATCCAGAGATCCGGAGTGTTCTTTCCGTCGGGGGGGAGCAGTTTGCTCTGATCCGTTTTGATGAAGAGGGCAACTACGTAGACACACGGGGCAATACGTCCTGTGCCGCCGGAACAGGAAGTTTTCTGGATCAACAGGCGGGGCGTCTTAACTTGAGCGGTATTGAGGAGCTCTCCTGCATTGCTGAAGAGAGCGCTGGAACCTTTCCCGAGATTGCCTCCCGGTGTGCCGTCTTTGCCAAGACAGATCTCATTCATGCGCAGCAGGAGGGCTACTCCCTGCCAGAGATTTGCGATGGCCTGTGTCATGGGTTGGCCAAAAATATCGCCGATACGGTGTTTGCTTCCAGGAAGCAGAAGAACCCCGTTCTTTTTGTGGGGGGGGTGGCGTTGAACCGGGCCGTGACCGGACACCTGGAGGGCCTTGCCGGGGTGCCCTTTGTCACCGATGAGCTGGTCCTTTATTACGGCGCCGTCGGGGTGGCCCTGGAATTTCTGGATGAGGCGTCTGTCTCTGCCGATGCGGTCCCTGTCTCAATTCCTGACGGTATTTTACGCCACGAAACGCTGACGAAAGAGTATTATTATCCCTCCCTTGAGCTGCGGCTTTCTGACTACCCTGATTTCACAAGTGAAGAGAGCTACGATCTTCCCTTTGAGCATGACGGGCTGAAGAGCTTTGTGGAAGTGGATATCTATGAAAAACCGAAGGAAACGACGCTTCCCGTCACCTTGGGCATCGATATCGGGTCCACCAGCACCAAGGCCATTGTGGTGGATGACACAAAACGGGTGATCGCCGGTTTTTATACGCGGACCTCAGGACGTCCTGTGGATGCCATCTCCGGTATCTTTGAAGCGGTCGAGGAGGTGGAACAGAGGCTGGGAGTGGCCTTTCACTGGCAGGGCGCCGGCACCACGGGGTCGGGTCGGAAGTTCATCGGCCGGATCGTAGGAGCCGATCTTTGTCTGGATGAAATTACCGCCCATGCAAGAGCCGCCTGTGAATTGAACCCTGCCGTGGATACCATCATCGAGATTGGTGGGCAGGATGCCAAGTTCACGACCTTGAAAGACGGCATGGTGACGTCCTCGGTCATGAACAACGTCTGCGCGGCGGGGACTGGCAGTTTTATTGAAGAGCAGGCCCTGAAGCTGGGGTGTGATGTGCGGGAGTATTCTCAGCGGACCCTGGGGGTGCGTGCCCCCATGAGCAGCGATCGCTGCACGGTTTTTATGGAACGGGACATCAACCACTATCTTGCCTGCGGGTTTTCCGTGGATGAAGTCCTGGCTTCGGCCCTGCATTCGGTGCGGGAAAATTACCTGATCAAGGTGGCGGACGAGGGACGCATCGGAGAGATGATTTTCTTTCAGGGTGCCACGGCAAAAAACAAGGCCCTGGTGGCGGCCTTTGAGCAGCGCCTGAATAAAAGAATCCTGGTGTCGAAATACTGTCACCTGACGGGCGCCCTGGGGACGGCCCTCACCCTGTTGGACGACGGTGTTAAAAAGACCACCTTTCGGGGCACCGGAATTCATCGCCAGAGCATCAAGGTGGTCTCCGAGGTGTGTGGCCTCTGTAACAACCATTGCAAAATCTCCGTGGCCGATGTGGCCGGTGAGAAGGTCGCCTACGGCTTTCTTTGTGGCCGTGATTATGAATCCACCTCTTTTGTGAGCAGCAACACGGCGGGCTTTGATCTGCTCAAGGCACGCAAGAAAATTTTTCGTCAGGAGCCGGTCCCCGAGTATCGTCACAAGGAGGTGATCGGAATTCCGGCGGCGCTGCATCTGCGTGAAGATTTGCCCTTCTGGAAACGGTTTTTTTCTCTTCTCTCCATCAAGGCCGTTACCAGTGAAGGCTTGAAATCGGCGGTGAAGGACGGGAAGAACCTGACAGGGGCAGAGTTCTGCGCTCCCATGACGGCCCTTCACGGCCATGTCGCCCACCTGACCGACAAAGCAGATTTTGTTTTCCTTCCCTATTACATAGAGAATAAGAACCCGGAGAAGGGAGGCCGGCGCCAGTACTGCTATTACACCCAGTTTTCACCGGCGGTTCTCTCCGCGTCAGCCCTGGGGGGCAGGGCAAAACTTCTTACCCCCACTCTGAAGTACATCTATTCCGGGGTTCATACACGGTACCAGCTTTACCGGATGATGAAGGAGGTGACGGATAAGCCCATCAGCTTTTTTGAGATCTCCACGGCGTACAACAAGGCCCAGGAGTTTGTTTTAGATGGCGAGAAGAAGCTGAAAGAGCTTTTCCTGGATACATTTGCCCCGGAGGAGACTCTCTCAGCCGTGCTTTTAGGGCGTCCCTATACCGTGCTTTCTTCCAATGCGAACAATCGAATCCCCGAGATTCTGGCCGAGCGGGGGGTGAAATCCTTTTATCAGGACATGCTGCCCAAGGGGGATCCCACAAAGATTCAGCCCATTCTGGATGAACTGCACTGGAACTATGCGGCAAAAATACTGGAAGCCGCAGAGACAGCCGCTATAACCCCAGGGCTTTATCCGGTGTTCATTACCTCCTTTAAGTGTGCCCCGGATGCCTTTATCATTGACGCCTTTAAGAAGATAATGGAGGCCAATAACAAGCCCTACCTGATTCTCGAACTGGACGAACACGACTCCAGCGTGGGGTACGAAACCCGCATCGAAGCAGCCATCCGTTCCTTTCGGAACCATTATGCCCAGATCGGCCGAGGGGTTGTCCGTGACTACTCCCTGGTCAATCCAGAGTTGGCAAAAGAGGTGGGAAACAAGAACGTGGTGATTCCCAACTGGGATGCTTTCACCTGCCAGCTTTTGTCAGAGAACCTGAGGCGGGAAGGGTTTACCACTTACCTGATCAAGGAGACCCCGGCCACCATTCAAAAGAGCCTGAAATTTAATACCGGTCAGTGTATTCCGGTGAACGCCATCGCCCAGGGGTTTATCGAGTGCATGGAGGAAAATCATCTGGATCCGGCCCACACCGTGCTCTGGATGTCCCACTCGGAGCTGGCCTGTAACATCAAGCTTTACCCTCATTTTATCAAGAGTCACCTCAAGGCCCATGGCGGCGGCATGGAGAAGGCCGGAGTCTTTGTCGGGGAACTCTCCTTTATTGATATCTCCATCCGGGCTGGGATAAACAGTTATTTCGCCTACCTCCTGGGGGGGCTTTTGAGGAAGATGATTTGCCGGGTCCGCCCGTATGAGGTGGTTCCGGGTTCCACCGACCGGGTGGCGGAGCGGTCCCTTGAAATATTGGGTGACGCCATGGGCGGGTATCGCACCAAAGAGAGCGCGGTCATCCAGGTGACTGAACTCTTTTCACAGATAGAGACTCGCCATGAGGAGCGCATCAAGGTAGCCATTTTCGGGGACCTTTATGTCCGGGATAACCACGTGATGAATCAGGATTTGATTCGGGTGATCGAGGCCAACGGGGGCGAGGCCATCACCACCCCGTACAGCGAGTACGCCAAGATGATTGCGGAGAAGTAC
Source organism: Desulfoluna sp. (assembly GCF_030145185.1). GTDB lineage: Bacteria > Desulfobacterota > Desulfobacteria > Desulfobacterales > Desulfolunaceae > Desulfoluna. Next base: position 6,405 of record NZ_JAQYWB010000076.1, on the reverse strand, counting down.
TTCAAGAAGTGGTTTGCCGAAGGGAAGTATATGAACGTTCTCTCCTACAAGCCCCTTCTGGCGGCCATGAATACCCTGGAAAAACGGTATCTCAAATACTTTGAGCGGGTGCTTCCCGGCGTGCGCCACACCTTTAACGACGATCCGGAAAAGATCCTTTCGGCCTACAATCTCTCCATGGAGAACACCGGGGAGTCCATGGACAATATTCTCAAGATCCATTACATCAAAAAGCACTATCCGGATGTGGGCCTCTTTGTTCAGACCAGCCCCGCCTTCTGTTGTGCCTCGTTGATTACTGAGTCCATGACCGAGAAGATCGAGGCGGTCACCGGCGTGCCTGTGGTGTGCGTGACCTACGACGGCACCGGGGGCAACAAGAACCGCCAGATCATTCCCTACTTGAAGTACCCTCGAAAAGCCGACACCACTGGCCTGGAACGGTTTAGCGCATAAGGATCAAGGGGGCGGGGTGCCCTGGGATGTCAGGTGACGGTCGCTGTCGATGGCGATACGGCCTGACCCTTGTTCCGGGTCAAGCGGAAAGCCTTTGATTGGGTGATTTCGGATCAGGCCCTGCCTGGCGTGTCCGGGGCGGTTTGACTGGCCCCTGGCTTCTGGCTTGTCAGGATTGATGTCGCGGCGTCTGCTTTTTTTTGTGTTTTGGAGCCGTCATTGCCCCTCGGTGTTTCGAAAGGGGTTTTGGCGGTTTTTTTTTCTTTTCGACGGAAAATCCAAATTTGCCCAGTTTTTTTCCCAGGCCGTGGTACTGCCCGTGGGAGTAACAGATGGGCTTTGCCTCATCAAGGTGAAAGGCTCCGGTCTCTTCGTCAAGGTAGCGGGTATCGGCCATGACGTTGACCACCTCGCTGATGAACATGTCATGGGAGCCTAAGGGCACGATTTCTTTGACCCGGCACTCGATGTGCAAGGGGGCCTCGCAGATGATGGGGGCACCTACTTTTTCCGCCTTGCCTGCGGTGAGACCCATCTCTTTAAATTTTTGAAACTTTCTTCCTGATCGTACCCCGCACCAGTCCGTGGCTTTTGCCAGCTCTTCGGTGGTGAGGTTGATGACGTATTCGCCGGTGCGTTTGAGAATTTCATAGGAGTGGCGGTTGGGCCGTACGGAGATGTAGCACATGGGCGGATCCGAGCAGATGGTGCCCGTCCAGGCGATGGTGATGATGTTGTGCTCCTCCTCCGTTTCGCCGCAGCTGACCATCACGGCGGGAAGAGGGTAGATCATATTTCCGGGACGCCAGCTGACTTTGGCCATCGTTGTTTCCTCTGTATGGAATGACGGGTATCGGGGTGACAGACGGTCGATTTGTTTTTTATCTCGTCTTATACGCTAATGCGTGGTGGAAAGCCAATTTCCCTTGTCCGTCAGGGGGAAATCAATCGGGGGACGAACGCATTCGAATACGTCGACGTCGTGTTTAAAACCTGCTTTCAAGGTGGCTCCACCTTGCCGCCGGAGGCTTTTTTTTACCCTCTACCTGATTTGGTCAGGTAATAGTCGTAGTCGCCTTCATAGGAGATCATTGCGCCGTGGTCAATTTCAAAGACTCGGGTGACCAGGGCGCGCAGGAAATGGCGGTCGTGGCTGACGAGGACGACGGTGCCCTGAAATGCCGAGAGAGCCGCCAGGAGGATCTCCCGGGATTGGATGTCCAGGTGGTTGGTGGGCTCATCTAAGATCAGCAGGTTCAAGGGGCGGGCCAAAAGGGTGGCCAGGACCACCCGGCTCTTTTCTCCGCCGGAGAGCATGTCAATGCGCTTGTCCACGTCGTCGCCGGTAAAGAGAAAGGCGGCGCAGAGGCCGCGGATGGTGCCGATACCCGCCGTGGGCAACGTCTCCTGGATGGTGTCGAACACGCTTTTTTTAGGGGACAGGATGTCCATGGCGTGCTGACTGAAGTAGCCCGCATGAACACTGGCTCCGATGGTGAGGCTGCCGGTAGTGGCCTGGGTTTCGCCGGCCATCACCTTTAAAAAGGTGGATTTGCCCGCGCCGTTGACGCCCACCACGGCGATTTTGTTGCCCCGGCTGACCATGCCGGAGACTCCGCCAAAAACCGATTTCTGGGATCCGTCCTCGTTGGGCCAGGTTTTGCCCAGGTTTTCGATGGACACCACGTCGTCACCGGAGCGGGGCAGGGGTCCGAATTCAAATTTCATGGTGCGCTGTTCCGGCGGCAGCTCGATGCGCTCGATTTTTTCCAGTTTTTTGATACGGGACTGCACCTGGGCTGCGTGGGAGACGCGGGCGGCAAACCGCGCGATGAAATCCTCCTCCTTGGCCAGCATCTCCTGCTGACGGCGGTAGCTGGCCATGAGCTGTTCACGTCTTATTTCCCGCTCTTTCAGGTAAAAATCGTAGTTGCCCCCATAAGTGGTGAGGGTGCGGTTGGCCACCTCAATGGTTCGATTGACCACGCGGTTCATGAAATCCTGATCGTGGCAGGTCATGAGAAGGGCGCCTTTGAACTCAGTAACCAACCAGGTCTCGAGCCAGACGATGGACTCCACGTCGAGGTGGTTGGTGGGTTCGTCCAGGAGCAGGACATCCGGGTTGATGAGAAGAATCCCGGCCAGGGCGATGCGCATCTTCCACCCGCCACTGAAGGATTCCACCGGGTGATCGTGATCTGACGGACCGATCCCGAGACCGGTGAGGATGGCCTTGGCGCGGGGTTCTATATCGTAGCCGCCCCGATTCTCAAACTCCTCCACGGCGTTGCCGTATCGATCCAGCAGGTCGGCCATTGCATCGTCATCCATGGGGGTGGCCATGGCTTCTTCCATCTCGGCGATGGATGCCGCAATGTCTGAGAGGTTGCCTGCTGCGGCCATGACCTCTTCCAACACCGTGCGTCCGGCCATGTCTCCGGTGGTCTGGGAGAAGTAGCCGATGGTGGCCTTTTTTCCGATAGAAATTTCGCCTCCGTCGGGGGATTCTTCGCCGGTGATCAGACGAAACAGGGTGGATTTGCCGGCCCCGTTGGGGCCCACAAGGCCCGTTCGGGAGCCGGAAATAATTTGAAGACTCGCCTTGTCAAAGAGAATCTGGTCGCCGTGTTGCCGGGTGATGTTGGTCAAATGGATCATGGAAAAGGTCCAATGCTTTTTTGTGAAAAAATGCCTCCGGCGGCCCTGCCGGCGGCCAAACTTTTGCCAATTTAATGGGCTGGGTTTGATAAACAGGTTTTTTTGTATGCGTCCAGCCGCCAACATGAAGGAGGCACTCTTTCGTGGCTGAAAACATGTTGACTTATCACAGCCGGAGGCTGTGTTTTTTTATATATTCAAGAGGCACGACGGTGGCAGGCCGCCCAACAATCATGCCGGGATTATTCTTAAAAGATGCGGAGCGTACCATGAAGTCCTGTGTCAGGCAAGGGTCCTGTGCCAGGCAAGGGGAGGGGAAGGGCAGATCATAGCCCGGATATTTCACGAGTTGGGTGCGCTCATATGCAAGGCATCAGAGCTGAAGATGTAGTGGTTTACCTCAAAGCTCTGATAACGCGGCAGATGAGTGCACCCAGCTCGCCCGAAGGGTGAGAAAATCAGACAGAATACCGTGGATTACATTTTGCATTTTTGAAACGACTGAAAATATTACTGCAAAGAACTATCATTACGGGTTATTCCTTAGTCCCAATTGTTTTCTCATGAAATATCCGGGATAGGTGATAGGGGATAGGACAAGCTCAAAGCCTGTCTCCGGCGGCAAGGTGACGCCACCTTGAAAGCGGGTTTGCGAATGCTCTACGACTGTCGGAACTCTCAGTACCTTGCATCTGCATTCGCGTGATGTGCAAAGAAACGCACAGTACGTCGCAAGAGCATTGCTTGTCGGTGGGCAGAATCCAACTCAACCGTTGACTTTCACCGGAATAACTCCGGCGGCAAGGTGTGCCCCCTTGAAAGCGGGTTTGTGAGTGCGCATCGGGTGTCGTCACTCCGGGTTGAAATGCGTCCGCATTCGCGTGGAGTGCAAGGGAACGCACCATGCGTTGTGAATGCCTGCGCTGTAGGTGGGGTCAAATCACATCGGCGTTTGGGTCGACATAAATCTGAAATAGGGGCCGGGTTTAAACCAGGCCGAAAACCGTGCCTCAGGCGGCAAGGGTGTCGATGTCATTGGATACATGGACACCCCCAGTCTGTCACCTGCTTTTCAAACCCCCAAAAATACCCTTGCACAGGTAAAATAAATGAAGAGCCCGGTGATGTCCACCACCGTGGTAAGGGCCGGACTGGCCACCACCGCCGGGTCGAGGTGGAGCCGGTCCGCTCCCAGGGGGAGGAGGGCGCCCACGAGGGTGGAGGTGACCACCTGAATGGACAGGGCCAGGACGATGACGCCCCCCACCTGGGGCAGGGTAAAGCCGCCGGGGAGCGGGCTGCCGCCGGAGAGGAGCTGAACCTTGATCCAGGCCACAACGGCAAGGACAACGGCCAGCATCAGGGCGATACGCAGCTCTTTGCCGAGGACCTGGAGCATGTCTTTTGCTGTAATTTCACCGAGGGCCAGGGCCCGGATCACCACGGTGGCCGACTGGCTGCCGGTGTTACCGCCGGTGTCGGCGAGCATGGGCATGTAGATGGCCAGGATCATCAGGTGGCTCAAGGTGGCCTCAAAGTGCTGGAGGATCCCGCCTGAGATGAGCCCGGCGGCGGCCAGGCCCACCACCCAGAGGACGCGGTTCTTAAAGTGGGTCAGGGCCGGGGTGCGCAGGTAGGAGGTGGCGTCGTGGCTTCCCTGGATGGCCATGAATTTTTCCAGATCCTCGGTGTGCTCCCGGGTGATGATGTCGATGGCGTCATCATGGGTGATGATGCCCACCAGAGAGTCACCCCCGTTGATCACCGGCAGGGCGATGAGTCCGTATTTTTGAATCTGGCGGGCGGCAAACTCCTGGTCGTCGGTGACCCGGACTGAGATGACGCCGGCGTTCATGATCTCTTCCACCCGCTCATGGGCCGGGGCCAGGATCAGATCTTTGAGGGAGGCAAAGCCGATGAGCCTGCGCTCTTCATCCACCACGTAGGTGTAGTAAATCGTCTCTTTGTCCGGGGCTTCCCGCCGAAGTTTGTCGATGGCCTCTGCCGCCGTGAGTTCCGGTGAGAGGGTGGCGTAATCGGAGGTCATGACCGAGCCGGCGCTGCCTTCATGGTAGGCGGAGAGTTTTCGAATATCTTCCCGTTCGGCCACGGCCAGGGCGGAGAGGATTCGCTGGCGCTTGTTGTCCGGGATCCTGGCGAGAAGGTCCACCCGGTCATCAGGGGACATCTCCGTCACAAGCTGTGCCAGCTCTCTTCGGTTTAAGGTCTCGGCCACTTCTGCCTGAAACCACTCTTCCATTTCGGTGAAGATTTCAGCGGCAAGGGAGATGTCTCCCATGCGAAGAATTTTCCACGCCTCCTTAGGGGAGAGGGCCGATAAAAATTCAGCAATCACGCGAGGGTGGGTGCTGTCAAGGAAGAGCGCAAGGGCCTCTTTGTTGTCGGACTTAAGGTATTCTCGCAGCTCAGGGACGAGAAGCGGGTTTTTCATGATGTACCTCCCTGATGGTCTCCGCGCCGCGCGCGAGACCCAAACAGAGGGGTTACCTGATTACACGGAGGGCGTGCAGACGGGTGCCTTCGGGGAAGGGACGCAGAGCGGTCGGATAAAATGGGATGATTTTTCAGGGTCGGGCGGACTGCCACCTTCTGAATCGTTCATTTCCAGTTCCTGTAAGTGATCTGTTGCTCTGTCGTGCAGAGTATGGACGGTCACGTAGTTTTACCTCGCCTCCTGGCGGGGCAACGATGCCTGGAGGGGAATGACAAGCATGGTGTTCTCAACCAGGCAAAACCCTCAGGGCAAAAGCGGTTGCGAACATAACACCCCATTTTTTTTTCCGCAAGGCATCTTTTCGGCCAGGGGATGGCCGAATAATTGGGGTCACAAGCCCTCAAGGCCGGGCTGGCCACGCGCCAGCAACAGACATATTTATTCCGTTTGGGCCTCCTCGTGGTCCACGGGCCTGCCAAGAGATGTATTCGCTACGCTCATGCCTTATTTAATAAATTGACGGGACGAAGCGACTCCATAACCAAGCACGAAGAACCACGAACCACGAACAAAGAACAAAGAACACATGCTTTTTTGCCTCCGGCGGCGAGGTGAGCCACCTCGAAAGCGGTTTTTTTGTCTTGTGTGTGAAGTCCTGCGGCATAAAGTCCTGACCTTCGGATACCGTGGGACCCGTAGACATAATGATTGCCAAGTAGAACCTGCGCTCCATGAAAAGCGTGGATTATGCATTATATTAAGAAAATAACGCACAGAGCCAAAATCATGGAGGCAGGTATGGAACCAATTTTATCGTATGTCGGTCTTGACGTACA
>NZ_JAQYWB010000146.1 GCF_030145185.1 Desulfoluna sp. | reverse complement strand
GGCAGGCTTGACCGAAGCAGCATCTGGGCGATATGGACCCTGGGAAGCGCGGTGTGTCTTGCTGCTTTGCACTTTTGGATGGTGTCGATGCAGCGGATGACCTGCGCAAGGGTGGTGCCCTGGCGGATGGGGTCATTTTCCTTGCTGCTGCAGCCGGCAGTGGAAAAAGCGATCAGGTCAAGGCCCATGTCCACCAGCGCTTCCATGGTGTCGTCATCCAGCATCATGCCGCTGGTGGTGGTGCCGACCTTGAAACCTTTTGCTTTCACGTTTTTGATGATGGACACCAGGTGCGGATGGGCAAAGGGCTCTCCCCAGCCCTGGAGATGGATGTAGGTCTTCGGGTGAAGAAAGGGGAGGATGGCGTCTATCTGTTCGGGGGCAAGAAATCTGTCTTCCCAGCACGCTTCGTATGCGGTCTGCGGGCAGTAAATGCAGGCATTGCTGCAGACAGAGCTCACTTCGATCTGCAGCCAGTCAAGGCGAGTGCGTTGCCATAGCGTTTTCCACATACGACGTCTTCCTTTCGGGTCCTTGAGGTGCCACACCGGTGACTCTATAAAATCAGCAAATCAGAAAACAAGGGGACAGGCACCACGACGGCTAAATAAAGCGATTTCAAAAGAGTCCGTTGGATCGACCCCGGGGGACTGTATTCGGTTTGTTACCGCTCCGTGGGATCGGTTCCAAGGCGTTGTCCTCACGTCTTTGAACTCTGTTCAGACAGGCTTTATTGACGCGGGTTAGCCCGGATATTTCATGAAAAAACAATCAGGGTTAAGGAATTATTTGTAATGACAGTTCCTTGCAATAATATTTTCAGTCGTTTCAAAAATGCAAAATGTAATCTACGGTATTCTGTTTGATTTTCTCACCCTTCGGGCGAGCCGGGCTAAGACGAGGGCGCGGCTTTGGGGGGCCTGTTCTCTTCAACTCAACTCAACTCAACTCAACATGCGCATGTCGCCTGTCCCGCATTTTTCTTTTCTCTCTCGATTCGTGAAATATCCGGGCTAAGGGTTCAGAAACAAAATAAACGTCCAAAGAATACCGCTGCGCCTTAACCCGAGAAGGGTTAAAGCGCAGCGGCAACCAGCTTTCAAGGTGGCTCACCTTGCCGCCGGAGGCATCGCTTTTGCAGGTTTTATTTTTGTCCCATCCCTAATTCCAGGGACATTCATCATACGGGGATAAAGAGATGTCCACTTTTCCGTCAATGCCGTCGCACCCCTGGACTTGTCTTGCAAAAGCCGTTGCTTTAAGAAGGCTTAATTGGGCATTTCCACGTATTGTCAGATAATTGCCGATGTAACAGACGCTGGTCAGTCCGAGCTCCTTCAGCTGGCTGTTGTTTCCGATGGACATGGTATTTTCAACTCGGGCCAGGTTGCTCAACCCTTTGAGAGTCTCCAGGGATTCATTTCTTATGATGGAAAGATATTCAACACTTGTGATATTGCTTAATCCGTCGAGGTTCTTCAACGAATGGTTTGTTTTAATGTGGATGTGCCCCTCGACTGTACCGGAAAAGACATCTCTCAATGCATCAATATGTGTAAGTGATTTATTGTCGTATAAAATTAGAGAGTTCAGGGATGCAAGGCCATTGAGTCCGCCAAGAGTCAACAGGCTGTTGTTGTAGTTAATATAGAGTCTGTCAATTGAGTTTTCGCCAAGGCCTTGGAGATTGACCATTGAATGGTTGTACGTGATGGCAAGTTCTTGAATGCTGGTGCTGTGGCCTATACCTTCCAGGGTTGTCAGGGCATAATTACAGGATAAACTGAATTCTCTAAGGGAGGCAATGTTCTCCATGCCCTTTAAATGTATCAGTGAATGATTGTAGCCAAGCACGAAGCGATTCACTCCGACGAGACTTTCCAGGCCTTTCAGGCTTGTAAGCCCGTTGTTGTGCGATATATCCATGTCACGTACTCGTACAGCTTTAATGCCTTCAAGGGTCGTAAGGGACCCATTGTTTTTTATCTCCAATAATTTCAGGTATTCCGGCAGGGATTCCAGCCCGGCAAGATCGACGAGGGCGTCGTTGTCAATGATTGAGACATATTGGGGGGTGGCCAGGCTGTGAAGCGCTTCCAGGCTTCCAAGGGAATCATTGTTGTTGATCATTAAACGACTCACCCATGGATTGTTTATACCCGTCAGCGAGGTCAGCCCAGGGTTGTTCTCAATGGAAAATGTCTTGACGACTTGGGTGAGATTTTCGAGGGGGGAAAGGTCTTCAAGTGACTGGTTTGCGCTTATCTCAAGGGAGCGGCAGTTCACAAGCCCTTCCATCCCTTCAATAGACGCGAGGGCATCGTTGTTGATGATCGCCACATCTCCTTCTATCGTCGCGTTTGCAAGTGCGTCAATGGATGAGAGGCTCGTATTGGATTCCAGCTCCATGGAATGAATGGTGGAGGCAACCCCCTCCAGGCCGTCCAGGCTCTCGAGGGCCGTATTGTACTTGATACTCAAGGTATCGATTGACGTAAGATTGGCGAGTCCTTTTAAACTGACAAGTTTCCGGGTATCCAGGACAGACAATTCCTTCACTTCTCTGAGGCATTTCAGCCTATCTAAATCGCTGATTTTTGAGCCTGAAATATCCAGATTTCCCGTTATGCGGGTATAGCCGGCAATAGCAGCCAAGTGCGCTTCTGTTTCGATGGCATAGTCTCCCTCCCACACCTTCTCGTTGCAGGGGACCATGGACTCAAAATCCAGGCCGTAAACATCGTCACTGCCGCCGGTGCCCTCCACTGAAACAGAGATGCTTGCGGGATCGAATTCAGCCCCTCCGGCTTCCGGGGTAATCGTATACCCCCCGGGCCCAGGTATGGTGACGGAATAATCGCCTTCACTGTCAGTGAACGCGGTTACCGTTCTGTCGCCCGTCACATGGATCTTTACGGAGTCAAACCCTATTCCCTCGCCCTTAACGTTTCCGCTTAAGAGACATCCTTTTTCTGCGGCCAGGTTCAATCCGTCTATTCCTGCGACAGGCGTATTCTCGCTTACGGCAACAGGGAGTTCTTCGGGCTCAAACACATACCCGGTTAAACGCGGCCTCACGCGATACGTGGCCTCGGTGACGGGCACGACAAATTCATAATCCCCATTCCCGTCTGTTGTCGTGGCGTCGAATTGAGGCTGTCCGTCCTGTCTCAGCAGACTCACTGCGACCCCGCTCAGGCGGGCCCCATTGTGCGCGACGGAGCCCCGTATGGTGCGCGTGGCAATGATCCTGAAATGGGGTATTCTCTCTCCCGGGTAGACGACTGTGGTGTTTTCGCTGACATATATGGCAGTTTTTTGGGGGACAAACGTATAACCGGGAGTCATGGGCGTTAAGGTGTATTTGCAGGTATTAGCCGTCACATAAAAGCTAAAATCCCGATTGTCCTGGGTCGTCGTTGTCGTCAAGTCCACATGTTTTTCTATGCCGTCTTCGGTGTAGGCACCGGTCAGGTCGATATTTATGTCACCGTTAAAAGCAATATACCCCTTTATGGCACGGCTGGGGATTGCCTCATAGTCTACGCCGGTTATTTCATCGGGCGTATGCCCGCTCACATCGATAACATAGCCTTCGGGCTTGAAAGGGGAGCCATGGGGTTTAAATGCATGGGCACCTGAATGCAATGTCATGGTATATCTGAGGGACTCGTTGGGAACGACTGGGAGCGCGTAATCTCCATGTTGGTCCGTTTTCACTTCGATCAACCGCCCGTGAAGACCTTCCTGATTATCAATGTCGTATAAGGCGACATTGATGCCTTTTACCCCGATCCCCTGACAGGTAACGGTGCCTTTTATGGTGCATTCGGTTTTTGCCGTAAAATTTAGCCCGGTGATGTTTGGGGGCGTATTATCGTCGACTTCACCTTCAATCCGGCCGGGGGTAAACACATATCCCGTGTGAGAGGCCGTGACTGTATAACGCCCCGTAATTCTCGGGACCTCCAGTGAATAGATGCCATACTCGTTGGTTTTTGCGCTGAGGGACTTTGAGCCGCTTTTTACCGTAACCGCAATCCCTTCAAGATCGATCCTTTTGTTGAGTGTGATCCTTCCCGATACCTTCATCATATCGTCACAGCCGACTGTTAAAACAATGATGAACAATAACAAAACAAGACAAAGTCGTTTCTTCATCGATGGGTATCCTTTTTTAAAGAGTGGTCCCTGGAAGGGCCGTGAGAGGCCTTTTTACCGTACTCACCCGGATCGGGAAAATGATTTGAAATTTAAACAGGAGTGAAATGAGTATTCTTTATCTGTAACAATAAATCTTTTATATATCCTAACGTTAGCTTACATATATCGCATATATCGGGCCGGGGCCGGTGTCAAATTATTAGTAACAATTCTGCACAAAGAAATACCTTTCCCATACCGTATTTTTTCTTTTTGAAGATTTCGGATCGTTATGAAACCAGGGAAACCCAAAACCAGGGGACAGGCGCCCACATCTGATGAATAAAAATCAGAAAATCAGGGAAAATCAGAAAATCAGGGGACAGGCACCATGCGCTTGACCTCCATGCCAATCTGTGAGACACTCATTTCCAACAAGTAACCTGCCTTTTTAATTGAAATTCATTCTGAAATTTCATCAATACATGCGTATTTCTGACATGACAAACCAAGGA
>NZ_JAQYWB010000003.1 GCF_030145185.1 Desulfoluna sp. | reverse complement strand
GGCGATGATGCCGGCGGCAAGTTTCACGGGGATGGCAAAACCAAGGCCCTGTCCCCCCTGAATGATGGCGGTATTGATCCCGATCACCCGCCCCTCAAGGTCCAAAAGCGGCCCCCCGCTGTTTCCGGGGTTAATCGATGTATCGGTCTGAATATAATCATCATAAGGCCCGCTGCCCAGGACCCGCCCCTTGGCGCTGACAATGCCCGCGGTCACGGTATGGCCCAGGCCGAAGGGGTTACCAATGGCCATCACCCACTGCCCCACCTTCACATTCTGGGTGTCTCCAAGCTCAAGGGCGGGAAGGGGCTCTCTGGGTTCAATTTTTATCAAGGCAACATCGGTGCTGGGGTCCCTGCCCGCAATCGTCGCGTCATACTCCTGACCGTCCTTGAGGATCACCTTGATCTCATCCGTATTTTCCACCACATGGTTATTGGTGACGATATACCCTGTAGAATCGACGATAAATCCGGAACCCAGGCTGCGCTGCTTAAATTCGCGCTGACGCTGATCCCCAAAAAATCGTTCGAAAAACTCATTCATCGGGTCGTTGGGATCGGCCCCTTGAAAATGCCGAGAAACCCGACCTCCGCCGTTCACGGTCTTCTCTGTCCGAATGTTTACCACGGAAGGCGAGGCCTTTTCCGCCAACGCTGAAAAATCTGCCGGGATCATCTTAACCGCTTCTGCCCGAACCGGAACCGCGATAAAAAGAAGGGCAATGGAAAGCATCATCAAGGTAAATAAACGTGTAGGGTCCACCGCGCTGGGGGCGGCAATATCTCGTGCGTGTGCCATATATTTGGGGTGCTCCATTAGGTTTAGACGTTGCGTCTCAGGTGAAAGAGCTTCCGAAGGACCCGGCTTATGAGAATTTCCAAAAAAAGGGGGAAAAGGATTTCTTTGGGTTGTCTTGCGTTTTGTGGGTTAAGCCGGGCCTTCAAGAGGCTTGCTGTTGTGCATTGCAACCGCTGTGCCAAAGCCAGAACAAGCCTTCCGGGTTAGTTTATAACCTCTTGCTATTTCACAAAAGATAACCTGTTTCTCCCATTTTTCAACAGGGCCCCTCTTTTTTTTTGTTGCAGACCCGGACAGCATGTTGGATACTTTTTAACCAGATGGTTCTCAAGTAGCCAGATCGGCCTGGCTACTTTTTAACCATTTCGTACTTGTGGGCCCCCTGGCTGGGTTGTGCTGACACCAGAAAAACCCGTTATCCGCCCCCCGAAAAAGAGTTCTCATGTGCCCGCTCACCTCATATTGACCTTACAGGCAAGGAGGTTGTGACCTCGATTGTCCGGATTCTGCATCGGCCTCGAAAAAAAGGTGGCACCCTCTGGCACTGGTCTTGCTAATTTATCAATTCTGGCCTTGTGCCATAAAAGAGCGCCAACGGGCGCGGTGCCCGACACCGTCCCTGTCGGGTGCGTTTCAACCATTAATCAAGAGAGCCTGTATGCCATCGGAACGGAAATTCTGGTCGGACGTCCCGCCCTGGATCTTTATTGGAGCGGTCGTGGTGCTTCTGCCCATCTCCTCCTGGGTCACCTTTGACAAAATCAAACGCCAGCGGGAAAACAGTATCCAGATTCTGATCGAAAAAGGGGCCGCCCTGATCCGCTCCTTTGAGGCCAGCACCCGAACCGGTTTTATGGCCGACAACTTCCAGGAAACCCGCAAACTCCAGAAGCTCCTCTTCGAGACAGCCCGCCAGCCCGACATCTCCTATATCCTCGTAGCGCAGGATAACGGCCGCATCATTGCCCACAACAAGGCCTCCCTGGCGGGAAAACGTCTCAACCTCTCCTACCAGGGAAAGGAGCTGGACTTAAAACGCATTGCCAGCTCCGGCCGGCTCTTCTGGCAGATCATTCATGAAGAGGGCGGCACACAGACCCTGGTCATTTTCCGCAGATTCACCCAGGAGGCGTCCAGCCTTTTGCGGATGCAGATCTCAAAATATGACAACCACACCCTCCCCGAGGCCGTCTTAAAATTAGAAAAGGCACCCGAGCGCATCATCTTTGTGGGGCTGGACATGAGCTCCGTGGAGAAGGCCGGAAAAATCGAAATGCAGGACTCCCTCATCTCCGGGGTGGTGTTGCTGCTCTCGGGATTCGGGGGCGTGATCCTTCTCTTCATGATCCAGGCCTATCAATCTACACGCACCTCTCTTTCCCGCATAAAAGCCTTCTCCGATACCATCGTGGAGAACCTGCCCATCGGCCTTCTGGCCTTTGACAGCTCCTTTCGGATCCTCTCCTTTAACCATGTGGCAAAAGAGGTGATGCAACTGCCCGACAACATCACGGGCAAAGAGGCCCGGGGGCTGCTGCCCAAAGAGTTCACGGCCCGGATTCAAGAGCTTAAATACGGCATCGGGATGGTGGAAGATCAGCTGGAATGCACCACCGCCAGTGGAGACTCCCTGCCCCTTCAGGTCAGCGCCGCCCCCTTGAAAGACGAGGAGCACCACGTCACGGGCTACATCTGCCTGTTCAAGGACCAGACGGAGGTGCGCAGCCTGAAACGGGAGGTGGAGCGAAGCCGGCGCCTCGCCTCAGTCGGCAAACTGGCCGCCGGTGTGGCCCACGAGATACGAAACCCCTTAAGCTCCATCAAAGGCTTTGCCACCTACTTCAGTGAGCGATACAAGGACAACCCCAACGACCTGAACATCGCCCAGATCATGATCAAAGAGGTGGACCGGCTGAACTTGGTGGTGGGCCAGCTTCTCGAATTCGCAAGGCCCGTAAGCCTTTCCCCGAAACGGGTGGCCCTCGACCCCTTTGTGGACAACTGCGTCAAGCTGGTCAGCATGCGGGCCAGAGAGCGAGGGATCACCATCGCCACCGTCTTCGATGACGCACCGGAAACAGCCTTTTTCGACCCGGATAAGATCAGCCAGGTCCTGCTCAACCTCTTCTTAAACGCCATTGAGGCCACGGAGCCTGAAGGGACCATCGACTTAAACGTCAACCGACCTGTGGGATCAGCAAACCTTGTTCTCACGGTCACAGACACCGGCTGCGGCATCTCGGAAGAGAACCGTGCCCACATTTTTGACCCTTACTTTACGACCAAAGCATCTGGAACCGGGCTGGGACTGGCCGTCAGTCACAACATCGTGGAAGCCCACGGTGGTGAAATCCGTATCAAGAGCATCGAAGGTGAAGGCACCACCATCACCCTGGTCATCCCAACCAAAGCGGAGCAGACAAACCATGACAAAAAACTTCTCGATTCTGGTTGTTGACGACGACACCTCGCATCGAACCATGCTGGCCACCCTGCTTACCGGGTGGGGCTATACCATATTTGAAGCCAACGACGGAGAACCGGCCATTGAGATGGTCACAGATCGCTACTTCGACCTGATCCTGATGGACATCCGCATGCTCAAGGTCTCCGGTCTGGAAGCCATGGAGAGAATCAACAAGATCAACCCGGCCATCCCCATCATCATCATGACGGCCTATTCCTCCATCGAAACGGCGGTGGGAGCCTTGAAAAACGGAGCTTACGACTACCTCACCAAACCCATCGACTTCGACAAGCTCCGGCTCACCATCGAACGGGCCACGGAACGCCAGCGCCTTCAGGAAGAAAACCAGCGGCTGCGCCTCTCCTTAAAGGGCCAGTTCGACCGCCAGAACATCATCGCCCGAAGCAGCGTCATGACCCAGCTCTTAGACACTGTGGCCCAGGTGGCCACCTCCGAAGCCACGGTCCTCATCACCGGAGAATCGGGCACGGGAAAAGAGCTCATTGCCGGGGCCACGCACTACAACAGCACAAGGCGGGAAGGCCCCTTTGTCAAAATAAACTGCGCGGCCATCACCGAATCCCTCCTGGAATCCGAACTCTTTGGCCATGAAAAGGGGTCCTTTACCGGTGCCCAGAGACGCAAAGAAGGAAAATTCATTCAGGCCCACAGAGGCAGCATCTTCTTAGATGAGGTCTCGGAGATGCCCCTCTCCATGCAGGTGAAGCTCTTAAGGGTCCTTCAGGAGCGGGAAATCACCCGGGTCGGGGGCGAAGACGTCATTCCCATCGACGTGCGCGTCATCACCGCCACCAACAAAAACCTGGCGGACCTCGTGCGTGAAGGAAAATTTCGGGAAGACCTCTACTACCGACTCAACGTGGTGGACCTCTACCTTCCCGCCCTTCGTGAACGGCGTGACGACATCCCCCCCATCGCCCAACACTATCTCCAAAGCCTGGCCGCAAAAAACCGGAAAGAGATCTCAGGGTTTACCCCGGAAGCCATGGATCTGCTGGTGCGCTATCGCTGGCCGGGCAACGTTCGCGAGCTCATCAACACCGTGGAACGAGGCGTGGTCCTCTGCCAGAGCCAGTACGTGGGCATCGAATCCCTGCGCCTGATGGAAGAGGAGCAAATGGATCCCGTTCGACCGGCCAGCGGCTCCCCCGATTCCATCAAACCCCTCGAAGAGGTGGAGAAAGAAGCCATCCTCTTCACCCTGGATGCCACCGGCAATAACAAAAGCGAAACCGCCCGGCAGCTCGGCATCACACGAAAAACCCTCCACAAAAAACTCAAAACCTACGGGGTGATGCCCTGAGAAGGGGAAAGACGAAACGCAAAAGGCTCGTGATCCTTAAAGAATCACGAGCCTTTTTTTCAAGCTTACCCGCTTTGAAAACATCGGTCTCAATTTTATAAATAAAAGATGTTTTTTATTTTTTACCGGGTCTTCCAGTCGAACACCGAAATATTTTCCGCCTTGAATTTATCCGGGCCCTGCTCAATGGAATCAAACTCCAGGATCGCCCCTTCACGCTTGTACCGCATGAGCTGATCGCTGACGATTTTGGGCTCGAAATCATTCACGTGGCAGAAGACATTGCTCTGCACATCACCGACACCCAAGCCGGTTCGCATATTGAGGAAGCCATATTCACGGCCCTCTTTCACCGAGTAAATCACGCCGCGTTCCCGTTGTTTGGTGTCAAACCGGCTGGGCATCAAGCCCGGCACGAGAAACCCGGAGAAGCTGTTGTCCACTTCCCTGCGCAATTCAGAGCTGGTGTTGTCAAAGGAGAGCAAATCCACCCGTTTGCCCCGGTTCTGAAGCGCCCGGACAAGCCGCAGGAAATCGCCATCTCCGGTACCGATCAACACATAATCAAGGTTCTCAGACTGGAGCAGGGCATCCACGGCCAGGTCGAGATCCGCGTTGGCTTTGACCACCGTGTCCCCGTCATCATTGAAATACCGTTTGACGGGTTTTAATATCAAGTGAAACCCGGCTCTTCGCATCGCGTTGCGATATTCTTCGCTTCGCATGCGGTATTCGTGATCAAACTCTTCACGGTCAAAATCCGCCGCCAGGTAAGCATTGGCGCGAACAATCGTGGTGTCCTGAGCGGTGACCAGATCTCGAATGACACTGTAGCGCATCCCCCAGCCACCGTTAAAGCTGAGGTTGTCTACATCCAGAAAAATACCTGCTTTCAGCATAATATGATTATCTCCAATACATGAATGCAAAGTTTGCCTCTAAAAAAAACAGCCCCCCCCCCGACAAACTTCAGGACACAAAAAAAATAGACGACCCCACGTCCTAAAAAATAAAGACGAAACCCAAGAGACAATTCACCCATTGCTGTCCCTTGAGGCCCCGAGAAGTTCCGCAAGGCCACCCTTCACAAACCGCGAGCACGCTACGCGCCCGGAAAAACACCGGGCACGGCACTAAATTTATAGGAATATCTTGGATATCCTTACCATATATTTGCAATTACTACAAAGGATGAACTCATTTAAACCACAGAAGAAAGTCAAACTTCCTCTTCATCCAACAAAAGTCCATGACTTTTACAGGTGTCTATTTTTCTATTATTCAGGCAATAAAAAAGGCATGCTCCTGTTTTTTTCTCGAGAGCATGCCCGTGCAGAATGTATTTCCTCATTTCGCGATATCAGGCGAGCATTCCTCCATCCACAACCAGGGCACTGCCCGTCACATAGGAGGCCGCATCGGAGACGAGATAAAGAACGGCACCGGCCATCTCGGAAGGCTCAGCCACACGCCCTGCAGGGATCTGCTGAGTCACCTGCTTCATGATCCCCTCATCCTGTGTAATGGCTGAGGCAAATTTGGTATCGGTGAGTCCCGGCAGCAGGGAGTTCACACGAATCTTATCGGCGGCCATCTCCTTGGCCAGGGCTAGGGTCATGGCGATCATGCCCGCTTTGCTCACCGAGTAGATCCCTTGAAAAAATGCGGGCCGGATGCCGTTCACTGAGGCAACATTTACGATGGACCCCCCGCCATTTTCCTTCATCAGCCGCGACCCATGCTGAATCATAAAAAAAGGACCTTTAAGGTTCACGTCAAAAATTTTGTCCCAGGCCCACTCCTCGGCATCCATCATAAAGCCGAAATGAGGGTTGGCTGCCGCGTTATTCACCAGAATATCCAACCGCCCACAGAGCCGCTTCACCTCGCCCATCAGATGCTCGATCTGATCGAGATGTCCCGTGTTGCAGGCCACGGCATGGGCCTTGCCCCCGGCCGCTTCAATCTTTGCCTTGACCTCTTCAAGTCCCTCGATCTTCCGACTCACCAGCACCACTTCGGCCTCGGCCTCGGCCAACAACAGGGCGATGGACTCCCCAATCCCCCGACTTGCGCCGGTCACAATCGCAACTTTTCCCTTCAGCGAAACAGATACAGCCATACCTACCTCCCATGATCCATTGATTCCTGATTTAATGCATAAACGGCCAGCGCCCGTGGGGCAACCGGTAGAGATCAGTCACTGGAATGTAAAACGACTCTGTTAAAAAAAAATTCTATTACAGGTGCGAGGACTCGATCACAGAAAGTGCCGCCCGCTCCAGGATCTGAACGCCAAAAATCAACATGGCAAAACGTTTGTCCTGTGTCAGCCCTTGATGGTAGCGCTGGTAGATCTGCTGGGCGATGACGGCCAGGCGAAACAAACCAAAGCAAAGATAGTAATCAAACCCTGAGACATCGAGACCCGTCAGCCGTCCGTAGCGTGCCACCAGCTCCGCCCGAGTCAGCGCCCCCTCCATATCGGTGGGCATGAGGCGCATCATCTGCATCTCCTCCGGATCGCCCTTCTCCACCCAGTAGGCCAGAGAGTTGCCCAGGTCCATGAGGGGATCGCCATAGGTGGCCATCTCCCAATCCAGCACCCCGATGATCTCCATGGGATTGGCCTCGGCCAGGACAATGTTGTCAAATTTGTAGTCGTTATGCACGAGGGTAGGCCGGGCCGTGTCCACCGGCATCTTCTCCACCAGCCACCCCATCACCGCCTCGAAATCGGGGGCATCCTCGGTTCGGGCATTGCGGTAGCGCTTGCTCCACCCCTCCACCTGCCGCTTGACGTAGCCTTCGGGTTTCCCCAAAAAACCAAGGCCCGCCTTTTCCACATCAATGCTGTGAAGGGCCACCTGAACATCTAAAAGTGTTTCGCAAAGGGTTTTTGCCTGCGCCGGGGTGTAGGAGAGATCCTCGGGAAGCTCCTTTCTCAGGATAATCCCCTCCATACGCTCCATGACGTAAAAGGGGCAGCCCATCACCTCTGGGTCTTCCGTAAAGTAAAGGGGCTCGGGGCAGTAAGGGTAGTGGGGTCTTAAGGCACTCAGGATGCGGTACTCACGCCCCATGTCATGGGCACTCTTGATCCTGGCCCCGAAAGGAGGCCGGCGGAGCACCATCTCTTTTTCCCCCACCCGGACAAGATAGGTGAGGTTGGAAAACCCGCTTGGAAACTGAGTCAGGGTCATGGGACCCGACAGCCCCGGAATGCTGGACATCAGACAGTCATACAGTGCGCCCTCGTCCAGGCCCTCTCCTTCACGAATGGTTTGTGCCGTATCCTTCATGTGCTCTCCTTTTCCAAGTTTGAATGAGGCGAACATAAAAAACAGTCTCCGGCGGCCCTGCCGGGGGGCAATCTTTGTCTACAAAGCCAGCCGAAAAAAGGCCATCTCGATCACGGCATCGGCATACCGTTCCACGGTGACCTTCCGTTTTCTGAACTTCCAGCGTTTCAGGTACCAGTCCTGCTGCATGGATTTGATCAGACCGGCCAGGAGCGCTGCATCACAAGGGGCGAAGGTTTTCAGGGCGATTCCCTCCTCGATCAGATCGGCAAGGGCCTTCTCGGTTGCGGCCTCCATGATCAGAGCCTGGGTGAGGTCCTCTTTTCCGAGATGCCTCGATTCCATAAAGTTGAAAAAAAACCAGGGACGGGCCACTTCACTCAGGTAGATATGAACCCGAATCAGGGCATCAAGTTTTTCAAACGGATCCGTAAGGTCTGTGAGGCTCTCCAGCAGAAACCGTTCCACGAGCCGACGTCCCTGACCCTGAATCAGAGCCAGCAGCTCTTCTTTCCCTTTGATATAACCGTAAAGCCCCCCCATGGAGAGGCCGCTCTCGTTGCAGAGGTCCCGCATGCTCATGGCCTGGAACCCCTTCACCTTGGAGATGGTGAACACGGCCTCGATGATCCGCTGCAGATTCCTCACCGCCGTCGCCTCTTTTTTCACGCGAATCGATTCGGCGTTTTCCCGGAACAACTCCCGGGTCATCTCCTCCCGGGAGATCTCATACCTTTTTTTAAATGCGTCAAAACTTTTGTCTGTCACGTCTTTTTCTTATCCTTATCTATTCAGCTTATGCCTCCGGCGGCCCTGCCGGGGGATAAACGTTTGAAAAATTTAACAAACAGGTCTTAAAAACACGTCACATAAGGGTACCCTTGCGCACCCCTTTCTTACCCCCTTGTCATCGGAGGACCTTTTCGTTCCACAGAGGCTGTCTACCTCACTTCCCGCCCTCATAGCTTCGCAGGATCCGTTTGGCCAGGGAGGTTTTATGGACCTCGTCGGCACCGTCGTAGATGCGGGCGGCACGTTCATGGCGATAAAAATAGGCCAAGATGGTGTCGTCGGTCATGCCGAGGCCTCCGTGAACCTGGAGGGCGCGATCCACGATGCGGTTCATGGTATTGGCCACCACAAACTTGATCATGCTGATGCTGTCCCGGGCCTTGGCGGCGCCAACCTGATCGATCTGCCAGGCCGCATGGAGGGTCATGAGACGGGCCGCCTCCATTTCGGCGGCAGATTCGGCGATCCAGCCCTGAATGATCTGGCGGGTGGCCAGGGTTTTTCCATCGGGGGCGATAACACGCTCGTTGGCCCGCCGGCACATGAGGTCAAAGGCACGCCTGCAGATCCCCAACCAGCGCATGCAGTGGTGAATACGACCCGGTCCGAGGCGCTCCTGGGCGATGACAAACCCATGGCCTTCAGGTCCCAGAAGGTTCGACTGGGGCACCCGGCACGACTGATAGAGAATCTCAGCGTGGCTCATGTACCCGCTCCCCTCATGGCCCATGACCGGAATATTGCGCACGATATTGAACCCCGGGGTGTCGCTGGGGACAATAATCATGCTGGCCTGAAGATACCGAGGGGCCTCCGGGTTGGTCACGGCCATGACGATGGCAAAATCCGCCCCGTCCGCGCTGGTGGTGTACCATTTGTGGCCGTTGATGACGTAGTCATCACCCTCTTTGACCGCCGTGGTCTCCAGCATCACCGGGTTGGACCCGGGCATGTCTACCTCGGTCATGGAAAAACAGCTGCGGATGGTGCCTTCCACCAAGGGGTTCAGGTAGCGCTCCTTCTGCGCCTCGGTGCCGAACAGGTGGAGGATCTCCACATTGCCCGCATCCGGGGCCTGGCACCAGAAGGCAAAATGACCTAAAGGAGAGCGCCCCAACGCTTCGGAGACAAGCCCATGTTCTAACAGCGTCAGGCCCATACCCCCGCACTCCGTTGGGAAGTTGGGGGCCCAGAGCCCCATCTTCTTCACCATCTCCTGCTTCTCACGGATCTTCGGCAGCATCTCATTAAAATCATGCACGAGATACTCCGGCTCCATGGGAATCAGCTCCCGATCCACAAACTCGTTGATCATTGAGACGATGGTCTCAATGCGTTCCGATACGCCAAAATCCATGAGGATCTCCTTAATTAGAGTGATCGGCGACGGCCACACCCCTTCCAAGAGGGGCCGCCGCCGGCCACATATCCAATATCCGGTCGGGGATATCGCTGCTGGGTTTTATCCTAAGAAGAATGTCGAGGCCCTGTCAAGAAAAAAGAGCGAACGCTCGTTTTTTAGCTTGAATCCCTCAGCCCCCCGCGATACATTAGCCCTGTAAACCCCACGAAAAAGGATAGAACCATGCACATCGCCGTTCTGATCAAACAGATCCACAGCCTCGGGACCACGCAAATTCGACCGGCCCGGGAGGAGAACATCTCGGAGTTCCGCATCAACCGCCTGGATGAACATGCGCTGGAAGAAGCCCTGCGCATCAAAGAGTCCCTGCCGGGGGTCACCTTGACCCTGATCTCCCTCGGTCCCGACCGCGTCACCGAAGCTCTGAGACGAGGCCTCGGCATGGGCGCTGATAATGCCATTCACCTCAAGGCAGAGATGGAACCCCTCTCCGCCACCGACACCGCAGCGGCCCTTCGCCCGGTGCTAAAGGATCTCGCCCCGGATCTCATTGTCTGCGGTGCCATGAGCGAAGACCTCATGCAGGGCATGACCGGCCCGGCCCTGGCCGCCATGCTGGGTATCCCCTGGGTCAGTCAGGTGGTCAAAGAGCTTCTCATCCATTCCGACAACAAGACCCTCGAAGCCACACGAGACGCGGGAGCCGGTTCAAGACAGGTCATCAGGCTCCCCTTTCCCTGCCTTGTCACCATCCAGCAGGGGTTCAACATCCCGCGCTACCCCAATATCTCTCATATGATCCAAGCGCGCACCCGCCCCATCCCCTCCAGGGACGCCCCTGCCACGTCAAATACAACGCCTGTCACCGGCTCCTCCCCCCCCACCCGGCGGGGTCGAGGTCTTAGAATCACAGGAACCCCGGAGGAACAAGCCGCCCAATTCGTGGCCTACCTCCAGGAGCGACAGGTACTCAAGACATAAAGGAGCTTCCATGATTGCACTTCTCATCGAAATGACCGGCGACAAGGTGCCCGACGTCTCCATGGAGCTCATGGAACTGGCCCTGCGCCTGAAAAGCGGAAAACCCTCCGACATCCTGGCTCTGGTGCACGGAAAGCAAAGCGAGAAAGGAGCCCCGTGGTTTGCAGAGGAATCCGGGGCGGAGACCCTGGGCCTTATGGGAACAGAGGAGGGACACTCCGCCATGGAGATGGCAGAGGCATTTAAGGGGCTGCTGAAGACACGAGGGGTTCGCTATCTTCTCTTTGCCCACACGCCCAGATCAATGGATATGGCGCCTGCCCTGGCCATTGCCCTGGGGCTCCCCCTTGTCTCCGGCGTGGTGGCCTTTGACAGGAATTCCGGAACATTCTACCGCGCCGCTGGAGGGGGGAAATTACGCCTGCACGTGGAAGCCCCAATGGGTGCGGTGGTCACCCTTCAACCCGGGACTCTGCCCTCCGCCCCTCGGGCTGTGACCCCCGGATCCCTGACCCTGAAGCGGATCGCTGTCTCCAAAGGACCGACCCAGATCCTCTCCACCCACGCCCGAAATGAGAGCGCTTCGAATCTTTCCGGCGCCCGGGTGGTGGTCTCTGTGGGACGAGGTCTCGAAAGCCGAGAAAACCTGCCCCTGTTCAACCACTTTGCAGAAGCCCTCCCTGAGGCTGCCAAGGCGTGCTCCCGCCCCCTCGTGGACATGGGTTGGATGCCCTACCCCTGTCAGGTGGGCATCACCGGCACCTCGGTCTCCGCAGAGCTCTATATCGCCCTTGGAATCTCCGGCTCCACCCAGCATCTGGCGAGCATTTCCCAAAAGACCACCGTGGTCTCCGTCAACCGGGACCCCAACGCCGCCATCCACTCCATCAGCGACCTCATCATCGAAACCGATCTCCTCCCCTTCATGAAAGCCACCCTGGAGATGCTCTCGGCACCGTCCCTCCAAAACAAAAAAGGCGCCAACCCAGCAGGTTGACGCCCCTCATTTTTTTCACTTAAACGATGACAGAAGATCAGGCTTCGATTTCAGCCGTCTCCTTTTTCTCTTCTTTCGGTGCGCTCTCGTCTTTGGTCACCTCAACGGCAGCATCCAAGTTCACCGCCTCTTTGCCCACGGCGTCGATGGCACCGGCCAATTCGGTGATTTTTCCGGTCAGGAACTTGATGGGAGCGCCGTAACCCGGAGCAATCACCCCTGGCTTACAGTCCACCTGGAGGCAGGGGGCATCTTCGCAGAACTGACACTTGTCGTAATCGATCTCGCAAAGGTTATCCACGACCTTCATGGCATCATGGGGGCAGGCTTTCACGCAGAGGCGGCAGCCGATACATCCCACGTTGCACACCTTCTTGGTCTGGCCACCCTTCTGGCGGTTCTGGCAGCCGATCACGCTGACAGCATTATCGGGAACAAGGGCCATGATGCCACGGGGACATGCCGTGACGCACAGGCCACAACCCACGCATTTCTCGATGTTGACCACGGGCACATTGAGTTCCCCGATCACAAGGGCATCGAAGGGACAGGCCCGAACACAGTTCCCAAGACCCAGGCAGCCATACTCACAGCCCTTTTCCCCGGCGAAAAGGTTGGCGGCGGCCTCGCAGTCGTTTAAGCCGTTATAGATGTATTTGGTGGTGCTGTTGGTTTCGGGACAGCCCTTGCAGCGGGCCACCGCTTTCACAGGTTTAATTTCGGCCGCTTTTTTCCCGGTCAGCTCCGCAATCTTCTGCGCCGCTTCGTTACCACCCGGCGTACAAAGGTCGGGACGAACCGCCGGATTTTCGACAACGGCCTCGGCGTACTGAGCGCATCCGGCATAACCGCAGTTGGCGCAGTTACCCGCCGGAAGAATGTCGATAACCGCATCAATGAGAGGGTTGGTCTCAACGGCTAGTTTTTTGTCTGCAAGGGCAAGCAGCAGGCCGATGGCAGCTCCCAGCCCACAAAGTACCAATAAAGGAATAACAATGGTCATAACTACCCCATTAATAAGGATATTTGGTGTTGGTTCTGGCAACCCCCCGGGTCGCCTTGAATTACCCGCCACACTGTCTTGATAAAGGTGGCAAAAGCCATGGGGACGATCAAACGTCCTGACCTCCGCCGTTTGGTGACGGCCGAGGTCACTTTACAATTGGTTTCCCAAAATGTAAATACCTGACTTTTTACAGCGATACCATTTCAGCAAATGGTGGTTCCGAAAAAAAAGGCGTCACATCGAATGGCACCGTTTCCATGCGCCATCACGACTCACCGGGAAGTCATCCCGTTGTGACGTTTCCGACCCCACCCTTCCATGGACGGGTAGCGACCCGTCTTCGTACATGCTCTTCTTTACAAAAATTATGCCACTTTTTCAAACCCATCTTTTTTTTTGCCCCCCCCAGGTTCCCTGCCCGACCTCCATTCATGGACACGTCTTTCGGGCCACGGCACCCGCTTTCCAAAAATTCAGACTTTTTGATCTCTCAGTCCGATATTTAAGACTCACGGCCCCTTTCAGACAGCCTGCCCCCCTGAAATAACAGGGTAAAAAAACAAGCGTCACCTTTGGCACACATGTTGTATGTTCCGTCATAGATCATAAAAGGTGACAGACCCGCATCGCCCCGGACCCTTGAATAGAGAATCCAAAACCATCCCCCCGTTTTTTATTCTCTCCACCCCAAGAGTCACGGTCGACGATGCGGGTCTTTCCCGTTGGTGGCGTCAAAACGAGGCCGCACACAAGCGCGGTCCCCCACCCGTCGCCCAGCAGACACAGGAAAAAATCAGGGCTTTGATTTTTGGGTGGGCATCCTATATGGTAGGGTCCTTGCCACCCAAGATCCCTGAAAGGAAACATCATGAGACAGGAAGAAGGTATCGTCATCAAAACAGCCTCCCACGGTCGCGCCTGGGTAGAAACCATTCGCACGTCCGCCTGCGAAGGGTGTGCATCCAAGGACTCCTGTCACGCCTCCGGGAAAGCCATGGAGGTCTGTGCCATCAATGACGCCCAGGCAGGTGTCGGCGATCGGGTTCTGGTCTCCATCGCCACGGGAACACTCATCAAAATGTCTCTGCTGGCCTACATATTCCCAGTCTTCTCCATGATTGCAGGAGCGGTTGTTGGAAACACCCTGGCACCGGCCCTTGAAATCAACGCCTCCCTCTCCTCTGGAATCGGAGGCTTTGGCGCACTGGCTGTGGCGTTTGTCATTATTCGTCTTTTCGAAGGTCGTATTGCTCAAAACGAAGCCTACACCCCTCGTATCACACGGATTATACCCGACGTTCCGCTCATGTAAGAATGCGGTCCCATCTCGCCAACCCCTTCCTTCTTGAGGAACTTTTTGCCTGAATTGCCCACTCCTGCCTTGTGAACACCTTCCCAAAAAGAAGACTCGTAGAGTCCGAATTTACGGAGCGAATGCGCCGTCAATCGGTACTTTCCAAGGGCCTATGGCTCAAATCTCTCCATCCCTTCCAAAATCCATCGCTACACAAAAAGAGGGTTTTCTGGTACAGTTCTTGCGATAATTTGAGAGACAATTTGTAGCTTGGCCGCCGGGTATTTCGGAATTCTTTTTTTATTCAAAGGGTTCTCCCCGAAATGGTCAAAAAATGTAATCCTTCGGATCTATGGCAGGGCGCAAAGCGACCACTGCGTTTTAAAAAAAGCGCTGCTCTGAGCATGTCATCCACACAAGAAGGGGATGTGGAGACACGCCATACGAGCTTGAAGGACACACTCAATATTTAACCACTCAGAATCTTTTTGGAAAAACAGACGCAGAACCGGCCGATACGACAGGGATGTTTTGCGCATGGGCACACCGCACTCCGGACCGCCTGTGGTCCGGTAATGAACGGGCCTGCCATTTCAATTAAAGATCTGCAAGCAAGAGAGAGGAAGTTGACTTAGGATGCGCCCAGAAAACGAGAGGAAACTGGCCGTAATACTGGGATTGGTTCTATTGGCCGCAGCAGCGCTTTGTTACACGGTGCTGAAGCCCGAAGCGCCTGAAGAACCAGTTCGTATGCTCTTCAAAGGAAGCGCAGGGGACGTGCTCTTTACCCATCAGGTCCATATCGGGGAATACGATGTGGATTGCGCTTCATGTCACCACAATCTGGATGACGGAGATGAAGTGTACACCTGCAGCGAATGCCATGAACCCGGCGCCTCGGGCGACGACGATGTGATGGGTCGAACCGACGCCATGCATGCCCAGTGTATCGGTTGCCACGAAGAGATGGACGCCGGCCCCGCCGAGTGCGCGGCATGCCATGCCACGCCCAAGTAACGGGCCAATTCACCATTTGATGATGCCAACGCCCCCTTGCATCCAGGATGCCATATCGGCGCAAGACCCTGCTGGAACTCAATGAGATCCGAGCCCGGGGTGCGATTCATCGGGAAAAACACCATCACAAACAGGGACTGAGACTACTACAATGATACGACGATCGTTTTTCGGCTACCTGGCGGCAAAACTGCCCTACGAGACGGTGAAGGGCGGACTCCCCGACCCCGTAGACACCGCTCTTCCCGGGGAAGTCACCCTCCAGATTCAGGTGGGTACCGACCAGAAAAGCCTCGTGGATAAAAAGAAAACTGCCCTGAAAAAAGGGGTGGAGGTTCAACGAGGAGCACTCTACGGACTTTTTGATGAAGAGACAAAAAACGTCTCAGCACCGGTGTCCGGCACCATTACCAGCGTGGAAACCCGCACCGGTAACTATGGACGTCACTTCGCCCTGATCAATATTGCGACCAGCGAAGAGGGGGAAACATCTCCCGCCTTTTCAGACGCCCTGGAGGCAGACACCAAAGGAACAGAAAGCCTGGCCTTTCTTTCCCAACTTCCGGGACGGCCCCCCTTCACCCGTCTGGCAAACGACGGCATCCACACCGTCATCTTAAGCGCACTGGAGCAAGACCTCCTGACCAACGTCAACCAGTATGCTCTTCTGGCCCGCAAAACCGATTTTAAACGGGGCGCGGACTACATCAAAGAGCTGGCTCCAAAGGCTCGCGTGGTTCTGGCCCTTCCCAAATATCTGGAAGCCGAGGCCCAGGATACCGGATGTGAGACCGTGGGGATTAAAAACCTTTACCCCAACGGCAACCCCATTCTCCTTGCAGGGCGTCTTGCCGGCAAGCCCATTGAAGCGGGGAAAACCCTCGAAGAATCGGGATTCCTCCTCTTCAGCGCCGAAGCGGTGGCCGCCACGGGAAAGGCCCTGCGTACCCGCTCCCTTCCCCAGGAAAAACTCGTCACCCTCACCCTGAAAAACAAAGAGACCCGGTTGGTGAATGCCCGCATCGGCACCCCCATCACGCAAATCTTTGAGGCAGCGGGAGAAACACTTGTCAAGCGGGATCACCTCATCGTGGGCGGCCCCCTCACCGGCGTCTCGGTCTACACCCCAAATTTTCCCGTGGACCCCGACACCGACGCCATTCTCTGCCATGGTCCCGAAAACATGCCGCGACTCACCGACACCTACTGCATCAACTGTGGAAAGTGTGTGCGCGTCTGCCCGGCCAACATCCCGGTGAACCTTCTGATCCGCATGCTGGAAAACGGTCTCTACGAAGAGGCGGTGGAAAAGTACGACCTCGACGCCTGTGTGGAATGTGGCCTCTGCAGCTTTATCTGCGTGGCCAAAATGCCCCTGTTCCAGCAGATTATGCTGGCGCGGCACACCCTTGCCGAGAGTAAAAAAAGTGCTGAAATGGGAGGCTCAAATGACTGATTCAACGAAACTGATTGTATCCCATGCGCCCTTCTACAGGGACGCCTGCACCGTGATGAAACGCAGCTATCTCATCATGGCCGCCGCCCTGGTGGCCCTGATTCCCGGCTGGTTCCTCTTCGGGGCTCCGGCAGTGGGGGTGTCTGCTCTGGCAGTGGCATCGTCCATTTTCTGGGAATTGACCGCCAACACCCTCATGAAGCAGCAGCCCACCATCGGTGACGGCAACGCCGCCATGATTGGCCTGATCCTCTCCATGCTGCTGCCGGCCACGGCCCCCTGGTGGATGGTCATCACCGGCACCTTTGTGGCCATCATCATGAGCAAGATCGCCTTTGGCGGGATCGGGGGCAATCCCTTTTGCCCACCGGCCCTTTCGGCAGCGGTCCTGACGGTCTCCTGGCCCCACCTCATGAACTTTAACGGCATGCTCGTCAATTACGACATGGCCTGGTCCATGGTGGATCCGCTGATCAATGTAAAATTTTTCGGTGCAGAGACCGCCTCCCTTTACCCCCCCCTGGAGCTTCTCTTTGGCCACCAGGCCGGAGGCATCGGCGCTGTCTGCGGTGCCGGGCTGATCCTCGGCGGCATTTTCCTCATGATCCGGGGTATCAGCAGCTGGGAGATCTGTCTCTCCTTTCTGGGCGGGGTCTTTGTTGCGGCCTTCCTGTTCAACATGAGCAACCCGGACCTCTACGCAGGCCCTGTCTTCCACCTTCTCACCGGCTACACGCTGGTGGGGGCCTTCTTTCTGGCCACGGAAGATTCCTCTTCACCGGTGAACCTCATCCCCATGCTTATCTACGGCTTCGGGGGCGGCATGCTCACCGTGCTGATCAGAAACAAAGGCGTCTGGGTGGATGGAGTTCTTTTTGCCGTGCTTCTTATGAACCTGGCAAACCCCATTCTCGACATGATCCGACCGAAAGCTTTGGGAAAGGTGTAAAATGAACGACATGTTTAAGATGGTACTGGTGCTTGCCGTGTTCACCGCCGTATCCGGCGGCGTCCTCGCCGGGGTACGGGGCCTGACGATGGATCGCATCGAGTACCAGCAGTTAAAATTCCAAAAAGAGCCGGTCATTCGAGCCATCCTCGCGGATGCGGAGAATGACCCCATGAACGATCGTTTCAAGATCAAAGACGGCGAGGTGTCACACACCATCTTCCCCGGCAAGATCGGCGATCAAAACATTGTCACCCTCGAGGCCTTCGGCAAAGGATTTGCCGGAAACGTCGGTCTCCTGGTGGCCTTTGACCTCGACAACGACACCATCGTCGGCAGCGGCGTCACCATCTCCACCGAGACCCCGGGCTTTGGCTCCAAAGCCAAGGAGGACCCCTCCTTCGTCGCCCAGTTCGAAGGCTCAGGCGTGGATCAGGTGGCCGCGGTAAGCAAAGACGGCGGCAGCATTGACGCGATCTCCGGCGCCACCATCACCAGCCGCGCTGTCTGCGTGGCCGTGAACGAAGCCAACGCGGTGTACAAACGCCTCAAGCCGGAACTTTCAAAAAGCATGGACAACCTCGCATCGCAAGGAGGAGCCAACTGATGGCCAAGTCATTAACCCAGGAGTTCGTCAAGGGTCTCTGGGAAGAGATTCCCCCATTTCGTCTGGTGCTGGGCCTCTGCCCGGTCCTGGCCGTTACCCGATCCGTCGAAAACGGCATCGGCATGGGCGTTGCCACCACCTTCGTGCTGGTCTGCTCCAACATGCTTATCTCCATGTTGAGAAACGTCATTCCGCAGAAGATCCGTATCGCCTGCTTTATCACCATCATCGCCACCTTCGTCACCGTGGTGGAATTTCTGATGCAGGCCTTTACCTATCCCCTCTACCTGAAGCTGGGGATTTTTATCCCCCTGATCGTGGTGAACTGTATCGTTCTGGGGCGGGCTGAGGCCTTTGCCTGCAAGAACGACGTGGCCCACTCCCTGGCCGACGGCCTGGGCATCGGCATGGGCTTCACCCTCTCCCTGGCCGTTCTCGGCGCCTTTCGGGAAGTACTTGGGGCAGGGACTTTTCTGGGGCACACCGTTTTCGGAGCCGCTTTTCAACCCTTCACCTTCATGGTTGAGGCCCCCGGCGCGTTCATCGGGCTGGGCATTCTCCTCTGTCTCATGAACATCGCATCGTCGAAATAGATAAGGAGGCGCGAAAACCATGACCGAATACATTCTGCTGGCCATCAGCTGCATCTTCGTCAACAACATCATGCTTACCCAGAACCTGGGCTCCTGCCCCTTTCTGGGGACCTCCAAGAGCATGGACACCGCCGTGGGCATGAGCATGGCCGTCATCTTCGTCCTGGTGATGGCGGGCATCACCACCTGGGTGGTGGAAGCGGCTATTTTGAAGCCCATGGACCTTCAGTTCCTGCGAACCGTGGCCTTCATCCTCATCATCGCCTCCCTGGTGCAGTTTGTGGAGATGTTCCTTAAAAAGAGCATGCCCTCCCTCTATGCCGGACTGGGCATCTTCCTGCCCCTGATTACCACCAACTGTGCGGTAATGGGTGTTTGTCTCATCAACATCAACGAAGAGTACACCTTTCTGCAGGCCCTGATCTCTTCGTTCTGCTACGCCACCGGCTTCGGCCTCGCCCTCGTCCTCTTTGCAGGCGTCCGCGAGCGCGTAATTCTGGCCCGAGTGCCCCGCCCCTTAAGGGACACCTCCATCGGCCTCATCACTGCCGGCTTCATCGCCCTGGCCTTCTTCGGCTTCAAGGGCATGGGCTAACAGCGGAGAAACAGGCCTTCTGGCCCTGCTGTTTGGAAAACAGAAAGGCGGGTCCCCATGAGGGGGCCCGCCTTTTTTTTGTCACGGCCCATGCCAACAAGCCGTCATCCTTTAATGCTTCTTTTCTGTTTGTCCCCGCCGTCCGCTATTTTCGACGATACAACCTCAGGCTGTTGGAGACCACCGTCACGCTGGACAGGCTCATGGCGGCGGCCGCGGCGATGGGATGGAGTTCACGCAACATCATGGGGAGGGCCTCCACACCATGCCAGGCCCCGGCGGCCACGGGAATCAGGATGATGTTGTAGAAGAAGGCGAAAAAAAGGTTCTGGCGAATGGTACGACGGGTCGCGCGCCCGATGCCGATGGCCTCGGCAATGCCGGAAAGGCTCCCCGAAGCGAGGACCACCTCGGCGGTCTCCATGGCCACGTCCGTACCGGTTCCGATGGCGATGCCCACGTCGGCAGACGCCAGGGCCGGGGCATCGTTGATGCCGTCCCCCACCATGGCCAGACGTTTCCCCTCGGCCTGAAGCCCCATCACCGTCTCGCCTTTCTCGTGGGGAAGCACATCGGCTACCACCCGATCGATCCCGGCGGCCTTGGCCATCACCCGGGCGCTGGCGGCGTTGTCCCCGGTGAGCATAATCACGGAAAGGCCCATGTGATGCAGGGTGGCCACGGCCCGCTCGGAATCGGGCTTCAAGGTATCGGTCACCGCAATAAAACCAAGGATTTTTCCTTGCGACTCCACGACCACGGTGGTGTTGCCTCCAGCTTCCAGAGACGCCAACACTTCTTCCTCATGGTGAAACGCAATACCCAGAGATCGCAACCAGTCGGGCTTGCCCACCCGAATCCGTTCCCCATCCACCACCCCTTCGACCCCTCTGCCCCCATGGGCGAGAAACTCAGTGGCCGGACTTCTAAAGTTGCCTACGAGCCCTGCATAATCAACGACAGCACGCCCCACCGGATGTTCAGAGCCCTCTTCCACGGCCGCCGCGAGACGCACCAGACGCGATTCGGTCTCTCCGTTCATGGGCACCACATGGGCGATGCGGGGCCGGCCTTCGGTGAGGGTGCCGGTTTTGTCGAGGACCACCGTGTCCAGCCCCGCACATTTTTCGAGGGTCTCGCTGTTTTTAAAGAGAATCCCGCGCTCCGCGGCTTTGCCGGTACCGGCCATCACCGCCGTCGGCGTGGCAAGGCCCAGGGCGCACGGGCAGGCGATGACCAGAACCGCCACCATGCGAATCATGGCCACGGAGAACTCACCGGTGAGAAAAAACCAAACACCAAAGGTAACCAGGGCGATAAGAATCACCGCCGGAACAAACACCGCCGCCACCTGATCGGCCAGCTGCTGCATGGGGGCCTTGGATCCTTGCGCCTCCTTGACCAGGGCAATGATGCGGGAGAGGGCCGTCTCCC
Source organism: Desulfoluna sp. (assembly GCF_030145185.1). GTDB lineage: Bacteria > Desulfobacterota > Desulfobacteria > Desulfobacterales > Desulfolunaceae > Desulfoluna. The sequence goes on along the minus strand of NZ_JAQYWB010000003.1, from coordinate 109,863 downwards.
GCCCCACTTTAAGAGCTGTCATATAAAAGGCCCCGTCAATATTCAAGGTCCCTCCCGTCACCGCGTCCCCTTCGGCTTTATCCACGGGAAGATACTCCCCGGTCAGCATGGACTCATCCACGGTGGAGCCCCCGGAAGCCACAACCCCATCCACGGCAATGGAAGCCCCGGGCTTGACGGCCAGGGTATCCCCGGCTTTCACCCGGTCCAGAGGCACCTCGGTCTCCACGCCCCCCTCAACCCGAAGGGCCGTATCCGGGCGCAGGGCCATGAGGTTACGTAGGGCGCCACCGGTCCGTTTTTTCGTTCGGGCTTCCAGCATCTTGCCCAGCTTGATCAGGGTAATAATCAAGGCAGAGGTTTCAAAATAGACATGGTCGCCTGCCGCTGGAATCAGCAGAACCACAATCGAATAAACATAGGCCACGGAGGAACCCAGGGCCACCAGAACATCCATGTTGGCGCTGCCGTTTTTCAGGCTGGTCCAGCCCCCCTTATAATAATCCATGCCGGTGTAGAACTGCACGGGCGTTGCCAGCACCAGAAACAACCAGCTCACCCAGACCCCGTGGCTCCAAGCCCCCAGAAGGGAAAAATCACGGCCCATGCTGATAAAAAACAAGGGCAGGGAGAGCCCCAGACCCACCAGGAATTTTTTCCGCTCATCGGCCAGATAGGCGGCCTCCGCCTCCGCACCGGTGTCCCCCAGGGACTCATCCACCGCAGAAGCCGAAAACCCGGCCCCCTCAATGGCAGACACCAGCACCTCACCTGCCATCTCCTCCCGGCAGGTCACCGTCACCTCTTCCACAGACGACAACGCCTGCTCCACACCGTTTGCGCAATTCACACAGTGCATCCCGGTGACGGAAAGAATCCTCTTTGTACGGGCCATATCGTTGCCTCACTGTCCTTGTATATTTTTTCTAAAAAAAATGGTTAACGTTTCATAACGCATGGATTCCGGCGCGAGATGTGCCACCCGCAAGAAAAATCAACGCCGCAGCACCCTGGCCCATCGCCAGAGGTTAAAAAACCCAGCCAAAGCGGCCACCACATAGGTGAGCGCACAGGCAATCAAAATTCTGCGGGCCGCCGGAAGATCCTCTTCGGGAATATAAGGACCGGACATGAGGAGGGGCAGGGCGCGATGAAAGCTCGCGTCAAGCTCTACGGGCAGGGTGATGAGGTGGACCAGAAGCGGCATGATCAGAACGAACCCCGCGCCGACAAGCATAAAAACGCCGATGATGGGAGACCGCGTGACCAGACCCACCAAGGGCAAGAGGATAAAGACAAGATACCCGGCCCGCTCGACCGCTTCGGCCAGCTTGATCAGGCGTATTCGGGCATAAAAGGGAGGGTAGCCTTGGGCGGCCTGTTGGGCATGGGCCACTTCATGGCTTGCCACCACGACCGCTGCGAGGGTTCGGCGCTCGGCAAACGCTGGCCCGAGGGCCACACACTTTTTTTCAGGATCATAATGATCCCCGGAAAGGGAGACCTCTACCTTGACCTCCTTCAGATCGAGCGCTCCGACCAAGAGACGGGCAAACTCCAGGCCGGTACCGGAAAAGTACTCTTTCCGGTTATAACGGGCCAGGATATGGCGTGCCCACCTCTGGGGGCCATAGAGTATGGCCAGAAACAACAAGACAAAAACGAAAAGGTACATGGGGATCCCTTAAAATTTAAAACTCCGACTGCCCACCTGCCGAGGCCATGTCATCAAGCCGTCAACGTCCTCCCACCCAGGGATCGATATCGAACATCCCCCGGAAGCGGTGTTTTTCTCCCCTGCTCATCAAGCCCGACAAAAGTGATGGTGGTGGAAAACACATGTTTCTCCTGCGTAGCCCCCGGCTCATCGGAGAAAACCTCCACCCCATAACGCACCGAGGAGCCTCCTTTTTTCACCGGTTCGATCTGAAACCTCAAGATCGAGCCACTGATGACCCGATACTTAAACACAATGTCAGCCATGCCGATGGTCACCAGGGTACATCCGGGAAAATCCCGGGAGGCGACAAGCCAGGCATATTCATCAATCCATTTAAGCAGGGCACCACCAAAGAGGTACCCATGATGATTCAGGTGCTCGGGACGAACGATGGCATAGGTATCCATGGACGATCTTCTCCAACGTCTGGCGTAAAAAGGACTAACGGATGGCGTCTCCGTACTCTACACAGGCTCTTCAGAGGATTCAATGCACTTTTTCATGAATCTTTAAGGTCCCACCCAATCTGTGGTATACTTTGTATCTCCAGCACATCCAGCATAACGGGTTCCGCCTGAGCCCCTCTCGCTTCAATTCGCCGAACACGGATCCAGACCTCCACTCCCAGGCAAAAGCATGACCATTCAACCCGCAACCGCCCTTCGGGCATGGCCACCCATCCATCGTTTTCCGAGCCTTCAAAGGATCGCCTTTCATGAGCCTTCGTCTAAGAGTCATCTTATGGGTGATGTGCTTCACCCTCATCCTGCTGGCAGGTTCTCTCTTCTGGTGGTTCCCCGGAGCCCCTCCCGCCCCTGAGGTCTTCACAGGGGCTGAGCTCGAACTCTTCACAGCCTGGCGTCTCCAGGCCGCCATCCGCATGGGGATCTTTCTCATAGTCGCCCCCCTCTTGCTGCTTGTCGGCCTGCTTTTATGCCTCACGTGGGGGGTAACCCAACCTCTAAATCACCTGACTCAGGCCGCCCGCAAAATCGCAGACGGCGAATTTAAGACAGAGCTCCCCCCCCAAAGGGGAGATGAATTCGGGCCATTCATTCATACCTTCGAAGGGATGCAAACCCAACTCCAGGTTCGGGACAAACAGTTGTCCGAGAACGCGATGCAGCTCTCTGCCATCATCGACAACGCCGCCTCTGCCCTCGTCACCATCGACCACTCCGGGACGCTTCGATCCTTTAACAAAGCCGCAGAGCATATCTTCGGATACACGGCCGAAGAGATGATCGGAGAAAATATCCGCCACCTCATGCCCATGCCCTACCCGGCAAACCACAACACATACCTGCATCGTTATCTTCAGTCCGGGATCAAAAAAATCATCGGGACCGGTCAGGAGGTCAAGGGAAGAAACAAAAATGGGGACGTGTTCCCTATCTGGATCGCCGTCTCCGAAATCAACATCTCCGATGAACAACTCTTTGTCGGCTCCCTTTCAGACATCACCCACCAGAAAAAAGCGGATGCCGAGCTCGCAAAACATCGGGACAATCTGCGCAATATGATCCACGAACGCACCAAAGATCTGAAAATAGCCATGGAAAAAGCCGAAGCCGCCAACCAGGCGAAATCAAACTTCATCTCCAATATGAGCCACGAAATCCGGACCCCCATGAATGCCTTACTGGGGTTTCTCGGCCTCACCCTGGAAAACCGGGAGCTGCCCGAAGAACTTCGGCACTATCTGGACATCGCCCACCGCTCCGCCTGGAGCCTGCTCGGCATTCTGGACGACATTCTGGACCTCTCCAAACTCGAAGGGGGACGCCTGGCGTTGGACAAAACCCCCTTCAATCTGGCCCATCTTCTCCGTGACATCACCCAAACCATGGAGATCACTGCACGGGAAAAGGGGCTCTCCCTCCAGTTATTCATGGGCAGCCCCCTTCCCGAATTCTGTTCTGGCGACCCCATGCGCCTCAGGCAAGTCCTCTTTAACCTCCTGTCAAACGCCGTGAAATTCACCCACCATGGCGGGGTGGACATTCACGTAGAGCCCCTGAAAGACGATGAAATCCACTTTTATATCAAAGACACAGGCATCGGCATCCCCGAAAACAAACTGAAAAGCATCTTTGAACCCTTTGCCCAGGCCGACGACTCCACCACCCGAAGCTACGGGGGCACCGGCCTGGGCATTTCCATTTCCAGGGAGCTTCTGGAGCTTATGGGTGGCACCCTCTGGGTGGAAAGTCAGGTGGACACCGGCAGCACCTTTCACATCGCCCTTCACCTTCCCGAGGCCAAAGCACTGCGGCCCCCTTCACCGGTCCTCGAAACCCGACACCCCGACCCTCCCCCCGCACGCCTCTCCATCCTGGTGGCTGAAGATATCTCTGAAAACGCCAAACTCATCATGATTCGTCTGAAACAACAGGGCCACAAAACCCGGGCCGTACCCAACGGCCGGGAGGCCCTTGACGCCCTGTCTGAGGAGCCCTTTGACCTCATCCTGATGGACATCCACATGCCCGAAATGGATGGCCTTGAAGCGACCCGGGCCATCCGTTGCGGCGAGACCTGTCCCCAGATTCCCATCATCGGCCTGACGGCCAGTGCCGGCAAACAGGATGTCAAGGAGTGCCTGAATGCCGGCATGAATGATGTGATCACCAAGCCCATTGATTTCGAGCGCCTCTATATCGCCATCGCCACCCACACCCGCGCCACCAAGGTCACGGATCTCCCTTTCCAGGCCACCCCATGGCCTCAGATAAAGGGGGTCGATACCACGCAAGCCATGAAAACATGGCAGCACCCCCCGGTGTATCTCCAATCCCTCTCCTCCTTTGTTCAGAAATTCGCGAAAACGCCCCGCACCCTGATCCACGCCATGGAGGAAGGCAAAATCGACACCCTTTACGAACAGGTTCATGCCATCACAGGGGCCGCGGCCAATCTCTGCATGACAGAGGTACACAAAACCTGTAAAGACATCGCCCTGCTTCTGCCCACAGGGGACACAGAGTCCATAAGACCCTTGATTGAAAGCCTGACCCCCGCCTTCCACAGCGTCTCCAATGCCTTGGAAAACCTGTCAGAAAAACCGCCGTCCCCCTCATCGGAGCCACCCGACATCCCCCTCGACCACTGCCGTGCCTGGTTCCATCAATTACTCACCGCCCTGGCCTCGGACAACCCGGACCAAGTCGCCCCCCTGCTCGCACCGGGGACGGCCTGCATCCCGGAAACCGAATGCTTGAGGCTTCAACATAGAATTGATCAGTTTGATTTTCGAGGCGCAGAGGAGGCCACACAAAAGGTGCTCCGTAACATGGCCATCACCCTCAATGGAGAAATAAACGATGGAGAGGCATAAAATACTCGCCGTGGATGACGAACCCACCAATCTTCAGATCATCCGGGTCATCTTGAAGGAGCACTATGACCTCGCCTTCGCCACCAACGGCGAGGAAGGACTTCAGGCCGCATTCAAACACGTGCCGGATCTTCTGCTTCTGGACGTGATGATGCCCGGACTCGATGGATACGAGCTTTGCAGAGCCTTGAAGGAAGACCCAAGAACCCGACGGATACCCATCATTTTTGTCACCGCCATGGGCCACGTGGATGATGAAAAGAAGGGGTTTCAACTCGGTGCCGTGGACTACATCACCAAGCCCATCAGCCCACCGATTTTAAAGGCACGGGTCGCCACCCACCTGGCCCTTTACAACCAGAACCGAGAGCTCGAAAAGGCCGTGGACAGGCGCACCCATGAACTGCAGACCAGCCGCCTGAAAGTCATTCAACGCCTGGGTCGGGCCTCGGAGTATAAAGATGACGAAACCGGTGCCCACATCATCCGAATGAGTCACTACGCTCGTATGACCGCCCTCTCGGCTGGAATCTCTCAAAAAGAGGCGGCCCGCCTCTTCAACGCGGCACCCATGCACGATGTCGGAAAAATTGGCATTCCTGACTCCATTCTCCAAAAAAAAGGCCCCCTGAACGCGGAGGAATGGGCCACCATGAAACGCCATCCCCAGATCGGAGCTGAGATCATCGGTGAGGACTACTCGGAGCTACTGAAACACGCCCGGATCATCGCCCTGACCCACCATGAAAAATGGAACGGCACCGGCTACCCCGAGGGGCTGGCCGGCGAAAAGATCCCCTACGAAGGACGCATCGTCGCCCTGGCAGATGTGTTCGATGCCCTCACCAGCAAACGCCCATACAAGGAAGCCTGGCCTATAGAGAAGGCCCTGAAACACATCGCAGAAGAGGCCGGAGCCCACTTTGACCCCACGCTGGTGACGGCCTTCCTGAAAATTAAGAAACATCTCCAGTGGGTTCTGACCAAGTGGGGCGATGCAGAATAATTGCGCCCCCACCTGTGCCTGTCAGAACAACCCAGTCGCTTACTGGAAACCGCCCCCTCAAGCAGGAGACCCGACGTGGACAAATGGACCATTTTAACCGTAGATGATGAGCCCATCAATCGAGAGGTCATCAAACACATCCTCAAAGCCCATTACAACCTGATTTTCGCCGAAAACGGATTCAAGGCTCTGACCCTGGCCGCAAGCCAACTTCCCGATCTCATTCTTCTGGATGTGATGATGCCCGAGATGAATGGCTACCAAACCTGCCGAGCTCTAAAAAAGGATCCTCGCACCCGCAACATTCCCGTTATTTTCGTCACCGCCATGGCAGAGATGGAAGATGAAAAAACCGGGCTCGAAATCGGAGCATCGGATTACATCACCAAGCCCATCAGCCCAGCCATTCTCAAGGCACGCATCGTCACTCACCTGGCCCTGTATAACCAGAACAGGGTCCTGGACGCCAAAGTGAAAGCACGCACCATTGAACTCAACAACACCCGCCTGGAGATCATCCAGCGGCTGGGAAGGGCCTCGGAGTATAAAGACGATGAGACCGGTCTCCACATTCTGCGCATGAGCCACTACACCCGCATCCTGGGTGAAGCCATCGACCTCCCCGAGGTGGAGGTGGATCGTATTTACAATGCTGCCCCCATGCATGATATCGGAAAAATCGGCATCCCGGACAACATCCTCCAGAAAACAACCTCCCTGAACACCGAAGAGTGGCAGATCATGAAACGCCATCCCAAAATCGGAGCTGAAATTATCGGAGACAACCCCTCCCCCCTTCTTCTGATGGCGAAATCCATTGCCCTCAGTCATCACGAGCGCTGGGACGGCAGTGGCTATCCCCGACACTTAAAAGGCGAAGAGATTCCCATCGAAGGCCGCATCGTGGCCGTGGCTGATGTCTTTGACGCCCTGACATCCAAGCGGCCCTACAAAGAGGCATGGTCCATCCCCAAGGCACTGGAGTACATGCAGAATGAATCGGGCAAACTCTTTGCGCCGGATCTAATACCCTGTTTTATAAGTGTTTTAGACGCCATTGTTGCCATCAAAGAACGACTCGCGGATCATTCCACACCCGCCATTACCCCTTCGAGCCTTGACATTAAATGAATGATCGTTTAATTAAATATCCATGAGACCCAAAGACGAGAGCAAACGAGAAGCAATCCTCAACAGCGCCATGGTGCTGATCAACACCTATGGCCTGGCCCACACCTCCATGTCCAAAATCGCTCGGGAAGCCGGCGTCTCGCCAGCCACCATCTACATCTACTTCGAGAACAAGGACCACCTCCTGATCACTCTTTATGTGGAGGTCAAACGGGAAATGAGCCGTGCGATTCTTGACAGCCTCGATGACGACCTGGAGATCCGGGACGCCTTTCGCCTGATGTGGGAAAACCTCTACGCCTATTACCTCGCCTACCCGGACCATTTCGTGTTCGCCGAGCAGTTCTGCAACGCCCCCATCGTGGATGCCGTCGAAAAAGAGGATGCAGAGGGCTTCTTTGCCCCCTTCACCCACCTCATCGAACGCGGGCAGGATGCGGGGGTTCTCAAACCGGTCTCCCTGGACCTTCTCCTGGCCTTCGCCTTCCATCCCCTCACCCAGCTGGCAAAGCAGCATGTGAAAGAAGGCACCGCCATGGACGATGAGGGCCTCGAAGCGGCCTTCTCATGTGCCTGGGACGCGGTAGCCATCTCCTGAACCCACAAGCATTCCTCCCCTGTTGTGCCCTCCATTTTTTTGATCAATCGCCCATAAATGATTGTTCATTTATAAAAAAATTGACAGAACCCGACCACAAGACATCCAAAAAACCGTCAATCCACTGAACTAATGTCTTTTTTCGCCCACCGACTTTTAGACTTCTTTTCGCCGAACACTTATTCATCTTAAAAAAGACGGAACGATAAGGGGGCAAGAGCCGAACGGTCAAACAGCGCGACCGGAGCCATCACTCCGCCCTGTCTTCGTCTTTCCCGCGCTGTCTTCGTCTTTCCCGCGAAGGCGGGAACCCATGGGGGTTATGACGCGGGGGGAACGTAAGGCTGGCGGTCACTCTTCAGCCCATGCCACCCAATCGCCACACACCGATACGGCAGGGTCGATGAAGAAGGAAACCATGTCACCGTACGCGCCGCTTAACGTCCGATAAACCTGCAACGCCGAATTCTGTGATACGTGTTGAGACGGGGCCAGTGGTTTGCGTGACGTTAACGGTGCGGGAGCCGCACCCTACGGGCTGAAACGTTGTTGCGAAACTTTTTTAAAAAAGAGACCAGGCAAAGACAGAATGAAGCTGAAGGGTTACGGCTGGCGTAAATAAGTAATGAGACAATGGATGAATATCAAACCCCAGCGGTCACACGCTTTGAAGATGGCTCACCTTGCCGCCGGAGACAAAAGGGCATCACGCTCTGTACCGTTTTCTCGGTCCCGCCCTCGCCCTTCCCGTGCGGCCTGCATCTTGCCCGCTGCGGTGACCGTCTCCTGAATCGACTGGCATCCCTCCCCTGTTGCGCCCTCTATTTTTATGACCAATTGCCCATAAACGATTGTTCATTTATAGAAAAATTGACAGAAACCGATCACGAGACATCCAAAAAACCGTCAATCCACTGAACTAATATCTTTTTTTGCCCACCGACTTTTAGACCTCTTTTCGCCGAACAGTGATTCATCTTAAAAAAGACGGTAACTATTCAGCTTGCCTTCGCCAGGTCGTTCGAGGCAAATGACAGAGAGATTCAAGTGCCAATACACCACGTCTTTTCATCACCGCGTAGGGTGCGGCTCCCGCACCTTCTACCGTAGAGAGGACCATCGGCCTCGCAAGTTCACGATGACCACGAGTCTTAGTTCAACATGCGGTGTTTCCGGTTTACGATACGCCTGACGGTGCGCACGGCGCATCCACCCGGTACTTCATTGTAAAAATGAGGACGATACGGATTTTCATACATGGATTCCCGCCTGCGCGGGAAAGACGAAAAGCGTAGGGTGCTGTCAGACCTGGGCGATAAAGACAAAATGGATAGCTGAATAGTTACAAAAGACGGAACGATTGTACCATTTTCTCGGTCGAGCCCTCGCCCTCCCCTGTTGAGCCCGCTATTTTCTGCACAATCGCCCATAAACGATCGCTCGTTTATAAGAAAATTGACAAAAACCTCTCACAGGTCATCTATAGAACGCGCCAATAATTTGAAATGATCGTTTTTTTTGCGTACTGGCTTTTAGACACCTTTTCGCCGAACAGAGATTCATCTTAAAAAAGGCGGAACCCATGGGGGGGGGGGAGTATGAAGCGAGGGGAACGTAAGGCTGGCGGTCACTCTTCAGCCCACGCAACCCAATCGCCACACACCGATACGGCAGGGGCGATGAAGAAGGAAACCGTATAAAGGGTCTGACCTTTGGTCACCGTGTCGATGTGACATGGGCTGAAACGTTTTTGCGAAACTTTTTTAAAAAAGAGACCAGGCAGAGCCAGGATGAAGTTGAAGGGTTACGGCTGGCGCAAATAAATAACGAGACAATGGATGGATAAACTACCGCTGGGATTTGACTCGATGAACGAGAGGCAAACCCAGCGGTAACCCGCTTTCAAGGTGGCTCACCTTGCCGCCGGAGGCATTTTTTTTGAGCCGAAGGCACCCCGAGGAGGGCCTCCTAAAAAGAGAGCACAGGAATGGGGCGGTGCTGCATGGCCACCGTAATGGAGGTGTTGCTGCCGTTTAAAACGCGGTAGGCCGCCTCAAGGGCGAGTTCGGGCGTGTTGTTCTCTTCGCTCAAGTGGGCCAGAACCAGGTGAGAGAGCCGATGCCGGTCCAGGGCGTCTAAGAGCGTGGCCGCCTCTTCGTTGGAGAGATGGCCGACCCGACTTCTCACGCGCTGCTTGAGAGGCCAGGGGTAATGGGGGTTGGCATAGAGTCGCACCGGGTCGTGGTTGGACTCCAGGACCAGCGCATCACACCCGGACAGATGCTCTTTCACCAGGTGCCCGGCCACACCGAGATCCGTGGCGATTCCAAGCACCGAACCCCCGGGGGTGGTGACCCGAAACCCCGAGGCATCGGCCGCGTCGTGGGAGATAGAAAAGGGATGAATCTCAAGATCGCCCACAGAAAACCGACGCCCGCATTCCATCGTCTGAATATCCATGGACTTGGTCTTGCCCAGCTTTTTCGTGGAGCCCGTACGGGTCGCATCGGTAATAAACAGAGGAATCCCGAACCGCCGGCACACCACCCCGGCCCCGCCCACATGATCGGTGTGCTCATGGGAGATCACCACCGCCGAAAGGGTGGTCGGATCAAGGCCCCGCTCCGCCATCCGCCGCTCAAGCTCTCGCCCGGAAAGCCCGCAGTCAAAAAGCACCGCCGTCTCCCCTCCCTTCACATACAGAGCGTTCCCTTTGCTCCCGCTGGCCAGCTGACAAAAACAATTTTCCGATTCAATAATCTCAGTCATAAAAAATCATTCCAAATAGATAAAGGGCATTGCCTTCTATGGTTAAAAATCGGAAAAAACAAGCCTCCGGCGGCAAGGTGTGCCACGTTGAAAGCGGGTTTGCGAATGCGCGTTGGCTCTCGGTACGTTGGACTGAAATGCGTCCGCATTCGGGTTTCGTGTAACATGGTGCAGCATGCTCGGGCACTCACCAAAATGGATAGGACCCATGAAGCTGGAGTCACCCACACCGAGGTACGGGTGCCGCCCGTCAGCACATGTGACAGACCTGAGGAACGAAGGGACGGAGCATTTGCGAACCTTTACACCCCGGTGTGGCCGAAGCCGCCGTCACCGCGCTGCGTGGAATCAAGAGCCTCCACCACGGTGATTTCGGCTTGCCAGACGCGGGTGATGATCATCTGGGCAATGCGTTCGTTTCGATTGACGGTAAAGGGGGAGGCGCCGAAGTTGATGAGGGCCACCTTCACTTCGCCCCGGTAGTCGCTGTCGATGGTGCCGGGGGCGTTGATAATGCCGATGCCGTGTTTCACGGCCAGGCCGCTTCGGGGACGAATCTGGCCCTCAAAGCCTTTGGGCAGGGCCATGGAAAAGCCGGTGGGGACCAGGGCCACGGCACCGGGAGCGAGGGTAATGGGCGCGTCATTTGCGGCATGGATATCCATGCCGGCGGCCTCCTCGGTCATGTAGCAAGGCAGAGGGACATCGCAGTTTTTCTGTGGATCAAGGCGCTTAAAGGCCACCCGGGGTTTGTCGGTCATTGTTGACTCCAGGATTGCATCATGTGGATAAAAAAGGCTTCGATGGCAAGGTGTGCCACCTTGAAATCAGGTTGACTGTTCTCAAAAAAATTACCGTAACAGGCAGAGACAAAAAAAGGTACCCCCCATTAAGGAGGTACCTTTTTTTTTAAAATCTATCGGTCTCAAGCGGCGACTGCCGACCGGCCATCAGAGTCCGAAGACCTTTCGAATCTTCTCTTCTGACGGTGAGGGTCCGAGAACGGCGATGGCCGGCTCTTGAACAAAGGAGAACTCGGCGATCTTTCGGACCTCTTCCGTGGTAACGGACTCGATCTTTTCCACCACCTCGGCCATGGGAATCTGTCCACCGAAATGAAACTCACTGGAAGCGAGGCGGGCCATTTGGCTGTCCACACTCTCAGAGGCCAGGAGAATGTTCCCTTTGGTGAAGGCCTTAGCCTCCTCAAGGGTCTCTTCATCCACCCCATGCTCACAGATACGAGCCAACTCGCTTTTTACCACGTCCAGGCATTCCGTCAGCTTATCGGGCATCACCCCGGCGTAAACGCCGACCATGCCGCTGTCCACGTAGGATGCGTTAAATGAATAGACGTTATAGGCGAGGCCTCTCTTCTCTCTGATCTCCTGGAAAAGACGGGAACTCATGTTCCCACCCAGGATGGTATTCATCAAAGAAGAGGCAAACCGCGTCTCGTCGGTCACGGGAAGACCCGGCCAGGCAAGGCTGACATGGGTCTGCTCGATATCCCGGGAGAGAACATTCACGCCGGAGACAGGCTTGGGCACCTCACGCGTCGGAAAACCGTCACGTGCCTTGATCCCTTCGAAGGCCGGAGCCAGCAGGGAGAGAATCTCATCGTGATCGACATGTCCCGCACAGGAGATCAGAACCCGGTCAGGCTGATACAGGTGAGAAAAAAACCGCACCAGATCCTCTCTGCCGTATCCCATAATCTGTTCACGGGAGCCCAGAATCGATCGTCCCAGGGCATGATCGCCCCAAAAACACTCTTCGAGCAGCGTGTGAATATGATCCTCGGGGTTGTCCTCCACCATGCCGATCTCTGAAAGAATCACAGGCCTTTCGCTCTCCACCTCTTCTTCCGAAAAGGTAGAGTTCAAAAAGATATCACTCAACAGATCCGCCATGGTCACGAGATGTTCGTCCATCACACGAGCGTGATAGCAGGTGTTCTCCATGGAGGTAAAGGCGTTGGTCTGGCCACCGATGGCGTCAAAGGCCTTGGCGATATCGTAGGCCGAACGCTTCTGAGTCCCCTTGAAGAGCATGTGCTCAATGAAATGGGAAAGTCCCCCTTCCATCACGGTCTCATCACGGGCGCCTGCGTCTACCCAGACACCCATGGAGACGGATCGAACATGGTCGATCCGTCTCGATACGATACGTACACCATTTTTGAGTGTGGTTTTATCGACGGCCCCTGTCATTGCCCCCTCGACCGCCTCTTCCGCCGCGTCCGCGGTCATCTCTGCGTGCACCACGATCTTCACGTCGCTCGCCGCCATCTTCACGGGGAGGACGAACCTCGGTGCCTTCAGGTACAGGGAGAGTGGCTTTGTGGCTCAGGCGAATCTTCCCGTCACGGGTCACTTCAAGGACACGGACTTTCAGTTTGTCGCCTTCCTTCACAATGTCGGTGACGCTGTTGACCCGGTAATGGGCCAGCTCGGAGATATGCACGAGGCCATCCATGCCCGGACGGATCGCTACGAAGGCGCCGAAATCGGCAATCTTCACAACGGTGCCGTCGTACTCTTCACCGGGCTCTGGGTCGGTGCCGATGTCGTTGACGATCTGCACTGCTTTGGCTGCATCTTCGGCGTTAACGGCGGTAATCTTCACCGTGCCGTCATCGGAGACTTCCAAGCGGGTATTGGTGTCGGCCTGGATCTGACGGATGTTCTTACCGCCGGGGCCGATGATGTCACGAATCTTGTCGGGATTGATCTTGACCACATGCACCTTGGGTGCGTGGACGGAGATCTCTTCACGGGGTGTCTCAATGGCAGCAAGCATCTTGTCGAGGATATGAAGACGACCGGCTCTGGCCTGCTCCAACGCCTTGATCATGATCTCTTTGGGGAGCTCATTGATCTTGATGTCCATCTGCAGGGCCGTGATGCCCTCGGCGGTTCCCGCCACTTTGAAGTCCATATCGCCGGTGTGATCTTCATCGCCGAGGATATCGGAGAGAATGGCCACCTGGTCGCCCTCTTTGACGAGCCCCATGGCGATCCCTGAAACAGGGTTGGAGATGGGAACCCCACCATCCATCAGAGCCAGAACACAGGAACAAACCGTTCCCATGGACGAGCTGCCGTTGGACTCGGTCACTTCGGAGACAAGACGCACGGTGTATTCGAAATCTTCCTTGGCAGGAAGAATCGGCTCAATGGCTCGGAAAGCCAAGGCACCATGACCGATTTCACGTCGGCTGGGAGCCCCCACACGCTTGCACTCACCTACAGAGTAGGGAGGGAAGTTGTAGTGAAGCATAAAAGGCTTGGTGGTATCCCCTGAAAGCGTCTCCACGCGCTGCTCGTCCATGCCGGAGCCCAGGGTCAGAATCCCCATGACCTGGGTCTCACCACGGGTAAACAGGGCACTGCCGTGAGGGCGGGCCAGAACGTTCACATCGCAGGTAATGTCGCGAATCTCGTCAAAGGCACGACCGTCGATACGGTGTCCGTCTTCGAGGATGATGGCACGGGCCACCTTCTTGCTGAGCTTGTTGAAAATTTCAGAAATTTCCCCTTTGCGCTCAGCCTGTGCCTCGGTCAGACCAGCCATCAGCTCAAGCTTAACGGCAGACATAGCGGCTTTGCGCTCCATCTTGTCTTTCACCTGAAGGGCGTCCTTGATCTTGGCAGAAACCTGACCTTCAACGAAGGCATAAAGGTCCTCATCCATCACAGGGGCTACAACCACACGCTTTTCACGGCCAACCGCCTCACGCATCTGCTCCTGAAGCTCGATGAGGGGCTGGATGGCATTGTGACCCGCTTCAAGGGCCGCAATCATATCGGCTTCAGAAACCACTTTGGCTCCGGCCTCTACCATGGTGACCCCGGTCTTGGAACCGGCCAGAACGATGTTGATATCGCACTCGGCAATCTGGCTCAAGGTGGGGTTGATAACGAATTCACCGCCCACACGGGCCACACGCACGGCGGCGATGGGGCCAGCAAAGGGAAGCTCGGAGATATGAAGCGCCGCGAAGGTGGCGATCATCGCCAGAACGTCGGGTTCGTTCTCCTTGTCCATGCTCATGACGGTGGCGATAACCTGAGTCTCGCAGCCGTAGCCATCAGCAAAGAGGGGACGGATGGGGCGGTCGATAAGACGGCAAGTGAGAATCTCTTTCTCACTGGGACGTCCCTGCTCACGCCTGAAATAGTTACCGGGGATACGCCCCGCGGAGTAGATCTTCTCCTGATACTCTACGGAGAGGGGAAGGAAATCGATGCCTTCCTTGTTTTTATCGGCACCGACAACGGTGACCAAGACACTGGTTTCGCCCATCTGTGCGATGACGGCCCCGCAGGCCTGCTTGGCGATTTTTCCGGTTTTAAGGGTCAGTGTCTTTCCGTTCAGCTCGGTTTCAAAGCTGTATTCTTGCATCTAATGCTCCTTGGTTAGGTGAAACCGCTGCTTTTTTAGAGGCCTATCATCGAACGTCCTCATAAATAACGGCACGCGTGAGCCATCCACCCAGGTTTACAGGGGTCGATACCTCAGGTGTGCTTATTTAATAAGGAGTTCGTTTTAGAGTTGCCTCTTGTGCGGCGGTACGGGGTATGGGACTGCGGAAGACACAGGAACAATTTCCCGTGCCTTCCGCAAAAAGCCATCTATCGTTTCAGACCGAGTCGTGCAATCAGATCACGGTATCGCGTGATGTTTTTCTTCTTGAGATAGTTCAGAAGACGGCGTCGACGACCAACAAGAATCAGAAGGCCACGACGTGAGTGGTGATCTTTCTTGTGTACCTTAACGTGATCCGTAAGGTAGATGATTCGGTCGGTCAGAAGCGCAACCTGCACTTCGGGTGAGCCGGTGTCGGACTCGTGTGTTTTGTACTGCTCGATGGTTCCCAGTTTCTGCTCGGTGGTAAATACCATGGTACGGCCTCCTGTCTGGACGTGCATCGTGGGAGGGCACTCTGTCCACTCCGTCATGCGGGTCGTCCTTAATTAATAATCTGGAATAATGAAAACCGACAAACCGTTTGGCAAACGCGTCCGTCAGCCCCGCTCGGCCTTCTCCAATCCGATATTCCATTCAGACCGGCTGCATCATCGGGCGGTTACTTCTCTATTTTTGCCTGTATAAACGACCTCCTTCACAGGAAAATCGCTACACAAATAACGAATAATTATACCTTTATGCGTTAAAAACACAACAATATTTATGATGGGCACCACATTTAGCCGACTCCACCACGGCAATCAAGTGCCCTTCGCCGTCAAGGACCCGGCAAAAATCCGCTCCCGAGTCCTCGCCGCAGGGGCGCCAGGGGAGCTGATTTCCATTCATGACCGCGGCCCGAGCCACCTCGTCGACCACAAAAGCGGGCAGATGAGACACAGCGTCCGACATAGGAATCAGGGGCAGGTGCTCGAAGTCCATCGATTCCGCCTCCACCTCGGCCAGGGTGAGCGCCTCATCCACATGGAAGCCCAAACTCTCGATGCGACGAAGTGAGATGAGATGGCCCACCGTCCCGAGAGCTTCGGCCATATCCCGAGCCAGGCTGCGAATATAGGTTCCCTTGGAACAACTGACTTCAAAATCAAGGTGCGGAAAAGCGTAGGACGTCAGAGTGTTTTTATACAAGGTCACAGGCCGGGGAGGTTTCTCCACCGGCTGCCCTTTACGGGCCAGCTTGTACAGAGGCACCCCCTTGTGCTTGAGGGCGGAATAAACCGGAGGCACCTGCATAAAATCTCCGGTAAAAGCGTGAAAAACCTTGTGGATCTCAGGAAGCGCCAACGTCGACGCAAGGTCGGCCATCACCTCCGGTGTTTCGGTCTTGAGGACCTCGCCTTCGGGGTCGAGGGTATCGGTCAGGGTCCCGAGAACCAGACGCCCGGTATACCGTTTGTCCGCATCGAGGAAAAACCGGGAAAGCCGCGTGGCTTTCCCGACCGTGATAACCATCAGGCCGGTCGCAAAGGGATCCAAGGTTCCCGCGTGGCCCACCTTGGCAAAAGAGAACCGCTTCTTGATGCGATAGACCACTGAAGCCGATGAAATTCCCGCCGGCTTATCGATCAATATAATACCGTCTTTCATGAATCCCCTAAAATATATCGGAAAGCCGAAACACGTTTTTTTTGATTTCGGCAAGGCTGGTATAGGTCGTGTAGGCCGCAGCGCCCGAATGCCCACCGCCCCCATAGGACTCGGCAATGGCGGCCACGTCTACAGGCCCGTTGGATCGTAAGCTGACATGATAATGGGAGCGATCCCCCCCCCCGGGAAGGCGCTGTGATTCCTGGATAAGAACAGCCACCTGTACATCTTCGATGTGTTTGGCATAGTTCACCAGGCCATTGATATCATCCACGCTGGTCTCGGTCTCACGCAGCATCTCCTGGGTCAAATACATGACCGAGAGCTTTCCATTTCGTGAAATCTGGATGGTATCCAGCACCATATTGAGCAGCTTAAGCCGCCCCAGAGAATAGGTGGCAAAAAGCTTCTGTGCGACCGTGTAGGAGTTCACGCCCAGCTCCACCATACGCCCGCAGATATAAAAAGCCTTGGGATTGGTGTTCTGAAACAGAAAAGAGCCTGTATCGGTGAAAATGGCGGTGTAGATGGCATACGCCATGGCCGAATCGATCGCAATCCCCAGGTCCATCAAAATCTGGTAAACCAACTCACCGGTCGAGGACGCCGCGGGATCTATCATCTGGTGGGCACCGAAACCGGTGTTGGTCAGATGATGATCAATATTAATCAGGGTAGGGATCCGGCTCACCGCATCAGCCAGCCCCCCCACGCGGGAAAGGTCACTGCAGTCCAGGGCGACGGCGGTATCGTAGTCAGAAAGAGGGCCGGGATCTGAAACAATCTGTTCAATCCCCGGAAGAAAACGAAAAATGGCAGGAATGGGGCTCTCGTTATAGAGACGCACGGTCTTGCCCATCAGAGAGAGGCCACGGCCCAACGCCAGAATCGAACCGATGGCATCGCCATCGGGCCTTACATGGGTCACTAAAAGCAGACGTCTGCTCTCCTTCAGCGATTTGAGAATCATCGTCCTGATGGCCTCTTAAAGCGGTAAACAATCCGTTGATAAAAAACCACAGGAACACATCGGCACCCTGAAACAAAGCATGATGAAGTCACGATCGCTGCCGAGTTACGACTCCGTATCCTCAGAAGCGTCTGTATCCTCAGGAGTCTCAGACTCCCCAGGCGCAGCAGACTCATCCTCAATGGAAAGAGATTTCAGCACTTCGTTGATATGGGAGCCATAATCGAGGGATTCATCATAAAGGAAGATTAATGCGGGCATAAACTTCATACCCAGTGTTCCGGCCAGGGATTTCTTCAGAAAACCCGAGGCGCTCTTGAACCCTGACAGGGCCTCGTATTTGGCTTTTTTCCCGCCGGAAACGCAGAAAAAAACCTGCGCATGGCGCAAGTCGTCGGTGAGTTTTACACCGGTAATGGTGACCATCTCAAGACGGGGATCGCTGATCTTTTTACACAGCAACGCCGAGATGGTGGCCTGAATTTGAACGCTGACCCGATCAGCACGAGAAAAGGGCTTCATACTGAGTATGTATCCTTTGGTGTCAAACGTTGAAATGCCCCGCCATGAAAAACCAGTAAGGCTATGGCGGGGCATTACAACGAAGAAATCTTACAGAATCATCTGATAAAGCCGACCCGAAGGCCGGCGTCGTATCTAATCAATTAGCTCTAATCGAGGGAGGGCTTAATCTCTTCCATGTAGTAGCAATCGATGGTATCCCCGAGTTTAACGTCGTTGAAATTTTCGATGCCGATACCACACTCATAACCCTGAGCGACCTCTTTGGCGTCATCTTTAAAGCGCCGGAGAGAACCGAGATTGCCGTCGTAGACAATCACACCATCTCGAAGGAGACGGACCTTGTTGCCACGAACGATCTTGCCTTCCGTCACATAAGATCCAGCGATGGTACCCTTCTTGGGAATCACAAAGGTGTCCCGAACTTCGGCACGACCCAGGATCTTCTCTACAAAGGTAGACTCCATCAGCCCGACCATGGCATCTTTCAGATCCTTAATGGCATCGTAGATGATGTCATAAAAGCGCATGTCCACGCTCTCTTCCTTGGCCATGTTCTGGACCTTGGTCGCGGGGCGCACGGCAAAGCCGAGGATGATAGCATTGGAAACAGCCGCCAGAGAGACGTCGGATTCCGTGACAGTCCCTGTCGCTGCGTGGATGACGTTGACCTTGACTTCGCTGGTGGAAAGCTTGCCCAACGATTCCCTGAGAGCCTCAATGGAACCATGAACGTCAGCTTTAATGATCAGGTTAAGATCCTTGACCTCGCCTTCTTCCATCTGTTCAAAGAGACGTTCCAGAGTCACCCGGCTGTTCTTCGCCAGTTCACGAGCGCGAGATTTCTGAAGGCGGTGAGCACTGACCTGCTTGGCGTCTTTTTCGTCCTTAACCGCCACCATCTCATCACCCGCTTCGGGAACACCGGTCAAACCGATGATCTCCACAGGCATGGAGGGACCCGCTGCAACCACCTGAGCGCCCTTGTCATTGAACATGGCGCGAATTTTACCGTAGTACATCCCGCAGACCACAGACTGACCCGCTGTCAAGGTACCATCCTGAATCAATACGGTGGCCAGGGGGCCACGTCCGATATCGAGTTTGGACTCAACCACGTGGCCAATGGCCAGGCGATCGGGGTTGGCAGCCAGTTCGAGCACTTCGGCCTGAAGAAGGACCATATCCAGAAGGTTACTAATCCCTTCATGGGTCTTGGCAGAGACGTTAACAAAGATGGTTTCGCCGCCCCAATCTTCAGCGAGAACGCCGTGCTCAGAGAGCTCACGTTTCACACGGTCAGGATCGGAATCGGGCTTATCAATCTTGTTCACAGCCACAATAATCGGCACATTCGCCGCCTTGGCGTGGTTAAGCGCTTCAACGGTCTGAGGCATGACACCGTCATCGGCGGCCACCACCAGAATAACAAGGTCGGTCACCTGGGCACCACGGGCACGCATGGCGGTAAACGCCTCATGGCCGGGAGTATCAAGAAATGCGATGGTGCCGTTTTCGGTTGCGACATGGTAGGCCCCGATGTGCTGGGTAATGCCCCCTGCTTCCCCTGAGGTCACAGAGGTATGTCGAATCACATCCAGCAATGAGGTTTTACCATGGTCGACATGGCCCATAATGGTCACCACAGGAGACCGGGTCACACGCTTTGAGGGATCCTCATCCACAACGGAGGTGCTTAAAATGGTATCTTCTTCAAACGCTGCACGTTCGACCTCAAAACCAAACTCTGTCGCCACAAGTTCGGCGGTATCGTAATCGATGGTCTGGTTGACGGTGGCCATGACGCCCATACCCATGAGCTTGATAATCATGTCATTGGCCTTGATGCCCATGCGCTTGGCAAGTTCAGAAAGCGCGATGGTATCATCCACCTTGATGCGACGCTTGATGGCCTTGGGAACGGTAATCTGGGTTTTCTGGCCCACGGGCTGCTGCTTGTTCCTGCCGCCCTTGCGCCCTTTGCGACCGCGTCCCTCGGAGTAAAGGGCGTTGCCCTCCACCACCGTCTTCTTGCGACCTTTTTTTCGAGCGCCGAAGGCATCGCCGCCACTGACTTCACCAGGTCGACCGCGACGCCCTTTTTTGGCGCGTGCGTCACCGGCAGTTTCACCACCTGTAGGCGGCATGGCGGGCTCTTTCGCCCGGGCCGGTCGATCCGCTTGAGGCGCTGCGGGACGAGAATAGCCGTTGCCTCGGTGAGGCGCCTCCTCTTTTTCTTTAAGAAAAGCGGGTTTGATCCCAGGCTCGGGGAGTTTAATGATTTTCGCAGCCATGAATTTCTTCACTTTTTTCCGCTTCTTTTTGGGCTCGTCCTTCTCCGTCGCAGAAGTCTCCGCCTCATCACTTTGTCCCTTTTTGCTCGCATCTCCGGTCTCAGGAGTCGAAACCACTTCATTTTCAGCGACTTTCTCAGCCACCGGTGCCACCTCTTGGGTGGGTTCGGCATTCATTTCTGCGACACTCTCCTCTTGATTCTGAGCCTCAACAACCGGTTCTTCCGGTGTTTCGACAACAGGGGCTGACGTCGCTTCAACTGGCTCAGGGGCGACCTCGGGTTCAGAGGACTCTTCCACAGAAGGTTCCTCCAACTCGGGACGCTTGATGATGCGGGCCGGCACATTTTTCTTGGCTTTCTTGGGTTTAACGGAATCAGTAGTGACCTTCGCCTCAGGGGTCTCTTCCTCAGCCTCTACCGCCTCATCAACAGGGGGAGTGACCTCAGGAGCTGCTTCTTCAGCGATTTCTGACTGAGGGGGATCGACCTCGGGACGTTCCACCTCATTTTCCGCCATAACGGCGGGTTCTGCGTCGGATTCGGAATCCTCGTCGGCCTCCGCGCCGTCTTCATCGTTACTGCGCTTGCGTCGCCTGATTACGGTCTTACGAACGCGCTTGTCCCGAGACTCCGGATCTTTATCGCCAAAGAGATTCTTTCGGATCAGTTCGACGGTCTCATCCTCGAGAGAACTCATATGACTACCAACCTCAATGCCCATGGCCTCAATTTTATTGAGCAACGCGCGGTTGGTCATATTCAGGCTTTTGGCAAGTTCATAGACTCTGATTTTTGCCATTCAATCCCCCTAATATATTCTGCAATATATTCTGCAACAACTCCCTGTTCACATGGCTTACCGAAAAACCAATCCTTGTGTGACGCCCACCCGGGTATAAAGGTTTACGCGTCGGGATTCGGCTCGGGGTCTGATTCCTGTTCCGGGCTGTCGTCACCCTCGTCGACCTCATCGGTCTCCGTGGGTTCCGGCTCGGGTCCTGATTCCTGCTCCGGGCTGTCGGTCTCCCCGTCGGCCTCATCGGCCTCCGTGGATTCCGGCTCGGGTCCTGATTCCTGTTCCGGGCTGTCGGACTCCCCATCGACCTCATCGGCCTCCGAAGGATCCAGCTCAGAATCCACTGACACATCTTCGTCAGCGATGTCGCTTGTGACCTCATCATCTGCAGAGGCCTCGTCTTCTTCCGTGCCTGTCACATCAGATTCAGGATTTCGGGCGGATTCAAGAACCTGGGTCGCCCGCTCCTCATCGAAGCCATCAATTTCAAGAAGTTCTTCCATTGATGCATCCGCCACATCCTCAAGGGTATAAAACCCACTGGAATGGAGCGCTTCAGCCTGAGCCGCGCCGACGCCGGAAATACTCATCAGTGCATTAAACTCGTCCTTTAAAGAACGGCTGTGTTCTTCTTCACTGACCACATCCAGCTGCCACCCGGTCAAAACAGATGCGAGCCGAACGTTCTGGCCCTTTTTACCAATCGCCACAGAGAGATAATCCACAGGGACAATCACTTCCATGGTGCGGGTATCTTCATCAATAATCACCTTGGCAATCTCAGCTGGAGCCAGGGCATTGCAGACATAACGAGCAGAGTCAGGGTGCCAGGGGATAATATCGATCTTCTCCCCTTTGAGTTCCTGGACCACGTTCTGCACACGGCTTCCCCGCATGCCCACGCAGGCGCCAACGGGATCTATATCTGAATCGATAGAGCTGACGGCGATCTTGGCACGAACACCCGATTCACGGGCCGCACCGTTGATCTTAACCACACCCTCCATGATTTCAGGAACCTCAGTCTTGAAAAGAGCAATGAGGAACTCAGAGCTGGCCCGGGTCAAAATGACCTGCGGACCGCGGGATTCTAAAAGGATATCCTTGATCAAGGCACGAACACGGTCACCTCGACGGAAGGGTTCCCGGGAAATCTGCTCGCGCACAGGAAGAATCGCTTCGGTGTTCCCCAGGTTGACGATCAAATCTCCGCGGTCGACACGCTGAACGATACCATTAATGATTTCGCCCTTGCGATCGATAAAGCTTTCGTAAATCGCTTCGCGCTCGGCATCCTTCATCTTCTGAATGATGACCTGCTTGGCCGACTGGGCGGCAATGCGCCCAAAGGTAGAGGTATCCACTTTCAGACCGAGGCTGTCGCCCATGTCGCAATCGCTGTCGAGCTTGCGGCCGTCTTCCATGGTGATCTCCACATCCGGATCGATCACCTCGTCCACGACCTCTTTAAATTGAAAGACTTCAATTTCACCAGATTCTTCGTTGTACTGAACCTCGATGTCAGCATTCTTGCCCAACTTCTTCCGGGCCGCAGACGCAAGGGCTTCTTCCATTGTCTTGATCAGCACATGAAAATCGATGCCCTTGTCTTTGCTGACCTGCTCGACAACCCGTTTGATCTCTGAAATTTGCATCAGCTCTCCCCAATATTTCCGACAAGTCTGGCACGTTTGATGTTCTCAAGTGCAATCTCGTGCGTTGTTCCGTCAACGTCTATGCATACCAGCTCACCCGGGGCCAGCCCGAGAAGCGTGCCTTTGAAGCGACTTTTCCCTCCGACTGGAGAGTCTGTCTTGATCACCGCCGCTCGACCCTTAAAACGCTGAAAATCTGTCAGCTTTGAAACGGGACGATCCAGGCCCGGCGAAGAAACTTCCAGGCGATACTCGCCTCGAATTTCCAAAGAGACATCCATCACGTCTCCCAGCTGTCGGCTCACGGAGGTGCAGTCACCCACGCTTACCCCGCCTTCCTTGTCAATATAAACGCGCAGGATAGATTGGCTGAGTTCCATGACGGTCTCAATATGGACAAGTTCCAGCCCTTCTCCCTCACACAACTCATCGGCAAGATGGCGTGCCTCGGCAAGATGCCTTCCGGTGATAACCGAACGAGGTCGGTTCTCTTTTTTTTGTAATTTCTGTTTTTTGGAGCGGGTGCTCATACTGCCTATCCGTTCATGTCACTGTAACACAGCGCAATATAAAAACAAAAAACGGGCGCTTTGCCCGTTCTCAAATGCAACAGACCTTCATGTCACGGCGACGCCTTTGCAAGCATCCGCCATTGCCAAATGGCCTCAAGAAACGGGGCACACCCAGCAAGAGCCCCGAAAAAAGGGACTGTCTCAGGGGGCGCACGAATGGTAAAAACGTCAGGGTCTAACCCCGAAACGCCCACCAAAGGCAGTGTTTACAGCCTCGTTGCGTACAGCTCCCTCAACTTTCCAGCCTTATCTAATAAGATAAAAAAAGTGTATTGTCAATACATTAATCGGAGACGCGGTTCACGCACGTGCCCACTCACCTAAACCAAGGCTCGAATCACTCTCAATTCAGCCATGATCTCCTTGAGAACATCACGGGTGGCCCCCTGAGGCCCCTCGCTCTCTTTTCCTCTGGCGCAGATCATTTTTTTAGCGCCTTCAATAGTATAACGCTCGTTATGAAGCAGCCTCTTGATCTCAAAAATCACATCAATATCTTTTCTGCGATACATACGCTGGCCAGACTCGGTACGCTTGGGACGAATGGCGGAAAACTCCCCCTCCCAGAAACGCAGAACATGGGTTTCCAAACCGGTCAGGCTGCTGACCTCACTAATCTTAAAATACTTTTTCTGAGGGACAATACCCATTTTCTACTCCCCTCCTCGGTTTCAAGGCAGACAGGCCACCTTTGCGGATCACCCGCACAACCCTCCTTTTCCCGACCGCCTGCTCATCCATCGGCGGCCCCGTGCTATCAAAAAGACATTCGGTAAAAAACGTTCAAGTGCGTGCCGCAGGCCTTTTCCACGTTTTTCAGCAAAAGTCCTGCGCAAAAGAGACCCCGCCTCCCCGCGGAATCGCATGCCGGGGAGGCGAAAAAAAAGGGGCGCCATAGACGCCCCTTTTCGGATAAATCACAGCACGTCCTTAAGAGGTCGGCATTCAACCCGTCATTACGGAAGCACCGCGTCAAACCGCTTAAGAAGCATCTCCATAATACGTGTATGTATTTTGTTGACGGCCTTGTCGTTCAAGGTTTTGTCGGCGGAACGATACACCACCCTGAAGGTCAGGCTCTGCTTGCCTTCAGGAATATTCTCGCCAGCGTAATGATCCAGAAGCCAGGCCCCCTCAATCAAAGCCTGCTTTTCATCCCCGATGGCCGCCATGGCATCCCCCGCACAGACAGACGCATCACAGATGATGGTCACATCACGCGTCACGGACGGAAACTTCGGAATGGATGATGCCTGACGATCTCCAGAAATACGGGCCGCGAGAGGCCCCATGGCCATTTCAAAGACAAAGACGTCCTGCTTCAGCTCAAAACTCTTCAGCACCTCGCCATGAACCTTGCCCGCCAGCCCGATCACCTCGCCGTCCACCAGAATCTCGGCGGTATAGCCGGGACGGGTATAACAGCAGGCTTCGGCAACCATGGGGCGAAAGCTGACCCCAAAAATATGCAGGGAATCAAAAAAGCCTTCGAGGGCTCCCTTGAGATCGTAGAAGTCACAGGGCTCCTCTTTGCCGAACCAGGAGGCAGACCGTCGGTCACCCGTCACAAGTCCTGCCAACATCTCCGGCTCTTCAGGGAGAGTCTCCCCCTCACCGGCGATAAAGGTCGCCCCCACCTCAAAAAGATGCAGGCTGCGCTCCTGAACACTGATGTTTCGAACCGCAGAAGCCAAAAGCCCGGCGATCAGAGAGGTGCGCATCACCTTCTGCTCTTCGGAGATCGGATTCACGATGGTGACCAGACGCCTTCGGGGATCTCCTTCAGCAAAGCGAAGGCGATCGACGGCATCTTCCCGGATAAAGCTGTAGTTCACGGCTTCATTGAAACCAATCCCGACAAAGGCACTGCGGACCGCCTGGCGGGCGGAAAAGGCTGGGGGATAACTCTCATTGGAGGCCACCACCTTGGCGTAGGAGGTCTCAATGTTATTGTACCCCCAGAGACGGGCGATTTCTTCTGAGAGATCTTCCGGCCTCTCCACATCCACACGGTAGGAGGGAGGCACCACATCAAGGGTGTTCTCATCCAACACGTCGACGGCAAACTCAACGCGACAAAGAAGCTCCTGCATCTCAACCGCCCCAAGGGAGGTGCCGAGCCGACTGTTCAGGGACTCGACATTCACGCGAATGGTCCGGGGGGCATACGGCATGGGGTTCTCATCGATAAGACCGTCCACCAGGGCCCCGCCGCCAAGCTCTGCCACGAGAGCCGTCGCACGATTCAGGGCAAACAACACCCCTTCAAGGTCACTGCCGCGCTCAAAACGATGGGAGGCATCAGAGTGGATCCCTGTAAGCTTCGAGGTCTTACGAACGGAGGTGGGATTAAAGCAGGCGCTCTCAAGAAGCACGCGGGTGGTCCCCTCCCCAATCTCGGAGTTCACGCCGCCCATCACACCGCCAATGGCCACAGATTTTTCGCCGTCACAAATCATCAGCATCTCTGAGGTCAGCGTGTGCTCTTTACCATCCAGAGTGGTAAACGCCTCTCCTTCGGCCGCACGTTTCACAACAACACGGTTTTCTGCCAGACGATCAAAGTCAAAGGCATGCATGGGCTGGCCGGTCTCCAGCATCACAAAGTTGGTGATATCCACGATGTTGTTGATAGGGGCCAACCCCACAGAGAGAAGGCGCCGCTGAAGCCAGGCGGGAGACGGCCCAACCGTGACATCAAACACAAGACGCGCCGCGTAGCGCCAGCAAAGATCGCCATCATCAATGGTGACCGAGGTGTGATCGGCAATGGTCCCCAGGGACGCGTCCGCAGCGGGAAGCGAAACCTCAGGATACGAAACCTTCACGGGGGGCTCCTGGAAAGAACCGGCCTCACGCGCGATCCCGATCACACTCAAGCAATCGGGACGGTTGGGAGTCAAGTCAATCTCCACCATGGAGTCCTTGAGCGCCAGGGCCTCTTTAACAGGCATTCCGGGGACCAGGTCAGAGGCAAGCTCCATCAAACCAGAGGCATCGGTCGCCAGCTGCAGCTCTCGGGCACTGCAAAGCATCCCGCCGGACTTTTCACCCCGAATTTTCCCCTTTTTAATTTTGATCCCCCCGGGGAGCACCGCACCGGGAAGGGCGCAAGGCACCACGAGTCCCTCGGCGGCATTGGGCGCGCCACAAACAATACCCACCCTCTCTTCGGCCCCCACATCCACCTGACAGAGCCGAAGCTTGTCCGCGTTGGGATGGGGTTTCGCCTCTACAATCCGGGCCACCACCACACCCTCGAGAGAGTCATAGAGAGGCGTGACGGAGTCGACCTCAAGGCCGGCCATGGTGAGCCCGTCCGCAAGACGGTCCACTCCCATACCCAGGGTGATGTATTCGTTTAACCAGCTTAGACTGAATTTCATCTTAGAATTGCCTCAGAAACCTGATGTCGTTTTCGAAATATTTCCGGATATCATCCACGCCATATTTTAACATGGTAATACGCTCCACCCCCATGCCAAAAGCAAATCCGCTCACCTTTTCCGTATCGTACCCCACGTTCTCCAACACCGCAGGATGCACCATGCCGGAGCCCAGAATTTCGAGCCATCCGGTATGAGAACAGACACGGCACCCTTTTCCGCGGCAGATGACGCACTTAATATCCACCTCGGCACTGGGTTCGGTAAAAGGGAAAAAACTGGGTCGGAAACGAAGGGAGATCCCTGGATCGAACATCTGATGAATAAAAGAGGTAAGAACCCCCTTCAGATCCCCGAAAGAGACCTTTTTATCCACATAGAGACCTTCCACCTGATGAAACATGGCGGTATGGGTCAAATCGGAATCACACCGATAGACCTTGCCAGGAGCGATAATCCGAACGGGCGGCTCGCTCTTTTCCATGACACGGGGCTGGGTCGGAGAGGTGTGGGTTCGAAGGACCGTCTCAGGGGAGATGTAAAAGGTATCCTGCATGTCCCGGGCGGGGTGATGCTTGGGAATGTTGAGGGCTTCGAAGTTGTAATAATCACTTTCAACCTCTGGACCCTCCACCACAGAGAACCCGAGTCGGGTAAAAATCTCACAAATTTCTGTGGTGATACGAGTGATCGGATGAAAAGAGCCAGAGGCCGACAACCGACCGGGAAGGGTGACATCAATCCCAGGATCGGAGGCCTCGGCTTCCGCCCCAAGGACGGCAAGACGAGATGCGATGGCACCGTCAAGGCCCCGCTTCATTTCATTGGCCCGCTTTCCTGCCAGGGGCCGATCTCCCTCAGGAAGCGAGGAAATATTTTTAAGGTACTGAGTCACAAAACCCTTTCGACCCAAATAGAGGGTGGAAAGGGTTTTCACGCTTTTCTCATCGGAGGCCGCTTCTATTGCGGAAAGCGCCTCACTGTAGATTTGTTCAATATTATTTTCCACGATCGCGCTACGTGTCCAGTTTGGATGGCCTCAACCTTCAAGAGGGTCGGGACCTGTTAAAAAAACGAGGCAAGAAGGGCCTGTATTTACTACAAGCCTCCTTACCCCGAAAAAGTCCCATCCGAAAGAGCGGGTCGACACACGTGGCACCAAGGCCGCTATGCACGACCCGACTGTGGCAGGGAGATCGATCTACTGAAGCTGCTGGGACGCTCGATCAACAACCGCTGCAAAACCTGCAGGGTCAGAGACGGCCAGTTCAGCCAGAACCTTACGGTCCAGATCGATGTTGGCCAGCTTCAGGCCGTGAATGAACTTGCTATAAGAAAGACCATTCATTCGAGCGCCTGCGTTAATTCGGGCAATCCAGAGCCTACGGAAATCACGTTTTTTCTGCTTGCGATCACGGTAAGCATACATCAGCGCCTTGTCTACGGAGTCGGCCGCTGTACGAAACAGCTTACTGCGCCCCCCACGAAAACCTTTGGCCAGTTTAAGAATCTTATTCCTGCGCTGCCTCGCTTTAGTTCCTCTTTTTACTCTCATTGTCTTCGTATCTCCATCGTTACATCAGGGCCTGTTGTTAATAAAGACCGTGATGTCCACCGTTTTTTTAAATAAGTGTGCTTGGTGCTGAAACCGGGTTCAATTACAGTCCGATAACGCAAAAAACCTTCGACCCAACCCTATCTTAAACCTGACGATCACAGCCAGACTCGGCACGGATTCCAGGCGGGGCGGTCGCCTTCCGTCAGAGAACTACCCGTTGGGGAGCATTCTCTTGACAGCTTTCATGTTGGTCGCATCAAGGACCTGAGCAAGCCTCAAAGACCGCTTACGTTTGGTGGTCTTCTTGGTAAGGATGTGGCTTGAGTTGGACTTGTTGAACTTGATTTTACCGGAACCGGTAATTTTAAAGCGCTTTGCAGCCGCTCTGTTGGTCTTAATCTTAGGCATGGTGTCAAACCTCTTTCACTTTTTAAGCCGGCACAGACATATGTCGCCCGAAGGCCCCATAAATACAGGCGCACCGAACGTGCACGATGCCGCCTGTGCCGAATGTCATCACGTTAAAAAACCCCGAACCGGGAAACGGGGGCCCCGGTGTCGCAGGCACTATGATGGCCCTGCAAAAAAGCGCAACACACCTGCCGACCGGCCGAAAACACCGGCGGCCCAGGCGGGCGCTCGCTTACGCGTTGCAAAGGCGTCTTACTTGGGGGCGAGGATAATGAACATGGTCCGCCCTTCAAACTTGGGCATCTGCTCAACCGTCGCTACGTCTGCAGTCTTTTCGGCGACACGGGCAAGCAACTCACGCCCCAAGGCGGAAAGTGTAATTTCACGCCCTCGAAACATGCACGTTACCTTGACCTTGTTCCCTTTATCGATAAACTTTTTGATGTGACCGACCTTGGTTTCCAGGTCATGGTCACCTGTCTTGGGCCGGACCTTGATCTCCTTCATCTGGAAAGAGCTCTGCTTCTTCTTCGCCTCCTGCCGCTTTTTGGTCTCTTCGTATTTGAAACGACCAAAATCCATAATTTTGCAAACAGGAGGAGTTGAGTTCGGTGCCACCTCAACAAGATCGAGTCCGCCCTCAGCGGCGGTACTCAATGCCTTCTGAATTGGAAGTACGCCCAGCTGGGCTCCATCGGAACCAATCACGCGCACTTCTCTTGCCCTGATCTTGTTGTTGACGTTGATTTTGCTGCGGTTAGCTATGTTCTCCTCCTCGTGGTCTACTGTTTCAAGCTATCATTCCGCAATCACAGTCTATTTTGCGGATAATGTATCATTCACAACCGTTCTATTTATATAAGATTCGAAATAAATGCAAGAAAAAAAAGTTACTTTTTCCGGGTTGTTAATCGGATTCCCCCAGGTGTTACCACTCTTGGGAGGCCAAACCGGCCTGTCACCCCTGAACACACGGCCCACAAGAGAGAATTCCTGCCTTGAGTCCCGATTTTTCACCGGGACCCGTTTCCAGATCGGGCACGGATTCTATGGCCCCTTTTAGCTGCTTAGGCACCCCACCCACCGAGGGAATCATTCAGGCATTCTACCTGATTTCGTGACACTTTTCCCTCTATTCTCCGAGAGGCCATCTTGCAGATACCTCGTTATTACAAGGCCTTGCGATAAAGCCACCTCTCTATAAATGGCATGTGTTTTGCAAATTACCCAAAGGTTATGTGGCATTGCCATATCTGTTTTAGCTCAATTTCAACAAAGGAGAAAGTAAATGTCAGAAAAAAACAAATAGAGAAAGGGGATAAAGCCATGGATGCGCGCAACAACCGAGATGGGTTCGGTGTCCCCAGCGGATCGATGGCCAGCACAAGGAAACCACGCCCACCGCCCCTACACCGTCGTGAGCGTGTACCTCTCCAGAAAACTGTCCTTCCAGTACCCGTTGTCCGGATTGGAGAAAAAGGTTTTAAAAAGCGCCAAGCTTTCCCCGCGAAGGACCCGGCCCTGGACCGCAACGCCGGCCTCACGGTACAAGGGCCCCACGCTGGAGAGGTCACAGGAGGCCCCGCCCCCCATGGCGTCTTCATACGCCCAGACCACGCGAGAGACCCCGCTGAGTAAAATAGCTCCGAAGCACATCAAGCAGGGCTCCATGGTGCAATACAAGGTCGCGTCCGAGCCGTCCGGCACCCCCCCGGCCTCCAGCAGGCGCCTCAAAGCCGTCACCTCGGCATGATCCAGCTCGTTTCCCGGGCCCTCTGCCGTTCCACTGCGACGTCCCGACGCCACCACACGCCCCTGGGCCACAACGATACAGCCCACCGGAAAATCCCCACCCTCCAGAGCCCCTTTCGCCTCCTGCAGAGCCACCCTCATCCAACGATCGTCCTCACCACCCACTGTCACACCCCACTTCCGAATAAATCCTGTCTGTAACGATTGCCGAGAATACCTCGATCGGTCCTGCCGGAGCGAACCCCATGGACAAATCCGCCCCTTAATCCAGCTTGCAAATGGACGTATCACACGGGCAGCTGCCGTCGACCTCAAAGGCGTAGAGAAGGCGATGGGCCAGCTCCCGGTGACCATCGGGGACCCACACCCGTTTTTTTTCCGAGAGAAGTCGGGCCAGGGCATGCCGGGTGGGGATCGCTTCAAACCCACGCCCCATAACCTCACCGGTGCGCCCACTCAACACATCGACATCCTTGCCGTTGGTCACGACCGCCACAGGAATTTCATGGGGAGCCAGCACCAGACAAAGCGCCCGACCGGGCCGATGCCGGGTGACCATGGAGCCAGGCCCATAACGCACCACCATGGCCGCGACCCCCTCGAGAGAGACGATAAACCCCACGGGAAGGCTTGCTTTTTTCTCCCCGGCAACCACCTCAAGCATGCGGGACGCGTCAATCTCTGCCACCGCAAACCCGCACCGCCCCAGAAGATACCGGGCGATCTTTTGCCGATACCGTTCATCGTGGGTGTCCGGCAGGATCCGGCCCGTCAGGCAGTCCGTCAGGGACCCCAGCACCAGGTGATGTCCTTCCGTCATCTTGACGCCTCCTTCAATGCATGCTTCTCGCTCGTATTTTAGCCGATCCCACCGGCCGGCACAAGCCCCCCCCCCAAGGCGAATCGGCACCACCCATTGTATTTCCCCCCCGCCCTGTTATATAAAGAATATTTTGTTTGGGCCTGGCGAGCACATGGACGATCGCCTGTCCTGGAGAATGGCAACGCAAGCGGACCGAAAAAACATGTCTCTATGGGTGTTTTTCGTCACCACAGATGGTTCTGAAGCCATAAACGAGGCCATCATGACAGCACGAGAAGAGTTCGAAAAAAGAGAAGAAAGCTTCATCTCGCCCTACGGCCTGCCCAGCTCCCAATCCCGGGGTCGTGTGCGGAAGGAAGAGGCGTGCCCCATTCGAAGCGACTTCCAACGCGACCGGGAACGCATCGTTTACTGCAATGCATTCCGACGCTTAAAGCATAAAACCCAGGTCTTTCTTTCCCCCTTGGGCGAACACTATCGTACCCGCCTGACCCACACCCTTGAAGTGGCCCAGCTCGCCCGCACCGCTGCGCGTGCCATGCGCCTGAATGAAGACTTAACCGAAGCCATCGCCCTGGGCCATGACCTCGGCCACACCCCCTTTGGCCACAGCGGTGAAACCGTTTTAAAAGAGATCTACTCCGGTAATTTTTCTCACCCGATCCAGAGCCTCCGCGTCATCGATGTTCTGGAGAAAAACGGCAAGGGCCTGAACCTGACCCATGAAGTGCGGGACGGCATCCTCAAACACGCCAAAGGATATGGAATCATCATCCCGGAGACCAAACGGGAAAAAGCCTGTACCGTGGAAGGACAGGTGATGCGCGTAGCCGATATCATGGCCTACCTGAACCACGATCTGGACGATGCCATTCGAAGCCGCGTCATCTGTGAGGCGCAAATTCCCGAACGATGCGTGCGTGTCCTGGGCAAAACCCATCCAGAACGAGCGACCACCATGGTCCGGGATCTTATCTACGCCTCACACCCTGAAAACGGGGAGATGAAACTTCAGATCACAGACGAGGTCCATCGGGCCATGGATGAACTGCGCAATTTTCTCTACCACAACGTCTACCGCTCCCCCCAGGTCCACAACGAATTCGTCAAATCCAAAAAACTCCTCCGGGAGCTCTACACCTTCTTTCTTCAACCGGAAAATGATGCGATCTTCACCAGTGAGCTCTTAGCCCTTGAGATGCCAAAACAAAAAGAAGGCCGGCCCAAAGATCGCGCCGTGTGCGACTTTATCGCCAGCATCACCGACCGCTATGCCCTGGAACTCTATGCGCGTCTCTTTTTTCCATCGTCGCTGGTGTAAGCCCACCTGCGAAATCTCCGACACTTCCAGGGTCGCAGCCCCAGGCCTGCCCCTGTCATCCAAGACAAAGGACTGTACGTCCCATGCACACATCCCGTCCCCTGATCACCATCGAAAACCCGGAATGGATCAACCGAATCGCCCTTTTGTTTAAAAAAATGGATCGCAGCTATGCGGAGGCCTCCGAGGCCGGCGAGTTCTCCTGCACGGGCTGTCAAGAAAACTGCTGCCTCTCGCTTTTTTACCACCACACCCTGCTGGAGCTGCTCTATCTCAGGGAGGGGTTGAACAGCCTGTCAGAAGAGACCCTCAACACCGTCACCTTTCGTGCCCAGGAGGCCGTCCCCCGCCTCCATCGACGCGCTGAAGATGAGACCCTCGAAAAAATTCCCTGCCCCCTCATGGAGGAGGGACAATGCCTTCTCTACACCCATCGGCCCATGGTCTGTCGCCTCCACGGCGTGGCCCACTTCCTGGAGCGGCCCGACGGCTCCGTCCTCAAAGGCCCCGGATGTTCACGTTACGAAGAGACCGCGGCAGACAACCGCCCCCTGAACCGCACGCCCCTTTATAAAGAGATGGCCCATCTTGAAAAAACGCTGAGACAGGAAACCGGCTTCACGGATCGCCTGAAACTAACCATCGCCGAAATGATTTTACTGTAAAGGGACAAAAAACCTGCCTCCGGCGGCAAGGTGGCCAGGCCACTATCGCAAAAACCACCTGGAAAGCGGGTTCCGCCAGACGGCTCAGAACGGAGCAAGACATACCATGAAACAACTGGACGCCGACATCCTTGAAAACCTTCCCGGCCGCATCAAAAAAGGCGAGACCTTTCGGTTCCGCTGCCACGCAGGCCTTTCCTGCTATAACCGATGCTGCCGGAACTTAAACCTCTTTTTAAGCCCCTACGATGTACTGCGCCTGAAACAGGGCCTCGGCATCTCTGCCGGTGAGTTCATCGACCAGTACACCGACGCCCTCCTGCGAGAGGGAAAACACTTCCCCGAGCTCCTGCTCCGCATGAAGGATGACGCCGAGGCCACCTGCGTCTTCCTTTCAGATGCCGGCTGCACCGCCTACGAGCACCGCCCCGACACCTGCCGGACCTTTCCAGCCGAGCACGGCCTCTTTTTCAACGCCGAAGGAAAAAAAGAGCGGATCCTCTTTCTGCGCCCGCCGACCTTCTGCGAGGGGATTCACGAGGAACGGGAGCTCACCCCGGAAGCCTGGCAAAAAGACCAGCACGCCGAACAACACAATGCCATGAACGAACTCTGGGGAGAGGTGGAAGCCCTTTTTGAAAATAACCCATGGGGAGCCGAGGGCCCATCGGGCCAACGCGCCAAAATGGCCTTCATGGCGGCCTACAACGTCGATGATTTCAGGAGCTTCATCTTCGAAAGCTCCTTTTTGAAGCGCTGCAAGATAAAGTCCGATCTCAAAATGAAACTCAAACGGGATGATACAGCCATGATGAAGTTCGGCTTCGAATGGATTCGAGTTTTTCTCTTTGGTCTGCCGTCGAAAACAATCAAAATGAAATAGGGAAACAGGGCTCACCGAGAATGGGCGGGGAGACAGGAACAGTGCTTGCGCAAACCCGCTTCCACGGGGCGCCACCCCGCCGATGAAGGCCTGCCTTTTCCATATGTCAGCCGAAGAAAAAAGTAACTATTCAGCACCTAAAAAAGCCTCCGGCGGCAAGGTGTGCCACCTTGAAAGCAAGTTACGGATGCGTTTTTCCCTTCGCTCCTCGGAGCAAATCACATCCGCTTTTAAACTGGAATTTAATCGAGGATAATTCTTAAGATCTGTTTGTTAAACTTTTCAAAAGTTTAGCCCCCGGCAGGGCCGCCGGGCCGCCGGAGGCACAAGCTGAATAGTTACTGAAAAAACGTTACAGTTTCTCTACACCCTCCGGCATGGGCCACACCCGATCCCCCCCCAGGACATACCCGCCATCCAGGCGAATCACAGAGCCTGTCATAAAGGGGGCGTAAAAAACCAAAAATTCCACGGCCCTGACCACGTCTTCCGGGGTCCCGGTCCGCGCCAGAAGGGTGTGGTCGATGAGCCCCTTTTTCACCTCATCAGGGTACATGCCCCAGCCACGGGTGGCCTTCCCGTGACGGGTGTCCATAATACCCAGCATGAGCTCGTTCACCCGAACGGTGGGGGCTCCCAGCCGGGCCCAGGTTTCGGTCAAGAGAGAGAGACCGCGATTCAAGGCTGAGTAGCCTTCATTGAAGATGTAACTGGCAGGCCCGCTTCTGCCGACAATACCGGAGATAGAGGAGAGATTCACCACGCAGCCGTCCGGAGCCTTCTTCAAGTGAGGCAGGGCCTCCTCAAAGACCCACCGCTTGGCGGTGAGGGTGGTGGCCACCTCCAGCTCCCACTGATTTTTTGTATAACCGCCGTGGACCACGGGCATGCCGCCGCGCTCAATATTGTTGATCAGGATATCCAGGCGTCCGAACCGCGCCATCACCCGCTCAATGAGACCGGGGACCGCCTCGGTATCGGTTAAATTCACGCGAACAATCTCATGGTCACACCCGATGGACTCAAAGGCCGCCCTCATCTCTGGCAGGCTCTCCTCCCAGTCGTGCCAGGTGAGCACCGTCCGAATCCCGCGCCGGGCCAACGATAGCCCGATCTCACGCCCAATCCCCTTCACAGCCCCCAGCACCAACGCCACACGTTCCTCATTCATTGCGCATGCCTTCCCAAAAGTATCTGATCTTAAAAAAACCGCCTCAAGCGTGCAGGGCCCCCGCCCTGCGCACCAGAGTCGCAATGGCTCTAACCCGGATATTTCATGAGAAAACGACCGTGCAAAAGCAACAATATGTTATTACAACAGGTTATCAAGAAAAATGCGGACAATTCAAAAATGCAAAATGTAATCCACGGTATTCTGTCTGATTTTCTCATCCCCCGGGCTAAGGTTCACACCCTCATGAGGCCCGACGGGTCCCAAAAAGGCGCTCCCGAAGCCAATCCATGGCCCCATGCAGAAGGGCATCATCGTCTTCAAGGATCGCTTTTTTCTGGCCCTCTTCGAAGGCCAGGGTGCCATCGGCCACGCGGGCTCGAAATCCGTCGAGATCGTAACAGGCCAACTCAAAATCTTTGCGATCATCTCCTTCGAGGCGGCCTGGCATCACCTGCTGCTTTAAGCTGATCAGCTCGATCATCTTATCATTGCGCTCATTGTAAGCCGTGAGGCCCTGATTCTTGACCCACTGCCTCGGGGTCCAAACCGCCCCGCCCTGAAAGCCCTCACAGATCGGATCTTCGATCACCGCAAAATATTCGGAAAGGGTCCCGTCCTCACGGGAACGTGCCAGAGCCCGTGCCAGGGGAAAGATTCGGCAGGAGGCCGGACGATCCTCATACACCGAACACCCCTGCTCCGTAACAAAAGGACAGGCATGATTGTTTTGTGAAGAGGTCTTAAACGAGACCACAGGAAGCCCGGTGGTGTCTCCTATATATATATAGGTATACGTCTCGATGAACTCTCCGGTCGATACCCCCAAGGCCCGGCTCAACCGGAGGATGTCATAGGGATAAAGAAATTGGTTCACATCGCAGCAGCACTGGTTGAAGCACCCTTTGTGAGGACCGCATGAAAAGGTCAAAGATTCGTCAATTCCGATGTATTGTGGTTCACCACTCATCATACCTCCGCTTGCTCTTTAATCTGCCAATCAGCCGGCATTATTTAATCATTAGCCATCCCGTCTCCCGAAGCCACGTTGAAGCAACACACCCCAAAGCGACACCGCCCCATTTCACGCTGAAAGCTACGAATATCGGGAAATCAGGACACACACACCGCCATGGTCTCCCAGGCCCGGACCAAAGTCAAGACGCGCCCGCGCGCTCCATCCACTTCGAGTGGCACCTTAATTGAACCAAAAATAAACCCTGTTGCAGAGCCACCGGGCGATGAGCGGGAATTCACTGATGGAAACCTTCAATATTATTGATTTACTAGAACATCGTTCACATCAACTTATGATAAATTCCTTTTAACGAATCCGCAAAAATTCTAAAAAATAACGCGAACCCACCGCATCTTCGGGATGTTACCGCCGAAGCCTGGCCCTTCCCCCATGTCAAAACTTTCCATTTAAATTCCAGCAGATACCTATATCTGGTATGAACGTCTACTCAGAATCGAAGATATGGATAGAGGTCGAAAAACACAGGAGAAGGCTATTTTTCAAAGGATTTTCGGCCCTTAAAAATTGTTGACAAGCCCTATGCCCGGTGATACTTTGCAGCTTAATTATTAAAAAGGGAAGTAGGATTGATAGAAAATATCACCTATTAATTAAAGCAATTCGAGAAAAACATTGTGTGTCTACAGAGAGGACGAACTCTGTGGATAGATGATTTTTATTATTGTAGCCAGGAGTTGTAACACTTCAGGCAAATAGTGTCAGTGGTTGTGCATCCACTCGGGAGCATCGCCAAAAGTTAACGAGGCATTGAACAGGTGATCAATGCCCTATCAGGGAGGTATAGCAAATGCCAAGCTATGTAATCGCTGAAAAATGTGACGGTTGCAAAGGCGGGGATAAGACAGCATGTATGTACATCTGCCCCAACGACTTGATGGTCTTAGACCCCACCGCCATGAAAGCGTACAATCAAGAACCTGATCAATGCTGGGAATGCTTTTCCTGCGTCAAGATCTGCCCTTCTCAGGCCATTGAAGTCCGAGGTTACTCTGACTTCGTGCCCATGGGCTCCAGCATCATGCCCATGATGGGCACCGAAGACATCATGTGGACCTGTAAGTTCCGCAACGGCGTCATCAAACGCTTTAAGTTCCCCATCAGAACCACTTCTGAAGGCTCCGCCAACGCCTACAACGACCTCAAAGGCAAAGACCTGAGCTCCGCTCTCCTCGCCACTGAGGAAGCAGACGGCGCGACACTTGCGCGGCCCCTTGAGCTTGCCTAAGGTTTTTTGGTCACTACCCAGTGTTTCTGATTACGACAAAAAGTTTCTTTTTAGGAGGAAATAATAATGGCATTACCTAACAAGCCTTTGGGAGAACTGAAAGCTGTTCGCGACCCTGAAGTCGTCGAAATGGAAGTTGATATTCTGATTGTCGGCGGCGGTATGGCCGCTTGCGGGACCGCTTTTGAAGTTAAAAAATGGGCCAGCGATGACACCAAGATTCTTCTTTGCGACAAGGCCGCCATGGAACGTTCCGGTGCGGTCGCTCAGGGCCTCTCCGCCATCAACACCTATATTGGTGAGAACACTCCCGATGACTACACCCGTATGGTCCGTAACGACCTCATGGGGATCATCCGTGAAGACCTCTCCTTTGACGTAGGCCGTCACGTAGACGACTCCGTCCATCTCTTTGAAGAGTGGGGCCTCCCCATGTGGAAAAAATCCGCAGAGGGAAAAACCATGGACGGAAAGAAGGGCCTGAAAATGGGTCTTCTTAAAGATGGTGCCAAGCCTGTTCGTACAGGTAAATGGCAGATCATGATCAACGGTGAATCCTACAAGCGTATCGTTGCTGAAGCCGCCAAAAAGGCCCTCGGCGAAGAGAACATTCTTGAGCGTGTATTCATTGTTGAGCTCTTAAACGACAAAAACGATCCCTCGAAGATCGCTGGTGCCGTTGGTTTCTCCACACGTGAGAACAAAATCTACATCATCAAGTGCCAGACGATGATGGTTGCCTGTGGCGGCGCGGTAAACATCTACCAGCCCCGTTCCATTGGTGAAGGCAAGGGCCGTGCATGGTACCCCGTATGGAACGCAGGTTCCACCTACACCATGTGCCTCCGAGCCGGTGCTGAGCTCTCCATGATGGAAAACCGTTTCACCCCTGCCCGTTTCAAAGATGGTTACGGCCCTGTGGGTGCTTGGTTCCTCCTCTTCAAAGCGCACCTTGAAAACGGTATCGGCGAAAACTACGCCGCCTCCGATCGTTCAAAAGAGGAGCTCGCACACTTCGCTCCTTATGGTACCGCAGCGATCACTCCGACCTGCCTGCGTAACCACCTCATGATCTTCGAAATGAAAGCCGGTCGTGGCCCCATCATTATGAAGACCACCCTCGCTCTTGCCAAACTCGGCGAGACCATGGACAAGAAAGAGCTCAAGCACCTCGAATCCGAAGCTTGGGAAGACTTCCTTGACATGACCTGTGGCCAGGCGAACCTCTGGTGCGCCACCAACACAGAGCCCGAGAAAAAAGACTCCGAGATTATGCCGACCGAACCGTACCTCCTCGGATCACATTCCGGTTGCTGCGGCCTCTGGTGCTCTGGTCCCGATGAGGACTGGGTTCCCGAGTCTTACAAATGGGGTGTTGGCGACAAGGTTTACAACCGTATGACCACCGTACCCGGCCTCTTCACCGCAGGTGACGGCGTGGGTTGCTCCGGTCATAAGTTCTCTTCCGGATCACACTACGAAGGTCGTGTGGCTGCCAAGGGCATGGTCCAGTACATCACGGACAACCCCTTCAAGCCTGAGCTGGCCGAGACCAAAGAAGAATTGGTTGAGCTTGTATGGAAGCCCGTTCGCACGTACCTCGACAACTGCGAATTCACCACCGCTCAGAACCTGAACCCCAACTACTGCAAGCCTGACGGCATGGCTCTTCGTCTCATGAAGGCCACCAACGAATACGGCGGGGGTACAGCCACTTACTACCAGACCAGCTCAAAGGCCCTCGAGATTCTCATCGATGACCTGCTCTTCATGATGCACGAAGACTGCGAAAAACTCGCAGCCGGCGACTTGCATGAACTCATGAGATGCTGGGAAATCTTCCACCGTCTTTACACGGTAGAAGCCCACGTTCGTCACATCCAGTTCCGTAAAGAAACCCGTTACCCTGGCTTCTACTACCAGGCGGATTTCCCCGGCCAGGACGACGAAGAATGGTTCTGCTTCGTGAACTCTTCCTACGACAGGAAGGCCAACGAATGGACCATGAAAAAAGAGCCTTACCACAGAATCATCCCCATGAAGTAATTCAAAGGGTACTGTGATGAATTAGCTTAAATAAGCCTCCAGATGTCCCTTATGATGTCTGGAGGCTTTTTTTAATGCAGAATACTCTTTCACGGGGCAGACTTTATTCAGGTCCGTAAACATTTTTTCCTTATCCGAAATGTTGTGTCCAGATTTTTGCGGGCTTCAGCGACGTCGCGGAAGCCCGACGGAATGTGGACACGCACTCCACGATACGAAGGGAAGGGTACCAAAGACACAGGCCTGTCCCCCCCGGGCACACTAAAAGAGTAGCAAATACTTAGGTTTTAATAGTTTATAAACATTTATGCATGGAGGGATAGCATGACAATCGACAAAGCAGCCCCTGCTAGTGCAAGCATTTTGGTCGTTGGCGGTGGAATCAGCGGATTGACCACCACCCTCGAAGCCGCTGAAACTGGCTACGAGGTGATCCTCGTTGAAAAAAATGCCTACCTTGGCGGACGTGTTCTCCAGCTGAACCAGTATTTTCCCAAACTCTGTCCTCCCACCTGCGGCCTTGAGATCAACTTCCGCAGAATCAAGGACAACCCAGCCATCCACGTCCAGACCATGACAGAAGTGGTTAAAGTGGAAGGCACCCCGGGGAACTACGAGGTCACCCTGAAAACCCGTCCTCGCTTCGTCAACAGCAACTGCACCGGGTGCGGCGCCTGTGCCGACGCGTGTGAAGGCGAAATTGAAAACGAATTAAACTTCGGCATGGACCGCACCAAGGCGGCCTACCTGCCCCACCCCATGGCCTTCCCCGCCACCTATGTCATCAGCGAATACATCAGCAGCGATGACAAGAAAAGGTGCGAAGAGGCTTGCAAGTATGGAGCCATCGACTTCTCCATGACGGAAACCACGACCACCGTCAAGGTGGCCTCCGTGGTCTGGGCGACCGGCTGGAAGCCCTACGACGCGACCCGTATCGACAACCTGGGATTTGGCCGCCACCAGAACATCATCACCAACATGATGCTGGAGCGCATGGCGTCATCCACCGGCCCCACAGAAGGCAAAATTCTTCGTCCCTCTGACAATGCAGCGCCAAAATCCGTCGTCTTTGTTCAGTGTGCGGGATCCAGGGATGAGAACCATCTCCCTTACTGCTCCTACATCTGCTGCATGGCCTCCCTCAAGCACGCCACCTACCTGCGCGCCCAGTACCCCGATTGCGAGATCACCATCTATTATATTGATCTGCGTGCCCCGGGTCAGCGCTATGAAAAATTCTATGAAAAATTGAAGCAGGATGAGAAGGTCTTTTTCGTCAAAGGCAAAGTGGCCGAAGTATCCGAAGCCGACAACGCCTGCGTGACTGTGGTGGCTGAAAATGCTGTCACGGGTAAAAAAGTGCGCCAGACCGCCGACCTCGTTGTTCTGGCCACCGGCATGCAGCCCAGCCTCTCCACAGAGAAGCCCCAGGCGGATCTCACCTTCAACGACAGCGGTTTCATCGTAAACGACTTTGAAAAAGGTGGAATGTTCGGTTGCGGTTGTGCCAACAAGCCCGCCGACGTTGTCTCTTCCAACCAGAATGCTACAGGTATGGCCCTGAAAGCGATTCAAACCGTAGTAGGGAGGTAAATAACCATGGCTAAAAAATATGGTGTATATATCTGCACAGGTTGTGGAATCGGCGATGTCCTCAATGTGGACGAGCTGGCGGGTGTGGCTGAAGACGACGGCTTCACCGTTAAACGTCACGAGTGCCTTTGCGGCAAAGCCGGCCTTGAACTCTTAAACGCCGATGTCAATGACGGCGTGAACACCCTCTCCATTGTGGGCTGCTCCCGACGCGTCAACTACGACGTCTTCAAATGGGACAACTGCCTGGTGGATCGCGCCAGCGTCCGTGAGCAGGTCATCTGGACCATGAGCCGGGAAAAGTATCCCGCCAAAGGCCCCGATGACGACGATTACTTTGTGGACAACATCCAACTGGCCGCCAACGACTACCTCCGCATGAGCCTTGCCCGTCTGGACAAAGTCGAGCTTCCCGAGCCCTTCAAGCTGGAAAACCAGAGCAACAAGATTCTGGTCATCGGTGGCGGGATTACCGGCATGAACGCGGCCATCGACGCTGCCAAAACCGGTGCCGACGTCACCATCGTGGAAAAAGAAGCCAAACTCGGCGGCTGGGCAGCCAAGATGCGCAAGCAGATTCCCCAGGGCGAGCCCTATACCGAGTTGCTGCCTCCGGTCGTGGGGGACACCATCGCCAAGTTGGGGACCTTCTCCAACATCAGCGTAAAAACCGGTACGATCGTGGCTCGTATTGCCGGCCAGCCCGGTGACTTCACGGTGACCCTGAAAACTCCCGGCGAAAAGATCCCCTTTGACGTCCCCTTCCCCCTCCCCGCGGAGATGAAGGTGGATGAAGCGGGCAACGAGCTGGACGCCGAGGCCCTGGCCGTCAAATACAAAGAGTACAACGAAGGGCGGGAAGACATCCTCACCCTGGACCCCAATGGCGAGCGATTCGGTGCTGTGGTTCTGGCAGCTGGATGGCGCCCTGCCGAATTGACGGCAGAGGCTTACCCCCACCTCTCCATCGGCGACCCCGATGTGGTCACCAACGCCCAGTTCGAAGAGATGGCTTCCGCCGGTAAACTTGTCCGTCCCTCCGACGGCAAGGAAGCCAAAAACGTCGTCTTTATCCAGAGCCCCGGCGCTGGCAGTGACCGCGACTTCGAGTACGCGGGCTCCGTCACCAGCCTCGTGGCCCTGAAACAGGCCAAATACGTCCGTGAAGACTACGATGATGGGAAGGCGTACATCTTCTATCAGCACATGCGCACCCCCGGTCTCACCGAGGACTTCTACAAGAGCATGCAGCAGGACAACGGCGTCTTCATGACCAAAGGGGACATCGCCGCCGTCACCAAAGAGGGGAAAAGCTTTACCGTGGAAGTCCATGGCACCCTTCTCGGTGACAACCTCAAGGTCAAGGCAGACCTCGTGGTCCTGGCCGCCGGGATGGTTCCGGCGACCGTCGATGACGCCGTCATCAACCTCGCCTACCGCCAGGGCCCCGGTTTCCGTGACAACGACATTTTCGATGGGTACGCAGATTCCAACTTTATCTGCTTCCCCTACGAAACCCAGAGAACCGGAATCTACGCTGCCGGCGCCATCCGCCGTGCGCTGACCATGGAAGAGTCCATTGAAGATGCCTCCGGAGCCGCCTTAAAGGCGATCCAGTGCCTCGCCTCCGTCGATCGTGGCGTGGCGGTTCATCCCCGAAGTGGCGACATGACCTTCCCGGACTTCTTCTTCCAGCGCTGCACCCAGTGCAAACGCTGTACTGAAGAGTGCCCCTTCGGCGCCCTGGATGACGATGAAAGAGGGACCCCGAAGCTGAACCCCACCCGGTGCCGCCGCTGCGGAACCTGCATGGGGGCCTGCCCTGAGCGCATCATCAGTTTTGCCGACTACAGCGTCGACTCCGTCGGATCCCAGGTGAAGTCTGTCTGGGTTCCCTGTGAAGACGATTACTACGAGCCGCCCATGCGTATTTTGGGTCTCATCTGCGAGAACGACGCCTTGCCGGCCCTCGACATGGCCGCCATGAAGCGACATGGAATTGACGCCCAGGTGCGTTTTATCCCTGTGCGCTGCCTTGGCTCCGTCAACGTGGTCTGGATCAAGGATGCCCTTTCCCAGGGCATGGACGGCGTCTTCCTTCTCGGCTGCAAGCACGGAGACGATTATCAGTGCCACTTCGTTAAAGGCTCTGAACTTGCCGATGTCCGCATGCAGAAAATCGGTGACGCCCTGGCCTCCCTCGCCCTGGAAGAAGAGCGTGTGGCTCAGTTCGAGATCGGTATCGATGAAGCGGACAAGCTGCCTGAAATCGTCAACGCCTTTGTTGACCAGGTAGTGGCTCTGGGCCCGAACCCCTTCAAGGGTTTCTAAGCTCCGGCTGTTTCCTGGAATGATCGGGGGCCTTTTTCGGTACGGAAAGAGGCCCCCTCAAGCGAGTTTCTAACGCAGAATACAATGAGGAGGAATTCTCATGTCCGACAATACCCTTGTGAATCCAAACCTGGAGTTCATTGATGAAGTCGTGGGACTCGGTGGCGACTCACTGAAAAAGTGCTTTCAGTGTGCCAGCTGCTCCGTCGCATGCCCCATCGCCCCTGAAGATTCACCCTTCCCCAGAAAAGAGATGATCGCAGCCTCATGGGGCCTTAAGGACCGTGTGGTGGGAAGCGCTGACATCTGGCTCTGCCATGAATGCGGCGACTGCTCCACCTTGTGTCCCAGAGGCGCCCAGCCTGGCGATGTTCTCTCCGCCATTCGCTCATACGCCATCTCCGAGTACGCCCGGCCCAAAAAACTGGCCAAAATGGTCACCGACAAGAGCAAGCTCGGCATCCTCACTGCCATTCCGGCGGCCTGGTTTGCCCTGATGGCCATCATCACCATGTTCTTCGGTGGAACCATGGAGAAAATCTTCGGATTCTTCGGCGTCCACTGGATTCACCACACGGATGCCCCCATCGCCCATGCCAATTTTGTCTCGACATGGTTGGTGGACGCGACCTTCGTGCCTCTGGCCACCGCATCGGTCGTCATCTTCTACCTCGGCCTCAAGCGCATG
Organism: Desulfoluna sp.; assembly: GCF_030145185.1. Taxonomy (GTDB): domain Bacteria; phylum Desulfobacterota; class Desulfobacteria; order Desulfobacterales; family Desulfolunaceae; genus Desulfoluna. Next base: position 65,515 of record NZ_JAQYWB010000003.1, on the reverse strand, counting down.
ATCAATGACATGCACGAAAATGCCCTGACCGAAGGAAAAACCGACAAGCAGGACCTCGACATCAAAGAGCTCCTTAAAACCGTCCCCACCGTGATTCCAAAGATCCTCAAGCACCAGCAGTTCAATGAGTGTGGTGAGAACAAATCCCGTGGCACGGCCCACATGATGGTCCTCTACGGGTTTGTCGGTTGCTTTATCGCCACCGTCATTGCCGGCTCGCTGCTCTATCTCGCAGGAACCGCCGGTCCCTACTCCCAGATCAACCCCCTCAAGTGGTTCGGTAACTTAGGCGGGATTCTCATCGTTCTGGGCGCCGCTCTGATGATCAAAGACCGTCTGGGCAAAGACAAGTCCAGCGGCTACAAAGACTGGTACCTCCTCGGCCTCGTCATTCTCCTGGGAGCCACCGGTCTTCTCACAGAAATGGCCCGACTGGCCGGTTCCACCTTCGGAACCTACCTGGTCTATTATCTCCACCTGATCCTGGTCTTCCACCTCTTTGCGTACGTGCCCTTCTCCAAATTGGCGCATTTTGTCTACCGCATCGCAGGCATGACCTACGCTGAATACGCAAACCGCAAGTAGGGGGAGTGGCTTAAATGCCACACCATCCGTTATAAAGGGGCTCCGCGCACAGCGCAGAGCCCCTTTTTTTGTTACGATTCTGCGTATGCCTCCGATGCGGCGACACCGCTAAGGAACGAACACATAATAAGTTGACCCAAAAAATTGCCTCCGGCGACAAGGTGAGCCACCTTGAAAGCAGGTTCGATCTAAATCTGAAATATGCATTAAGACCTGCTTATCAAGCTCAGCTCATACAAATTGATAAAAATTTGGCCCCCGGCAGAGCGATACAACCGGGAGGAAGTCGTTCGTTGGGGTGTAATAACGGATGAGAGGCAAGTGTTGGCTGGGAGGGTGGTCCGGGATAGGGCCAAGTCCCCTGCAAAAAAAGCCGCGGCGGAGCACGGCGCGCCCAGGAGGATGCCGTGGTGCCAGCATTCTCAACGCCCTGACCGTGTTTTCGTTCTGTGGGTCCCATCTCTCTTCAACTTCTCAACAGTGCTGTTTTTCAGGCGCGCTGCGCTCCGTCGCGGCATTTGCGCGATACCGCCGGGAGGGAGTCGCTCGCTGGGATGTGATAACGAATGAGAGACAGGTTTTGGCTGCTAGGGTGGTTCGTCCAAGGGCATTTTTGCTTTTGCCATCATTTCGGGCACACTGACGTCCCGCACAAAAAAGGCATACTGAGCGCTTCGCCCCCCACAAAAATTGCACAATAAGAAAAAGCAGAGCATGCGATAAAGTGCAAGAAAAACGCTCAACCATCTGCCCTGAAGGGGAACCTCGAACTCATGACAGACAGGGAATACACGATATTAAAAGAAGGGACCGTTCACAAAACGGGGGCAGGAGCATGGATCAAAACGACGATCCAGTCAATTTTAGCTAAAAACCAATTTCAGGAAAAAATCGCTCTGCTGCAAGACTTAAGCTGCGACCGATTCAGCAAAGACCAAACATTAAATAACAGGTAACTATTCAGCTTGCCTTCGCCAGGTCGTTCGAGGCAAATGACAGAAAGATTCAAATGCCAATACGTCGCGTCTTTTCATCACCGCCTAGGGTGCGGCTCCCGCACCTTCTACCGTAGAGAGGACCCTCAGCCTCGCAAGTTAACGATGACCACGAGTCTTATTTCAAAATGCGGTGTTTCCGGTTTACGATACGCCTGACGGTGCGCACGGCGCACCCCTATGCATCCACCCGGTACGTCATTGTAAAAATGAGGACGATACGGATTTTCATACATGGATTCCCGCCTGCGCGGGAAAGACGAAAAGCGTAGGGTGATGTCAGACCGGGGGCCATAAAGAAAAAATGGATCGCTGAATAGTTACAATAACAGTTCCTATTCAGCTTGTGCCTCCAGCGGACTTTAGCCCATTTTTTTCGATAGGTTTGACAAGCGAATTTTAAAAAGATTGCGGTCACCCGGAGGAAGGATGAAACGTCTGAATCCAGACCCTTTCTCAGGTTAATGACCAGGACCCCAGAATGACCCTTACTTCTCCGATAAATACAAAAAGGGCGGTGCATTGCTGCACCGCCCTTTTTCAAACAAACGATATCACCCTGTCAGGGGTGAAAGCCCATGCTATTTGCCGAGAGCGGCAGCGTGGGTTTTGATCTCAACTTTTTCAGTCAGACCGGCATAGTAGGCGCGAAGAATAACGAGAACTTCTTCACGACCGAAGTGATCAGGAATCACGGTCCCTTCGGAGAGGCCTTTACGAAGCATGGTGCCGGAAAGAATCACGCGGTCTTCTTTGCCGTGGGGGCAGGTACGCAGAGAAGCCATACCGTCGCACTTCTTGCAGTAGAAGGTCCAGTCGATTTTCAGGGGCTCGCAGAGGAGACGCTTGCCGGCTTCTTCGGGCTGGGGAATCTTATCAAAAAGATCCTGAGCTTCGAACATGCCGTAGAAATCGCCAACACCTGCATGGTCACGGCCGATGATCATCTTGGAGACACCGTAGTTCTGACGGAAGGTGGCGTGGAGGAGTCCTTCACGGGGACCGGCATAACGCATATCCAAGGGGTATCCACCCTGCAGAACGTTCTCTTTAACGAAATACTTGTCTACGAGGGTATCAATGCACTTAACGCGAACTTCCGCAGGAATATCCCCGGGCTTGAGGTTACCCACGAGAGAGTGGATGAACACGCCATCACACACCTCAGCGGCAAGCTTTGCCAGATATTCATGGGAACGATGCATGGGGTTACGAAGCTGAAGGGCTGCAACGGTGCTCCATCCACGCTCGTCAAAGATAGCACGGGACTCTGCGGGAGTGAGGTAAACCCCTTTGTACTTCTCGGGGTATTCGCCTTCGGAGAGAACCTTAACCGTACCGGCCAGGTTGAACTCTTTCTGGTTCATGACCATCTGAACGCCGGGGTGATCTTCTTCGGCAATTTTCCAGAACTCTTCAGCAGTCGGAGTGCCTTCGCCCATGAAGACTTTCTCGCACTCGTAACGCTTGTCCGCTTCGGTCATCTCAAATTTCTCGGAGACCTTCATGGTGGCCATAATCTCGCCGGCAGCAGTTACCAGTGCAACCTCGTCACCCGCGGTGATGGCGGCTGCGTCTTCTTTGGAAGCGTCGAGGGTTACGGGGATGGGCCAGAAGGTACCATCAGCCATCAGAAAGTTATCGCAAACGCTTTTCCAGTCAGCCTTACCCATAAAACCTGTCAGGGGGCTGAAGCCGCCGATACCCATCATAATAAGGTCGCCTTCAGCACGGGGGCTGATGGTAATCTTTTTGAGACCTTCCGCTTTTTTCAGTTCCGCTTCCTTCTCAGACCCTTCAAGAAGGCAAATAGTAAGACCTTTTCCGCCATGGGGAGCAACTAAATTGGACATGTGCACGTCTCCTTTCGTTAGAGAAAAAAATGACTTGGAAATATAATTGAATAAATGTGCTTCACATTTACTTCATGTGCGAGGTGAATATTATTAAAGTAGATGAATAGGAAAGACGACCCCATTTGTCAAGTTGAATTTAGGACCTTCATCAACGCAGATGATCATTCGCCACGGCAAAAAGCACCGCTTACCCTTTATTTCCAGAGTTTTATCTTATTTAAGCCCCAGTCGCTCACATTTATCCGACAAGCATCCCACGCAACGCAAGGGGTGCGCCTCAAAAATGCCCGGCCCCTCCGCGCACAAAAAAAATAGCGTCACCCCCCGTTTGGGGTGACGCCATCTTTCCACGTCAAATCAGGTGTTCCCGAAAGAACGTCCTTCAGAACATTACTTCAGAGGAGACAAAACAAAATAGGAACGCGCTTTTCCGGAAAGCCCCCCCTTTTTGTTCACGACAGAGAAGAAAGCCTCCAGCTCGCCGTCTCCGTTACGGTCCACAACGCTAAAGTCGGAAATAAAGCCTTTGAATGAAGGCGTGGTCGCCAGGGGGGCCAGCTCATACCCATTCCAGCCCATGACCACCACGCGGCCGTCTTTGTATCGCCTCATACCCTGGAATAAATGCCCCAGGGCGTCTTTGTTCTGCGAGACCCCCACCCCTTTAATAAGGTCCGTCTCCACGGCCTGCACCCGGGACACAAGGTACCGACGCTCCTCCTGCTCATTCGACCCTTCTGTTTTGGAGAGAAAAATCTGGGACCCGCCAAAGTTTTCATCGCTTCGGTAGACACTGGTCTTGGTGTCGTTCCAAAACCCAAGGCGTCCTTCCTCGGAGAGCCGGTACAGACCCTGTTCCTCACTTTTTTGAACCGGTGCCCGGCCCCAGCCCAAAAGGGTAAAGTCATCCCCCATGTCCAGTGGCTGCCCCAACGCCAAGCCCTGGGCCTCGAGAGTCACCTGATAGATATCACCCCAGAAATCGATTCCCTGAAGCCTCTGAGCGATACAACCGCGCCCGTGCCCTTCAGGAAGATTGACCACAGCGGTCATAAATGGGGCAGCTTTCCCGACCTGAACCAGGGTGGTCCCATCATGCCGATACACCAAAGACAACGGAGCCTGACTCGCGGCATGCAGGGTGGACAAAATCACCTCGGGTTTTCCGTCCCCATCAAAATCGAGGAGATCCAGGCGCACGGGCTTCAGGTAATGGGGCAAGCTCACGCGCGCCGTCTCGGCAATGGCATCAGGGGAAACCGACAGGAGCTGCAGGGTTCCCTGAGAAGCGGCCACGGCCTCCATGACGCCGTCCCCGTCAAGGTCCCCCATGGCCACACTCTGGATCTGCAAGGGAAACACATCACTTCGATAGGCTTCGACCGAGGGCACTGGCACAGGAGCCGTGGGTCGTATTGCCTTTTTATCAGAGGCCGGGACAGAAGACGGGGGAACCGTTCCGGTGATGTTTCCGGCCACCTCGCTGGCGAGCTCCTGAACAAAGCCGATCAACTCCGCTTCCGTCCCCGAACGGGAGAAGTGATACCCGGTCTTCTCAATGCTCGCCCCCAGGTTGGCCGTCCCTCCGAACAGGGTGACACTGATCGCCAGGGCTCCGCCCTCGCAGGTGTCCTGAACAGAGACCCCGGCCTCTCCCAGATGGTTTTCCACCATCTGAGAAACCCCAGTTTTCAAATACCGACTCGACTCGGGTCCGTTATAGGACACCTCATGAATGGACAGACAGGGCTGAGCCCCCATGGCCACGCCGGCAAACAGGAACACCATCGTTGTCATCAAGCCGACAACCCGCTTCTTTATAGACACATTCATAACCATCCTCTCTTCGGTAGAAACACCGCATCCAGCCTGAAATAAAAAATACAATTTTAATGTATCAACCCGGCCATTTAACGCATGGCAGATCAGGCGGTGAAAATATCAGTTTAATTAAAATGATTGCATTCATCAGCTATCGCTGCTTTACCCGCAGGGTTAATAATTTCGGGTGTCAACATGAAAATTTTTCGATTTTTTGAGACTATCACCATATTCCCGTGGGGTGAAGTTTTTTCTAATCAGTGAACATGTTATGTATATCCCTTTGTTTTTATGGATGATCATCAAGCAGAAATCCCCTCAAAAATCATAAAATTATATTGACATTCACCATTAAATTTTTTAAAAACATAACCTTAATTAAGGTAACAATGATTGAAATGTTACTTTGTAAGATCCGCCAAGCAGCTTTGTTGTCACATGCCGGAAGGTTAATCGTTGATTTTTATGAGCATCTTCCTCAATAGACATGTGACACCTTTCCTGTGAAATCGGAGACATGGTCAAATCCGGCACTCTCGTGCTTGCTGCCTACGATCGGTCTGACGCGCCTTCAAGGGACCTGTCCAAAAGCTTCAAGGCCAACGCGCCGGGGGACGACTCGAAACCTGAACGATAAGGAGATTTTAAATGTTCAAGAAAGTGTTCGCTGCAATGCTCGCTGGTCTTTTCATCGCTGCTCCTGCCTTCGCAGAAGTAAAGATGAACGGTTCTTTTTTCATCAAAGGTAACTACGTTGATACTGGGAAAGATGTTAGTACTTACGAATCTGACTTTGAAGTAAAAACTCAGTTCATCGTTGATGAAAACACCTCAGCCACTATCGTTGTTGAAGCCTTCGACAACAACTGGGATAAAGGCGTTGGTACTGATTCAGTTCCTGTAAAGGTTCTTGTAGATTCTGATGATGATGGAGCTTTCGATACAACAAAAGAAGGCTCTGCTGTTTCAGGTGAAGCTCAGAACCACCTCCAGGTCACCACGGCCAAGATGGATCACAACTTCGGGAACGGCTTCGCCTTCTCCGGTGGTATCGATGGAAACGGTAACAGCTTTGGTACTGCTTTCAACGATGATGCCGACAAAGAATACTTCCTCCAGGGTACCATGGACCTCCCCTTCGGTTCCGTAACTGCCAAGACACAAAAAATTGACGAAACCGATGCTGTTGACAAAGATACCGATGCGTATCAGCTTGCCCTTACTCTTAAGGCTGGCGGTTTCGAGATCACACCTGCCTTCTACTACCTGGACAAGCAGCTGGCTGACAAAACCAACACCAAGATGATGGTCTACACTACCGGTAAAATCGCCAACGTCGACCTGACCGCTGAAGTAGTTTACGAAGATGACGAAGCACGTGATGCGAAAACCTATGGTCTTTACGTACAGGCTGACACCACTGTTGCAGCTCTTGGTGTTACCGTTGCCGGTATCTACAGCTCCGAAGACGATAACAAAGCCTTCAAAACTGGTGATGAGCTTGCCATCATGGACATCGCAACTGATAACGTTGAAATCGACGGTGCTAACCTCTTCAAAGTGGGCGTTTCCAAAAGCCTGACTGAAAAGATCTCCGTTGACGGTGCTGTTGCCGCAATCCTCGACAATCTGGACGACAACGCAGCTGGCAATAACCAGGATGGCTACGAAGCAGATCTCAACGCTTATTTCAAAGCGTCTGATGCTGTAACTCTCTCTTGCGGAATCGCTACCCTGGATCTCGACTACATGAAAGATGCTCGAATCGACGGTTACGCCAAAATCAACGTTGCTTTCTAATTTAAAGCAACCCTGATCGGCTGAGTTGATTAAGAAAGGCCCGCCATTTGGCGGGCCTTTTTTTTTGCTGATTTTTCTTAACGGGTGAGCTTGTGCCCCCGCAGTCCTGCCGGAGGCACAAGCTAAATCGTTACTTCATCGTTGTCACCCTTTCCGCCCAATCCACCTCAGGCGACCCCCTCCTTTGTCCTGAAAACCAACACCTCTCGCCATTTATATGCTGCGTCCGGGTCATCCGTAGATGGGCTTTCATGAACATTACGATTCTTCGCGGTGCGCAGGCGCACTCTCCCTCGCATCCCCCTTGCACGCCGCACTCCGGTGCAGCATGGACAACGACGAACTAAAAAGCCGCACAGGAGTGCGGCGCTCCGATTCGGTTCGTCTTTCTCGGTTTTTTAAAGGTCGCGGCCCAAACGATGACCAAGGCCTCCATCATGTTGATGTGTGGCGTAAACCCAGGCATGGATCCCCGGTCACTTGGCGATACAAAAGGTGGCAAGTATCGGACTGAGAAACGGCACAATCGGATCCGTTTTCCCGTGCAGCCGGGGAAGACGTGGAGGGACGAGGGGTATCGGGTGTTTCGCCGCGGCTTTTTTGCTGAGGGCTTGGCCCCGGCCCGAACCACAGTAACAGCCAAAACTTGCCTCGCATCCGTTATCACATCCCAACGAACGACTCCCTCCCACCGGTATCACGTAAATGCCGCGACGGAGCACGGCGCGCCCGAAAAACAACACCGTTGAGAAATTGAAGAGAGATGGCTCCCGCCGAACGGAAACACTGACAGGGCTTTGGCATTGGAGTCGATGCACCACAGCACCCTCTTGGGTGCGCCGTGTTCAGCAAAAAAAACCTCCGGCGGCAAGGTGGGCCACCTTGAAAGCTGATTTGCGAATGCGTTTTCCCCCCATGTCACGGCGTAGCCGAAGGCGAAGACGGATCCCTTGTCGCGCCGTAGCCCACCGATGCGGATTGAGTGATGACACACAGATACGGGCGAAGGCGGATGCCTCGGGTCAAATCACATACGCGCCTGAGTCGACGTAAATCAGAAACATGTATTTAAGACCTGTTTGTTAAACTCGTCTTTATAAAATCAGGCAAAAGTTTAGCCCCCGGCAGGGCCGCCGGAGGCACTTTTTTAGCTTTTCGCCTAAGCGCTGATTCACCACCGGCCCCCTTAAAGCCCCCCATAGCCAACAAAAAAAGCCCCTGCTCTCTTTGAAGAGCAGGGGCTTTAAAGTATCACCCGAAAGGCACCCACCACCGACGGATCCCTTAAAACCTGTTTGGCAAACCCGTCTTTATAAAATCAGGCAAAAGGTTGGCCCCCGGCAGGGCCGCCGGAGGCTTTTTTTTATCTTTTCGCTATTTCAGCTTTTCGCCCAGGAGCTGATTCACCACCTTGGGGTTGCCTTTGCCTTTGGTGGCTTTCATGACCTGGCCCACGAAGAAGCCCATGAGCTTTTTCTTGCCGCCGCGGAAGGCTTCCACTTCGCTGGGGTTATTGGCGAGGATGGTATCGACGATGCCTTCGATCTCGGAGGTATCGGAGACCTGGGCGAGGCCCTTCTCCTCGACAATGATTTTGGCCTCTTTGCCAGTTGCCGCCATCTCTTCGAAGACGGTCTTGGCCATGGTGCCGCTGATGACGTCTTTTTCCACCAGGGTGAGGAGTCCGGCCAGCATGTCGGCTGAAACCGGGACCGTCGCCAGGCTCATGCCTTCGGTGTGCAGCAGGGCGAGCACCGAGCCCATGACCCAGTTGGCTGCCAGCTTGGCCTGTTTGGGCGTTGGGGTCCCCAGTGCGGCCAGGCAGGCATCAAAATAGGTGGCCAGTTCGAGGGTGGAGGTCAGCACCTCGGCATCGCCCACGGGAAGACCTAAGGTTTCCACGTAACGCGCCTTCATGGCATCGGGCAGTTCGGGCAGGCTCTTCACGATCTCATCGTACCAGGCATCATCGATCACCACGGGCAGGAGGTCGGGATCGGGGAAATACCGGTAATCGTGGGCATCCTCTTTGCTGCGCATGGAGGTGGAGATCTCCTTGTCGGCGTTCCAGAGGCGGGTTTCCTGGATCACCTCGCCCCCGTTATCCAGGATATCGGTCTGGCGGCTGATCTCGTAGCGAATGGCCCGCTCGATGTTTCGGAAGGAGTTTAAGTTTTTCATCTCGGTGCGGGTCCCGAACTCTTCCTGGCCTTTGGGACGCAGGGAGACGTTGGCGTCACAGCGCAGGCTCCCCTCTTCCATGTTGCCGTCGCACACCCCGATATGCCGCACGAGCTGATGCATCTTCCGCACGAGAACGCCGGCCTCTGCGGCGGAGCGCATGTCTGGCTCGGAGACAATCTCGATCAAGGGAACCCCGGCCCGGTTGAGGTTCACCAGGCTGATGGGACGCATGGGATCGTGGTTAAGCTTGCCAGCGTCATTCTCCATATGAATCCGGGTGATGCCGATACGCTTGGTACCGCCGTCCGGCAGCTCGATATCCAGATGACCGTGCTCGGCAATGGGCAGTGCAAACTGGGTGATCTGATAGCCCAGGGGCAGATCCGGGTAAAAATAGTTCTTCCGGGCAAACCGGTTCACCCGATTGATGGTGCAGTTCGTGGCCACCCCGGCCCGGGCCGCATAGGCCACCGCCGTTTTGTTCAACACCGGCAGCACACCAGGCATCCCGGTACAGACCGGACAGGTCTGGCTGTTGGGCTCCGCCCCAAAGGCGGTGGAACAGCCGCAGAAGATTTTCGTGTTGGTTTTCAGCTGGGCGTGTATTTCAAGGCCAATGACGACTTCATATTCCATATCTGACTCCACTTCAGGGACGGTACCATCATAAAGAACCGGCCCCTCACAAAAAGAGGCCGGTGAATATTTAAAAGTATGGATTATAATGGATTTAAGGTTTCATGACAAACCCTTATTCGCCCATACCGCTCTTTTTGAGTCACTATTGAGCTGACGCCTCCGGCGGCCCTGCCGGGGACCAAACTTTTGAAAAGTTTGATAAACAGGTCTTCATACCTATCTCAGATTCACGTCGAACAAAATGTGGATGCGAGGTCCTGAGAATTTCGACAATGATAGAGCATTCGCAAACCCGCTTTCAAGATGGCGCCACCTTGCCGCCGGAGTTATTCCGGTTATAGTCAACGGTTGAATTGGATTCTGAACACCTACAGCCCACGCGTTTGTTACGCACTGTGCGTTTCCTCGCACTTCACGCGAATGCGGATGCGAGGCACTGAGAGTTCCGACACCGATAGAGCATTCGCAAACCCGCTTTCAAGGTGGCGCCACCTTGCCGCCGGAGGCTGCTTTTCATGGGTTGAACAGTTACCTTTTTGATAACAAAAAACACCCGACCAGCAGCCAAAGGAGTCCCTTTGAAAACGGGTGCTTCGGCGTCTTTTCCAGGTGCATACCCCCCTTAAGCCCCACCTCTGAATGCCCCTTCCGGCCCCACCGCTTATATTGATTTTGACAAACCCCGCACCCCATACTATAAATATAGGTTTTCAAACTGTTTTGATGCCGGTTCATGCCAGGCCCGTCGCAGTAGAAACAGGGTCCAGAGGCATCCTAATGAAGGATACAGAAACCGTCATCCCGTCCAGGCTACCCCACGCATGTGGCCCACCCTGACCGGGATGCCAGCAAACGCAACACAGGCCTTATGAAATATTTTCTCTGCGTTATCGGAATGGTGATGATCATCGAGGGACTTCCCTGGTTCGGATTCCCAAACAAGGCACGCCAGATCATTCTGACCCTGGCCACGCAGCCGGAAAACCTCCTGCGAAGGATGGGACTGTTTATGATGCTTGGAGGGCTTGCCCTCGTCTACCTGGGGAATATGTAAGAGATGTACCAACTCAGTGATTACCAATTTGATCTTCCGGAGGCGCTCATTGCCCGTCACCCGGAAAAAACCCGCACCGACTCACGGCTCCTCCATCTGGAGCGCAAAACCGGTGCACTTCACCACAGCCATTTTACCGACATCAAAGGCCTCCTTAATCAAGGGGATCTTCTGGTGGTGAACAATACCAGCGTCATCCCCGCCCGGCTCATCGGCCACAAAGCAAGCGGCGGAAAAGTAGAGGTCTTGATCCTGGACTACCGGGAAGGCATGGCTGCAAAAAATGCGAGCGGGGACTTCTCCTGCCGATGCCTCCTCAAAGCCTCCAAGCGCGTCAAACCCGGCACCCTCATCTCTTTTGGAGACGGGTTCTCGGCCGTGGTGGAGCACTTTGACCAGGGTATCTACCGCCTCCGGTTTCTCACCGAGGGCGACTTCGACGCCCAGCTCGAAGCCTACGGAAAAATGCCCCTGCCCCCTTACATCAAGCGGGACGCCGACGCCTTTGACAAAAAGACCTACCAGACGGTCTACGCCAAAAACCGAGGCGCCGTGGCCGCGCCCACCGCAGGGCTCCACTTCACGGACGCGCTCATGCAGACCCTTCGTGAAAAAGGGGTGGAGATTGCCGAGCTCACCCTCCATGTGGGCTATGGCACCTTCGAACCCGTCCGGGTGGACGATATCCGGGACCACGCCATCCACACCGAGTGGTACGAAGTCCCGCAAGAGACGGCCGACGCCGTCAACAAAGCCAAAGCCGAAGGCCGCCGCGTGGTCGCCGTGGGCACCACCTCCGTGCGCACCCTGGAGTTCGCCACCGCCGAAGACGGTACCCTCGCCCCCGACGCTGGCCCCTGCAACATCTTCATCTACCCCGGCTATCAGTTCAAATGTGTGGACGCCATGGTCACCAACTTCCATACCCCGGAGTCGACCCTGCTCATGCTCGTCTCTGCCTTCGCCGGACGGGACACCATCTTCCGAGCCTACGAAGAAGCCGTTAAGCAAAAATACCGCTTCTTCAGCTACGGCGACGCGATGTTTATTGACTAAAGGCATGCCTCCGGCGGCTAGGTGTGCCACCTCGAAAGCAGGTTGCCATTGCGCTTCGCCCTTCGCGTGTCGCACCCTAGCCCACCTACGTTGGATAGGTGGTGACACGCAGACACGGGCGTAGGCGGATTCCTCAGGGCAAATCGCAATGGCGTTCGCCGCGGGCTGCGCCCGCCACCAAAGCTGATGACTATACGGGCATTTTTACAAGCTCCGCAAGGCTGGGGATACGGTGTCGTATCCCCTCCGGTTTCGAATATGCCACCAATGAACCCAAGAACGCTCCAAACGCTATTTGAAACACGACACTATGCTGTATATACCCACCCCCCTGCTGTAAAGCCGGACATTGCCCTTAGCGGATGTGATCGACCCGAGGAACGAGGGTCGGGAGCATTCGCAACCTGGGGTCCAGGGGCTCAGCCCCTGGCCGCCGGAGGCAGCTTTTTAATAAATTAAGGAAGACGATGAGACTTACATATACCAAAGAAGCCCAGTCGACGGAGTGTCGGGCGAGGGCAGCCACGATTAAAACGCGTCGGGGCGAGATCAAGACCCCTATTTTCATGCCGGTGGGCACGGTGGGGTCTGTGAAGGCCGTTTCGGTGGAGGATCTTGAGGAGGCGGGGGCGCAGATCATTCTGGGCAACACCTACCATCTGTACTTAAGGCCCGGCACGGATGTGATCGACCTTTTCGGGGGTCTCCATGATTTCATGAACTGGAAGCACCCGATCTTAACCGACAGCGGCGGATTTCAATTTTTCTCCCTGGCCAAGCTCACCAAGCGAACCGAAGAGGGGGTCTCTTTTCAATCCCACATCGACGGATCCCGACACGTCTTTACGCCGGAACGATGCATCGAGGTACAGAACCACATCGACTCAGACATCATGATGTGTCTGGACGAGTGCACGCCTTACCCCTCTGATTATAAGGCCACCAAAGAATCCATGGAGCTGACCACGCGCTGGGCCCGGCGCTGCTACGACTTCTGGCAGCAGGAGACCGACCTCAGAAACAACGCCTTCGGCATCGTCCAGGGCGGAATGCACAAGGAGCTGCGCACCGCCTCGGTGGAGCAGATCTGCGGCATTGATTTCCCCGGCTACTCCATCGGCGGCCTCTCCGTGGGCGAGCCCAAGGAGCTGATGATGGAGATGGGCGATCACACCCTGGCCCTCATGCCGGAAGAGAAGCCCCGGTACATCATGGGCGTGGGCACCCCCTCCGACATCGTGGAGCTGGTTGCCATGGGTGCCGACATGTTCGACTGCGTCATGCCCAGCCGAAACGCGAGAAACGGAAAACTCTTTACCTCCCAGGGGGCTTTAAACATCGGCAACCAGCGCTACCGGACCGATGAAAAACCCCTGGACCCGGTCTGCACCTGCTACACCTGCCGGAACTACTCACGGGCCTATCTACGCCACCTCTACAAGTCCAAGGAGCTCTTGTCCTATCGCCTCAACACCATCCACAACCTTCATTATTACATGAACCTCGTGGGGGAAATCCGCCAGGCCATCTTAGACGACCGCTTCATGGATTGGCGAAAAGGCTTCTACGCGGCCATGGAAGGCGACATCATCTAAAAGCAAGCCTCCGGCGGCAAGGTGTGCCACCTTGAAAGCAGGTTGCGAATGCTCTCACCCTTCGTTCCTCAGGGTGTTCACATTCGCTGATGACCTAGCCTGTGGCCAAAGGTATCTTTAACCTGGGTGACTCCGGCGAGATGTGCCAGATCAAAAACAGGTTAACAGGCCATGATCCGTATCATCTTCCCCCACTGCAGGAGACGTGGGGACCGATGTGCTGCTTTATCATTATAAAACAGAACACCCTTTGTACGACCCATTGATTGGGGGAACCCTGTGCGCACTCCAACACTCATTTGGATTCACGCTGGCTGTTGACGACCTTAACCAGAAGACCTCTGGTGGCAAGGGTGGCGACGCCACTGCCAATAGAATCACCTTGAGAACGGGTTGCAGCGGTGAAGAACACGCAGCGTCCTTCGTGTATCCCGGAGGACCGCTTCGTATTCATCATGCTTTTACGAGGCGCAGGGTATGCTTACTCACCATGTGTCTCGAATCAAGGTGGCTTATCCCGCGAAGACGGTTCGCACGCGTACGATCCGACCCAACACTCTCAGAAATTTACCCTGCCCCCTCCCCGATTTGTCCTCCCCCATTCCGCTTCATGGATAAATTTCTTTGATTTCTTTCCGCATCCTGTGAAATAAAAGTACTTCAGTCGATCTCATCAAACATCCCGTTCGGTTTGCTGCAAACAGATCGGCTGGACAGCAAAAAACATTGCGCCACGAAGCACACGCCCGAGGAACCCCCCTGTTATTTTCATGTCCTTCTTGGGCTTCGTGGTTCATCAGGCTTCATTCAAATTCCACGGACCGGAGGATTCCATGACCATTTCGACAAAGATCAAGGGTGCCATCGAGAAATCATCATTCATCCGCAAGATGTTTGAGGAGGGGGCCCGCCTCAAGGCAGAGCACGGCGCAGACAAGGTGTACGACTTCAGCCTCGGCAACCCCTACCTGGCCCCCCCTGCGGCGTTTAAAGAGACCCTCATGAAGGTGGCCGCGTCGTCGGGCGAAGGCATCCACTCCTACATGCCCAACACCGGGTACCCCTTTGTCCGCGCCTCGGTGGCTGAGTTTGTCTCAGCCCAGCAGGAGGTCACCTTAGATGAAAACGACATCATCATGACCTGCGGAGCGGCCGGTGCCTTGAATGTGGTCCTCAAGACCCTCCTTGACCCCGGGGATGAGGTAATCTGCCCGGCGCCTTATTTTGTGGAGTACAACTTCTACGCCGACAACCACGGCGGCGTGGTAAAAGCTGTCAAAACCAATCCGGACTTCACCCTGAATCTGGCCACCCTTGAGGAGGCCGTCTGCAAAAAGACCAAAGCGGTCCTGATCAACACCCCCAACAACCCCACCGGCCAGGTGTATGACAAGGCCAGCCTTGATGCCTTAGGGGAAATGCTCGCACGCAAAAGCCAGGACATCGGCCACCCCATTGTTCTTATCTCCGACGAACCGTACCGAAAAATCACCTACGACGGCATCTCCGTGCCCTCAATCATGACGAGTTATGTCAACAGCGTGGTGGTGACCTCCTACTCCAAGGATATTTCCATTCCCGGCGAGCGCATCGGTTACATCGCCATGCATCCTGGGTTTGAAGGAAAGGGCATTTTCGTGGGCGGACTGGCCCTGTGCAACCGTATCCTGGGGTATGTCAACGCCCCGGCCATCATGCAGCGGGTGATTGCAGAGCTTCAGGGCGTCAACGTAGACATGACGCCTTATGAAAAAAACCGCCAGCTGCTTGTTGACGGCCTCACCGACGCCGGTTACGAGTTCACAGCCCCCAAGGGCGCCTTCTACCTCTTCCCCAAAGCCCCCATCGACGATGATGTCGCCTTTGTGAGCGAACTTCAAGAAGAGCTGATCCTTGTCGTCCCCGGCAGCGGCTTTGTCGGCCCGGGCCATTTCCGAATCTCCTTCTGCGTCGATGAAAAAACGATCACAGGAGCCCTCCCTGGATTTGCCAAGGTCATGAAAAAGTACAAATAAAATGCATTTTATGGAGGCTCGTCAACAACTTTCAGGCTGTCTTCGGATGATTATCAAGCGGAAAGATGTTTACTCGTATATCTTTCCGCTTTTTCATCAATTCGCCACACCCCTCGCAAAAAAATAACTAACCTATATCATATTCATTATCCTCCTCCCTGCGACGACATCCACATCACCCGCAGCCCACCGAAAACAGAGTTTTCGAGCCGATAAGGGGTCATGATTCCCGAGGCTTGCCAAGTTACCGCCCCCCTCGTCCCAGGTGATTTCCAAGGTATCATCTTACAATAGCACAGTATTTTTTTACTTGACATTACCCTGAGAATATATCAAATTATTCGATTCTAGTAATATACTTTAAGTGCCACGATGGCCGTAGCCTCGATCTGGACGACATATTCAGCCTACGTCTGACGATAAAAAAAGAAACGGGCGCCTCTTCCAAGGTGATGATTTTCACCATAAGGGAGTACTGCCTCCATGGATCCATTATCTGCTGTCTTTTTTAAGGGGAATGATTTCTCCTTATTGATATAGAAATTGATGCGTGAGTGCCTCCTGCCCGATGGGATACGGGCAGGTGCCATTCGGCATACATTGATGCCCCTTTTTTAAGGCATCATCATGAGAAAAGATGCTTTCGCACCGGGCGTGGCTTTGCCTTCCGTGGGATGTATCGGCCGCACCGTCGACCCCACGTATTCATCACACTGAGATGAAGCGCCGAAGATGAAAGACATCGATTATTATGTGGAGGGGATAGAGTATGATTGTTGAAGGTCTGGGATTGATGGTTGCAGGCATGGGAGTGGTCTTCGCGTTTCTGACTCTCTTGGTCTTTGCCATGATGATCTCGGCAAAGGTACTGAAGCGTTTTACCGATGCCGATGTGACGGGTAGACCTTTGGGAAAACCAAGAGCCGCAACATTCCAACAGGCGGGAGATGACCTGGCGGAGATCGCGGTGGCCATTGCGGCTGTTAAAGCCTGCGCGCGCAGCTAATAAGGGGATAAAAGATTATGGCTAAGAAATTAGTTCGTTTTATGAATACAGCGTTTCGTGATGGTTTTCAGTCGGTCTACGGAGCGCGCGTTTTTACTGACGATTTTATGCCCGCCGTGGAAGCCGCAACGGCTGCGGGCTGCAACTACTTTGAAGCAGGCGGTGGCGCTCGTTTTCAGTCACTCTACTTTTACAGCAACGAGTGCGCCTTTGACATGATGGACCGTTTCCGCGCGACGGCCGGTCCCGACGCAGACCTGCAGACCCTGGCCCGCGGCATCAACGTGGTGGCGCTGGACTCACAGCCCAAGGACGTCATCAAGCTGCACGCCGAAATGTTCAAAAAGCACGGAATCAGCTCCATCCGTAACTTTGATGCATTAAACGACGTCAACAACCTCATCTACAGCGGGCAGTGCATCGCCGAAGCCGGTCTCAAGCACCAGGTGGTCATCTCCATGATGGCCCTGCCTCCCGGCTGCACCGGCGCACACGACGCAGACTTCTACGTCAACATGCTCAAGCAGATCATGGATGCAGACATTCCTTACCACTCTATCTGCTTTAAAGACGCCTCTGGCACCAGCTTTCCGGCCA
The DNA here is from genome assembly GCF_030145185.1 of Desulfoluna sp. Taxonomy (GTDB): domain Bacteria; phylum Desulfobacterota; class Desulfobacteria; order Desulfobacterales; family Desulfolunaceae; genus Desulfoluna. The sequence continues at coordinate 48,312 of NZ_JAQYWB010000003.1, read as the reverse complement.
CTGTGTACGAGACCATCAAAAGGGCCAAGGAGATTATCCCTGCGGATATCCCCGTTCAGTTCCACACACACGACACCGCCGGAATCGGTGTCATCGGCTACAAGGCCGCTATCGAGGCAGGCGTCGACGTGATTGACCTCTCCATGGCCCCCTGCTCCGGCGGAACCTGCCAGCCAGACATCATGACGATGTGGCATGCCTTGAGAGGCACCGACTACGAGCTTGACGTGGACATCGACAAGATCCGCGAAGCCGAAGAAGTGTTCAAGGAGTGCATGAAAGACTACTTCCTGCCTCCCGAAGCCAAAGCGGTCGAGCCCATCATTCCCTGGTCTCCCATGCCGGGCGGCGCCCTGACGGCGAACTCTCAGATGATGCGCGACAACAACATCATGGACCGCTTCCCCGAAGTGATCGGAGCCATGGACGAAGTGGTCCGTCGCGGCGGCTTCGGCACCTCCGTGACCCCGGTCAGCCAGTTCTATTTCCAGCAGGCGTTTAACAACGTCATGATGGGCAAATGGAACAAAGTCGCCGAAGGCTACGGAAAAATGGTCCTCGGCTACTTCGGCAAGACCCCGGTCGCCCCCGATCCCGAGATCATCAAGATCGCCTCCGAGCAGCTGGGCCTTGAGCCCACCACACGCAGCCCCTTAGATATCAACGAAGAAGACCCCACCAAGGGACTCGGCTGTGCGCAGAAGAAACTCGAAGAAAGCGGGCTGCCCGTTACCGATGAGAACCTCTTCATCACCGCCTCCTGCGGTGACAAGGGCATCAATTATCTCCTCGGCAAAGCCACCCTCGGGGTCCGCAAAAATGTCCCTGAAGCGGCAAAAGCCGAAACCAAAGCAGCCCCTGAAGGCTACACCGTCACGGTAGGCGGCAGCACCTACACCGTCAAACTCGACGGCGACACCGCCGTGGTCAACGGCAAGGCATACAACGTCAACGTCGCTGAAGGACTGGCCGCAGCGCCTGCGGCGGTCACCACGACCCCCGGCGCCATCGAAGCCGTCAAGGCCCAGATGCCCGGCGCCGTCGTTCGTATCCTGGTTGCCAAAGGCACGAAGGTCAACGCCGGAGACACCCTGCTTGTTCAGGAAGCCATGAAGATGGAAGTGGAGGTGAAAGCCCCCATGGGTGGCACCGTTGTTGAGCTCCTTGTCGCCACCGGCGATCAGGTGAACGCTGACCAGCTCCTCATCCAGATTCAAACCGAAGGCGCTCCCGGCGTTGTCGTGGCAGCCCCTGCGGCTCCCACAGGCCCCGGGGAAGAGGTGACAGCCCAGATGCCCGGTGCCGTCATAAAAGTCCTGGTTGACAATGGGTCTGCCGTAAAAGCCGGGGATACCCTGCTCGTTCAGGAAGCCATGAAGATGGAAGTGGAGGTCAAGGCACCTGTGGACGGCACCGTGACCTGTGTATCGGTTTCTGCCGGCGATCAGGTGGCCTCCGGCCAGAGCCTGGTCACCATTGCCTGAGGTAATTGACCCACGCACTCTTTATGCCTTCAACGACTGAATGGACAGGATAGAACCATGACTCGAGATATGAGATACACAAAAAAGTTCTCCACCCGGCCCCTGGCGATTGTGGCAGCGATTCTCGCTCTCTGCCTCTTCACCGGGATCTCCATGGCGAGCGCAGCCAGCGCACCGGCCCCGGCGCCCGCCTCGGATGCCTCGGACGCCTCCATGGGAAAGGTGGAAAAACTCTGGAAAAGCACGGGCCTGAACGCCTTTGTCAATGGTGCCAAAGAGATTTTTGCCGACAAAAAAAGCGGCGATCACCAGCTGATTCCCCTGGGCATCGGCCAGCTCATCATGATCATCGTGGGCGGGATCCTCATCTGGCTTGCGATCAGCAAGGGCTTTGAACCCCTTCTTTTGATCCCCATCGGCTTCGGCGGCATTCTGGCCAACATTCCGGTGGCAGCCATCGCCGGTCCGGAAGGATTTCTGGGGCTGATCTATGCCTTTGGGATCAAGACAGGGCTCTTTCCCCTGTTGATCTTCATGGGGGTCGGTGCCATGACGGATTTTGGCCCCCTCATCGCCAACCCGAAAACCGCGCTCCTCGGAGCCGCGGCTCAGTTCGGCATCTTTACCACCCTGATCGGCGCCCTGGTGCTGACCCAGGTGGTACCCGGGATCCACTTCTCCCTGCAGGACGCCGCAGCCATCGGGATTATTGGAGGCGCGGACGGCCCCACGGCCATCTTCCTGGCGGGACGGCTCTCGCCGGATCTTCTGGGAGCCATCGCCGTTGCCGCATACTCCTACATGGCCCTGGTGCCCATCATTCAGCCCCCTATTATGAGGGCCTTCACCACCAAGGAGGAACGGGCCATTGAGATGAAACAGCTTCGCCACGTCAATAAAGTGGAGAAGATTGTCTTCCCTCTCATGGTGCTCGGGATCTGTATCGTGCTGCTGCCGGACGCCACCCCCCTGATCGGAATGCTGATGTTCGGCAACCTGCTCAAGGAGTGCGGTGTGACGGAGCGACTCTCCAAGACCGCGGCCAACGAACTCATCAACATCGTCACCATCCTGCTGGGTATCGCCGTAGGCTCCAAGCTGGCCGCAGAAAAATTTTTACAGCTTGAAACCCTCGGGATTCTCCTTCTGGGTCTCGTTGCCTTTTGCATCGGAACCGCGGCAGGGGTCCTTCTGGCCAAGTTGATGAACCGCATGAGCAAAGAGAAGATCAACCCCCTCATCGGCGCTGCGGGCGTCTCTGCCGTTCCCATGGCAGCCCGTGTGGTCAACGGCGTGGGTGTTGAAGAGAACCCCCACAACTTCCTGCTGATGCACGCCATGGGTCCCAACGTCGCCGGTGTCATCGGCTCCGCTGTGGCCGCAGGTGTTCTCCTCGCACTCTGCGGGTAATCCCTGCACCGAAATAAAAAATAAAAAGGCCCCGTTCACAGTGAACGGGGCCTTTTTTTTTCCATCCCCTGCGACCGGAGCACCATAAAATAGGGGGAACCATTCCCCTGACCCGACTTTCATGATAATAATGTTCACCTCGATTGTCGCCCGTACACCAGGCGCATCATCCTCATCAACTGGGAACCTGAAGGAGAACGCATGAATCGCGTCCAGAAAATGATCCACAACCTGAAGGAGAAAGACGCAAAGACGCTATCCATGGGGGGCACCTCGGCCGTTGCAAAGCACACGGCCAAAGGCAAGCTCACCGCAAGGGAACGTCTCGATCGCCTCTTTGACAGGGACTCCTTTCGGGAAATCGACCGCTTTGTCACCCACCGCTGCACCAACTTCGGCATGGAGCAGGTGGAGATCCCTGCCGACGGCGTCGTGACCGGCCACGGCCTGGTGGACGGCCGCCCCGTCTTCGCCTATGCCCAAGACGTTACCTCGCGAGCGGGAAGCCTGGGGGAGATGCATGCCAAAAAAATCTGCAAGGTGATGGACATGGCCATGAAAGCCGGGGTCCCCATCATCGGCATGAACGACTCCGGCGGCGCCCGGATCCAGGAGGGGGTGGATGCCCTGGCCGGATACGGAGAGATCTTCTTCCGAAACGCGGGTGCTTCCGGTGTGATCCCCCAAATCTCTGCCATTATGGGGGCCACAGCCGGCGGCGCCGTCTACTCCCCGGCCATGACCGATTTTGTCTTTATGGTCAAAAAAACCAGCCACATGTTCATCACCGGCCCGGATGTCATCCGGTCCGTCACCGGGGAAGATGTAGACTTTGATAAACTCGGCGGGGCCGTGACGCACTGCACCAAAAGCGGGGTGGCCCACTTCGCCTGCGAAGACGACGGGGAGTGCATCACCCGCATAAAAACTCTTCTTTCGTACCTTCCCGCCAACAACACGGAAGAACCGCCTCGAATCCTCCCCGAAGACCCGATCCATCGCCTCTGCCCCGAACTCGACAGCCTGATCCCGGAAAACCCGATGAAGCCCTACGACATGTTCGACCTGATCCGGGCCATCGCCGATCACGGGACCTATTTTGAACCTCACAGCCTTTATGCCCCGAACATCATCACCTGCTTCATCCGCCTGGAAGGCCGGACGGTGGGCGTCATCGCCAACCAGCCCAAGGTGCTGGCCGGCTGCCTCGACATCAACACCTCGGACAAAGCCAGCCGCTTTATCCGCTTCTGCGACGCCTTCAACATCCCCCTTTTAACCATTGCCGACGTGCCCGGCTTTCTTCCCGGCATCCAGCAGGAGTGGGGAGGCATCATCCGGCACGGAGCCAAACTTCTCTGGAGCTACTCCGAAGCCACCGTGCCCAAGCTCCTCTTGATCACCAAAAAGGATTACGGCGGGGCCTACCTCGCCATGAGCTCGCGCCACTTAGGCGCCGACATGGCCTTTGCCTGGCCCACAGCGGAGATTGCCGTCATGGGAGCCCAGGGAGCCGCCAACGTCATCCACCGCAAAGAGATCAACAGCGCCGACAACCCTGCCTCCATGCGAGACGAAAAAATTAGCGAATACAACGACCTCTTTCTCACCCCTTATATCGCCGCGGCCAGGGGCTATATCGATGCCGTCATCCTCCCGTCGGAGACCCGAAATCATCTCATCGACGCCCTGGATATCATGTGCTCGAAACGCGAAACCCGCCCCGCTAAAAAACACGGAAACATCCCGTTATAGGGACAGAGGAAAGGACAAAAGCGTGCCTCCGGCGGCGAGGTGTGCCACCTCGAAAGCTGGTTTGCGAATGCGCATCGGTTCTCGTCTTTTGAGGCTGCAATGCGTCCGCATTCGCGCGACGTGTAAGGTACGGCACCGTGCGTCGCAAGTGCGTGAGTTACCGGTGCTCCACCGTCGATCCAAAAGTGGCTTACCGCGTCTTCCCGTCTTTCCCGTCTTTCCCGTCTTTCCCGTCTTTCCCGTCTTTCCCGTCTTTCCCGTCTTTCCCGTCTTTCCCGCGAAGGCGGGAACCCATGGTGGATATAGGATACCGCCGGTATTTTATGATACGGATAGTAACGTATACACGAAGGTGGCCGAAACGATGATCAAGGCCCGCTTTTTCTTCCTGAAAACCCTGTGATATTGTATTGTTTTATTATAACCATTCGGGAGATAAAATCATGGGTGCAAGAAAGCGGGCAGCCCTTCGCGGGCAATGGTATCCGGAGAGCAGGGAGGCCTGCCTCAAAGAGATCGAGGGGTTTCAAAAGGAGGGGTGGATGACTCGGCCCCAGGGGGATCACTACCGAGCGGGGATCGTCCCCCATGCGGGGTGGTTTTTTTCAGGGAGCCTCGCCTGCCGGGTGATCGAAACCCTGGCCAAAGGAGAGAAACCAGACCTCGTGGTCCTTTTCGGACACCACCTGGGTCCCTCCGCCCCCACCAACGTCATGACCGAAGGCATTCTGGAAACCCCCTTTGGAGACCTCACCGTCCACACCGAATTCTCCGAGGCCTTAAGCAAAACCCCCTTTATCCGGCGTGAGATGGGGCCCTTCATGGCCCCGGAAAACACCCTGGAACTCCAGCTTCCCTTTGTCCGGCTCTTCTTTGGCGAGACCGCCGTCTGCCTCCTGGGAGTCGCCCCCAACAAACAGGCTGCCCTCACCGGCCTGGCCGTGGTCAACACCGCCAATCAGTTGGGCCTCACGATAAAAGTCATCGGTTCCACCGACCTGACCCACTACGGCCCCAATTTCTCCTTTACCCCCCAGGGCAAAGGAGAAGCATCGCGGACCTGGGTCAACGAATGCAACGACCGTGAGGCCATCGACCACATGACCGCCCTGGATGCCCCCTACTTCACCCATGAGGCCCTCCTGCGCCAAAACGCCTGCTGCGCCGGTGCCGTCACCGCCACCCTCGCCGCCGCCAAAGCCCTCGGCAGCCCGGGCGGCGTTGAAATCGCCCACACCACCAGCTACGCAAAAAGCCCGTCGGACAGCTTCGTTGGGTACACGGGGGTGGTGTTTTAAAAGAAAAGGACTCGATAGGTTTGGGGCTGAGATGAGAATCATACGCTTCGATGAGACAAAATCACCTCAGCCAGAAATAAAAAAGGCCCCTTCGACGTAAATCGAAGGGGCCTTTAAAAATTGTGGCTGGGATACAGGGATTCGAACCCCGATAGACGGCATCAGAAACCGTAGTCTTACCATTGGACGATATCCCAGCAGGCAACGCATGGGTTGCGAGTGGGTTTATAGGCCAGGGGCCCCCCGCGAGTCAAGAAAAAAAAGCATCGCTTAATTGCCTTTTCTCACGTCGGAACGCAACCGCCCTTTAATAAAATAAATTTCCCACCCGCCCAACCTCAAAAAAATGGCCCGGATATCCAGAATGAATGCCGCAGGACGTCACCCCGAGGAACGAGGGGCAACGCCCAACGGCAACACGCTTTCACGATATTTTAGCCCACGTGGCGTCGCCACCCTTTCTTGGCCTTACCCGAGAGCGCGGATATGCGCCACGGCGTCATCAATACGCTTTAAGGTCTCCTCTTTGCCGAGGACCTCAAGCATCTCGTACATACCGGGACTGGCGCCGGTACCGGAGACAGCCAGGCGCAGGGGCTGAGCCACCTTGCCAAAGCCCACCTCAAGCTTTTCCATCACGGCATGAAAAGGGGCCTCAAGATGGGACTCGGTAAACTCGTCCACGGCAGCCAGGGCCTCTTTCATCGCAAGAAGGGCATCAACCGCTGCGGGCTTAAAAGCCTTTTTGGCCATTTTGGGGTCGTACTCTTTAATCCCCTCAAAGTAGAAGCGGGCGTTCTCGGCCATCTCCACCAGGGTATGGCTTCGAGGGGCCAGGGTCTTCACGGCCTTGACGAGTTGATCTCGATCCGCCACCTGAATACCGGCTTTCTCCAGATAGGGAAGGAGAGCTTCGGTGATCTCTTCCGCAGGTTTCTGCTGGATATGATCATGGTTGATGGCCAGAAGCTTTTCCTGGTCAAAGACGCCGGGAGAACGGCCAATGTGGTCCGGGTTGAATTTTTCGATCAGGTCTTCCCGGGTAAAGAACTCCTGGTCCCCGCAGGACCAGCCCAGGCGTGCCAGATAGTTGATCATGGCATCGGGCAGAATTCCCATGTCCCGGTACTCGGTGACGCTGGTGGCCCCGTGGCGCTTGCTCAAACGGGCTTTGTCGCTCCCCAGAACCATGGGAACGTGGCCGTAGGTGGGCACCGTCTCCCCCATGGCCTGAAGAATCAAAATCTGCTTGGGGGTGTTGTTCACGTGGTCATCGCCCCGCAAGATGGTGTTCACCTTCATGGTGAGGTCATCCACGGCCACCGCCAGGTTGTAGGTGGGAGAGCCGTCGCTTCGCTGGATGATAAAATCATCGAGTTCGGCGTTGGGGATGGAGATGCGTCCCTTCACCATATCTTCGAAGGCCGTCGCACCGGCCAGGGGCACCTTGAAACGCACCACGGCACCCTCGGTGGGACCGAGGTGCCTCTCACGGCATTTCCCGTTGTATTTGGGTTTTTCGCCGTTGGCCCGGGCCGTCTCCCGCATCTCTTCAATCTCTTCGGGGGTGCAGGTACACCAGTAGGCGTGGCCCTCCTCGAGAAGCTTGGCGATCACCTCTTTATAAAGGTCAAAACGCTGGGTCTGATAAAAGGGGCCTTGATCCCAGTCGATCCCCAGCCACTCCAGCCCATCGAAGATGGCCTGAACGGACGCTTCGGTGGAGCGTTCCAGGTCGGTGTCTTCGATGCGGAGGATGAAGGTCCCGCCGGTTTTTCTCGCGTAGAGCCAGTTGAACAGAGCGGTTCGAGCCCCTCCGACGTGAAGGTAGCCCGTAGGGCTCGGAGGAAACCGCGTTATAATCTCACCCATAGCATCTCCTGTGGTATGTATTAAAAAAGAATGGTAATTAGTTTGGTTGACCCGACAATCGCTTGCAGGACACGGCAGCCACTGGCTGCAGACGGCTGCAATCAACTTTTTTTTACCGCCCGAGGTCCGCATTCACATAAAAAAAACATTGTGAATAGATAGGGATCTGCGGTATCTACGGCTCATGGCCAATTACCACAGTTGGTATAGCAGCACAAGTGTCCAAAATCTAAGCACGTGAATATTCTTGACAATCGCTTTTAAATAAAATAAATAAAGGCGGTTAAGACTGTTCCGTCATTATACATAATTTTTTAAAGAAATGAATGAGTTAGGAGATAACCATGGCTGTACCCAAGCATAAGACCTCCAAGTCCGTAGCGAAAAAACGCCGCACCCATTACAAAACTGAGGCTCCCAATGTCTCTGTCTGCCCCGAATGTGGCGAAGCCAAAATGATGCACCAGGCGTGCCCCGGTTGCGGAAGCTACAAAGGCCGCAATGTTCTGGCTAAAGACGAAGAGTAGCGATCACACAATGTGTCGAACCCACACGTTTTGTTTAACGTGTAAGGGCCACGTTGATTCCCTGGAGTGTAGGGTCCATGTCTGACACCAACGCACGCTGCATCGTCGTCACCGGAGGTTCCCGGGGCATTGGCCGCGCGGTCTGCCTCGAATTTGCCGGGCCCGATACCCGCATTTTTTTTAATTATGCGTCGTCCGAAGAGGCGGCAAGGCTTACCGAAGCCCTTGTTGCTGAAAAGGGCGGAACGGCGGTTGGCGTCCGTGTGGACGTCACCTCCGAAGTGGAGGTCTCCGCCTTTATTAAAAAGGTCGTAGACGACACCGGGCGAATTGATGTCCTTGTAAATAATGCGGGAGTCACTCGGGATGGGCTGCTTGTTCGCATGAAAGAGGCCGATTGGGATACGGTGTGTGACACCAATCTCAAAGGGGCCTTTTTCTGCCTAAAAGCCGCAGCACGCCCGATGATGAAGCAGCGTTCCGGCCGCATCATCAACATCACCTCCCTGGTGGGGGTGACGGGCAATGCTGGCCAGGCCAACTACTGCGCCTCCAAGGCAGGGCTTATCGGCCTGACCCGCTCAGCAGCCCGTGAACTGGCATCCAGACAAATTACCGTCAATGCCGTGGCACCGGGTTTCATCGACACCGACATGACCGCCACCCTCTCGGAGGACGCCATCCGGTCCATCGTTGACCAGATTCCCATGCAACGTTCCGGCTCGCCTTCCGAGGTAGCCGGAGTTGTATCGTTTCTTGCCTCCGACAAGGCCGCCTACATCACCGGGCAGGTTCTTCACGTCAGTGGGGGCATGTTTACATCCTAAAGAAACAAGAGGTAGCGATGTCTGTAGAAGATAAAATCAAAAAAGTAGTCTCTGAAAAACTGAAAGTCGAGGCGGGTGACGTGGTTCCCGACGCCCACTTCGTCAACGACCTGGGGGCCGATTCCCTGGACCTCGTAGAGCTGATCATGTCCATGGAAGAAGTGTTCGATATCGAGATCTCTGACGACGAGGCCGAAAAACTCGTCCGCGTCAAAGACGCCATCGCGTACATCGAAGCACGCATGTAACTTGCCGGCCACGGCCGACAGGAAGATCCCCCTCCGGGGAGTGAGACACTAAAAACCATGACGATCAGGTTGACAGGGTGGGCTATTCCCACCCTTCCTTGCATTTAAAGGACGATGAGTTCATGAGTAAAGACAAGACCCCGTACGAATCCCCGGTTGTCATTGGCTGTGACCACGCCGCCTACCCCCTGAAAGAGGCGATAAAAGCCTTTCTACAGGAAAAAGGCGTGGACGTTGTGGATGCCGGATGTCACGGGCTGGAGTCCGTCAACTACCCCGACTTTGCGAAAGAAGTGGCGGGGAAAGTTTCTGACGGGACCTACCCCAGGGGCATTCTTCTTTGCGGTACCGGCCTTGGCATGTCCATGGCCGCCAACCGTTTCAAGGGAATCCGGGCGGCCCTGGTGAGCGACGGTTTTTCCGCGCGCATGAGCCGCATGCACAACGACAGCAACATCCTGGTCATGGGCGCCCGAGTCATTGGCGAGTCCCTGGCCCTGGATCTGGTCCAGACCTGGATGGAGACCCCTTTTGAAGGGGGCCGTCACCTGGACCGCCTCCAGATGTTCGATTCATTTAAGTAAACGTTCCAATCCTCCTGACCTGACCCCGCCAGCCCTTACGGCTCAACAGGGCGCGGGACAGGAGGCAGAGGCAACACAAGCCGTCGGCAGCGCCCTTCAACGGAGGCTGTCCGACAACACCGCTTTTCTATGGGGAGCGACCCCGGAACCAAGGCCTGCCCGGCAGGCCCCCTGAGACTGGGAACGCAGGCGGTGAACCCAAAAGCTGTGACCCGTGTCGACAGTCAGCGATCGTTCTTTGAAGGAACAATATGGATACCCTGGGACTGAACCCGGCCTCGGGCATGGCCTTTCCGCACACGCCGGATGGCCGATTAAACCGAACCGGACCATAAGTCACCGGCTTAAGGTATCCTGATCCATGAGACGCGGTGTCCTTCACCAACCGAAAACCCGGCGGACAAGCCCAATCCCGGCTGACAAGCCGAACACACGGCTGAAGAGGAAGCAAAGGTGAACCTGAAGTGTATCAGAGATGTGGATCCGGATATTGCCCTTGCCATTGAGAATGAAATCTCACGGCAGCAAAATAACCTTGAACTCATTGCATCGGAAAATGCCGTCAGCGCGCCGGTCATGGAGGCCATGGGCTCTCCGTTGACCAACAAGTACGCCGAAGGCTACCCCGGCAAACGCTACTACGGCGGATGCACCCACGTAGACACCGCCGAGGCCATTGCAATCGACCGTGCCAAAGAGCTCTTTGGCGCGACCTACGCCAACGTCCAACCCCACTCCGGTTCCCAGGCCAACATGGCGGCCCTTTTCGGCTTCCTTGCGCCCGGCGATACCGTCATGGGCATGGACCTCGCCCACGGCGGACACCTCACCCACGGCAGCCCTGCCAGCTTCTCCGGAAAACTTTTCAACTTCGTTCATTACGGCGTGGAAAAAGAGACCGGCATGATCGATCTTGATCATGTGGAGTCCATGGCGCGCGACTGCAAGCCCAAGATGATCATTGTGGGTGCCAGCGCCTACCCACGAACCCTTGATTTTAAGGCTTTTTCCGAGATCGCCAAGCGCACCGGCGCGTCCCTGATGGTGGACATGGCGCACATTGCAGGCCTAGTCGCCGGCGGCGTGCACCCCAACCCGATCCCCTACGCGGACGTGGTCACCTCCACTACCCACAAGACCCTCAGGGGTCCCCGTGGAGGACTGATCCTCTCCGGCACCGATCTCACCGGCATCATGAACAAGCAGATCTTCCCCGGCATCCAGGGCGGCCCCCTCATGCACGTCATCGCGGCCAAGGCCATCGCCTTTAAAGAGGCGTCCACCGATGCGTTCAAGAGCTACCAGGCCCAGATTGTCAAGAATGCCGCCACCCTGGCCGATGAGCTCATGGCCCGGGGATTTGATCTCGTCTCAGGCGGTACCGACAACCACCTCATGCTCCTGGACCTCACCCGCATGAACATCACGGGAAAAAACGCCGAAGAGACCCTGGACCGTGCGGGCATCACCGCCAACAAAAATGTGGTCCCCTTTGACACCCGCAGCCCCTTCGTCACCAGCGGCATTCGCATCGGCACCCCGGTGCTCACCACCCGCGGCATGAAGGAAGCTGAAATGAAGCAGGTGGCGGAGTTCATGGCGAAAGCCCTTGAAAACAGGGACGACGCGTCCGTCATCGAAACCATCCGTCTCGAGGTGAAGGCCCTTTGTAACACCTTCCCTCTGTTCACAGACTAAGGGTTGATTGCCCGTATCGTTACCTGCCCAGAAGGCCCGGACTCAGAATCCGGGCCTTCTGGCCGCCAAGGAGCCACCCACATGGAACCAGAACTCAAGCGCCCCTCATGGACTCAGTACTTCATGGACATCACCGAACTGGTGGCCAAACGATCTACCTGCACACGCCGTGCGGTGGGGGCCGTGCTTGTCAAAGACAAACGTGTTCTGGCCACAGGATACAACGGAGCCCCCAGCGGCGTTCGCCACTGCTCCGAAACCGGATGCATAAGAGAACAACTGGGCGTCCCATCCGGAGAGCGCCATGAACTCTGCCGCGGTGTCCACGCCGAGCAGAACGCCATTGTGCAAGCCGCCTACCACGGAGTCTCCATCAATGGCTCGACCCTCTTCTGCACCAACCTGCCCTGCTCTATCTGCGCCAAGCTGCTGATCAACGCAGGCGTTCGCCGGATTTATTACAAGTCAGGTTACGCCGATGCCATGTCCAAAGAGATGCTCAATGAAGCCGATATCGAAGTGATTCAGGTCCCCTGAACCGGAGTTTCAACCGTCTGACCACTGTGACAAGGAGAATGCCATGAAATGCCCCTACTGCGCAGAAGACAATACCAAAGTCGTGGACTCGCGGGACACAAAGGACAAAAATGAAATCCGGAGGCGCCGGGAGTGCCTCGCCTGTAACCGACGCTTCACCACCTATGAGCATGTGGAAAAACTGCCGGTCATGATCGTAAAAAAAGATGGCCGTCGAGAAGAATTTAATAGAGACAAGGTCGCCTCCGGCCTCTACCGGGCCTGCGAAAAGCTGGACATCAGCGTCAACGCCATCGACGCGTATTTAGATGAGCTGGAGCGGGACTTACGGGAAACCGGGGAGAAAGAGATCCCCTCCCAGAAAATCGGCGAGAAGGTGATGGTCTGGCTCCACGGCAAAAACGACATCGCCTATGTCCGGTTTGCCTCGGTCTATCGAGAGTTCAAAGACGTCAACGACTTCGTCATGGAACTCAAAGGCCTCCTCTCCAAAGAGGAGCAGTAACACCCCCTGCCGGCACGGCAGGAGACAAGCGACACAGAAAGGGGGAGCCATGGAGGCTCATGAATATATGGAGATGGCCCTGGCTCTGGCAACACGGAGCATCGGGTGGACCTCCCCCAACCCCGCCGTTGGAGCGGTGGTGGTCAAAAACGGACAGGTCGTGGGACGCGGGCGGCACAAAGTCTGCGGCGGCCCCCATGCCGAGGTCTTTGCCCTGGACGAAGCGGGCGAGGAAGCCAGGGGAGCCGACATCTACGTCACCCTGGAGCCCTGCAACCACACCGGCAAAACCCCGCCCTGCACGGAAAAGATTCTCGCCGCCGGCATACGGCGCGTCTTCATCGCCATGGAAGACCCCAACCCGGTGGCCGCAGGCGGCATCGACCGCCTCAGGGCCCAAGGCGTTGAGGTGACCTGTGGCCTTCTCCGGGAGAAGGCCGAGGCGATCAATGAGGGATTCATCAAACATGTCCAGACAGGCCGCCCCTTTGTCATCGCCAAGAGCGCCGCGACCTTAGACGGACGGACGGCCGCCTCCACCGGCCACTCCCAGTGGATTACCGGAGAAAAATCGAGGCGCCATGTCCACGAGCTGAGACATGCGGTGGACGCTATTATGGTGGGGATCGGGACGGTAAAAGCCGACAACCCCTCCCTCACCTGTCGCCTGGAGACTGGCGGGAAAGATCCCATCCGCATCGTTCTGGACAGCCGCCTCTCCATGGATGAAGACGCGAGGGTATTGCAGCTCAAATCCGATTCTGATACAATCGTTGTTTGCGGCAAGATCCCCGAGGAACCCTGTGAAGCCAGGCAAAAGAAGGCCCGATTAGAGGCCGCCGGCGCGCGCGTTTTGGAGGTTCCTTTGAAGGATCAGCGTGTGGATCTCGCCTCTCTGATGGCCATTCTGGGAAAAGAGAAGATTCAGAGTCTCCTCATCGAGGGGGGGGCCACCCTTCTCAAATCCGCCCTGGACGCGAAGATCGTGGACAAATTCCGCATCTACCTCGCGCCCAAACTCCTCACCGGAGACGACGGATTTCCCATCACGGCAGGAAAAGGACCCCTCTCCATGAATGAGGCACTGACCCTTTCCCGTGTTGCCGTTCGACACTTTGACAATGACGTAATGATCGAGGGCTACCTGTAGAGATTCCACGGCTCCCCGCTTGGGGCATGCTGGATGTGAGTCCCCACAGAAAAGGCTTTCTTGAAAGAGGCGATGAGGTATGTTCACCGGTATTATTGAAGGATTCGGAACCATCAGGGACATTCGCCCCACAGGCCAGGGGTCCCGGTTCACCATTGAGGCCGACTTTTCCCTCGACCGTGTCAAGCTCGGGGACAGCATCGCCGTCAACGGCAGCTGCCTCACAGCTGTGGTCCTTGACGGCCAGCGCTTTGAAGTGGACGTCGCCCCCGAAACCATCCGCCGCACTGTCTTTTCCTCCATCCGCCCCGGCTCCCGGGTCAACCTGGAGCGAGCCTTGCGCCTCTCCGACCGGCTGGACGGCCACATCGTCTCTGGCCATGTGGACGGCGTCGGCACCATCGTCAGCAAAGAGCGCCTCTCCAATGCCGTCATCATAACCATCGCCGTTGACAAACATCTCTCCCGCTACATGATCGAAAAAGGGTCCGTTGCCGTGGACGGCATCAGCCTCACCATCAACGAGGTCACGGACACCACCTTCACCTTGAGCATCATCCCCCACACCGCCGACATCACCAGCATCGGCTTCAAACAACCGGGCTCCATAGTCAACATTGAGACGGATATGGTGGGAAAGTACATCGAAAAATTTCTCATGACCCCAAAAGGTGACCCAGACACGAAACCCTCGTCCATCGACGTCGCCTTTCTGGCCGAAAAAGGGTTTTTATAAGTGAGAAAAAGGGGCCGCTCCCTGGCCTCTTTCATATAGAGTGTAATGAGGAGTCTGCTATGCCCGTTATTTCCATTGAAGAAGCCATTGAAGAGATTCGCGCCGGTCGCATGGTCATCCTTGCCGATGATGAAGACCGGGAAAACGAAGGAGATCTCACCATGGCCGCTGAGGCGGTCACCCCCGAAGCCATCAACTTCATGGCCAAATACGGACGGGGTCTCATCTGCCTGCCCATGTCCTCCCAGATGTGTGATCATCTGGATCTGCCCATGATGGTGGATGACAACACCAGCCAGTTCGGTACCGGTTTTACCGTCTCCATCGAAGCCAAGGAGGGCGTCACCACTGGCATCTCTGCGGCAGACCGCGCCACCACCATCCTCACGGCGGTGGCCGACAAAACCACGGCCGCCGACATCGCCCGCCCAGGCCACATCTTCCCCTTGCGTGCACGCGACGGTGGAGTCATGGTCCGCGTGGGGCAAACCGAAGGGTCCGTCGACCTCTCGCGCCTGGCCGGCCTGAAACCCGCGGCCGTGATCTGTGAGATCATGGACGACGATGGCACCATGGCCCGCATGCCCTCCCTGGAGGCGTTCAGCAAAGAGCATGGCATCGGCATCTGTACCGTGGCGGATCTGGTCGAATACCGCATGAAAAAAGAGTCCTTTGTTCGAAGGGCTGCGGAAACCGTCATCCCCACCTCCTTTGGAGGGGATTTCCGCATCATCGCCTACGAGAACGATCTGGACAACCTCACCCACATCGCCATGGTCAAAGGGGAGATCGATCCGGAAAACCCCGTCCTCGTCCGCGTTCACTCCGAATGCATGACCGGCGACATCTTCGGCTCCTTGAAGTGCGACTGTGGCGACCAGCTCCAACGCGCCATGGCCCGCATCAACGATGAAGGGGCCGGGGTCATTCTCTACCTGCGCCAGGAAGGACGCGGCATCGGCCTGGTCAACAAGCTGAAGGCCTATGAGCTCCAGCGCCAGGGATACGATACGGTGGAGGCCAACGAAAAACTCGGATTCAAGGCCGACCTCCGGGACTACGGCATCGGGGCTCAAATGCTCGCCGATATCGGGGTCCGCAAGATGCGCCTGATGACCAACAACCCGAAGAAAATGGTTGGCCTTCAGGGCTATGGGCTCTCCGTGGTAGAGCAGGTGCCCATTGAAGTGCACACCAACATCCACAATCAGGGCTACCTGTCGTGCAAAAAGCTTAAGATGGGTCACACCCTGAAAATTGAGACAAAAAAAGACTCCCACAACATGTAGGGAGAGGGACAAGCGCCCAAAAATGAACCCGGAGCGATTGGCCCCATCGTCGCTCCTGTTTTCACATTTTGACAGACACCATAGAGGAAAAGGGACTCACCATGCCCAATATTATTCAATCCAACCTGATTTCCGAAGGCAAAAAATTTGCCATCGTCGTGAGCCGCTTCAACGACTTTATCACCGAACGCCTTGTGGGCGGTGCCGTGGATGGGTTGACACGAAGCGGGACAAACGACGCCGACATCGACATCATCAAAGTCCCCGGCGCCTATGAAATTCCCCTGTTGGCCAAAAAAGCCGTGCAGACTCAAAAATATGACGCCGTGATCTGCCTGGGAGCCGTCATCCGAGGCGCTACACCCCACTTTGACTATGTGTGCGCCGAAGTCTCCAAAGGCGTCGCCCAGGTCAGCCTGGATGCGTCCATCCCCGTCATTTTCGGAGTCATTACCACCGATACCATCGAGCAGGCCATCGAACGGGCCGGCACCAAATCAGGGAACAAAGGCTTTGACTGCGCCCTGGCTGCCATTGAGATGGCCAACCTCATGACCGTCATGGATGAAGGACAGAAGTAAATGGGAGTAAGACGAGGCGCACGGGAGCTTGCACTACAGGCTCTCTTTTTTGCGGACATACAGACCAATGACCGCCACGAGGCGGTGGCACTCTTTCGCGAGCATTTTATCACCAGAGAAGCGTTTCTTCCCTTTTTCGATACGCTGACAGAAGGTGTGATGACTCACCGGGAGGAGATTGACGCCACCATCGCAAACCGATCCAAGAACTGGAAGGTCTACCGCATGTCTTCCGTGGATCGAAACGCGTTGCGCGTGGGGGTGTTTGAGATCCTGTTCCTGGACGACGTGCCGGACAAGGTGGCTATCAACGAAGCCATTGAAATCGGCAAACACTTTGGAACCGCAGAGTCAGGCGCTTTTATCAACGGTATTTTAGACGCCATATCCGCTGACAACAAATGAAACACCGATAACGCCGGGAGGGTGTCCAACCCCGTTTGACCCCTCCCGGGCCTTCGCCACCCAAGTGGAATCCGATCCCGGACCGACATGACGCCCCAGAGGCCCTCTCTGAGGCCATAACAGGTCTGGACCAACCATCCTCTCGCTGCAGAGAGTCAAGGAGGATCCGACCTTGCTGATCAAAGATCTTGTTGTAGGCCCCATCGGCGCGAACTGCATCATCCTCGGATGTGAAGCCACACGCCAGGCCGCCGTCATCGACCCCGGTGACGACGCCGACCGTATCTTAAAAGCCCTGGCCGACGAGCACCTCACAGTCACCGCCATCATCAACACCCACGGCCATTTTGACCATGTGGGTGCCAACAAACGCCTCAAAGAGGCCACGGGCGCTGACATCCTGATCCATGAAGCCGACGCCGGCATGCTTCAGGAGCTCTCCGTCACAGCCATGGCCTTCGGACTGCAGGCGGAAAACTCTCCCCCCGCCGACCGCTTCATAGCGGACGGAGACACCATCACCTTTGGTGAGAAGAGCCTGACTGTCCTGCACACTCCGGGCCACACGCCCGGCGGCATCACCTTGTACTGCAAAGAGGACAATGTCGCCTTCGCAGGGGACACCCTCTTCTATGGCTCCATTGGGCGCACCGACCTGCCTGGCGGAAACTACGCGACCCTCATCTCCAGCATTAAAAATCAGCTGTTTTCTCTCCCCGATGCCACCGTCATCTACACCGGACACGGCCCGAAAACATCCATCGGCACCGAAAAGCAGTACAACCCCTTTCTGAAGTAAGACGCCTCCGACGGCCAGGGGATCCGCCCATTCGGCAGCCCCCTGGCCTATCACGGCACCCCCCCTTCTCACAGGCCCCGCCACCATCGCCCTTTTTAAAGTCTCCGCTCACCCCTTTTCCCCGACAAGAAAAGCCGTACCCAACCCTTTTCCGGATCAGGCACGGCCCATTCTCATTCGGCACCCCAGGATATCGGGTACCTTACGGCACTCTCAAACCCCCTCCTCCATCACCGACCCCGGTCCGGCCAGGGGCCGAAAGCTTTTCTTAGACGCCTGACAGAAGGGGCAGGCCCAGTCCTCAGGCAAATCCTTGAAAGCTGTTCCGGGAGGCGTGCTTGTCTTCGGCTCCCCTTGATCCGGGTCGTAAACATACCCACAGTTGTGAACCTGGCATTGATACATGTCTTTGGGTAAGGCCATGAAAACACCTCCTTCGATAGGTTAAAAAATCTAAAACGGGAAATGGGCAGGTCTTGCGGTCAAACGATCAGACGGAATGGGAATACGGAATAAGAATATCAAGTTTTTCATTAATATTCCAACCTGTTTTACCGCGGCAGGAACGGAGCTCCGTGCCTGTTAACCAAAGGCCCCCAGCTGACACTCTCGAATCTTGACGCCCGTCTTTTCACAGGCCCCGGCCAGGAGCGCGCGAGAGAGCCCCTCTCCCTTGGCCCGGGTAAAAATTTCTTCACAGGTAACGTGGCCTTTCGCCTCGGCGCAACGCGACACCCAAGCCGCCACCTCGTCAGAAATAACCTCTGGCATCAGGATTCGTTTCTGCTTTCCAGGTCCGTAGCCGAACAGGCCCAACTGGCAGGAATGAATGCGAAGCCCCATCGCATCGATACAGTCCCCGACTTCCCCTGGCGTAATACCGCAACGAAAGGCCGTCGCCAGGGCCGCTGCACAGCTGATGCGACCCTCCCTGGCAACCGCTGCCAGGCCTTGTTCCACCGCTTCATTTATCAACCCCATGCCGCGTCCTCCTCATAATCTGATCTCTGGTCTGGTGTTTGCGTCAAGCGCCCATGTGACGGGCCTTTGCCCAGCTTCATTTCCCTTGCCATGGGCTGGGCTGTTCTGATACTCTTTTCCAACATTTATCGTGATGGTTTCCGCCAGCAGCAAGGCCCCCCCATCCTCTTAACCGGCCGGTGATTTCGATACATCGGAGGGGCACACCGCGCCCCAGGGACAGGGGCCTCTCCCATGGTTTTCGGAAAAGGCGGTCGGGTTGACCGACGCATTGCGATGATCATTCCCAAACACCCATCGTGACGGGATTTTGGAGAACCATCTGGTTCACGTCGCTCCCGTCTGATACAATACCAGCTGAAAGGCGCTTTCGGAAGCCCGCAGTGAATCGCCGGGGGTGACCCCCCCAAGGCCCACTCTGGCCTGCCCTACTCGCATCCCGACAGGCCCTTCCGGCGGAAGAGACAAGACCCATGCCCTTGGTTCAGACACGAAGAAAGACCCGAACCCTCCATGTGGGTGACGTGGCCGTGGGAGGTGACGCCCCGGTATCGGTTCAATCCATGACCAACACCCATACCGAAGACATCACGGCGACCGTGGCACAGATCCACCGCCTTGAAGAGGTGGGATGTGAAATCATTCGGGTGGCCGTCCCCGGCATGGAAGCGGCCGTAGCCATTTCCGCCATCAAAAAACAGATCTCCATTCCCCTGGTGGCCGATATCCACTTCGACCACCGACTGGCCGTGGCTGCGGCGGAACACGGGGCCGATGCCCTGCGGATCAACCCCGGCAACATCGGTAGCCGTGACAAGGTTGTCTCGGTGGTCTCCTGCGCCAAAGAACGCGGGCTGCCCATTCGCATCGGGGTCAACGCCGGCTCCCTCTCCCAGGAAATCCTGGATCGTTTTAACGGGGTCACCCCGGAAGCGATGGTGGCCAGCGCCCTGGAGAATATTCGTATTCTGGAGGATCTGGATTTTTCCGATATCAAGATCTCCCTCAAAGCCTCCGACGTCACCCGAACCGTGGAGGCCTACCGCCTCCTCTCCCGTCAGGTGGACTACCCCCTGCATGTCGGGGTCACCGAGGCGGGATCTCTTTTCCCGGGGGTGGTGAAGTCTTCCCTTGGCATCGGCATGCTCCTCGCCGAGGGGATCGGTGACACCTTGCGCGTCTCCCTGACCCGGGACCCCGTGGAGGAGATCCGCGTGGGCCAGGAGATCTTAAAATCACTGGAGCTCCGGCGCTTCGGGCCGGAGATTGTCTCCTGCCCCACCTGTGGCCGCTGCAACATCGATCTCTTTTCCATCGTAGAAAAGGTAGACAAGGCTCTGCTGGGAAGAAAAACACCGGTGAAGATTGCCATCATGGGCTGTGTGGTCAACGGCCCCGGTGAAGCCAAAGAAGCCGACATCGGCATTGCAGGCGGCAACGGCATCGGCATTTTGTTTGAAAAGGGGAAATTGGTCAAAAAATTTCCCGAAGACCAGTTGGTGGAGGTGCTCCTGGCCGCCATCGACACCTTTGAAAAGAAAATCTGACTTAAACACTGACGGCCCGCTCACAGCGCCGGCCGCTCTACGCAAGAGGACAACAATGGCAAAACAGGTGCAGACAGCTATCACCCCCACCCGAACCGAAGACTACCCCCAATGGTACCAGCAGGTGGTCAAGGCCTCCGACATGGCCGAGAGTTCCCCCGTACGCGGTTGCATGGTGATCAAACCCTGGGGCTACGCGCTCTGGGAAAACATCCAGCAAGCCATGAACGGCCTGTTCAAAAAGACCGGGGTGAAAAACGCCTATTTCCCCCTCTTTATTCCTTTGAGCTTCCTTGAAAAAGAGGCGGAACACGTCGAAGGATTTGCCAAAGAGTGCGCCGTGGTGACCCACCACCGCCTCGAAGCGGGGCCTGACGGCGGCCTGGTTCCGGCCGGCAAACTCGCCGAACCCCTCATCGTACGGCCCACCTCCGAGACCATCATCGGCGACTCCTTTTCCAAGTGGATCTCCAGCTACCGAGACCTCCCCGTCCTCATCAACCAGTGGGCCAACGTCGTCCGATGGGAAATGCGCACCCGAACCTTCCTCCGGACCAGCGAATTCCTCTGGCAGGAGGGCCACACCGCCCACGCCACCTCCGAAGAGGCCTTCGCCCGCACCGAACAGATGCTTGAAGTGTACGCCCGCTTTGCCGAAGAGTTCCTGGCCATCCCCGTGATCCGCGGTCGAAAATCCGATTCCGAACGCTTCCCCGGCGCGGTGGACACCCTCTGCATCGAAGCCATGATGCAGGACCGAAAAGCCCTTCAGGCCGGAACCTCCCACTTCCTCGGTCAGAACTTCGCCAAGAGCTCCGGCATCACCTTCCAGAGCGCCGACGAAAAAGAAGAGCATGCCTGGACCACCTCCTGGGGCACCTCCACCCGCCTCATCGGTGGAATGATCATGACCCACGGCGATGACGACGGCGTGATCATGCCCCCCCGTATCGCTCCTGCCCATGTGGTGCTTCTCCCCATCTTCCGGAAACCCGAAGAGAAAGAGGCGGTCCTGGCCTACACCCGCAACCTGGCCGAAGAGCTCTCCCAGGTGAGCTACCACGGCCGAAACATCGAGGTGGAGGTGGACGAACGCGAGATCGGCGGTGCCCGGGGCTGGGACTGGATTAAAAAAGGAATCCCTGTGCGAGCCGAGATCGGCCCTCGGGACATGGCCTCAGACTCCGTCTTCATGGCCCGTCGCGACCTCTCCCCCAAAGAGAAACGCGGCGTAACGCGGGAAGAACTCCTGGCCACCCTCCCCGACATTCTGGACGAAATCCAGGCCACTCTTTACGACCGGGCCCTTGCATACCGCAAGGAGAACACCACCCGCATGGATGACAAGGAGGCCTTCTACGCCTGGTTCACCCCCACGAGCGAAGAGAAGCCGGAAATCCATGGCGGCTTTGCCCTCTCCCACTGGTGCGGCGATGCCGCCTGTGAAGAGCGCATTAAAAACGACCTGAAGGTCACCATCCGCTGCATCCCCTTTGAAGGGGAAGAAGAGGACGGCACCTGTATCTGCTGCGGAAAACCCAGCAGAAAACGCGTGGTCTTTGCCAAAGCCTATTGATACCCCACGGGGCCTTCGCCTTGTGTGAAGGCCCCGTTCTTTTTTGGCCCCCGACCCACAGGCCAAGCCTGTGCGTCACCAACCCCGAAACGGCCTTCGTCGGCCATGTGGTGAGGCAGCAGTACAACGATGATCCGTATTAACGATATTCTGGACAGAATTATTGAAATCCATCCCGATGCCGATCTGGACATTGTGGAGAGAGCGTACATCTTTTCTGCACGCGTCCACGACGGCCAGACACGACTGTCCGGAGAACCCTACCTCACCCACCCCCTGGAAGTGGCCTACATCCTGGCCGACATGAGACTCGACGTGGAGAGCGTGGCCGCCGCCCTGCTCCACGACGTCGTGGAAGACACCCACGCCACCGAAGAGGAGATCGCCCAGTACTTTGGGACCGGTGTCTGCCACATCGTGGCCGGTGTCACCAAACTCAGCAAACTCAGCTTTGCCACCTCCCAGCAGCGCCAGGCCGAAAGCATCCGCAAGATGATCCTGGCCATGGCCAATGACATCCGCGTGATCTTGATCAAACTGGCCGACCGCCTCCACAACATGCGGACCCTTAAGTTTCATAAACGGGAAGAAAAAAAACGCCAGATCGCCAAAGAGACGATGGAACTCTACGTTCCCATCGCCTCACGGCTGGGGATCTACTGGCTCAAGCAGGAACTGGAGGACATGGCCTTTGACACCCTCCTGCCTGAAGAGTACCGGCACATCCGAGAGCAGGTGAAGGACGACCAGCTGGCGCGGGAAGAGATGGTCACCTCCACCAAAAACCGCATCCGGAAGCTCATGGAAGAGACCGGCCTACAAGGCCTGGTCATGGGCCGATACAAGCAGTTCTACAGCATCTATCACAAAATGGTCACCCAGCAGCTCACCTTTGATGAGATCTACGACATCGTGGCCTTCCGCATCATCCTCGATACCATCCCGGAGTGCTACACCGCCCTGGGCATCATCCACAGCATCTGGAGCCCCATCGCCGGCAAATTCAAAGATTACATCGGCGTCCCCAAACCCAACATGTACCAATCCCTTCACACCACGGTGGTGGGGCCGGGAGGCCGGCGCATTGAGGTGCAGATTCGGACCAAGGAGATGGACAAGGTCGCCAAATCCGGCATCGCCGCACACTGGTCGTATAAAGAAGGGAAGGTGGCCGACGACAAGCTGGGAGAAGCCTACGCCTGGGTTCAGGACCTGGTGGAGAACCAGGAAAATGTGAATAACCCCGGGGAGTTCATGGAAAACGTCCGCATCGACCTTTTCCAGGACGAGGTGTACGTCTTCAGCCCCAAAGGGGACATAAAAACCCTGCCCAAGGGCGCCACCCCCATCGACTTCGCCTACGCCATCCACACCGAGGTGGGCAACCAGTGTACCGGGGCCAAAGTCAACGGCCGCCTGGTCTCTCTGACCTACGAGCTGCAGACCGGCGATGCCGTAGAGGTCATCCTCACCAAGGGGAACACCCCCAGCAAGGACTGGCTTGGTTTCGTAAAAACCGTGAAAGCCCGGTCCCGTGTCCGCCACTTCATCCGATCCGAAGAAAAAGAGCACAGCGTGGCCCTTGGCAAAGACCTTCTGGAAAAAGAGTTCCGAAAGCACAGCCTCAACTTCAACAAACTCTCCGCCACCCCGGAAATGGAAGAGGCCTCCACCACCTTCGGGTACAAAGGGATCAGCTCCCTCATCGAAAATGTGGGCTACGGCAAAGTCACCCCCCGGCAGGTGGCCAATAAATTTCTCCCCCAGGATCCCAAATCCGCCCGTTCGGAGCCCTCTCTCCTGGACCGCCTCATGGGGCGGTCCAAGAAGAAAAAGGAGAACGATGCCATCATCGTTAAAGGCATCGACAACATCCTCATCCGCCTTGGGAAATGCTGCAACCCCGTGCCAGGCGATGACATCAGCGGTTACGTGACCCAAGGCCAGGGCATTACCATCCACCGCAGCAACTGCATCAACGCCCTGACCATGAACCCGGAACGCTGCGTGGACGTCAGCTGGGCCAGTGAAACCCAGGAAAGCCTTCCCGTCAGCATCCTCGTACGCTCCCAAGACCAGGTGGGGCTCCTGGCCAAAATCACCTCGGCCATCAGCGACAGCGACGCCAACATCGTGGACCTCGTCATGAGCCGCCAGGAACAAGGCGGGTACGAATGCACCTTTACCCTGAACGTCAGCAACACCGACCAGATCAAAAAGGTCATTCAAAACATCAAACGCCTCCGCTCCGTCCGGGAAGCACGGCGTATCGGGGACTAAGACGCCCCGCCCGGGAGCTCTTCCGAGCCCCTGACAGTGAAGCCAGAGCCCTTTAACACCCCGAAAATTTCATAAAAAAAACGCCTTCGGATTCTCCGAAGGCGTTTTTTTTTATCACGTCACTCAATGCAAAGAGGCTTTATCAGACCACATCAAGCCCCATGTTCTCCATCAGGGCGAGACCATACTCAATAGAAACGGCATAGCTGAGCTGGGTATCGTACCCGGAAGGACGACTGCCCCGGGCAAAATCGCCCCCATCTTCCACAGGGGAAAAACGCCCGATCACCACCCCGACCACACGACCGCTGTCGCCACTGACCAGGGGACCTCCGGCCACGCCATCGTACACCATGGCGTCAAAAAGAAGCAGACGGTTCCCATTTCTGGAGCACACCTTGGAACTCAAGATGGCACTTTGCACCACCAGATTGTGCATCTCATCATGACCAAAAGGAAACCCAAGGCTGAGGACACTGGTCCCCATGCTAAAATTTTCGGTGGTCCCCCCCAGATGATCCGGGGTCTTGATGCGCAGGTTTCGGTCAATTTCGAGGACCGCGACGTTATGAATCTTGTCCACGGCCGGCACAGAAACACTCATGGCGGACACCTTGTCCAGGCTGATCGGCATAAAATCGTCCGGATTGGAGGTCGGAACCACCATCAGCCCTTCCGAGTCCTCTTCCAGCAAATGAGCCGCCGTCAAAAGATAACCGTCTTCGTGCATGAGAAAGGCGGTGCCCAGAAAAACCACCGCACTCTCTTTCTTGCGCACCAGCATCATGCACCCACCTGCAAATTTCTGACTCACATCTTGTAGCATCTCATTTTCTCCTTTGCAGATCAGGCGCTTTTCTTACGGCCAAAAATCACATGGGGCGCCTCGGCCCCTTCAATTTCAAACTCGTCGCCCTTCTTTTTCCCGGTTTTCACACTGAAGGTCTGAACCCCAAGGTATTCATTCAACCCCTTTTTAAGGCTCACACACATGATGATCAGCACAACGGCAAAGGGAAGCCCCGTGGCAATAACCGCAGACTGCAGGGCCGCCAGGCCACCACAGAGAAGAAGCGTCGCGGCAACCACCCCCTCGAGGATCGCCCAGAAAAGACGCTGGGGAACGGGTGGATCTGGATTTCCGCCGGCGGTGATGATGTCGATCACCATGGAACCGGAGTCCGAGGAGGTAACGAAAAAACTCACCACCACAAGAATCCCCAGCATGCAGGAGACGTTTGAAAAGGGAAAGTTCTCAAGAAGCACAAAAAGTGAAACCGGAACGTTCTCGGCCACGGCCTTGGCGATGCCGCCGCCACCGAACATCTCAATATACAACGCGGTGTTTCCGAAAACCGTCATCCACACAAAGGTCACGAAGGCGGGCACACAAAGAACCCCCATAATGAACTCTCGAATGGTACGTCCCCTGGACACACGGGCGATAAACATCCCCACAAAGGGAGACCAGGCAATCCACCAGCCCCAGTAAAACACCGTCCAGCCATTCTGCCAGCTCGTGTTCTCAAAGGTCTCACTCCAGGTGGCCAGTTTCGCAAAATTCTGAACATACGACCCGATGTTTTCAAGGAGCCCGTTAAAAATAAAGAGAGTCGGTCCGCACACGAGGACGAAGAGCAACAGCCCCGAGGCCAACCAGACATTAAGCTCAGAAAGCCTTCGAATTCCCGCATCCAGGCCTTTCACCACCGAGGTCGTCGCAATGGCCGTAATGCCTGCGATCAGCAGAAGCTGAACGGTGGCGCTTTGTTCCCAGCCAAAAAGGTGGGCAAGCCCCGCGTTGATCTGCTGCACCCCGAACCCCAGAGAAGAAGCCACGCCAAAGAGAGTGGCCACGGTGGCGAGAATATCGATAAGGTTTCCCCAGAAGCCATGGATCCGCTCTCCCAGAAGGGGATAAAACACCGCACGAATGGAGAGAGGCAACCCTTTGTTGAAGCTGAAAAAGGCCAGCGCCAGGCCCACGATGGAGTAGACCGCCCAGGGGTGAAACCCCCAGTGAAGAAAGGTGATGGCCATGGCATTGCGAGCCGCTTCCGTCGGCGTCGAGGTGGGAAATGGACCGGCACCAAAATGAAACATGGGCTCTGCCACCCCGTAGAAAAGAAGCCCGATTCCCATGCCCGCGGAAAAGAGCATGGCAAACCAGCTCTTGGTACTGAAATCAGGTTCGGCGTCATCTCCCCCCAGACGGATATCTCCATACCGGCTGAACATGAGATAAAGGGCAAAAAACAAGATGATGTTCATGGTCCAGATAAAAAACCAGCCGGCGTTCGTGGAGATCGCAGCCTGGAGAGGCCCAAAAAAGTCACCCACTTTCTTATGAAAAAAAATGGTGAAAATCACAAAGCCTACGATAATGGCCGCTGAGGAGAAAAAAACCTGGGGGTGAACATCAAAAAGGGGGGCGGAGTCTGAGGACTCGGGTGAGGGACCGGGCGGGTCCTGCAGGTGCAAATCACTGTTAGCCATAAAAAAACCTCTTCTGAGTGTAATATGTAAACCCGAAGAGGCGATGGCGATACCTGAACGTAGGCCGAATTAAAAAGCCTTTGGTACATCATGAAACCCGGCCGTACACCCCAAGAAACCACAGCCTCATGGCCTGATTTCCTCGGGTGCTCTTGCCGAAAAACGGCCACGCAGAACCCATGCAAAAAAATCAGGCGGCCGGAATGCGTCTTGCCTTCCGAAACCATGTTCTGAATTTTATGCACAGCCACTGCACATTACCGCCGGGCTCATTTTCCATCCCAAGAACCTGGGTCACCCGGTGGGATTCCCTCCCCGGACCTTCATTCACTAGGCTCTTGCATCTCTCCGGGACAACCGGATTCCAATCCCCTGCACAAAGGCTGAAGCCTCCAACGGGTGGGGTCTTCCGCATTTTCCCAGGGGACGAATATGCGTGCGGGATGATTCCTTATTTTATACCTTAAACCAACAAACAATGTCCGGCGGTAAAAGAACTACACAAGTCATAATACAACAATTTGCTTTTATTGAAAAAGGTAAAACAAATGAGATATCAAAACATGCATCAAAATCAGTCATCTCGCATTAACGTGAACAGGCTAACATATATTCCCCCGGTTTAAAACCCCTGTTATTATAATGCTAACGGCCACACATACCCAATCAGCACAGCCAATCTCTCGGCAGAGCGCCATCCATCATGGCCATAGCCTTCTGTTTTTAAAAATATATTTTTCGCACAACAGGCTATTCAAAAACCACCTTTTCCTAATTTAAGTGGGAAAGGACCTCTCCGGGTCCCGCCAGACAGAGAGCCCGATCCATTAACAATAATAATCGGGCCTTAATTCCCTTGCCCGCCCCTATTTAAATCACTCTTCTCTTGACATTTTAAATGAATTGTATTTTTATTCTGAACATCATTCAATTTTGGAATTGCGTTTCACCCAAGCTTCCCACCCGGCCCCGCCTGATCGCCGGGACTTATCCAACACACCGCTGGAGGCCCTATGGAATTCGCGTTTACCAAAGAACAGCTCATGTTCAAAAAAGAGGTCATTCGCTTCGCCCGGGAAAAAATCGTCCCCCGGGTGGCAGAACACGACCGCAACCACACCTTTGACTTTGAAGCCTTCCATAAAATGGGCGAATTCGGCCTCCTCGGGCTCCACTTTCCGGAAGAGTACGGAGGCGGTGGCGCCGATGTGGTCACCACCGTACTGGCCGGAGAGGCCCTGGGGGAAGCCGGAGTCGACGGCGGGCTCACCCTCTCCTACGGCGCCCACTCCTTCCTTTGTGCCGACACCCTCTACTGCCACGGCACCGACGCCCAGAAAACGCGCTTTCTCCCCCCCCTTATCTCTGGAGACAAGATCGGCTGCATGGGACTCACCGAACCCAACGCAGGCTCCGACGTCTCAGCCATGAAGACGACGGCACTCAAAAAGGGCGACACCTATGTCTTAAATGGCAGCAAAACCTTTATCACCAACGGACCCATCGCCGATGTGGCCCTGATCTATGCCAAAACCGACCCCGAAAAAGCCCACGACGGCATCTCCGCCTTTATCGTAGAGAAAGGCACCCCCGGATTCGAAGCGGGTCCGCCCATGGACAAACTGGGCTGCCGCAGCTCCCAGACATCCGAGCTCTTCTTCTCCAACTGCGTCATCCCGGCAGAGAACCTGGTCGGCATGGAGGGGTTGGGCTTTCTCATGGCCATGCAAACCGTGGAGTGGGACCGAAGCGCCCTGCTCTCCCCCATGGTGGGCGGCATGAACCACGCCCTGGCCCGGTCGGTGACCTACGCCAAAGGGCGCAAACAATTCGGTCGCCCCATCGGCAAATTCTACGCCACCAAAGAGAAACTCGCCGCCATGAAGATCTTTGCCGAAGCGGCGAAACTCCTCGTCTATCGCATCGCCTGGTGCAAAGGCCAGGGCAAACCCCTCAATCACCTGGAAGCGGCCGTGGCCAAACTCTTTGTGGGGGACTGGCTCCTCGGCCCCAGCAACGACGCCGTCCTTCTCCACGGAGGGTACGGCTACTGTCATGAATACGGCATGGAGCGCATCTTCCGGGATGGCCGCCTGGCCCCCATCGGCGGCGGCACCTCCGATGTTCAAAAGATGATCATCTCTAAAATGATATAAGGGGGGACCGCCCATGAATTTCGACTACAGCCAGGACGAACTCGACCTGTTTCACTCCCTGGAAACCATCCTTGGCAAAACCACCGAAGTACGACCCAAAAATCTCATCTCAAAGCTCGCCTGGACCGGATACGCCACCCTTGGCGAAAACGGTCTCGCAGGGGCACTCCCCGGGGCCCAGGAGCGCCTGGCCCAATGGAAACCCGCGGCCTACCGCACCATGGAATACGGCCTGCGCATCGCAGCCACCACCCTGCGCCGATTTGGACCCGAGGCCTGGCACGCCACCTGGGTCACGCCCATCCAACAGGGAAAAATACTGGCCACCGCCGCCCTGGATCAAGCCGAAGGAGAACCCGACCTCACCGGTAAACCCCACGACAAGGGGTATCTCATCAACGGAACCAAAACAGCCATTCCCGGAGCCATAAGCGCCGACGTGATCCTCGCCTCCGGGACCGTCGAGGAGTCCCCGGCCCTTTTTCTTTTCCAAAAAGAGACCGGAGACGTCTCCCTCACCCAGGGAGCCACCGGCCTGTACACCCTCACGGCCCATGAAACCTTTCTTCCCGATACCCAGGTGGCCATTCTGAGCAAAAAAACACCCCTGGCCCCCTTCCTGGACCTCCTGAAAAACAGAATCCAGATCGCCGAGGCCACCGGCCACGCCGCCGCCCTCTTTGACCAGGCCAAAACCGCCGCTAAAACCTGCCCCGAAGGCGGAAAGCCCCCCATCGCAAAACAAGAGATCGGCTTCAAACTGGCCACCATGTACACCCTGCTCCAAACCAGCCGCCTCATGTCGGCCAACGCCTCAGGCCTTATTGACGCAAACGCAAGCGACGCCGCCATGGCCTCCAGCTGTGCCCGGGTCTTCTGCAGCGATGCCGCCAATGAAATCATCTCCTCGGCCCTGGAGGTCATGGGCGAAAACGGTTTTAAAAAAGGAGGCCCCGCCGATCGCCTCGCCGCCATCCAGGCCCTGCGCGTGGAAGGCCCCTCCGTGGGCCAGACCAAAGAGGCCATTGGGAACATGCTGCTGAAATATTAGGGGGTAGGGAAGGAAGAAAGAAAAAGCCTCCGGCGGCAAGGTGTGCCACCTTGCCGCCGGAGGCTTCCCCGATCTTTAACCATAGAAGGCACGCTTTTCCGGGGCAATGGAAACCAACAGCTCAGGCACACGTGGCGGACGATGCCGTCCGTCACACTCTGCGCGAATGCGGACGCATTTCAGCCCAAAGTGACGCCCCCCGACTCGCATTCGCAAACCTGCTTTCAAGGTGGCCCCACCTTGCCGCCGGAGGCGTTCTTTTTAAAAGGAGAATCTATGGCTGTCATCAAATCCAGGGTTGATACGAAGTCTGACGCCTATCGAAAGAATTTTGAGACGATGACTGAGCGGGTGGGGTTGTTAAAGGAGCGGCTCCATGAGGCACGGGAGACCCGATCGGAAAAGGCGAGGTCTCGGCTGGCCCAGCAAAACAAGCTCTCGGTGCGAGAACGCCTGGACCTTCTGTTGGATCGCAACACGCCTTTTCTGGAGATTGGGGCTCTGGCGGCTTACGGGCAATATGACGGCAAGGTACACGGAGCGGGCAGTGTCATGGGCATCGGGGTGGTGCATGGCCGCGAGGTGATGGTCCACGCCAACGACCCCACCATCAAAGGGGGCACCGTCTACCCCATGGGGGTGAAAAAAACCCTCCGATGCCAGGCCATCGCCATGGAAAACCGCCTGCCCACCGTCTACCTCATCGACTCGGGTGGCGCCTTTCTCCCCCTGCAGTCCGAGGTTTTTCCCGACATCGACGACGGGGGCCGGGTTTTCTATAACCAGGCCATGATGTCCAAAAAAAGCATCCCGCAGATCACGGCGGTCATGGGCCTCTGCACGGCCGGGGCCGCCTATATTCCGGCCATGAGCGACGAGGTGATCCACGTCAAAGGCACCGGCGCTATCTTCCTGGGAGGGCCACCCCTGGTCAAAGCCGCCACCGGCGAGGTGGTCACCGCCGAAGAGCTTGGCGGCTCCGACCTTCACTGCCGGGAATCCGGGGTCTCAGACTACCAGGCGGACAACGACGCCCAGGCCCTGGCCATGGTGCGGGAATCGATCCGGCACCTGCCCGGCAACGGCAAAAGCGCCCTCTCCATGGAGCCCCCCAAGGATCCCCTCTACGATCCCGAAGAGATCTACGGCATCACCAGCCACGCCTTGAAGATCCCCTACGACGTCCGGGAGATCATCGCCCGCCTCGTGGACGGCAGCGACTTCCACGAATTCAAACCCCTCTACGGCCCCACCCTGGTCTGCGGCTTCGCCCGCGTCCACGGCTACCCCGTAGGCATCCTCGGTAACAACGGCATCCTCTTTTCCGAAAGCGCCCTCAAAGCCACCCAGTTCATCCAGCTCTGTGACCGACGCGGCATTCCCCTGGTCTTTCTTCAAAACATCAACGGCTACATCATCGGCAAGGCCTACGAAGCCCAGGGCATCACCAAAGACGGCCACAAAATGGTCAACGCCGTGGCCACCGCCTCCGTCCCCAAATTCACCATCATGGTCGGCGCCTCCTTCGGTGCCGGGAACTATGGCATGTGCGGCAGAGCTTACAGCCCCCGACTCCTCTGGAGCTGGCCCAGCCACGAGATCGGCGTCATGGGCGGAGAACAGGCCGCTGGCGTCCTCGTCACCGTTAAAAATGACCAGCTCGCCCGGGAAGCCCAACCCCCCTTAACCGATGAGATGGTCGATGCGATCAAAGTCCCGGTCATGGACGCCGCCCGAAAGGAGGGAGACGCCTACTACAGCACCTCCCACCTCTGGGACGACGGCATCATCGACCCCAAAGACACCCGCACCGTCCTGGCCCTCTCTATCTCCGCCGCGCTCAATGCCCCCTTACGCGACGACAAAGAGGGGTTTGGGGTGTTTCGGATGTAAAAAGGGGAAGAGAAAAAAAGCCTCCGGCGGCAAGGTGTGCCACCTTGAAAGCGGGTTGCGAATGCTCTCACCCTTCGTTCCTCAGGGTGATCACATTCGCTGATGCGATGACCGGCTTTTGGGCACGAGGAGCCACCCAGATTAAAGCCGATTTACGGCAACGTGACAACACCGTCCCCCTACCCTTACGGAGCTTGTGAAAATACCCGCATAGTCATCAGCTTTCAAGGCGGGCGCAGCCCGCGGCGAACGCCATTGCGATTTGCCCTGAGGAACGAAGGGCGAAACGCAATGGCAATCAGCTTTCGAGGTGGCTCACCTCGCCGCCGGAGGCATGTTTTTTAACCCGATGTTGACCATACGAGGCAAAAAAATGACCCAGACCATTGATAAGATATTGATTGCCAATCGAGGGGAGATTGCGGTTCGGATTATGCGGACCTGCCGTGAGATGGGGATCGGGACGGTGGCGGTCTATTCGGAGGTGGATCGCAAAGCGGCCCATGTGATGATGGCTGATGAGGCGGTATGCATCGGTCCGGCCGAGGCGGCTTTAAGTTATCTCAATATGGAGGCCATCATCCAGGCAGCCCGTGCCACGGGGTGCGGGGCGGTTCATCCGGGGTACGGGTTTCTGGCGGAAAACGCCGATTTTTCGGAGCAATGCGAGGCTCACGGATTGATCTTTATCGGCCCGTCGGCCGAGGTGATTCGCCTGTTGGGAGACAAAATTGCGGCGCGGAAGCGGCTGTCGGAGGAGGGGCTTCCCATCATCCCCGGAACCCTGGGGGGTGAAAACACTCTGAAAGAGCTGGAGGCGGCGACGCTCTCCATGGGGTATCCCGTGGTGGTAAAGGCCGCGGCAGGCGGCGGGGGCAAGGGGATGCGCACGGTGGCAAGACCGGCAGAGCTGGAAGCCGCCCTGGCCTCGGCAGCGGGAGAGGCAAAGGCCGCCTTCGGAAACGGCAAGGTCTATATTGAAAAATATCTGGTAGCACCCCGCCACATCGAGGTGCAGATTCTGGCGGATACCCACGGCACCGTGATTCACCTCATCGAACGGGAGTGCTCAGCCCAGAGACGTCACCAGAAAATCGTGGAGGAGTGCCCCTCGCCGGTGGTGGACAAGGCCATGCGCGAAAAAATGGGCGCGGCTGCGGTAAAAGCGGCAAAAGCCGTCGGCTACACCAATGCGGGAACCTTCGAGTTCCTGGTGGACGCCGAGATGAATTTCTACTTCCTGGAGGTCAACACCCGCCTCCAGGTGGAACATCCCGTCACGGAACTCGTCACCGGCGTCGATCTGGTCCGGGAACAGATCCGCATCGCCGCCGGAGCCCCCCTTGCCCTCTCCCAGGATGAAATCATCCCCCGGGGCCACGCCGTGGAGTGCCGCATCTACGCCGAAGATCCGGCCAACGGCTTCATGCCCTCCCCCGGCACTCTGGAAACCCTGGTGGAGCCCTCAGGGCCCGGGGTCCGCGTGGACAGCGGCGTCTACGAAGGATGGACCGTGCCCATGGAATACGATCCCATCCTGTCCAAGATCATCACCTTCGGATCGGACCGCAAAGCCGCCACCCAGCGCATGATCCAGGCCCTCAAACAAACCGTCATCACGGGAATCGCAAGCCCGGTCCCCTTTCTCATCGAACTTTTGGAATCAGAGACCTTCGAAAAGGGAGAGGTCACCACCGATACCATCGACCAGGAGCTCTCCGACTGGAAACCAACCCTTCCCCTCACCGAGGCCCTGCTCGCCTACGTGGCCCACGACCTCTTCGGCCAAAAAGCACCCTCCATGGCAGGCCCCACAGAACAACCGTCCCCATGGACCCAGCTGGGAGCGTTTCGGATATAAAGCAGGGGCAACTCTTCAGCGCATGAAAAGCAGCCTCCGGCGGCAAGGTGTGCCACCTTGAAAGCGGGTTTGCGAATGCGCTTCGGGTGTCGTAACTCCGGGCTGAAATACGTCCGCATTCGCATGGAGTGCAAGGGAACGCACAATGCGTCGCAAGTTCGTATGCTGCAGGTGGGTACAATTCAACTCATCCGTTGAGTTTAACCGTAATAACTCCGCCGGAGGCCTAACCCGGATATTTCACGAGTTGGGTGCGCTCATATGCAAGGCATCAGTGGAAGAGATGTCAGCGTTGTCGGGGTGATCGTGCCCCTCGACATTCATGCCTTTAACCGCCGGGTTAATCACTCGTTGGGGATGAGAGACCATGGGCATGGCACGTTTTGACTGTTGAGACAGTTCATACCGGGGGCCAACCCCCGACAAAAAAAGCCGCGGCGGAGCACGGCGCGCCCAGAAAGAACGCAATGGCACCAGCTCTTATATGCACATCACCGCGTCGTTTTGACTCACACCGCCGAGGTGAACCGCTTCGTAAGCGGTTTGCGATTCCACAAACAAGAACGTTTTTTCTCACTGACAGAGCGTAGCGACTCCATAACGAAGAACCAGGAACCAAACACCTTTTTATGCAGCATGGAGGCCTCCATGGACTATCGATGCAAAACAGGAATGATCGAAACCACCCTCTCCTGCACCACCCGCAAAAAGGGGTTCTCCACAGAAATAGACGGCACCCCCTTCATCGTCTCTGCCATGCCCGTGGGTGAGAAGCAAATGCACCTTTTTATAAACGGGCGCAGCCGGCTGGCCTGTGTGGAAGTGATCGAAGGCGGAAAGCGGATCACCATAGACGGCGTCCCCGTGGAGGTCCTGGATGCCGACCGGCTCCCCGACACCAGCAGTGCAAAAGACGACATGCCCGGCGACGTCACGCCCCCCATGCCCTCGGTGGTCCTGGCCATCCTCGTTTCCCTTGGAGATCAGGTGGATAAAGGCACCCCCCTGGTCACCGTCTCCGCCATGAAGATGGAGACCACCCTGACCGCTCCCTTTGACGCCAGAATCTCGTCCATCAACACCGCCCCCGGCGACCAGGTGATGCCCGGCGAGATTCTCGTCAATCTGGAACCCATCACCCCGGAGGAAGAAAAAACGGGGACCGGGGGATAAGGAGGCACCCCCTCACCCTTCACGCGAATGCGGACGCTTTTCATCCCAGAATTATGTCACCCGATGCGCATTCGCAAACCCGCTTTCAAGGTGGCACACCTTGCCGCCGGAGGCATCGCTTTTTCACAATAAAGGAGACTCTCATGTCAGACGCACCCCACCTGATTTATCAAGTCACCGATTCTGTCGCCTGCATCGTCATCAACCGGGAGGCCCAGCGAAACGCCTTGAGTCCTGAGGCCATTGACCTCTTCCACGACTGCCTGGATGCGGCGGAGAAAGACGCCGCTGTGCGATGTGTGATGATCAAGGGGGCTGGAACGCGGGCCTTCTGCACCGGGGCCGACCTGGGCGCAGCCATGAAGGCTGCCGGAGACGCCCTGCCCGCGGCCCTGTCCTACGCCCGGCTCCTCAACCGGATCTACGCCTTTTCCAAGCCCACCGTGGCCATGGTCCAGGGGTATTGTCTGGCAGGCGGCATGGGGCTCATGCTCGCCTGCGACATGGTGCTGGCCGATGAAAAAAGCCGATTCGGAACCCCGGAGGTCAACGTGGGCCTTTTTCCCATGATGATCGGCGCCCTCATCTTTCGGAACGTTCCCAGAAAAAAAGCCATGGAGATGATCCTCACCGGCCGGATGATCGAAGCCGACGAAGCGCTCTCCATGGGCCTGGTCACGGCCGTGCACCCGTCTGAAAAACTGCCGGAAGAGACCGTCGCCCTCCTCACCCTCCTGGCCGGCAAAAGCCCCATTGGTCTGCGTCTGGGCAAGGAGGCCTTCTCCGCCGTGGAGACCCTGCCCTTTGACAAAGCCGTCGACCACCTCGCCGAAGCCCTCACCCGTGTCATCGGCACCCGAGACGCAGCCGAAGGGATTCAAGCCTTCAGGGAAAAAAGGGCTCCAGAGTTTACAGGAACATAGGATCGCGAATGCTCCTGGCCTTCGTTCCTCAGGCCATCTCATTCGCTGACGGGCTGCGCCCGTGGCAACCATCATGGGTTGATGAGCCTCTACCCAGGCAATTGACCAACATATCGGCACGACGCCATCGACTCCCGGCAGGGGCGGGTATCACCGCCCATGATGGGCATGGCAACGAGGGACAAAGCGTTTCGGCAATCAGCTTTCGAGGTGGCTCACCTCGCCGCCGGAGGCACGTTTTTTTTGCCTTTCCACCGCACCCCTTTACCGACAACAGGAGAGATCATGCCACACGAACAGGCCAGCGACAGGTTAATCATTGCCAACTGCAGCGGATTTTTCGGGGATCGTTTTTCGGCCATGAAGGAGATGGTGGAGGGGGGGGAGATCCATGTGCTCACCGGGGATTACCTGGCGGAGCTGACCATGGCCCTTCTTTTCAAGTCCCGACGCAAGGACCCGTCGCAGGGGTATGCGGGAACCTTTTTAAAGCAGATGGAGCAGGTGATGGGGACCTGTCTGGATCGAGGTATTCGTGTGGTGGCCAACGCAGGGGGATTGAACCCGAAGGGACTCTGTGCCGCCCTTGAGGCGCTGGCCAGGGAATTGGGGCTCTCCCCGGTAATCGCCTGCATTGAAGGGGACGATCTCATGCCGAACCTGGCGGGTCTCCAGAAAGGCGGGGAGGAGTTTATTCACCTGGACCGAGGCACGGCTCTCTCCGAGGGCAGGGTCTTTCCCATCACGGCCAATGCCTACTTAGGGGGCTGGGGAGTGGCCGAAGCCCTTGGCCAGGGCGCAGACATCGTCATCGGTGGCCGGTTGGCCGACGCGGCCCTGGTCTCCGGCCCCAGCGCCTGGCATTTCGGGTGGAAACGAAACGACTGGGACGCATTGGCCGGGGCGGTGGCAGCCGGTCATATCATTGAATGCGGCACCCAGGCCACGGGCGGCAACTACTCCCATTTTGAGGAGATCCCCTCCTGGAAGAAGATGGGGTTCCCCCTGGCCATCATGGAAGCGGACGGCTCCTCTGTCATCACCAAACACAGGGGCACCGGAGGTCTGGTCTCCGTGGGGACGGTCACGGCCCAGCTTCTTTATGAGATCGAATCCCCGGCCTATCTCAACCCGGACGTCACCGCCCGCTTCGACACCCTTCAAATCCAGGCCGCCGGAAAAGACCAGGTCCGACTCTCCGGCTGCAAGGGGACACCCCCCCCTGCCACGGCCAAGGTGTGCATCAACACCCTCGGCGGATACCGAAACTCGGTCTCGGTTCTTCTCACCGGGCTGGATCTGGACGAAAAAGCCCGCATCGTTACAGAGATGCTCTTTACCAGCCTGGGCGGGCGAGAGCGATTCGCCTCAGTAGAGACTCAGCTCCTGCGCAGCGGTCATGCCTCCCCCCACCGCATGGAGGAGGCCATGAGCCTTCTTCGCATCACCGTCCGGGACCCGGACGAAAAAAAAGTGGGCCGCGCCTTCACCGCCAAGGTGGTGGAGCTCGCCCTCTCCTCCATCCCCGGCTTCAACCTCACCGCCCCCCCGGCCCCGGCCGTGCCCGAGATCATCCACTGGCCGACCCTCATCGACAAGGGCAACCTCTGTGAAGCCGTTCACATCAACCACCAGACCCTCCTCATCGACCCCATTCAGGGCAACGGTGCCGGAACCTTGCAGCCGGACAACCCCCAAAGTCCGGCCCTCCAACTCTCCGACCCCGTTGCCCTTCCCTTCGGCCGCCTCTTTGCCACCCGCTCCGGAGACAAAGGCGGCAACGCCAACTTAGGCGTCTGGGCCAAAACCCCGGAGGCCTTTCACTTCCTGGAGGAGGCCCTCACCCCGGCGCGCCTTAAAGAGCTCCTCCCGGACCTGGCCCCCTACCCCATCGACCGCTGGACCCTCCCCAATCTGAAGGCCGTAAACTTCTATATCCGGGGGCTCTTAGGCGATGGCGTGGCCGCCTCCTCCCGCATCGATGCCCAGGCCAAGACCTTAGGCGAATACCTCCGGTGCCAAACCATCGAGGTCCCGACGTCACTTATAAAAAGTGTCAAAACATAGGCCGTTGATTTGCGCTACGCCAGAAGGTGCGGGAGCCGCACCCTACAGGCCCCGGGAGGCCCACAACTTCACGAATCAGCTGGCAGGGTGCGCCGTGCGCACCGCATGCCGTCTAAAGAACCAACAACGCGCCTCTTTGGGTTGGCCCGCGTTGTGGATTTTGCTATGGAATGTGGACGAGTCAAAATATAATTGCAGATTTTGGAGAGATGCATGCAGGAAAACACGCAAGCCCCCATAGAAGAGAAACCCTCCACCACCCGGCGTAAACGGGAAAAAGCCTACAGAGAACGCACCATTTTGGATGCGGCGCTCTCGCTCTTCGTGGAAAAAGGGTTTCACCAGACCAGCGCCAGTGAGATCGCCAACGCAGCGGAAGTCTCCGTGGGCACGGTCTACTTCTATTTTAAAAACAAGGAGACCCTCCTCATCCGCCTCACCGAGGAGATCGCCTATGAGCTGCGAAAGCTGGTGGGATCTGAATTCAGCCAGTCTGACGGGTCCCTGGATGGTTTCAGGCGGGCCGGGATCTCCTTCTTCAAAGATTTTTGCATCCCTCACCCTGAAAAAGTCACCCTTCTTTTCCGGGAAGCGGTGGGCCACAGCGAAGAGGTGGAAAAAGCACGTAAAAGAGGCTTCACCCAGCTCACCGAGGACGTCCGAAAAGCGATCCTTTTCATGGCTGAAAACATGAACCGCCCGTTAACCACGCCGGAATCCGCCGAGGTGCTGGCCGTCAGCATCGTCGGGATCTACGAACGGGTGGCCTACAACTACCTCTTCTGGAACGATGACAAGGCGGATATTCTCAAAGTGGGGGATGACGCCGTGACCTTTCTGGTGGCAGGGGTGGAACGGTTTCTCAAGCCATAGAGGCTGAAGCCATCGACCCACGACATCACTCGACAGTCGTTGTTTCAGGAACAGCCCACGGCATGGGATGCTTTCAATGAAATAGCCGATTCAGGGGAGTTCTGCCCGCTGGGCCAGTTCTTCATGGAGCCAGGTGGGAATGGGAGCTTTGAAGTAGGCCTGGACCACGGCATGTCCGATCTCATGACGAAGAATATTCAGCTCGCACTCTCGAGGAATCACGATCAGGTTTTCTATGGACGAATAAAAGGCGGGGGCCTGGGTTGAGCCACCGTAGATGCGGGTGTATTCGGCCGCCACGGCCACGGTATCCGGCACAATCAGGATCCGGTAGTTGGTTTGGGAGGGAAAAAGCTGAAGGGTTTTCGACACCTCGCGTTCCACCTCCTGTGTATCCACTCTCCACCCCGAAGAAGAAACACACCCCATCAAGGTCATCGCACATATAAAAATCATCAGGTATTTCATAGCCGACTCCTGTTTTTTTTATGGAACGTGGTGCGCCAGGTCGTCAACATGCGCCAGTCAGATAGAGTCGGAGGAGAGGGCCGAGGGTTCAGCCATTGGTGCGCCTTTGGGAGTGACCTGGAGTCTTGCTTATTAGGATTTGCACGTTCTGTTCCATTGTTGGCAAAAAACAGGATTCTCTTTTCCAAGTGGGTGGGACGATGCAGAAAACTCTAAAATACTCAAAAAAATCATTGGTTTAACGAGCCGAAAAATGTTCGGCATTTCGCAACGGCAGGTATACTGTTTATAGAAATTGACTTTTTTACGTTCACTATCTTGGGTGAATACCTGAAATTCACTATGGTGAATCGCAGAGTTGTTCAGTAAATTGAACGAACCGGGATGTCATGATGATCAGGACACCCGCGCAACATAAAAAGCCGTGATCCATCCATTCAGGATGAAATCACGGCCCTATCCCGGATATTTCCGGGGATTGTCTTCCGAGAAGTATATTTGTTCTGCTGCGTTACACCTCGTAATCCACCACAACACGCTCGGAGATCACGGAACGGATGTAGGCCAGTACTTCCAGGTGGTCGGGGTGCCCCGCATAGGTGTTGAGCTCCTCCACGCTGTCGTGGGAGGTGGTCAGCACCACGTCAAAGGCGGCATCGGTGGGGTTGAAATTAAGGCCCACCTCGGCGGCTTTCAACTCGGCAATTTTCGGAGGAAGGGCGTCCAAAAGGGATTTCATTTTATTCATGGCCTCTGTTTTTTCATTTTCACTGAACTCTTTTTTGATACGAAATGCCACGACATGCTTGATCATTTAATCCTCCCTGGTCTCGTCATCCCGCAGCCTTGACTGCGAGATATGCGGTTATCCCGTCTCCCGTAAAACGTCTCGGAAACGGCATCAATAAAGGTCTTTTCCTTCGAGCGGCAAGAGAACATGTATCCTGTTCTCAAACAGCATTTGTATAACAGACAGACTGTATCAGCCCGCCGACACGCTGTCAGCTCGTTTTCACGCAGAAGCGCTCCTGCCCCATCGTCATCAGCAAAATCAAAAGCCCCCCGCCACATAGGCAAAACGATCTATCCATCTTAAAAACTTACTTGATTTTACCCAGACCCCCGCATCACCGCGTGTTCCTCTCTGATTCCCAGACCCAAAGCCCCTATTTTCAGGCCTCTTAGGCCATCGATGAAAAAACCGTGCCAGACAACAAAAGGCATGGTAATAAAATATTCTTCAATTAGGATT
Source organism: Desulfoluna sp. (assembly GCF_030145185.1). Taxonomy (GTDB): domain Bacteria; phylum Desulfobacterota; class Desulfobacteria; order Desulfobacterales; family Desulfolunaceae; genus Desulfoluna. The sequence goes on along the minus strand of NZ_JAQYWB010000003.1, from coordinate 8,010 downwards.
TTATTGTTTTGTCTAAATTTTAAGCGGTTCATAACAAGACAAAGAAATGAATAGAAAAAATGAAGAATGCGACTGAAAACCCTCACTATTTCTAATCACACGGAAAGGTATACCCATGAATTGGAACATCTCGTATAGCCGCCTGGCCAAAGGCGGTCTCATGGTCCTGCTCGCCAGCATGATCACCGTGCCAAGCGCCCTGGCCCGAACGCCCAAACACCCGGATACCCTGGTGGTTGCCACCACCTATGACGCCAAGACCCTTGATCCCTATATGACCAACGACGTGGCCTCTTCCAACGCCATGCGCCAGATCTATGAAACCCTCGTGGCCATCGATGCCCAAGGCAATATCGTCCCCAGCCTGGCAGAAAAGATTGATCGCGTGGATGGAAAGACCTACCGGTTCACCCTGAAAAAAGGGGTAAAATTTCATAACGGAGAGACCCTCACCGCTGATGATGCCCTTTACAGCTTGAAGCGCGCCTATGAAAAAGGGGCCTCTGTCCGCCACATCCTCGGGGTCATCGACCCGGACGGCTTTAAAAAAATCGACGGCCTCACCTTTGAGGTAAAAACCAAAGAGGCGATGAGCTCCTTCCTGGCCGCCCTGACCCACTTCGGTGGCGGAGTCATTCTCAACCAGAAGGCTGTGGAAGCGGCCGGGAACGACTACGGGTTTAACCCCGTCGGCACTGGCCCCTACAAACTCACCGCCTGGAAAAAAGGCGACCGCATCGAGCTGGAACTTTTCGAAGGGTACCACGGCAACAAGCCTGAATTCCCCAAGATGGTCCTGCGCGTCATCCCCGAAGCCTCCAACCGCACCATTGAGCTGGAGAGCGGCGATATCGATATTGCCTTTGAGGTCTCTTCCCTCGACGTCTCCCGCGTAAAAGCCAACAAAAACCTGAAACTCCAGACCCTGGTGGACACCGCCACCACCTACATGGGTTTCAACTGCAGCAAGGCCCCCTACGACAACGAAAAACTCCGTCAGGCCCTGACCCTGGCCATCAACATCCCGGGCAGTGTAAAAGCCGTGTTCAGAGGCAACGCCTTCCCCGCCTTCGGCCCCATCGCCCCCAACGTCAAATATGCCAACACCGACCTTGAGCCCTCGAAAACAGACCTCACCAAAGCGAAGAAACTCCTCGCCGAGGCGGGCTACCCCGACGGCCTGACCACCATCCTCTGGACCAACTCCAAGAAGGTTCGCGTGGACATGGCCACCATCATCCAGGCCCAGCTTAAAAAAATCGGTGTCACCGTCAAAATCCAGGTACTGGAGTGGGGCGCCTACCTCCAGGGCCTGAAAGACAACAAGCATGAGCTCTTCATCGTGGGCTGGACCTGCCAGACTCCCGACCCTGACATGGCGGTTTACCCCACCTTCCACTCCTCGCAGATCGGCGGCAACAACTTCGCAGCCTTCGGCGACCCCGAGGTGGATGCCCTCCTCGATAAAGCCCGCATCACCCCCGACGGCGATGCCCGGAAGGCCCTGTACTTTGAAATCCAGGACCAACTCCGTGAAAAAGCGCCCTGGGTCTTCCTGGCCAACAAAAAAATCGCCTATGGCGTCCAGGACTACCTGGAAGGCTTCGAGCCCAGCCCCTACGGCTTCCACGCCCTCTATGACGTGAAGATGAAGAAATAGTAAACCATTGCCTCCGGCGTGCAGGGGACGATCCCCTGCACCCCTTATCTCAGTCGGAGGTTGCCCCTCGGGGCAACCTCCGACTGCCTTTCATGCGGGAGGAGAACACAGGCAGCCCCATCATTTCAAGGCTGTGGACACGATCCTGAGACATCCGAAGTATGGGCCAAATAAGTCCGACGCTTGGTTCGTTGCCTCATGAGACGTCGTAACCCAGGGAGCGGGTTTTCGTATAACCCCACACCCTTTGAAACGTATGACACCCTTGGCATCATCTCCAAACTCTGGAGTCGGGCGACGCCCGAGCCGAAGGCGAATACGATTTGACCTGAGAAACGAAGGACAAAGCGCATTCGCCATATGCTTTCGAGGTGGCCCACCTCGCCGCCGGATGCAGGCTTTATTAGCCTTTGCCGGCACCATTTTTCAAAACTCTTGCAGTAAGGAGGTCGAATTGCTCGGCTATATTCTGAGACGATGCGCCATGTTAATCCCTGTGATTCTCGGCGTTGTCTTCATTGTTTTTGCCCTGATGTACGTCACACCCGGTGACCCGGCCCGCATGGTGCTGGGAGAACAGGCTCCCCAGGTGGATGTGGACAACCTGCGGGCGGAGATGGGCCTTAACGACCCCTTTCTTCTTCAGTTCGGCCGCTATGTATACAAAGCCGTGGTTCACGCAGACATCGGCCGCTCCTACATCACCAAGCGGCCCGTGTGGAATGAGCTGATGACGGCCTTTCCCGTTACCTTAAAGCTCTCCGCGCTGGCCATGGGCATCGCCCTGCTGGTGGGGATTCCCTGCGGTATTGTGACGGCGGTGAGGCAATACTCGATCTTCGACAACATTGTCACGCTCTTTGCCCTTATCGGCATCTCCATGCCGGTCTTCTGGTTAGGCCTTCTCCTCATCCTGCTTTTTACGGTGAAACTGGGCTGGCTGCCTCCGTCCGGTTTTGACTCCGTCCAGGCCATGATCATGCCCGCCGTCACCTTAGGGCTCCAGAGCGTGGCCATCATCACCCGCATGACCCGATCCAGTATGCTGGAGGTGGTCCGTCAGGACTACATCCGCACGGCCCGTTCCAAAGGCCAGAAGGAGAGCGTGGTCATCTGGAAGCACGCCCTGCCCAACGCCCTGGTCCCTGTGGTCACCATTGCCGGCATTCAGTTCGGTATTCTTCTGGGCGGCGCGGTGCTCACCGAGATCATCTTCTCCATTCCGGGACTGGGACGCCTCATGGTCAGTTCCATTGAGATGCGGGATTATCCCATGGTCCAGGGGGGCGTGCTCTTCATCGCCCTGGCCTTCTGCCTGGTCAACCTGGGTGTGGACCTTCTCTATGCCTGGCTCGACCCACGCATTAAATCCCAATATTCATAAGGAGCCTCCGTGCAGACCAAGAAAAATTCTCTCTGGGGCCAGGTCTTTGCCCGTCTGAAAAAAAACCGCATGGCCATGATAGGCCTCTGTATTCTGTTCGGCCTGCTTGCCACCGCCCTCCTGGCAGACATCATCGCCCCCTTCCCCTTTGACGAGCAGGACCTGTTCGCCACCCTGGAAGGACCGTCCAAGCTTCACTGGTTCGGCACCGATGAATTCGGCCGGGACATCTTAAGCCGCATCATCCACGGCAGCCGCATCTCCTTGCAGGTGGGCTTTGTGGCCGTGGGATTCTCCGTTATGGTCGGCGGCTTTATCGGCGCTGTGGCCGGGTATTACGGCGGGCGCACCGACAACATCCTCATGCGGTTGATGGATATCCTGCTCTCCATTCCCCAGCTGCTCCTGGCCATCTCGGTGGCCGCCTCCCTGGGACCCGGACTCCTGAACCTGATGCTGGCCGTGGGCATCGCTGCGATTCCCCAATACGCGCGTCTTGTCAGGGCCTCGGTCCTCTCCATCCGAGACCAGGAATTTGTGGAAGCCGCCGTCTCCGTGGGATCCAGCGACCTGCGGATCATCTTCCGCCACATCCTGCCCAACTGCATGGCCCCGATCATCGTACAGGCCACCTTAGGGGTCGCCTTTGCCATCCTGACCGCCGCAGGCTTAAGCTTTATCGGCCTCGGCCTGGAACCCCCCACACCGGAATGGGGTGCCATGCTCTCCGGCGGACGCGAGTTCATCCGGGACTACCCCTACATGACCATCTTCCCCGGCATGGCCATCATGATCACCATTTTGGGGCTCAACTTCCTGGGCGACGGCCTTCGGGACGCCTTGGATCCTAAATTGAGAAACTAAGGGGAAAAACGAGCCTCCGGCGGCAAGGTGGGCCACCTTGAAAGCAGATAGCGAATGCACTTTGTCCCTCGTTCCTCGGGCCAAATTACATTCGCATTCCCTGCGGGCTGCGCCCGCCTCCAAGGCTGGAGGTAACCCAAATTGTGTCACAAGACCCTTGACGTTGTGAATGCATTTACCTCACGTCAGTGAGGTCGATGGAAGCCATGAGTTAAGAGCAGAATAGCCCGCTTTGAAGATGATTTTTCCCAACGTAGCGACGCTTGCCGCTGATGCCCCACAAAGAGTCACGACAGAGGGTACACAGCCTCTCGAAACTTGTGGCAATACCCGAACAACCACCCGCTTTAATGGCGGGCGAAGCGCAAGGGCAACCTGCTTTCGAGGTGGCACACCTCGCCGCCGGAGGCTTGCTTTTTTAACCCAGCCCTAACCGGAGTTAACTATATATGTCCAACACACCCTTACTATCCATCCGAGACTTGAGCGTCCGGTACGCAACAGACAACGGGGCCGTCGAGGCGGTTGCCGGTCTTCATCTCTCCATCGACCGGGGCGAGACCCTGGGCCTTGTGGGGGAGACCGGGGCCGGAAAGACCACCATGGCCCTTTCTGTCATGCAGCTCATCGCAGATCCTCCCGGCCGCATCACCGGCGGAGAGATCCTTTTTGAGGGAACAGACCTGAACCAGGCCTCTGACGCGGAGATGCGAAAAATCCGGGGCGGCAAGATCGCCATGATCTTCCAGGATCCCATGACCTCCTTAAACCCCATCATGCCCGTGGACGAGCAGGTGGCGGAGATGATCGCCCTGCACAACAAGCTCTCCGCGGAAGAGGCCCTGAAAGCGGCCCTCACCATGCTGGAGACCGTGGGCATTCAGCCGGAACGCGCCAGCGAATACCCCCACCAGTTCAGCGGGGGCATGAAACAGCGGGTCATCATCGCCATTGCCCTGGCCTGCAACCCGGCCCTGCTCATCGCCGATGAGCCCACCACCGCCCTGGACGTCACCATCCAGGCCCAGGTGCTGGAGCTCATGAAAGCCCTGAAGAAAAAATTCAACACCGCCATGATCATGATCACCCACGACCTCGGCATCGTGGCCGAAACCTGCGACCGCGTGGCCATCATGTACGCAGGACGCATCGTGGAAGAGGCCACCACCGAGCTCCTCTTTGAAACGCCCAGACACCCATACACCCAGGGCCTCTTCGCCTCCATCCCCAACGTGGAAGAAGAGCGGGAAAGCCTCGCCGTTATTCCGGGCCTGCCCCCAGACCCCACGGACATGCCCAAAGGCTGTCCCTTTCACCCCCGATGCAAGAACGCCATGCCTCGCTGCAGCACTGAGACCCCACAACCCGTCACCCTTGAAAACGGTCACATGGTGGCCTGCTTTCTCCAAGGAGGTGCCGCATGACCGCGCCCTTTATCCAGGTTCAGAACCTGAAAAAATACTTCGACACCAAAAAAGGCCCCCTGCACGCCGTGGACGATGTCAGCTTTGACATCCAAAAAGGCGAGACCTTAGGGCTGGTCGGTGAATCCGGCTGCGGAAAGTCCACCACGGGCCGGGCCGTGATCCGGCTCCTGGAGCCCTCCTCAGGCCAGGTGATCTTCAACGGCAACGACATCCTGCCTCTGCCGAAAAAAGAGATGAAGGCCATGCGCTCCAAAATGCAGATGGTCTTTCAGGACCCCTACTCCAGCCTGAACCCCCGCCTCTCCGTTTCGGATCTCATCTCCGAGCCCCTGGACGTTAAAGGGATCGGCTCCAGCGACGACCGCGCCAAACGCGTCCGGGAACTCATGGACATCGTGGGCTTAGGCAATCGCCTGTCCAACAGCTACCCCCACGAGCTCGACGGCGGACGACGCCAGCGCGTCGGCATCGCCCGCGCCCTGGCCCTGAACCCCGAGTTCCTCGTCCTGGACGAACCCGTGTCGGCCTTAGACGTCTGCATCCAGGCCCAGGTCCTGAACCTTCTGGACAACCTCCAGAAAGAGATGGGCCTCACCTACCTCTTCATCTCCCACGACCTCTCCGTGGTCCACCACGTGTCGGATCGTATCGCTGTGATGTACTTAGGCCGCATCGTGGAGATGGCCGACTATAAAACCATCTTTAAAGCCCCGGTCCACGCCTACACCCGGGCGCTCCTCTCGGCCATCACCATCCCCAAACCCAACCTCGAGAGAGAACGCATCATCCTCGAAGGCGACGTCCCCAGCCCCATCAACCCGCCCCCCGGATGCCGCTTCGCAGGCCGCTGCTACTATAAAAAAATCGGAGCCTGTACCAGCGAAACCCCCGAACTCAAAGAGGTCAACCCCGGCCACTTCGTCGCCTGCCACCTGGCCGAAGCCGTCATGGCAAAGGAGATGCCGAACGCGGTGAATGCCGGTTAAAAAGGGCATGCCTCCGGAGGCACGCTTTTTTGTCCCTTTCTCTCTGCATCAAATCAAAGGAGACACCATGTCTGACCCACGCATAAAAACACTTGAAGAACGATTTGTCCGATACTGCAAAGTAGACACCCAGAGCGACGCGTCCTCTCCCACGGCCCCCAGCACGGCCTGCCAGATGGACCTGTCCCGCATGATGGTGGAAGAGTTAAAAGCCGTGGGCATTGAAGACGCCCACCTCACGGATTACGGGGCCGTGTTCGGTACCCTCCCCGGCAACGTCACGGACCGAAAGATCCCCACCATCGCCTTTGTGGCCCATGTGGACACCGCCCCCTCCTTTCATGCGGCAGGGGTAAAACCCATTGTGCATCATGGCTGGGACGGAAACACCATGGTGCTGCCCGACGATCCGGCAGTGGTCATCGATCCCGAGGAGAACCCGCACCTGAAAGGCAAAAAAGGCGAAGACATTGTCACGGCCAGCGGCACAACCCTCCTGGGCGCCGATGACAAGGCCGGGGTCGCCATTGTCATGGGCCTCATCGATTATTTACGCAATAACCCGGAAATTCCCCGGGGCGATGTCCGCATCGGCTTCACCCCCGACGAAGAGATCGGCAGAGGCGTCACCGACGCCTTCATGGAAGATATCCACGCCGATTTTGCCTACACCCTGGACGGTGAAAACCCCGGCGACCTCGTGGCCGAGACCTTCTCCGCCGATCAGGCCGAGATCAACATAAAAGGCGTCTCCATCCACACCTGCTGCGCCAAAGACCGCCTGGTTAACGCCCTCTACCTCGCCTCCAAAATCATCGAGATCCTGCCCAAGCACCGCCTGAGCCCCGAATCCACCCAAGGCCGCGAAGGGTTTATCTTCACAGAGAGCATCTCCGGCAACGCCGCCGAAGCCACCTTGAAACTCAACCTCCGGGACTTCGAGCTGATCGGCCTCGAAAAACAGGCCGAACTCCTCAACGAAACCTGCGCCCTCGTCGCCAAAACCGAGCCCCGCGCCCGCATCACCTGCTCCATCAGACCCGAATACCGCAACATGCGCTACTGGCTCGAAAACGACATGCGCCCCGTCGAACTCGCCAAAAAAGCCTACCTCGATGAGGGTTTTATCCCCAATATGCTCGCCTTCCGCGGCGGCACCGACGGCTCCCTCATGACCGAAAAAGGCATCCCCACCCCCAACATCTTCTGCGGCATGCAAAACCCCCACGGCCCCATGGAATGGGTCAGCCTCCAGGACATGGATAAGGCCTTACTGATCTGCGCACGCGTGGTGGGGTATTGGGCGGAGTAGGGGAAAAGATGAAGGGATGAAAAAAAGCCTCCGGCGGCAAGGTGGGCCACCTTGAAAGCGGGTGGCGAATGCTCCCACCCTTCGTTCCTCAGGGCGATCACATTCGCTGATGGGGTCGCCAGTGACCCAAGGTGCCATGACGTCGATTGATGATTAAAACCTGTTTGCCAAACCCCGGTGGTCAAACTTGGCAAAAGTTTGACCACCGGCAGGGTTGCCGGAGGCCTCTTCAACTTGGCGGCCTCCGGCGGCAAGGTGAGCCACCTCGAAAGCAGGTTGCCTCCGGCGGCGAGGTGAGCCACCTCGAAAGCGGGTGGCCTCCGGCGGCGAGGTGAGCCACCTCGAAAGCGGGTGGCCTCCGGCGGCGAGGTGAGCCA
>NZ_JAQYWB010000075.1 GCF_030145185.1 Desulfoluna sp. | reverse complement strand
TCGATTTATGCTTCTCTACACAAAAGGCACGGAGTTCCCTGAAGGCCAACTGGAGCACTACCGAGAACGGTTTTCAAGCTTGTCCTGGTATGTAAAGGATATCAAGCAGACCTTTTCACGGATCTATAACCGGAAAAAGAATCGTCGGGGGACCCTGTGGGGTGAGCGGTTTAAAAGCGTGATTGTGGAGAAAGGTGAGACCGCCATTAACTGCCTGGCCTATATAGATTTAAACGCCGTGAGGGCGGGTATTGTGAAGCGGCCGGAGGATTATCGCTGGTGCTCAATCGGGCACCATGTGCAGACGGGAAACCGAGATGATTTTCTCTCTCTGGACTTCGGGTTGGTGGAGTTCGGGGTGGAGAGTGCGGCGCGACTTCAAAAATACCGCGAATTTCTCTATCATGCGGGGTCGGTTAAAAAACGGGGCAAGGCCGCGATTGTGGCGCGGGTATTTCAGTCTGAAAAGGAGAAAAATTTTGAGCTGGATCGCATCCGGCGGTTCAGGTCCCGAACCCGGTATTTTACCGACTCGGGAATTATCGGCTCCAAGTCTTTTGTTATCGGAACCTATGAAATCTTTAAGGATCGGCTTTATGGGAGCCGGGAACGCGTGCCAAAGCGGGTCAGCTGCTTTGACGGTATGTACTCCATGAAACGATTGAGAGAGGGTTGACGGTTTCCTGTCGCTGCATAGCAAAAATCTGTAATTGATAAGAACGAATTCAGCACCCATCCCTGTTGACGTGAGGGCATGAGGTTCATGTTTTGTCCTTCGTTATGGCATCTGGAAGGGCTGTTTCTGCATCGGCCTATTCGGACCTCGATTGACAATAACATCTTAAGCTCAAATAGAATCACTGGGATTACAGCGCTTTTTTTCGGTAGGAATCATGCGAGAAGAATACCCTATGACATGAGATTCCACATCAAGAGCATGTCGCCTGTCCCCTAGTTTGTTCTAGTTTGTTATTGGTAATTACAGTTCTTTGCAGTAATATTTTCAGTCGTTTCAAAAATGCAAAATGTAATCCACAGTATTCGGTTTGATTTTCTCACCCTTCGGGCGAGCCGCGTGTACTCATCTGCCGCGTTATCAGAGCCTTGAGGTAAACCACTACATCTTCAGCTCTGATGCCTTGCATATGAGCGCACCCAACTCGTGAAATATCCGGGCTATTTATCCATCATAAAATGTGCTAAATACTTACTGTGTTTAGGTTTTTGATAAGCGTTCAACTAAGTCAGGTGGAGACATAAATACATATGACCTTCCATCTTTGAATTTTTTTAGTAGGTTGTATTTATCAGAAAGTTGCAGTAGGTCTTTACGGGCTGTTTCCGTTGTTATACCATGCGCTTTGGCATGAGCTGGAATGCTATATGTAAAGCGATAATGCTCCAATGCGTGAATTAATAGTTCTAATTGTCTGACATTAAGTTTGTCTGATATGTTAGAGATACTTCCTGATATTAATGCTTCTTCTCTCGCATCTTTTTTTCTTTCAATATATTCTTCAAAAGCTTGAACTGATTGCTTCAATATATCAAGCTGATGGCTTATAAAATAAGTCATATCATTACTATCTGTCTCTGTAAAAAGAAATGCTTTTCCATATGCAGTTCGTTTTTCTTTAAGAATTTTTGAAATCGAAAAAAACTCCATAACGTGGTAATTATGATTAATTAACACCCAATAAAATAAAGCCCTTGCCGTCCTACCATTACCATCAACAAAAGGATGGTCATAAGCAAGCATAAAGTGAATAATTATTGCTTTTATAATTGGATGGATTTTTGTTTCATTATCATTTGCAAAATCACAAATCGATTTTATTCTTGCTTGAAGTTCTTTAGCTGGTGGCGGATTATGTAAAACTCCTGATTGTAGATGATCCATTATAATAACGTTATCATTTTCTGTTCGATAAGCCCCGGTCTTATCTTCATCCAGTGTGTTCTCAACTAATAAAAAATGAATATGACAAATTGTTTGTGGAGTTAGCTGCTCATCTTTTAATTCTTTTAAAAGTTCTAATGCGTGGTAATTATTAAAAATCATCTGTTCACTTTTATCAACAGGAGCTCTTTCTTCTAAAAGCATTTGCTTAGCTATAAGTCTGGTTGTAGAAGCACCTTCCAGTTGACTTGAGCTTATTGCTTCTTCACGAAGACAACTTGCAAGATACTGTTTGCGCATTGATGAGCTTGTTTCTTTTAGCTCATCGATTTTTGATTGTAACTCTTCAATAAGCAAGTACAACGGTTTGGGAATACAATATGTGAAGTACTCATTCGTAATATTTTTGAAGGGTAGGTTTTCCGATATGAACTGTCTTGCTAATTTAGTACCGAGCCACCATTCTTCGTTTGTTAAACCGAAGGGGGCAGGCTTATGGCGCAATTCAGCCCAGTGAAGGTAACGCCCCTTACTGTCCATTGGTTCGATTAATGTAAGCTTTTCAACTACAAATATAGGAGAGTGCTTTTCAATAACATCGACAAAAAGTTTATTTGTTTCTGGTGGCATTTCTGGTTTTTTCATTTTTATATTATCCTGGAAAACGGACTGTTATGATCTCAAACAGATTTTTAAAAAATTGTTTATTTCAACTTAACATGAACCCGTCCATTGTTAAAACAAAAAAAATCAACCCAGGCGGTGCTGGTATACTGGGTTAAAATAACAGCACTTTTATTAATGTTATTTATATAAGCCAAGCAATCAGTTAATCAGTTAACAAAGGACCAAGGGCCAGGCACCACCAACCCTCCCATAATCTTAATTCTCACAAGGTCTCGATTAAACATCCCCAACCAAGGGAACTGACACATGAGAGAAAAATTCACCCTGATTTGCCGTACCACCGGATTTTTGATCTTCTGTTATTCGATCATGACAATTCTGACGACACTCTCAATGCTCATCATGCCCCTTGATATGGAAAAAATGATGGGCATGCCGTCGTCATATATGGGGTCAGAGATGATGAATCAGCTTCTCATGTCCTCTCAAAGCTCTGCGGAGTACATGTGGGTGTATTGCTTGACGACAATCGCCTTGAGCGGCCTTATCCCTCTGTGTTTCGGGTTGTACCTGATGGTCTCCGGCCTTTTTTTCATTGATCTCTGCTACCCTGTATCAACCACGCCAGAACATACAACGGAGCCAATCCTCTCATTCCAGCCCATGGAACCTCACAGCGACATCGACAATGATCGAAAATTTATGCCTCCGGAATTGTGATAGCCCGGAGGCACCAGGGCACCAGGGCACCAGGGGACAGGCACCATGCGCTTGTTTAAGGCTGCTGAAAGAGATGCGTTGGTGCGTAAGCATGCGCGCAAAAATTGTCGGTAAAAACCGACACCGGGCACATGCAATCTATTAAGTTGATAGAACAGCTCATACGAGCTTAACAATCCCCAAAGATAAGTTATATTTATTGGTAACGATTCAGCTTATCCCTCCGGCTGCCCTGCCGGAGGTTAACTTTTGTCTGATTTTTCATTTTCGCCCGTCTTTTACCCGACGGCGATTAAAACCACTATAAGGAGATTACAACCATGGATGCGAAAGAAAAAAAATGTGTTTTCATTGGTGCCTTTGCAGCAATAATGCCTATCCTTGCAAATTTAGTCTCAATTGACGCAGCTTTAATCACCAGCAGTTTCAAAACAACGATAATGATCGGGTATGTCATAAAAGTCATCGTGTTAATGATACTTGGTGGCTTCATTGTCTATATCAACACTGAGACGGATAATAAAAAGGCTTTTCAGTTGGGTGTAATGGCACCGGCTATCGTAATCGGAATGCTAAATGCGAACAATTTGAAAAATGCTGAAGATGAAATAAATGTACTAAAAAAACAAGATTCGAAATTCGAGTCTTCACAGCTATACCTTTCCCCGGATAGCGAGTTGTTGTCTCATAAATTCACCCTTACAAAATGCTTAAGTTTTTGTTCTACCGCTTATGCGAATACACTCATTGGGCAACATGGCACCCCGTCAAAAGCTAAACTCATCTGGTATGGTATCTCAGGAAACATATCAAACGGGTGGTTTGTTTTTGTGGGCTCATATAAGAACAAAGATGACGCTAAAGAACAGGCAGCTTCCTTGCGTTCAAAAGGCTATGATGCCCAAGTTATCGAACCCTTTGGTTCAAATAAATACTATGGCGTTGCCCTTGGCTCATACATCACCCTTGATGAAGCTGAAAAACTAAAAACACAAGCTTTACAGGACGGCTTGCCTGAAGATACGTATTTGTGGAAATGGAAGCCTTAAACAACACCCACCATGCCGATAAAAAGCTCAAATTTAGGGGCAGAAAATAATAATCAGGGTAAAAAATATACCAATACCAAATTTCATAAAATCGGTGAGTCGATCGTATTCACCCAGAAAGGGGTCAGGGAGGCTCGTATAATACGAAGATCATGCCAGGCCGGAGAAGGGGTCGCGTCTTTGCCAGGCAAACAAAAATAGGCCCTCCTGCCTTTCGGCATGATGGCTTTATTTGATGACAAATCAGAACCGCTGGTAAAGGGAAAAATTAGCGCCGTACCAGAAGATCATCTCGTCACTGTGTTCGACACGGGCATTGTGAAGCGGCCGGAGGACTACCGCTGGTGCTCCATCGGACACCATGTGCAGACGGGAAACCGGGACGGGTTTCTTTCCCTGGACTTCGGGCTGATGGAGTTTGGGGTGAAGAGCGCAGAACGATTGGAAAAATACCGCGAATTTCTTTATCACGCGGGATCGGTTAAAAAACGGGGAAAGGCCGCGATCCCGGCGCGGGTGTTTCAGTCTGAAAAGGAGAAAAAATTTGAACTCGATCGCAGCCGGAGGTTCAGGTCTCGAACCCGATATTTTACCGATTCGGGCATCATCGGCTCCAAAGCCTTGGTGATTGGAACCTATGAACACTTTAAGAATTCGCTTTATGGGAGTCGAGAACGAATCCCACGGCAGATCAAAGGCCTTGATGGCATGTACTCCATGAAGCGATTAAGAGAGGCCTAACCCGGATATTTAATGAAAAAACAATCAGGGCTAAGGAATCATTCGTAATGACAGTTCTTTGCAGTAATATTTTCAGTCGTTTCAAAAATGCAAAATGTAATCTACAGTATTCGGTTTGATTTTCTCACCCTTCGGGCGAGCCGGGTGCACTCATCTGCCGCGTTATCAGAGCCTTGAGGTAAACCACTACATCTTCAGATCTGAGGCCTTACATATGAGCGCACCCAACTCGTGAAATATCCGGGCTAACGGTTTGCTGTCGCTGTGCCCGATCAAGCCCGCAATAAAGCCAATAATCTGCAAACATTCAAAAATGAATTCAGCATCTATTCTTTCGTTCGTGAGGGCCTGCGATTTATATTTTGTCCTTGCTCATGATCGTTGGAAAAGCTGTTCCTGCATCGGCCTATTCGGACCTCGATTAACAATAACATCTTAAGCTCAGATGGAATCACTGGGATTACAACGCTTTTTTTCGTTAGCAATCATGCAAGAAGAAAAAACTATGACATGAAATGTCCACATCGAGAGCATGTCGCCTGTCCCCTCGTAGCCCCTCGTAGCCCCTCGTATCGTCCCCTCGTTTCTCGTTTTCATTCACTCGTTTCTTATAAAGATGCCCTCGACATAAAACATAGCTTTTCTGTATAACTCGATATGCGTTCCGACTGAGGATGCAGTAGAAGATGTACGACTCTTAAATATGTTGAAACTCACTACCACTAAATGGAACAAACCTATCAGGCCATGTCGTTCTACATTTACACAATAATTTATATTGTGAGGGAGATTTCAAATTAACTTTCTCAACGGTTACAGAAACCTTGTCCCCATCATTGAGATCAATTAATTTTTCAAAATCCTCTGCAAAAAATCGTGGTACATAACCTAAAATTTCAATAGGATCTTCAGATCGCATAAGTAATGCGTGGCCATCATATTTGTTTTGAAAGTCTTTCATTAGGTATAATTTATCATCAGGATTTAATTTTGCCAATCTATCTGTGCATGATGCGCTTAAATACCTAATACCATAGCTAAAAAAACTAATAGCATATTCATCATTTTGTTTTTTGGGGATGGGAAATAACCTAAGATGATCGGTTGATCTAATGCCTCCAGTTTTAGATAGTTCTTCAATTGGAGAGTATTCATTTTCTTCAATATTTAGCCAACTTAGATAGTCTTGATACTCAGGTCTATTTTTTTGAAGTAATCGATTTTTAAATAACGGAAAAATTTCATCAGATTCATAGCATGTTTCGAATTTATCCATTCCAGCAAGGGGCCTGAAATTATCTTTTTCATGTAAACTTTCTACCTCGGAAGTATAACGAAAAAAATATTTATTATTTAAATACTCCAATCGTCCAACAGGTACCCAAGCATGTCTTTCTGAATTGTACCAAGCTAAAATAAGTTCTGAAACCATTGAATTAAATCTCACTATTTAATAAAATTAATTTATTTTCTTTGAGGATTGCAAGTGCAAATTTAATACTGGATTCAGTTATTAACTCTTTTGAAATTTTAGAAAAAATATCTTCGAATTGTAAATCTGTGATCATGTCTAATTTTTCCAGCCAGTATTTCGCAGCATCGTTGTGCCTGCTTGCTGACATTTTAAAAGCATCAATAGTTTTTAGCCTTTTATGCGCGCCATCAATTTCTGTAAAAAAAGGTGTCGTAGCCTTTTTCACATAAGCTGACACTTTAAAACGTTTATCATTTGTATTCAATCGCCTCTCAATTTCTTCATCTGAAATTCTGCAACCTAAGCTTGATGCATGATCATACGTTGGAGCAAGGTAACTTATTTTTTGGGTATGATCCTCAATAAAGCCCCAATTCTCATGGTGTCTATCTTGATTCGAAATTAACGTGTCTAACATCAGGTATCCAGTAAACATTTCTTCAATCGACTTAATTCTTTTATTGCTATCATAGACAATCGGAAGCTGATAATTTTCATGACAAGCATTCTCATCAGCGCTAATACCGTTGATAGTTTATACTCACGAAGTTTGTATTTTTGAGTTTGGGGGTAATTGGCACTGACATGTTTAACTAACAATTCATTTCCATGTATTAACCTGCAGTATGGCGGGACAATTGTAGGAGACAGAACGCCCTGCTTGCCTTCCCATGTAGAAAACTCATAAGATGCACATGGAATTGTTAATAATCTTGATATCTCGCATGCTGCTTTTTCTGCCCAGTTTTCACCAGTACCTGGTCTGCCCAATTTGCATAGAAAATCCTTATTGCCGACATGGTACCAAAATTTTTCTTTTGATCCCAACTGCTCAAGAGAATCATAATTTTTGATTTCAGTTACACTATATTCCATTGGTAGCTTTCAGCATACATTTGTCAAAATGTTTGATGGATCATCACCCTATGTATCCCCTTTAAGCAAAACAATGACCTTTATAGCGCAATTCGTATAATCTTTGAAGGTTTGTAATAATTAAACACTTCGTGGCTATTAATTTTAATCTGCCATTTTACATCTCTCTGATATTATTATTTTTAAAAAGCGGTTTATGCTTAGCGATCTAAATTTACCATCCCTACCGCCTCCTTCCGCCTCTCCACAAACGCCTCCACACTCCTTTCAATAAGCCGCAACACCCGCCTGTTCCCAGGACCAGGAGGACCAGGGGACGGGCGAAAGAGGACCAGGGGACGGGCGAAATGAGCTCGCTCGACTCGTGAAATATCCGGGCTATGTCCTATGATCTCTATCCTGCTTTTCCATCCCCCTTTTCAACTCTCGCCATTTTTACTATGATACGGCCAATCCGAGCAAAAACAGGACACAACAGGCAAGGAGTATCATGGGGAAATCCGATGTATCCAACGCGGCCCGACATGGGGAGGGGCAACCCATCTCGTTAGAAAATCACCTGCACGGCAACGCCCTCTCCCTTGAGGAGGCCCTCACCATCGCAGCGGGTGTTGCCCAGGCGCTGGTACCTCTTCATGATCGAGGACTCGTGGTCAAAGGCCTTACCCCCAGCTCTGTGTTCATCGCTCAGCAGGCCCAGGGAATCGTCCTTCAGCTGCCTTGCTGCTTTGTCATGGACGGCACCCTCAAGACAGAAGACAACACAGGTCAAATGACGCCCCATGAGGTTGAAGAGGCCATACTCTTAAAGAAATACCTGCCCTACATCGCACCGGAGCAAACGGGCAGAGGCCAGCATCCGCATGACCACCGCATGGACCTCTACGCCCTGGGGGCCATTTTTTATGAGATGCTCACAGGCACCCCGCCCTTCCCGGCGAAGACCGCCCTTGAAGCTCTCCACGCCCACATGGCCAGCCCTGCCCCGAGTCCGTCTGAGAAAAACGCGAAAATTCCCGACACCCTTTCAGAGATCACCCTGAAGCTTCTCCAAAAATCCCCGGACGCTCGGTACCAGAGCGTCCGAGGCGTTTCAGCGGACCTTTCCGCCTGCCTGGACCAACTGCAAACCACCGGCGAACTCCGGCCCTTTCCCCTCGGAGTCCACGACAGGGAAGGCATCTTCAAGCTCCCCAACACCCTGTACGGAAGGGAAAAAGAGCAAAAAAGGCTAAAGGAGGCCTGCTCAGAGGCCAGACGGGGCCGCTCTCCCAGAATCTGGGTTGAAGGTGGACCGGGCTCAGGCAAAACAACGCTGGTCAAAGCTTTCTCAGCAAGGTTTCAGGATGAAGGGGGCCTCGTCCTTACTGCCAAATTCGAGCAGAATCAGGACGAGGCTCCTTACGGGTTTCTCCCCCGACTCTTTCAAGGGGCGGTTCAGCGCATTCTGGCTTCAGGTCCGGATGAGCTTCTCACATGGAAAGAGTACCTGTTGCTTCATATCGGCACCAACACACGGGTCCTCACGGAGATCGTTCCAGGCTTTGAAGCGATCACAGGACCGGGCACCCCGATCCCTGCCCTGCCCCCGGATGAGACCCGAATCCGCTTTACCGAGGTGCTCAAGGATGTATTGAGCGCTCTTTCAGAAGCTGCGTCCCCTCTGGTCCTCTTTATCGACGACCTGCAGTGGGCCCCCGCCGAAACCCTGGACCTCCTCACCACCCTGCTGGTGGATGAACCTGTGCCGAAGGCCCTCTTTATCGGAGCGTTCCGCAACCATTCGAAAGCATCCGCGCCCCACCTCGCCCCCTGGCTGGAGGCCCTGGATGCTCAAGGCGATACCACGCCCCGAATAGGTGTTCCCGGGCTCGAGTCCGAACAGATCCGGCAACTCGTCTCCGACACCTTTCACCTGGCCGCAGTCGACACAGACCCGTTGATCCGACTCATCGAAACGGCCTCCGGGGGCAGTCCTTTTTTCATCCGAGAATTCCTTGTCTCTCTTTATGAAAAAAAACTCATCCTCTTTGAGGACACCTGGACATTTGATCTTCCGGCCATCAGCCGACTCAGCCTCACCGACGATGTCCTGGAAATTCTCGGGCAACGCATCTCAGAGCTGTCTGCATGGCATGGGCGCATTCTGGCATTTGCCGCCTGCATCGGATCAGGCTTTGACAGTGCGTTCATCGCCCGCCTCACAGAGGAGAACCAGGCCCTCACCCAAGAGGCCCTTGAAACCTTGACGTCCCGGGATCTCCTGGTGAGGGAAGGGGCTCTTTACCGATTTTTCCATGACAAAGTGCATGAAGCCGTCAGCGATCGTCTCACAGGGGAAGAGAAGGCAGCCCTGCACCATCGCATCGGCACCCTTCTTCTCGAAGTCCATGAAGGGGCTCCCGAGGGAAGCGCCCTTTTTGAGACGGTGACTCATCTGAACCGGGGCCGCGCCCTAATTAAAGGGATCACAGCACGCATCGATCTTGTCCGACTCAACTTAAACGCCGCCATGGCGTCTCGAACCTGTGCCGCCTTTGAAACCGCCTTTCGTTATGCCGAGACTGGCCTGTCTCTCCTTCCTGAAGACCCCTGGAAGGATTACGGAGAGTTCGCCCTTGCCCTCTCCATCGAAGCAGGGGAAGCCGCTCACCTGACCGGGCGCGGACATCATGCTGACACATTCCTTGCCACAGCCCTTTCACACGCCTCTTCGGCCGATATGAAAGCCCGGATTTACACCATCACCGCGAGAAGCCGCATCCACTCAGGTGAGGTGATGGAAGCTTATCGCATCGCCATAGAGGCACTGAGAGCCCTGGGGGAAAGCATCCCCTCCCGCATCGGCAAAATTGCCTCCCTCAAAGAGCTGATCAAAACAAAGGCAGCGCTTTGGGGACAAGAGGTCTCTACCCTCGTGGACCGCCCGGCACTCACCGACCCGGGGCAGCTGGCCGTGGCCCGGCTCTATAAGTTTACCCTCGAAGTGTGTTACATCACGCAACCCGATGCGCTGCCCTTTATTGCTTTAAAATACCTGAACCACACACTTAAACACGGCATGTCTTCCTATGCGACCTTGGCCACCGGCTTTTACGGGGTGATGCTCTGCAGCAGCGGCCTCTCCATCGAAAAGGGATACCAATTCGGTGAACTTGGGCTGGCCCTGATCAAAAAATACCCGGGCGCCAGCCTGGAGAGCGATGTTCACCAGATCTTCGGGGGCATGATCTGTCACTGGAAGCGCCACTATCGGGAAGGAATACCCCACCTTGAACATGCCCTGCGCTGCGCCACAGAGAGCGGCAATTTTCCCATGGCAGCCTACAGCATCAACCACATTCTCATCATTGAATTATACCTTGGATCCAGCCTGATCGCTTATCAGTCTGAAAATGAACGTTTTGTTCCCCTGGTCAAGCGTTTCAATCAGACCCGAAGTGCCGAGGGGTTCAACGTCGCGCGCCAGTACATCCACAATCTCACCACGCCGGAACCGGCTTTTAAGGATTTCAACGGCCCCTTCTACAGCGAAGCCGAAATAAGAAAAAAATACGCTGAAAAGGATCATACTGGCATCGCCAATTTTGCTTCGTTCAAGGGGGTCCTCTATTTCCTTTCCGGCGATTATCGCCAGGCGGCAGACATCATGGCCGAAGCGGTCCCCTCCCTTCCAAGCGTTGCCGGGTGCCTCTTCATTCCAGAGTTCCATCTTTTCTACGGCCTGAACCTGGCGGCCATCCACCCGACAAAGGTGAGACGGAAAAAATGGCGGTCCCTTCGGGTGATCAAGGGTTGCCTGAAAAAGCTTCAGAGATGGGCGGTCCACGCCCCGGAGAATTTCGAGTGCCGGGCGCTCCTCTTACAGGCGGAGCTCCGCCGTATCCAGAACAGGCCCACTGCTGCCATGGCCCTCTTTGACGACGCCATCGCCGCAGCAAGGGAGAACGGCTTCGCCCAGATCGAAGCGGTGGCCTGTGAGTGCGCCTTTCGCTTTCATCGCGCGGCAAAACGAGAGAAGGTCGCCAGGGTCTACCTGACTGAGGCCCGAGAGGCGTATACCGCCTGGGGGGCTCTTGCCAAGGTGGCCCAACTTGAAGAAACCTGGCCGGACCTTCTGGGGACCGAAACCCAGGGGGCACTCCAAAATGCTCAACAAGAGCCGGATCTCGTCTCCATCATCAAAGCCTCCCGGGCCATTGCCGGCGAAACGAACCTCTCGCACCTGATGGAGCGCCTCATGAGCATCGTCATCGAAAACGCAGGGGCCAGGGTCGGCAGCCTGATTCTTGCCGAAGACGACCACTTCATCGTGGAAGCAAGGGTCGGTGGAGAGACAAAAGCCCCCCACCCTCCCCTCATGTTTGAAAACATGCCCCCCGAGGCGCAACGCGTCATCCGCTACGTCATCCGAACGGGGACCCCCGTGGTCTTCCCGCAGCCTGAAGGGACATCCCCGGGACTCAGCTTTCACGGCGAAAAAGCGCCCCGATCCCTTCTCTGCATGCCCTTGAGGGAAGGCGGCAAAAGTCTGGGCGCCCTCTACCTGGAAAACGATCTCCTGGAAGGGGCCTTCACCCTCAAACGAGTCGAGATCTTAAAAACCGTCACCGACATCCTTACCCACGCCAGGGCCAGGCAAAAAGCCGAAGAGGAGGTGACCCTCTATCAGGAGAAACTCCGCGGCCTCTCCTCTTCCATCCTCCTCACCGAAGAGAAGGAGAGACGACGCATCGCCATCGGCCTCCACGATGAGATCGGACAGTCCTTAACCCTCTCCCGGCTGAAACTCTCTGCCTTGAAAAACACCGCCCCTAACCCGGAGATCGAAGCCGAACTCCTCCAGATCCGGCAGCTGGTGGACCAGACCCTCCACGACATCCGGCACCTCACCTTCGAACTCAGCCCCCCCGACCTCTACGAACTGGGCCTTGCGGCCGCCCTGGACACCCTGGCCGAACTGATGCTTGAGCCCCACGGCATAAAGGTCGATTTCGACGACGCGCTGGAAGAGGGCCCGCTCCCCGAGAGCTCCCGCATCCTTCTCTATCAGGCCTCACGGGAGATACTGTTCAACATCGTCAAACATGCAAAAGCCACACGGGTCAACCTCTCCGTGGAATCATCCGGCGACAGCATCCACGTCACCATCACGGATAACGGAACGGGCTTTGACATCCCTGAAACTGCGGCCCGACGGCACACATCAAACGGCTTCGGCCTCTTCTCCATCAAAGAACGCCTGGCCCACCACGGCGGCCGCCTCATCATCACACCAGGCCCTGTCAGCGGCACCCGTGTGGTGCTGAGCCTGCCGATGGGGGCTGATGGTAGTGAGTAGTGAGTGGTGAGTGGTGAGTAGTGAGTAGTGAGTGGTGAGTGGTGAGTGGTGAGTGGTGAGTGGTGAGTGGTGAGTGGTGAGTGGTGAGTGGTGAGTGGTGAGTGGTGAGTGGTGAGTAGTGAGTAGTGAGTGGTGAGTGGTGAGTGGTGAGTGGTGAGTGGTGAGTGGTGAGTGGTGAGTGGTGAGTGAAGGGTCTTAAGGCCTTTGGAAAGAACAAGCCTTGATTATCATTTCGGACAACTGCCTGATTTCCCTCGTAACGGAGAAAATGAAACCAGAACAGAAATGACACCCCGAGATAATCCACAGCAGGTTTTTCTGGGCGCGCCGCGCTCCGCCGCGGCTTTTTTCGTTCGCCATCACCCCCACCGTTTTGAAGCACAACGGCATCATGACAGACACGCCATTGGACCCTCCACAGGGTTCCGGCGGTATCCACCGGACAGAATCCATGCAGCACCAAAACCTGCCAAAAATGAACCCCTTTTTCAGCCGCATGTCATTTACCACGAAGTTAACCCGCTACAATAATTAATTCGCCTCGCCCTGGAGCGCCGCACTCCTGTGCGGCTTTTTTGCCTGAAGCTTGGCCCCAACCCGAACCACCTTAACAGCCAGAACTTACCTCGCCTCCGTTGTCACATCCCACTGAGCTGCGTACGCCCACCGGTATCGCGTAAATGCCGCACCGGAGTGCGGCGCTCCATTTCAATCGGCTTTCCTGCCGGATCGCACCATTCACCATTCACTTTTCACCATTCACTTTTCACCATTCACTTTTCACCATTCACTTTTCACCATTCACTATTCACTATTCACTATTCACTATTCCCTTTTCCCTTTTCACTGCTCCCTATTCACTTTCCACTGCTCCCTATTCACTTTCCACTGCTCCCTATTCACTTTTCACTGCTCCCTATTCACTTTTCACTGCTCCCTATTCACTTTTCACTGCTCCCTATTCACTTTTCACTGCTCCCTATTCACTTTTCACTGTCCCCTATTCACTATTCACCATCTTCCGCCCCCGACTTTCTCACCCCCCATTATGGTACTTCTACCAATTGCTTTTCCTCTCGTCCGATTGTAGGTTGAATCATCAACGGACTAAGCGAAGCCAAGAGAGAAAATTCAGGAGAACACATGGCGATCAACATCGTGCTTGCAGACGACCACAATATCATCCGGGAAGGCCTTGCCGCCCTGCTCTCCAACCACCCCGACATGGAGGTGGTGGCCCAGGCGAACAATGGTCGGGACGCTGTCAAACACGCTCTCAAGCTGAACCCCGACATCGTGGTCATGGACATCAGCATGCCGGACTTAAACGGCATCGAGGCCACCCGCATGATCAAAGGGGAGAACCCAAAGATAAAGGTCATCGCCCTGTCGGTTCACACCGGAAGGCGCTTTATCACCGGGATGCTCAAGGCCGGGGTCTCCGGTTACATGCTGAAGCACTGCGCCATTGACGAACTTCTCAAAGCCATCACCCTGGTCCACGCAAACAAGTCCTACTTAAGCCCTGAGATCGCGGGCACCGTGATGACCGACTACGCCAACAACTTCGTCACGGAAGAGGAACCCACCCCCTTAAGCCTTCGGGAACGCGAGGTCCTGCAGCTGGTGGCCGAAGGGATGACCTCGGATCAGATCGCCGGCCAGCTCAACGTCACCACCAAAACTGTCTCTGCCCACCGCCAGCAGGTGATGAAAAAACTGAACCTCGGCAGCATCGCCGAGCTGACCAAATATGCCATTCGCGAAGGCATGGTGACCCTGGATTAGCCCGGGTATGTCATAAAAAAACGATCGCCCCAAAGAAATAAGACATTTCGTGAAATATCCGGGTTAGGGGCATCGGCCCCACACATCATTTTTTAAGTTTCGGGAGACGGTTTAGCCCCTCTCCTGAACGCGGCTCCCCGTGGATGTTCCGGGGGGGACAGGGGAGCCGCTTTTTTCCACCCCGCGTTTTTTCCATTCAACGCAAGATTCAGACACACCCCCTTAACGATAAAACAGACCCTTCAGCATCACGGTCAATAAACCGGAAGCCATTTCTGCGTCCAGAGTTCTCGGCAGGTTAAAAGTCCTGAACAACGGCAAAAAATGACAACCCGTCAAGTCAGTGGCTCCACACCGGGCATACCCCCTTTTTCAAGGGCTAAAATAGAAAACCCCGAACACAAAGACTCACCCTGTACACGTAAGGAGAATGAAATGAAACTGCAAATGAAGATGAGCTTTTTGAGTCTGATTGTCGCCCTGTTGCTGGTGGCCGGCTGTGGCAGCAGCAATGGAACCACCCCTGCTGTGGATACTCCCGACAACGTCAGTGGGATTGTTGCCGATGGATATCTGGTGGGCGCAAAGGTTTTTTCCGACCGCAACGGAAACAAACGCTGGGATGAGGGCGAACCCTTCACAAAAACCCTTCCTGGAGGAAAATATAAACTGGAGGGAGACGATCTGGATCAATACCCTCTGGTCGTTGAAGTATCAGTCACCGTCATTGATGAAGACACAGGACAGGCCGTGGGCAAACCCTACGTGTTATCGGCTCCCATGGGCAAACCAGAGTTTATCAGCCCGATCACAACCTTGGTTCAGGCCCGCGTTGAAAAAGACGGGCTGACGGTTGATGACGCTGAAGAGGCCGTTCAAAATCAGCTGGGAACCAGTGCAGACCTTTTTTCCGACTACATTGAAACAGGGGGGACACCGACCGAGGACCAGAAAAACCTTCGGAAAGTCGCTCAGGTCGTGGCCAATGCTTTTGGAGCATTTCAAGAGCAGATAGAAGCCAAGGCAATGGGCTCCTCCAAGGTAAATATCGATGAAGACTACGGGGCCATGATTGCCGTTGTCGTAAAAGAGGTTGAGGCCAAACTGACACAGATCGTTGCGGCCGTTAAAGATCTTGATGATGAAATCATCCCACCTGATGCGATGGATTCCATTGTGGATGATATCGATAATGATATGGAAGACCTGGATATTGAAGAGGAAGTGGAAGAGACAACGACGCCTCAAGCGAATGCAAAAGCCACCGATATTCTGGGAAGCTGGGACATTACCGAAGACGACGGCAACAGCAATATACTCACTTTTATCGATGAATCGCGCTACATCATGATCCACGAGAAGGAAGAGGCTGACGAAGGACAGGAAGCTGGTTCTGTGGAGTACGGAACCTATACCTGGAATACAACCACTGGGGCTTTTGAAGTGTTTGTCACCGGCCTCAATGACGGTGACGGTTTTGGCGGCTTGTGGGACGAAAGATCAGTCTGGGCAACCGCGACGGTCAAAAACAACGCCCTGGTCCTCGTGCACACAGACAATGATCTTGATGACGAATACGAGGCAGACGACTATTACGATGTCACATTGACTCGAATTCCAAACCCTGTCCATTCTCTTCAGGGTGCCTACATTCTTTCATCAGAGGATGATGCAGACGATATCCACGTGCTCACCTTTCTTTCAGATACCAAATATGTCATTGCCCACACCAAAAATGAAGAGAATGACTATGCACCATTTGCACAGGCTCTCTCCGGTGAGTTTGGGACCTATAACTACGATCCCATCAGCAACGTTTTTAAGGTAACAGATGCACATGTCGAAACGGATGCTGATGGGGGGCTTTTCAATAAGAATGAGGAGGAAGATCAGCAAGGCGAGTCGATGTTCATTACAACCGGTGGCAGCCTGGTGTTCTCCGCCGACACCGACGAGGACCCGGTCTATTTCCAACGAATTGCTGCAACACCAGGCCCCGCCTACCTGCAATCCGATCTGACGGGGACCTGGTACTCCACGGAAGCCGTAACGCCCAACAAGACGGGAGCGGTCGCCGCCAACAGCTTCACAGAGGCAGGCACCCTGACCGTTCAAAGCAATGGCGAATACAGATGGGAGACCAAAGACGCCGCTGCGAAGGCCGTTATCGAAACCGGAACCCTCACCTTAACAGACGCAAAAAAAGGAACCCTCAGCGACTCTGAGGCCACCGAAAATTTAGGCTGGTACATAAACGCAGGCAAAGATGTCATGACCCTCGTTTTCGACGACACCGAAGGAAATGATCAGGGGACCCTCACCTTTGTAAAAAAAGCGACAGCCCTCTATGCCGCCTCCGATTTGACAGGTACCTGGAATTCTGTGGGGCTCGGAACCCCGAACACGGAAGGAGGAAACGGCGAGTATTGGGCGGAAGCCGATGCGATGACGGTTGCGGAAAACGGTTCATACGAGTGGAAAATCGACGATGAAAAAGGGACCTTAGCCATTTCAAAAGATGGGGAGGTCAGTTCAACGGTGAACACCGAGGAGACGGTAGGCTGGTTCATGAACGCTGGAAAAGATGTGATGGCCACGGTCTTTAACGACACCAGCAGCGAGGAACAGGGAACCTTGCTTTTCGTCAAACCCGCAAGCGACTGTACGCTGACCGACCTCACCGGCATCTGGCACACCACGGTGGCCGCGACTCCGACGGAGGATGGCTCCCTCGCTAAAAACACCTGCGCCGAAGCAGGCACGATAATCATCGATGCCGGCGGGAAATACCACTGGAATACAACCGACGATGATGAAGACAGTGGCACCCTGACCGTCACTGCGGAAGGCGTGGTCTCGGATGGAAGCACCGAAACCCTCGGCTGGTACTTAAGCTCCGGCAAAGACGTGATGATCATGGTGTTCAGCGACAGCGAGCCTGGGGATGAGGAGCAAGGCATCATCACCTTCGTCAAACAACCCTAAAACAAAAGGGTGGGGCCAGGCAACTCTGCAGCCGGTAAGCGCCAGCGAACCGGCTGCCACCTGGGATCCAGGGGGGCCTCCCCTGGCCGCCGGAGTTATTCCGGTTAATGTCAACCTATGAGTCACCAGTGAAAAGCCGTCGGCTCACGCATGTGCGACGCACGATGCTGACCATCACACGTCGGGCGAATGCGGATGCATTTCAGTTTCAAGAGGCGCCTCCCGATGCGCATTCGTAAACCCGCTTTCAAAGTTGCGCCACCTTGTTAATCATGCCCCCAGTTCAAATACCTGCGAAACAGCTGAATACTGCCGTCCAGACAGAACCCCAGGAGGCCGATGGCGAGCACCGTGGCCATGAGGAGATCGTACTCCATGGTATCCCGGGCGTCGTTGATGATGTAGCCCAGGCCGCTGGAGACCCCTAAGAATTCGGCGGGGACGAGGACGATCCAGGCGACCCCGAGGGCGAGGCGCAGGCTCGTCAGGATATAGGGAATGGAGGCGGGAATGACGATTCGGGTGAGGACCTGCCGGTCCGTGGCGCCCTGGTTCCGGGCCATCATGATCCAGCCGGGGTTGACCCGCACCACCCCCAGGGAGGTGTTCAAAATAATGGGCCAGACCGTGGCCATGGTGATGATAAAGCAGATGGCCGTCTCAAAGCTGGAAAAAATAAGCAGGGCGATGGGCATCCAGGACAGAGGGCTCACCATGCGCAGAAACTGCATGGGTGGATAGGTGAGGATCCGGATCTTTTTATAAAAGCCGAGGAGAAGCCCCACGGGAAAGCCCACGATAAAAGCAATGAGAATCCCCAGACAGACCCGGGAGAGGCTGGCCCCCACCGAGGCCCAGAAGTGAGCGCTCATCCCAAGGCGCACCAGCCCCTTGAGGGTGGGGCCAGGCAAAAACCCCTGAAAATGGACAAGGTCTGATCGGCTGAAGAGAAAATAGCCCCCGATGGCCCAGAGGCCGACAAAAAAAAGGAAGCCGACAAGGCCCATGAAGACGCCGCTGTTCATCATCTTTTCCGCATAGGGTTGTGGGGTATAGACGGACTGTTTTTTCAAGTATCTCTCAATCACATTCATCATAGTTCACGGTTCAATCCGGCTACACCGAAATGATCTCCTCCCGATGGAAGGGGTTGTCAAGGTGGCCGTACGAGAATTTATCGGGGCCGCCCACGGCCTCAATAGCCCGGGTGACGAAGCGATCGTCCACGAGGTCCGCGGCGGCCACCTCTGGATTCAGGGTGCGCAAAAAGCCCACATCCCCTTCGACGAGGGTTCGCCCCAACTCTCCGACCAGAAGCCGGGTGGCTGACGGATAGGGCCAGGGCTGAAAACCGATACGCTCCATCTGCCACTCCGGATGGTGGATGGCACCGGTGCCACCCGTGTTGCCATACACGGAGAAATCGTACCCGGAGAAGGCCCGGTGCAGAATTTTTTCGTCCATGGGAAGATAATTCCCGCCTTGCCGACTGAGGATATGGGCCGCTTCGCTGCGGTTTCCCGTAATCCAGAGTTGGGCCCGAACGATGGCGTTCATCGCCTTCTGGGTAAAGACCGGCTGACGGGCAATCAGCCCCTCGTTCATCACCACCACGCAGCAGGGATGGTTCTTCCAGATATCCCCGGTAAACCGCATGATGCGGGCGCCGGTCTTCACTTCGCTGATGGCGTTGATGGGATCGGCCACAATGTACCCGTCAATTTTCCGTCCGGCAAGGGCCGCGGGCATCTCCGAAGGAGGAAGAACAAAAAGATTGACCTCGTTTGGGGCCAGGGGCACTGATTGTCGCTGAATCACCGGCTTCAGACCGAATGTTCTCAGGCCCATCTGAAGAATCACGTTGTGGATGGAGTACCAGTAAGGCACGGCGATCTGGTGACCGCCCAGATCCGCAAAACTTCGAATGGCCGAATCACCACGCACGGTGATGGCGCTGCCGTTGGTGTGGTTCCAGGCCAGGACCTTCACCGGCACCCGATTTTTAAACCGCATCCAGACCGGCATGGGGAACAGCATGTGGGTCAAATTGAATTTTCCGGAGAGAAAAGACTCCATGAGGGTGGACCAGTTTCGCACCCGCACCGGTTTTTTCAGGCGAAGCCCCTCTTCTTTAAAGTACCCCAGGGCGTGGGCGATGAGAAGCGGGGCCGAGTCGGTGATGGGCAGGTACCCCACTCGGAGTTCGGGCTCCCCGCCCGCAAAAATCGGCCCGACCAGCCCGGAGAGGCCCAGGGCGGAGCCGGCGACGGCCAGCCCGGACTGCCTCATAAAATCCCTGCGGGTAAAAGCCTGTTTCATGCGACCATCTCCTGAAACTGAGCCATGATCTCACGTTTCATTTCATAAATGACAGGATCGGCCGCATCCCGCGGGTAAGGCCTGTCAATGGTAAAATCGGCCATAATGTGTCCGGGCTCGCCGCCCAGAAGCACCACACGGTTTCCCAGAATCAGGGCTTCATCCAGGTCGTGGGTCACAAAAACCACGGTAATGGAGGTGTTCTGACGAATCCGGATCATCTCGCTATGAAGTTTGGTCCGCGTAAAGGTGTCCAGCGCCCCGAAGGGTTCGTCCATCAGAAGAAGATCTGGCCGCCCCATCAGCGCCCGGGCCAGACAGACACGCTGCTGCATGCCCAGGGAGAGCTCCCCGGGAAGATAACTCTCGTGCCCCCCCATGTGGACCCTTTCCAGGTAGCGACGCGCCCTGGGGAGGAGATCGTCGGTCTCCCCCCGAAGCCGACACCCGAAGGCAACGTTCTCTTCCACGGTGAGCCAAGGCAGCAGGGTGGGCTGCTGGGTGAGGAGGATGCGCGAGGGGTCGGGACGAGTCACAACGGCCCCGTCCACGGTGACCTCTCCGCTTGTGGGTGAAACCATGCCGGCCACGATATTAAGCAAGGTGGATTTACCACACCCGGACCGGCCAAGCACCACCAGAAAATCTCCCTGGGAGACGGTGAGCTGAACACCACCCAGAGCGGTCTTCCGCTTGCGCTTTGAGAGCTTAAATGATTTTGAAATGTCGCTGATTCGTATCTTGTCTGTCATGTTCCCTGTCTGTTCCACCGCTTTATCGAAGACTCCCGTACCACGCCCTGTTTAAATTCTCCCCCACACTGTGTTTTCGGTTGTTCCCAGCAAAGAGTTAAAGGGAAATATTGACGCCCCCCGCCACACCACCGTCATCCCACTTATTTTACTGTCATTTCACGATATTTGTTTTCCAACTGGCTCGGACTGGCGATGCCAGGATCCGATGGGGGGAGGAGGGATAGGCGATAGGTTAAAGGCGGGGGGCGGAAGGCGGAAGGCTGAAGGCTAAGGGCTAAGGGCTAAGGGCTAAGGGCTAAGGGCTAAGGGCTAAGGGCTGAAGGCTGAAGGCTAAGGGCGGAAGGCGGGGGGCAGAAGGCTAAAGGCAGAAGGCTGAAGGCAGGTGGCTGGAGGCTGGTGGCTGGTGGCGATGGGCTTAAATACAATGGCCGACATGGGAATCACGGCAAAAAAAAGGGCTGTTCACAGCCCCTTTTCCCGTGTAAATCTTCCCGATTTTCTCTGGTGTCACACCGCATTCCCCCAGATGTCATCCGGGATCTGGGTGTCCTCCTTTTCATCCCACACCTGTTTCACATGGCAGATCTCCTCCTCCACGGCCAGAAAACCGTCCACAATCTTCGGATCAAACTGGTTCCCCCGGCGCTGTTTGATGTCACTCAAGGCATCGGCCACTGTCCAGGCTTCTTTGTACGGACGCCTCATGGTCAGGGCATCGAACACATCGGCAAGGGCCACAATACGGGCACTCTCGGGAATCGCCTCCCCGGAAAGACCCATGGGATACCCGGAGCCATCCCACTTTTCATGGTGATAAAGGGCAATATCTGCGGCAAAATGAAACAACGGGGTATCGCTCCGGGAGAGAATGCTGTGGCCGATGGTGGTGTGACCTTTCATCACCTTCCATTCCGATTCGGAGAGTTTGGCCGGTTTTTTAAGGATCGTATCCGGGATGCCAATTTTGCCCGTATCGTGCATGGGGGCGGCCAGTTTCAACATGACAGCCCGATCCACATGCCATCCCACGCTTCGGGCAACGGTCTCGGCGTAATCCGCCATCCGCCAGATGTGGGCACCGGTGTTATCATCGTTAAAGTGCCCGGCCTCTCCCAGCATGTAGATGGCAGCCCTCTGACTGGATTCGAGCTCTGCGGTACGCTTCGCCACCAGCATATTGCAGGCCCTCTGCTCATCATAGAGATGCAGATGAGTCGCCACACGAGCCAGAACGAGAGGAGCAGAGACCGGCTTGGTGATGTAATCCACCCCCCCGACCCCAAACCCGCGGCGTTCGTCCTCCACCTCATCCATGGCGGTGACAAAAATCACCGGAATCGCAGCGGTCTGAGGAGCGGCCTTCAACCTCCGGCAGGTTTCGTAACCGTCCACCTCCGGCATCATGATATCCAGCAGCACCAGATCCGGTTTTACCTTGGCCGCAATGGACAGGGCCTTGGCCCCTCCCGAGGCAAAGGCCAGATCATATGTCGGCTGCAATATCTGGCCCAGCAGCTTGAGATTATTCGGTTCATCATCCACCAGCAGAACCTTCCAACGCTTGTCGCCTGTCATAAGCACCTCGCTTTACCGGCCGTCGCCGTCTGCCGGTCCGCCATCGGAGAGGGGCGACACAAAAGCCCCTCCTTCCATGTGAATCCCCAGACTTTCGGCCAGAGCCATCACCTTCACGCCGGCCGCGTCGAAGTCAAACCGTTCCAGTTCCTTGATCACCGGGGCAAGCTGTGGGGCCGTCAAATACCTCTGCAACTCAGAAAGAGAGGGCTCCACTGCCTGGGGGCTATACTGTTCCAAAGCAAGGCACAGGTCGCCAAAGAGCCGGGTCAGCACCGGAAAATCGAGCGGCTCTGTCGGGGCCTCGACCCGCAGATTAAAAGCCCCGGCCCCTTTAATCGATGCCCCCTCGATGGATGCTTCCACAATGGCAAGGGCTTCTGCCAACGCCCCCAACCGGCCCTGGGCCTCTGCAAAGCGCCCCTCCCTGATCTGGACGTTCATCTCTTCCACGACCGGAAACACTGCCACCAGGGAGAGATTGCCCGCGACCCCTTTCAGGGTATGAATCAGATACGCCACCTCTTCCAGCGCCCCCGTGTCAAAATGAGCCCGAAGGGTTTCGGTGACCGACCCATAACGCACAAGAAAATCTTTCAGAGCCTCCACAAAGGCGTCCCGGTTCCGCCAGGTGAGAAGACCCTGCTCCACATCCACACCCTTCAAAGGAGGCAGATCCGCACCCCCTGGAGCCCTCTCATCCGCCCCCACCCGCAGCCTGGAGGCCCCCCGTCCTTCCGGAACCACCTCCTCCATCACCCGAAAGAGGTGACGGAAATCGATGGGCTTGGACACCACGGCGTCCATCCCCGCCTCCAGGTCCTCCTCCCTCTCTTCTTTGGTGACGCTGGCCGTCATGGCGATGATGGGGACCGGCTCATCCCCCCTCTCCGCCTCTATTCCGCGAATCTGCCGGGTGGCCTCAAGGCCATCCATCACCGGCATCTGAATATCCATAAGCACCAGGTCAAACGCATCCCTGCCGATTGCATCCAGGGCCTCCCGGCCATTCCAGGCAAGACTCACCTCATGCCCCTGCCCCTCCAGGCGAATAGTGGCGAGTTTGACATTGGCCTCCACGTCTTCCACCAGCAAAACCCGAAAACAACGGGTTGGTTCAAGACGCGCACTTCCAGCCTCCTCTGCGTCTTCGAAGCGAGCCACACGGCGCAGATCGAGGGTAAACCAAAAGGTGCTGCCCTCCCCTTCGACACTCTCGACCGAGATAAAACCGTTCATGAGCCTCACCAGCTGGCTGGAGATCGTGGTCCCAAGGCCTGTTCCCCCGAATCGTCGGGTAATGGAGCTGTCTGCCTGGGAGAAAGGCTCAAAGATCTGTGCCAGGCGATCCGGCGCAATCCCGATCCCCGTATCCGTCACGGCAAACCGAAGTTTTCGGCCCTCCCCTTCTGGTTTCACGCTGACAAGGACCTCGCCCTCCTCCGTAAATTTAATGGCATTGCCAATCAAATTGATCAGAATCTGCTTGAGACGCAAGGCATCGCCTATAAAAAAACCGGCGAGGGCAGGGTGAATCTCCAGATGCATCTCAAGTCCCTTCTCCCGTGCCTTCACATTCATAATGTCACAGGTCTGATTCATCACCGTGGCAAGATGAAAGGGCTCTTCGTCGATCTGAAGTTTGCCGCTCTCCAGCTTGCTGATATCTAAAATGTCGTTGATCAGACTCAAGAGCCCCCGGGCAGAAGAGAGGGCCGTGTTCAGGTACTGGTGGATCTCCGTCGGCAGGGAGGACCCTTCAAGAGCCAGCTCCAGAAACCCCAGGATGGCATTCATGGGCGTCCGGATTTCATGGCTCATATTGGCCAGGAATTGGCTCTTGGCCCGGGTCGCGGCTTCGGCCTTGTCCCGTGCCGCCATAATCTCCAGCTCCATCTGCTTGCGCTCTGTGATGTCGACCAGCCAACCCAGGATGGCACTTTTTCGCTCATATTCAACGGTATAAAAAGTACTCAGCACATCGAGGGAATCCCTGTTTTGACCGTGCACAGAAAGCTCAAAATCTCGAACAATCCCCTTTTCCCGCATTTCAGCCAGGATCTCTTTCCGGTCTGCCTCATTGACATACAACTTGCGGGTCGAGTCCCCCACCTCCAGACCGGTGATCTCTGAAAACCGCGGGTTGATCCACTGCACCCTATCATCCACGGCAATGCCAACCCCCACCGGACTCGTCTCCAGGATCTTCTGCAGTTGCTCGCGCTCCATGGCCAGCTCACTCTGCGACTCGGCCAGCTTTGCAAGGGCCTCCTCCGCACGATTTTTCTGACCTGTGGCGTCCTGCATCAGCTGCAGGGCCCCTTTCTTCGCACGATCCAGGGCTTCATTGGAGGCCCTCAGTGCCTCGGTCTGACGCCGGCGATGCGTTTCAGCCTCACACCGCTCCCAAACATACCCCACCTGCCCCACCAGGGTTTCGATTAAGGGGACCAGCTGGGGAAGAACCGAGGCACGCCCCCGTTCCTGGGACCGAATGGTGAAGATCCCGACGCACTCCTCACCGGCAAAAAGAGGAAAGGTGGCACAGCTGCCAAATCCATGGACCCTCGCGCACTCGCGACAGGCCTCATAAAGCGGCGCTCCATCAACATCCGGGACGACAATCGCCTGACCGCCCTCCATCACCCGAAGCTGACACGGACACCGGCTTACCCAGAGCCTCGGTGCCTCTTCATCCCGCGGAAAAGGCAAAATCTCCCCCATCGTCCCGGCAATGCCAACAGACGCCATGGAGAGGGGAAGATGCTGAACCGTGGTGCGCTGGGCCACGGCGGCCAGCTCCTCGATGGTCTCACAGCGGGAGAGCTCTGTCCCGGCCTTGTGGAGCCCTTCGGCCCACGTCGCCCGCATGGCCACCGCCTCTTCCGCCTGCTTCTGCTTTAAAATCACCATCAGGTTGTTCATAAACAGATTCAGCTGACGAATATCGGACTCGTCATAGGCCTCCTGTTTGTTGCCCACACCGGCCACCCCCATGATGCGCTTCCCATCGAAGACGGGAATGCTCATGTGACGGACCAGCTCAAAATGGCCTTCCGGCAGCCCCTGCCTCCCGGCCAGGCTCTGATAATCGTTGTGAATCACCGCCCGCCTTTCCCTCACACAATCGGCCCACACGCCCGCTTTCTCCAGGGGATAATGGTCGGCTGACTCTGACCGGCACCCCTTCAGGACCTTCCGGGACCAGGCGTGCAACATGAGGCTCTTGAGCTCCTCATCATAAAAATGGAGATACCCCACCTCACTGCGGGTCAACCGAACCCCCTGCTCCAGGGCAAAATCGGTAAGCGCCTGCTCAGACGTCCACGTCCCCTGACTCAGCCGAAGCAGGGATTCCAGACGCTCCTCATCCAATTTCAGGGCCTCTTCCGCCGCCTTGATCTCCGTCACATCTTCGTGGGCCACCACCACCCGGGAAGACCTCGACGTATCCAGCCGGTTGGCCCTCAGGCTGAACCATCGTCGCGCCTTCGGGCTGTGCCTGGGGTAGGTGAGAAAAAAATCTTTCCGTTCCCCGCTGATCACCTGACGAATGCCCTCATACATTGCCGGAGTGTCTTCGTCCTCGGCCCCGGCAACCGTTCTGCACAGCTCCAGGTAATTCGTCCCGACGCCTCCGTCCTCTTCCCGGCTGCCGTTTTCAATGCCGAATTGGCGCCAGGCGGCGTTGACCGCCAAAATGGTGCCACTGCTTCCCAGCACCGCAATATGCGCGGAGAGCGCATCCAACACCGACTGCAGAAAAGATTCCGAGGCCCGCAGATTGGCCTCTGCCCTCTTCTGCTCTGTGATGTCCTTTCCCATGGAGAGCAGGGACATGACCCGCCCCTCCTCATCCATCACAGGCATCAGGGTAAAATCGACGTGGTGAGACCGTCCCCGGGTATCCTGATGAATGACTTCAAACCCCACACGACTTCCGGACACCGCATCCCGAACCGCCCCAATCACCTTTCCCTGGACCTCCGGCGAATGGCTCCACCAGGGGCCGTCCCAGAAGAGAGTCCCGAGGAGCTCGTCCCCTGTGCTACCCGTCATCTCCAAAGACATTCGGTTCACGTCCATAATACGGCCCGAGGTATCCAGAATCGCCATCAGCTGCACACTCTGGTCAAAAATGTCGCGAAACTTCTTCTCCCGCCTCTGCAGCTCTTCGTGACGTTCCTCTGCCACGGCCTCCCACTCATCCCGGGCCTTTTTCAGGTTGCGCTGGGTCTGTTCCGCATGGATCAAGATCACCCCCGACAAAAGGGTCATCAGCACCATGGTCAACCCGATCACACTCACCACCACACGCCGGTTGGCCCGGTAGGTGATCATCACCTCCTCTTCATCGATCTCGGCTGCCAACCCCATCTGCAAATCTGCATCCCACAGCCACGCCCCGAGCACACGCCTGCCCCGATAATCACGATACCCTGCGACATCCACCCCGGACTCCCCGGCGATGGCAGACCTCGCCATACGGGTCAGATCCTGCCCCACACCGAGACGCAAGACACGGGCGGTCAGGATGGAGGAGACCTTCGGGCTGAGAAGCCCCAGACCCACCAGCTCCTTTTCAAACCGACTCCGGGAAAGAAAAAACCCGTTGCGGTCGAAGGCATAGGTTTCGCCTGTCTTCCCGATATGCCCGATGCGGCAAAGCCGGGTAAAACTTTCCGACGGGTCCAGTCGCTGTGTCACCACGGCAAAGACCGAGCCGTCCTCCTGTCTCAGAGGCGCGGCGATAAAGCTGGTGGGTGCCCCACCCTTGACCGGCTCCGCGTCGCCCCGGTGCAGGGCCACATCGGAATGAATGGGCGGAACAAAAACGGTCTTCCCGGAAAAAACGGCGGCCATCAGGTCTGGACGCTGCTCGGCGATGAGATTTTTCAAGCCAATGTTTTCATCCCGCATGGAGCCGATATTGATAAAATCCTTCGAAATAATAAAAAAACCCTCTCCCCAGCGGATCGAGCCTGAATTCTGGAAATAGACCCGCAACGCCTTCAGGTTGTCACTTTCCAGAAGGGCCTTGCGATGCCGCGGAATCGTGGTCTGCACCTGTGCCAGTTCCACAAGCCGGGGGTCGCGGGCATACTCCTCCACAAACTCTGTTCGGCCCTCCATCCAAGCCGTCAGCGCCGCGTCCGTTGAGGCGAGGACAACCTCCAGGGATCGCCCCATGCCCTGCCGAATCCGTGTCTCCAGGTTTTGAATACCGAACCAGGCATAGGAGACAACGGCAGCCACCAGCACCGTCCCCGCGATCACACCCACCGCCTGGAACCCATAGGTACGCAGGACCGGGGGAAGTGCGCCTCCGGCCTGGCGAAGCAGCACCCACATACTGACGGTCAATAAAGCCAGGGTCAGCAGGGTCACCACCAGCATCTGCTCGATGCGTCCTGCCTCCCCCTCCTGCTCCGACGGCCCCCCTCTTTCCGTCGGCCTTGAGAGGGCACCTGCCATCCCTTCCTGGGAACGGTCACGCGTCTCCACACGCAGCTCAAAATCCCCGACGAGTGGGGGGGGCTCCTCCGGGATCAGGGGAAACGAACCCGACCCAT
>NZ_JAQYWB010000074.1 GCF_030145185.1 Desulfoluna sp. | reverse complement strand
GGTATTCTGTCTGATTTTCTCACCCTTCGGGCGAGCCGGGTGCACTCATCTGCCGCGTTATCAGAGCTTTGAGGTAAACCACTACATCTTCAGCTCTGATGCCTTGCATATGAGCGCACCCAACTCGTGAAATATCCGGGCTAATCCCCATTTAACCTGAAGCGGACCAGGGATCATGAGAGAACTCTTGCGGTACGAAAACAAAGGGATAGGAGTATCCAAAACCCCCTTCACCCTTTCCGACGGCGTCACCCTGACCCTATTTGACTTTAAAGGAGAGGGGCACGAAAAAAAACCGATGCTTCTCTTTGTGGCGGGCTGGCTTTCGGCCCTGTCCGGTTGGCATGAGGTGCTGGAGGAGATGACCCCTCACACCCGGGTCCTCTACATGGAATCGAGGGAAAAACGCAGTGCCCGCCTCCCGGCGGGTCCCCTCCCCCGCTTTGACATCGACCGACTGGCCGACGACATCGCCGAAGTGGCAAACGCCTTCATTCCCGCGGAAACGAGCCTCTACGTCGCAGGCAGCTCCCTGGGGTCCACGGCGCTGATCCGGGCGATGGCCCGAAGAAAAATAACCCCCTCCGGTGCTTTTCTCATCTCGCCGGTCACGGCCTTTCAGTTTCCCCCATGGGGCAATTTTATCATCTCCTTCGTTCCCCCCTTCTTTTTCAAGGCGATCCGCTACCCCATCGTCTGGTATCTGATCAACTTTCGTGTGGACAAAAAAAAGGAACCGGAGCAGGCCCGAAAATACACCCAAACCATCATGGATGCGGAACCGACCCGCCTCAAGGCAAACGCTGCGGCCTTAAGCGGCCACACCGTCTGGGAGGATCTGCCCCAGGTAAAAAGCCCTGTGGTGGTGATTGGGGCCGCGTCCGACAAGCTGCACGGCGTAGAGGAGATCACAAAAATGGTGCAGAGAATGCCCGAGGCCCGGGTGGAGGTGATGGGAAGCAACAAAGAGACCCACAGCGGACAGGCCGGACGCTTTATTGTCGAAGGCATGGGTGCGGGGTGATCCATAAAAAAAAGGGGGGCTTTATTAAGCCCCCCTTCTTACTGTATATCATCATTTTTAAAGGCTGATCAACGGTTGAGACATCGGCTTGCCGCTTCACAAAGTTTCTGACAAACGGCCTCAAACAGCCTTTTTCTCAATATTTCACCGCCTCATCAAAATTTCAGGCGTCGTCTTTCGTGTCTTCTTTACTTGTCTCGTCAAGCTTCTCATTTTCGGTCTCAGAAACAGACTTCTTGAAGTTGCGAATGCCTTTTCCAATACCGGAACCGATCTCAGGAAGTCGTCCGGCACCAAAAATAATGAGAATAATGATGAGGATGATGGTAAGTTCCATCGGACCAAGTCCAAACATCTGTTCCCCCTTCGTACAAAAGGTCTATGCGAGTTTGATAAAAATTACAGCGGTTCATGCGACCACAGAACATACCACCGGCTTCGGCAGGGTGTCAATCTTTATAACTGAAAAGGGATTCAGCATATTATGACGAAATTTACCCCCCAGGGACGGCCCCTTCTCATCGGTAGCCTGCCCCTCTCAGACCATGCCCAGGCAACCCAACTTGTGTTTGCTCATACCCCTGAAATCCCCCTCTGGGTTCAGCTCCCATCCAACCCCAAAGAGGGCATGATCGACCAGTTTCTTCCCGGATTCCCCGGACTCGTGGAGGAAGAGGAGAAATCCTGGATTGACTCAACCACCGAAACCTTCGCCGATGAGATGCTTGCCTTCTACGAAGCGTATCTCCTGGTCAGCGAAGCCGGCGGCGACATCGAGGGCTCCCCCTTTGCCATTTCAGCAGAAAGGGCCAAAGGCTTCTCCACCCTCACGGAGATGGCGCAGACCCTCTCCCCCTTCCCCCTGGCCCTCAAGGGGCAGATCACCGGGCCCGTAACCTTCGGCACCGCCGTCAAGGATCAGGAAGATCGGGCCATTTTTTATGATGACCAGCTTCGGGACATCATGGTCAAGCACCTCACCATGAACGCCGCCTGGCAGGCTCGGATGCTCGGCAAATCGGGCGCCCTTCCCATCGTCTTCTTCGACGAACCGGCCCTGGCCGGGTTCGGAACCTCCGCCTACGTCACCATCACCGAAGAGGACGTGGTCTCGGCCTTAAACGAAATGGCCGAAGCCGTCCACAAAGAAGGTGGACTGGCCGGGGTGCATGTCTGCGCCAACACCCAGTGGACCCTTCTCTTTGACGCGGCCATCGACATCATCAGCTTTGACGCCTACAGCTACTTCGACCGGTTCGTGCTCTTTGCAGAGAACCTGAAGGGATACCTCAAACGTGGAGGCATCCTCGCCTGGGGCATCGTCCCCACCGACAACGCCGAGGTCATCCAAAAAGAGACCGTGGAGAGCCTCTTTACCCTATGGGAAACCCAGATGGCATCACTCGAAGCCCTCGGCTTTGACCGAAAAAGCCTGGTGGACGCCACCCTCATCACGCCCAGCTGCGGGACGGGGTCCCTTACCCTTGAACTGGCCCAAAAGGTCCTGGCCCTGACCAAAGGACTCTCCGAAAAAGTTCGGGCATCGATCTAAAAGAATGAGCGTAAGGGAGGGGCTCTTTTTGTGCGTTACCGCCGACTTCATTCAGACGGTCGTATAAAAGTCTTCACAAACACCCGAACTCTCCTTTATAATCTAAAGCTCCTTTCCTTTATTTTAAGGGCGAGGAGCAAACCGTCCGATTCGGCCACAACCACCGGGCCTTAAAAAACAAACGACCGCCGAGTCTCAGAGCTCGACGTCACAATACCCACAGTGAAGGGAAAAAAGGAGGGGGAGTCACTGAAACTCGGGATGCATTTACCCATTCAAAAACATCCTTTCCGTGAAACCACCAGCCTTTACCCGACCAAACATTGATTGATGTCACCGCAGCACCCTGGCGCGGCGCCATCCAAAAAGGAACCCCCATGTCTGCAAACGTAAATGAGAACAACGCCGTTTTCACCGGCGCAAAGAAGTACGTCCTTGATGAAGAGCTGGCTAAAATCGTCAACATCTCCATGGCCCTTGAGATGCCCCTGCTCCTCAAAGGCGAACCCGGCACCGGAAAAACCATGCTGGCCTATGCCATCAGCGAAAGCCTGCGCATGCCCCTGATCACCTTAAACGTGAAGTCAAGCATGAAGCTGGTGGAAGCCCTCTACCAGTACGACACCTTGACGCGCCTGAACGACAGCCGCTTCGGAGACTCCTCCCGCAACGTCTCCGACATCGAGGCGTACATCGCCATGGGCAAAATCGGCCAGGCCTTCACCGCCAACGAGCGTGTGGTGCTCTTGATCGATGAGATCGACAAGGCAGACACCGACTTCCAGGACGACATGCTCGACGTCCTGGACCAGATGCAGTTCGACATCATGGAGATCGATAAAACCGTCTCCGCCAAAACAAGGCCCGTGATCCTGATTACCTCCAACGCCAAGAAGGATCTCTCCGACCCCTTCCTCGGGCGCTGCAACTTCCACCACATCGCTTTTCCCGACCCCAAGGTGATGCGCCGCATCATCCGGGTTCATTTTCCGGAGCTCAGCGATGAACTCGCCGACAACGCCATCACCACCTTCTACAAACTCCGCGAATTGGACGGCATCGAGAAGAAACCGGCCACCCGTGAGCTCATCAACTGGGTCCGCGCCCTCCAGGCCGACCCCGACTTCAAAATCAAGCAGCTGGCCAAAGGGGACATCCCCTTCCTCGGCGTGCTCTTCAAAAAGAGCCCCGACTACAGCCGGGCCACCAACCAGGTGACGAAACGACGGATTTTTTAGGGGGCAGCAAAAAAAGCCTCCGGCGGCGAGGTGTGCCACCTCGAAAGCGGGTGGCGAATGCTCTTCGGCCATCGTTCCTCAGGCCGATCACATTCGCTGGCGGGCAATGCCCGTAAGCTTGCCCGCGATGAATCTTCCAGTGTTCGGATACCGCGACCCCATTAACAATGGTCAAATGAACACGTGCCCCTGATCCTGTCGGAGCCCAGACTTTTAAAAAAAACTACATTTGTCGTCTGTCGGGTTTAAAATCACCACACGTGGCCCATGCTGAGGCACACGTGCAGGAGCAACCCCTAATGAATTCGCAATAACGCTTTCCTCCGAGGAACAAGGTGCAAAGCGTTGTTGCAACCGAAACGTTTTTGCGGCGCTTTTTCAAAAAGCGACCCGCCGGAGACACACTCACCATGTTCATCGACTTTTTTTACAAACTCAAGGAGATCGGAGTTCCGGTGAGCCCCACCTCCTTTCTGCGACTTCAAAAGGCTCTCTCGACGGGGCTGGTGAACTCCGTGGATGATTTTTACACCGCCGCCCGCACCATCCTGGTGAAGAGCGAGCGGTACTTCGATATCTACGACCAGGTCTTCGCCTGGTACTTTAAAGGCGTGGAGATCCCCGACGATGAATCCCTGGAGCTGGATGATGTCGCCCGGGCCATGCTCGACGAGTGGCTCCAGAACCCCAAAGAGATGGCCGAAGCCCTGGGGATGGACGAAAAAGAGCTCTCCAAGTACTCCCCGGAAGAGCTCATCGACTATTTCAAAAAAAGGCTGGAAGACCAGAAAGAGCGCCACGACGGGGGCAACAAATGGATCGGCACCGGAGGGTACTCCCCCGTGGGCCACTCCGGATACCACCCCGGCGGCATGCGGGTGGGCGGGGAATCCCGCAGCAAAAGCGCGTTAAAGGTGGCTGGGGAACGCCGCTACAAAGACTACTCCGGCTACGGCCCCCTCACCCAGGCCCACATCGGAGAGGCCTTAAAGCGCCTTCGCAACCTCACCCCAGCCGGCCCCAAAGACAATCTCAATGTCGACAAAAGCATCTACCAGACCATCAAAAACGGGGGCGAGATCGAGCTCGTCTTTGACCAGAGCTTAAAGGACCGCCTCAAGGTCGTTCTCCTCATCGACAACGGCGGCTGGTCCATGGAACCCTACGTCCAAGTGATCCAGACCCTCTTTGACTACGCCAGGGCCCAGTTCAAGGACGTGAAAACCTATTTCTTTCACAACACCATCTACGACACCGTCTGGCTCGATTCCAGCCGCTACCGACAACCCAAGCGCATCGAGGACTTTGCCAAAATCGATCCGGATACCCGGCTCATCATCTTAGGAGATGCCTCCATGGCCCCCTACGAGCTCCTCTCCCGGGACGGCTCCA
Organism: Desulfoluna sp.; assembly: GCF_030145185.1. Taxonomy (GTDB): domain Bacteria; phylum Desulfobacterota; class Desulfobacteria; order Desulfobacterales; family Desulfolunaceae; genus Desulfoluna. The sequence continues at coordinate 22,694 of NZ_JAQYWB010000074.1, read as the reverse complement.
TCTATGTTCAGGACCGCAGCGGCCAGCCCAGCATCGAACGACTCCGCTTTCTCTCCGAGACCTTTGCCCACTGCGTCTGGCTCAACCCGGTCCAGGCCCACATGTGGGGCTACACCCGCACCATCCAGGCCATCGGACAGATCTTCCCCATGTTCGAGCTCTCCCTCGACGGCCTCGAAGACGCCGTCTCACACCTGATGGAAAAATAAAAAAAACCTCCGGCGGGCAGGGGCTACAGCCCCTGCACCCCAGGTTCGCAAATGCTCCCGACCTTCGTTCCTCAGGTCGATCACATTCGCTGATGGACTCCGCCCGCAGTGAAAGACTGACACCCCTCTGTTTCATGAGGGGATTAAAACCATCATGGGACGAAAAGACAGTACAAAGAGTGATGCCTTCGCTCCTCCTCGTCTTCCCCGGCTGCCCGGGAAAAGGGATCCGATTGTGCCGTTTTACTGTCCGACACTCACCACCTTTTGTATCGCTAAGTGACCGGGGATCCATGCCCGACAGATAGCATCACCGCTCTCATTTCACGACCACGGTGTGCAAGCACACCCTGATATGATTGCCCCCCGTCACGCATTCGAAATCTACGGAAAAAGGAATTAGCTCATCACCGCCGGCGTTATTCGGATTCATGCCACCCCATGAATTGACACGGAAACGCCGATGACCAACGCGCTTGCGCCATACGATGCCGGCCTTCACCCTTCACGCGAATGCGGACGCGAGGTGCTGGGAGCACCGACAGCCACAGCGCATTCGCAAACCCGCTCTCGAGGTGGCACACCTCGCCGCCGGAGGCTTTTTTTCTAACGGTGTGTGGTCACCCCGATTCGGGGGCAAAGATCGGCAACGGGGCAGGTGGAGCAAAAGGGGGAGATGGGTCGGCAGAGGACCTGGCCGAAGGAGACGAGGATTTCGTTGTAGATAACCCAGTACTCTCTGGGGAGTTTTTTACGCAGGGCCATTTCGGTCTTGTCTGCGTTTTTGGTCGCCACGTAGCCAATGCGGTTGCTGATGCGGTGAACATGGGTGTCCACGCAGATGGCCTCCATCTGATACCCTTCCACCAAAACAAGATTGGCGGTTTTCCGGCCCACGCCGGGGAGGGTGAGGAGCTCATCGATGTCGTTGGGGACGACGCCGTGGTATTTTGACAGGATCAGGGTGGAGATCTCCATGATCCGATGGGACTTGGTGGGATAGAAACCCACGGGATAGATCAGCCTGGCGATCTCTTCCTCGCCCAGGGCCAGAAGTGTTTCGGGGGTACGGGCCACCTCAAAAAGACGCCGGGCGGCCACGGCCGTCACTTCGTCTTTGGTCCTGAGGGAGAGAAGGGTGGCGATAAGCACCTCAAAGGGGGTGGCACCAATCCCGGCCATCAAGGTAATAACCGGTGCATTCCACGCTTTGTACGCCTCTTTCAAACGTTCCACAAATATCCTGATATCCACAGCCATACACACCTCTTCCTCCCCCATGGGTGACCGGTTTTTTATCGAGTGACTCTTCGTTGGACATACCATAGACAGGCCAAAGCGCCAACGCTCATACCAGATTGACATCTTAAGACCCCGCCTCCAGGGCTTCAAACCTGTCGATTCGCTTCATTCTATCCATGGGGCCCGAGGATGATGAAGCCCCGGAAACCCTCTTTTTTTCATCCCCCCCTTGATTCACGGGCCCATACCATAGTATTTCTGTTTCACGGATAAAACATTGATCACAGACAGGCGCGAAGGGTGAAGATGACAGTGAGCCATCACCACGAAGGGTCCCAGGCCTTTATTGAGAAGGAACAGCACCTCGCCCTCATGATCCGGCGACGCATCCCCCTTTACCAAAACAAGATTGCTTTGAAAGACCGGGCCGACGGCCCCTGGCTCAGCCTCACCTGGCAGGAGATGGGAGAGACGGTGGATGCTCTGGCCCGAGCCCTCCTGGCATGCGGTCTTGAGGTCGGCGACCGGGTGGGCATTTTTTCTCAGAACCGGGCGGCCTGGACCCTGGCCGACCTGGCCATCCTCTCCATTCGGGGTGTCACCGTCCCGGTGTACGCCACCCACTCCGCCGATGAAGCCGCCTACATTGTGGAGGATGCCGGGATCCGACTTCTCTTTGTCAACGACCAGGATCAGTACGACAAAGCCCTCTCGGTTGCCAGACGCAGAGGAAACCTGAAAACCCTCGTGGCCTTTTCGCCCAACGTTACCCTGAGCCCTGAAATCCCCAGTTTCTCCTTCCATGACTTCCTCATGCTGGGCACGGGAAAAGCCCTAAAGCACGAGCTTGAAACGCGTCTCGCCCAGGCCGGGCGATCCGATCTCTACACCATCATCTATACCTCCGGGACCACCGGCACGCCCAAAGGGGTGATGCACACCCATGAAGGGATCCTCACAGGCCTCTACTGCACCGCGCTTCCCATGCCCATCAAAGAGACCGATGTCTCCTTAAATGTTCTCCCCTTGAGCCATGTCTTTGAACGCAGCTGGACCTGGCTCATCCTCTCCCGGGGCGCCGAAAACAACTACTGCCACGACCCCAGGCTGCTCCGGGAGTTTTTCGCCGAGGTCAAACCCCACTACATGGTCAGCGCCCCCCGGATCTGGGAAAAATTCTATGGATCCATCATGGAAAAACTCCACCGGGCACCTCCCAGAAGCCAAGCCCTCTTCCACTGGGCCCTTCGCACCGGACAAAAACGCAACCGTCTCAAACAGCGTCACCAGCCAGTACCCATGGGCCTCGAAGCCCGCTACCGGCTGGCCAGTCGCCTGGGCCTGAAACGCATCCGTGCCGTCACCGGCGGGCGGTCAAAATTTCATCACGTGGGCGGCGCCCCCCTGAACCCTGCGATCATGGACCTTTTTTGCAGCGCTGGCATTCCCATGGCCATGGGATACGGTCTCACAGAAATTTTTCCTCTCTGCGTCTGCGGCTCAGCCGATATCGGCCTGGGGACCAGCGGCAAGCCCCTCCCCCTCATGGACGTCCGCACTGGAAAAAATGGAGAACTGCACGCCAGGGGGCCCTGCCTGATGAAAGGCTACTGGAATCACCCCGAAGACACAGCCCGAGCCCTCACCCCGGATGGATGGTTCCTCACCGGAGACATCGGAGACATCACCCCGGAAGGCCATCTCTGCATCACCGATCGCCTCAAAGATATTCTCATTACCTCCGGAGGAAAAACCATCTCCCCCCAAGCCATCGAAGCCACATTAAATGAAGACATATACGTGGGACAGGGGGTGATCGTGGGCGATGGGAGGCCCTATATTTCAGCCCTGATCGTCCCCTCTTTTTCTCTGCTGGAATCTCTGGCCGAGGTGATGGAGCTCTCCTGGACGGACCGGCAGGACCTGATAACCCACCCCGAAATCTTAAGCTTCTACAGATACCGCATCGACGAACACACCCAGGGGCTGGGACGAATAAACAAAATCAAACGATTCGCCCTCCTCCCGTCACCACTGACCCAGGAGGCGGGAGAGCTCACCCCCACCCTGAAACTGAAACGCCGCGTCATCAACGAGCGCTACGCCCGAATCATTGAGACGATGTATTCCTGAACGGCCTAAAATCGCATAAAAAGAAGCAGCCTCCGGCGGCAAGGTGGGCCACCTTGAAAGCGGGTTTGCAAATGCGCACCCGACCTTCGTTCCTTCGGGCTGAAATGCCTCCGCATTCGCGTTAAGAGCAAGGAAGCGCGCCATGTGCCGCACGGGCATTCGCGAAGAGTTTCATAAAAGGCAACGATTCAGCTCGTGAGAAGCAAATAAACAAACACCACAAGCACAGCCAGAAGAAACAACCCGCCGATCATCTGAGAGATACTGAGCTTCGAGGCTGAGCCCTTTACCGACGCACGCCTCTGTGTCTTTCTTTTTTTCTTCCTGTACTCAGTAAGTTTCACCACTTTTTTCATCGCAGAACGCCCCTCTAAATTACCTGAATTCCACAAATAGAAGAATATATCACCCATCAATGCATGCTTCTGGCGGTTCTGCCGGACCCAACGGTTAAAACGGTAAACCAACAGGTCATCATACATCATGCCGTGTTGATCCAAAATCCAAAACCGATAGGATGTGACCAAAAAACAAAGGTCAAAGAGCATCCACCATCCTTCAAAAGATAACTCACAGAATACTATACTGCAATTAAAACACCACCCATGCCCTATACGAAACGTGTTCTATAAAGACGACACAAGCCGAACTAAATAGCTAATTTAACGTAGTTAATGTTAGAATATCGGCCACGTCTCGTAAAAACCACGCAATAGACAAGGGAGACAAAAAAAGAGGCCCTGTATAACTCTCCCCACCTGCATCATTTCGATACACTCCCCCTGTATCCATGGATACTATTTATCCACAATTTTTCAGTGTCACTCGGCTGTCGTCTTTATTGATATACCTTTTTTATTCATGATTTCAGATATATTTGTTTTAACTTTCTATGTTGGCATCATCCATGCATTCACTTCTCAACGAAACAGCGCAACCGCAGAAGGATCACCCCCCCCCTCGATCCTTCTGTCAAAGCCAGCCGGGATCCCGTCTTGTCACACCGCCATCGCGGGGTCCCGGTTTTTTGATTGTATCGACACCTTATTTTAGCATCCCTCCTGCGAACGGGTTCTTCCGTCCACAAAAAAACAGCCAAAACGCATGTCTCTAATAATCAGGCTCCGGTGCATCCCCCCGCACCGGAGTCCCCTTTCTCTACACCATACGCCTTTGCCTGCTTTATCGGAGTCCACCTGTTCAGGTGGTGCCTCCGGCCGCCCTCCCGGAGTGAGCCAAACTTTTGAAACATTTGACAAACAGATTTTTTAAGCGACCTTGCTTTCAAGGTGGGCCACCTTGCCGCCGAAGTCTTTTTTAAAACCAATCAATTACAATGCGTTAGTCTTAACAAAGGAGGAGAAACACCGATACCTCACGAGCGTGTAACGGACGAGACAACCCCTCACCCTTCACGCGAATGCGGACGCCTTTCAGCCTGGAATCACGACAGCCGCGTCGCATTCGCAAACCCGCTTTCAAGGTAGCGCCACCTTGCCCTTGCCCATCCCGTTTTCATTTCAGGGCAAAAGTGATACAACACCCCTGCTTCACAGTTTGTATGGCCATAACTTATAAGGTGAGCAATCATGAACAATCGGATACACAATTTCAGTGCCGGCCCTTCGACCCTCCCCACCTCCGTGGTTCAGGAGATGCAGGAGAACCTCTTGAGTTATCAGGGCAGCGGCATGTCTGTGATGGAAATGAGCCACCGGGGTGATCTTTTTATGGAGATCATCGAAGAGGCGCGCACGCGCATCAGGCGTCTGTACGGCCTGTCCGATGCGTACGACGTGCTTTTTGTCCATGGGGGCGCAAGCCTTCAGTTTGCCATGGTTCCCATGAACTTCATCGGCGAGGGGGAGTCGGCCGATTATATCGAGACCGGCACCTGGTCCACCAAGGCCATAACCGAAGTGCGGATCCAGAACAAGGGGGTTCGGGTGGTGGCCAGCTCCGGTGATCGGGAGTTTACCTATATCCCCGAGGCCTTTGACTTCTCGCCGGAGGCCCGTTTTGTGCACATCACCACCAACAACACCATCCGGGGCACCCAGTGGCACGCCCTGCCTGAGACGGACGGCGTTCCTCTGATCGCGGACATGTCTTCGGACATCCTCAGCCGCCCTGTAGATATGGACCGCTTCGGGATGATTTATGGTGGTGCCCAGAAAAACATGGGGCCCTCGGGAACCGCCGTGGTGATTCTGCGAAAAGATTTCGTGGAGAGAATCCCTCAGGCCCTCCCCACCATGCTCTCCTACCGCACCTATGTGGAGAAGGAGTCCATGTTCAACACCCCGGCCACCTTCCCCATCTATGCCATCTCCCTGGTTACGAAATGGCTGGAAGAGACCATGGGAGGTCTAGCCGCCATGGAGGCCGTCAACCGACGAAAAGCGAGCAAACTCTACGGCGTGATCGACGAGGACGACTTTTATGAGGGCACCGCAGAAAAAAACGACCGTTCCCTGATGAACGCGACCTTCCGCCTCCGACAGCGCGAGCTGGAGCCGGTGTTTGTGAAGCAGAGCCTGGAGGCTGGGTTTGCGGGCCTGAAAGGGCACAAATCCGTGGGCGGGCTGCGCGCCTCTATTTACAACGCCGTCTCAGAGGCCTCGGTGGACGTTCTGTGCGACTTCATGGACGCGTTCAGGCGAAAGCACAGATAAACACCGTGCTCCCTTCAAAACCTTTGCAAAATAAGAGAGATAATCGCATTATAGTATGATTGACGATGCGCTCCATTCGTGGAAACAACAGGTGCCTCTCCTCGCGGGCGATACCTTTCAGACACTGGAAAAGACGGTTCAAAGGCTGCGAGGTCAATCGGCCGTCTTTCCTTCTGACGAAAACGTCTACCGAGCCCTGGCCCTCACCCCTTTCAACCAGGTGAGGGTGGTCATTTTAGGACAGGACCCTTACCACGGCCGTGGCCAGGCGAACGGCCTGGCCTTCTCGGTGCCGGACGGGGTTAAAACACCCCCCTCCCTTCGAAACATCTTTAAAGAGATGGCGCGGGATACCGGGCAAGAGGTGGAACACCTCTCCACCGATCTCTCACGCTGGGCACGTCAGGGGGTCCTTCTCCTCAACACAGTGCTCACCGTGGAGGAGGGAAAGGCCGCCTCCCACAGCCGTCTCGGCTGGCAGGAGATCACCGATGGTCTGGTCCAAGCGCTCAGTGATGCACGATCCGACCTCGTCTTTATGCTCTGGGGCGGCTACGCCCGGGGCAAAAAAGACCGAATCGATGCAAAAAAGCATTTAGTCCTGGAGGCCCCCCACCCCTCGCCCTTATCCGCACACCGGGGATTCATCGGCTGCGGGCACTTTACGGCAGCCAACCGTTTCCTGGAATCAAAAGGGAAAGGGCCTGTGGCCTGGTAATGGAAAATATGCCTCCGGCGGCCCTGCCGGGGTCCAAACTTTTGCCTGATCTTATAACGACAAGTTTAACAAACAGGTCAAAATATTATCATTCACCTTCGATCTTAGGAGATAAAACACCATGCAGGACCTTACCGCTGTATTCAAAACATCCAAAGGCGACATCCGCCTGACACTCTTTGCCGAGCAGACCCCCAACACCGTGGCCAACTTCACCAACCTGGCCAAGCGTGGTTTTTACGACGGCCTCAGCTTTCACCGCGTGATCAACGACTTCATGGTTCAGGGCGGCTGCCCCCAGGGCACCGGCACCGGCGGCCCCGGCTACCGATTTGACGATGAGTTCGTCAAAACCCTCCGCCACGAGCGCCCCGGCGTTCTCTCCATGGCCAACGCCGGCCCCGGAACCAACGGCAGCCAGTTCTTCATCACCCACGTTGCCACCCCCTGGCTCGACGGCAAGCACTCCGTGTTCGGAAGCGTTGTCAGCGAAGCCGACATGGCTGTGGTCAACAGCATCGTCATGGGCGATGAGATCGTCTCCGTCACCATCGAAGGCGACACCGACGCGCTCTTTGAAAAATGCGCCGACAAGCTCGCCGCATGGAATAAAGTCCTGGACAAAGAGTACCCTGCCAAGGCATAGCGCCTGAAAAAAAGGCCTCCGGCGACCCTGCCGGAGGCCAAAGCCTTATCTCAACGCAGATCAAGTCAACGGCCACGCCATCAATGAGTGGGATCTGCCTGAGGAACGAAGGCTGAAAGCATTCATAACCCGCTTTCAAGGTGGCTCACCTTGCCGCCGGAGGCCCTTGTTTTCCACCCCATCCCAGGACCACACCCCATGCAAATCCTTCTTCTCTCCGACATCCACGACCACACCGAGCATCTTTTAAAGCTGAAAGACGCCATTGCCGAGGCGGACCTCGTCTGTCTCTGCGGAGACTTAACCAGCTTTCAAGGGCCGGCCGCTGCCTTGCGAGTGGTTACGGCAGTCAAAAAGCCCCGGGATCAGATGGTGGCGGTTTCGGGAAACTGCGATGAAAAAACGGTGGAAGAGAGTCTGATAAAAGAGGGGATAGGCATTCACGGAAAGATTCGATCGGTGGGTGGGATTTCACTGCTTGGGCTGGGGGGCTCCCTCATCACCCCGTTTTGCACCCCCAATGAATACCGGGAGGAGGCGCTGGCCACGTGCCTGACGCAGGCCATGGAAGAAAACGCCGTCAGCGCCCCGCTGGTGCTTGTCTCCCATCAGCCCCCCATAAACTCATGCGCCGACCGCCTGGCCTCGGGAGTTCATACCGGAAGTCGTGCCGTTCAGGCCTTCATTGAAAGGCACCGCCCCATCGCCTGCCTCACCGGTCATATCCATGAATCCCACGGCATTGAAAAACAAAATGGCACCCTCATCGTCAATCCGGGAGCCCTGGTGGAGGGGCGGTATGCCCGCGTCTTTATCACAAAAAAAGGCGCCGAAGCGGAGCTTGGCACCCTTTAAACCATGAAAAAAACCTTGGGACCTGACTACAGCTTTAACGTATATCCCAACTGCAACCCGGCGTCGGGGCTGTTATCAAAGAAAAACAGATTCTCGATAATCCCGAACTCCAGCACGCCTGGGCCCACGACTTTTTTAAAGCCCAGGGTCATTTCCACAATGGGTTCATCCAGCTCCGGGTAATCGGCCACGCGAGACGCCGTGTTCACCCCGAGAATCCAGGAAAAGGTCTCACTGGACATGTACTCAAAGCTGTTCAGGGTCGTGAATCGATACCGTTCCAGATCCAGGTTGTCATCCCCGTCCCGGGTATAGACCGTCCCCCCCACCCCATGATACCCGGCCACCGGTCCCCACTGCCAGCTCCAGAGCAGTTGAAGCGTTCCGTCGGTACCGCTGCTCTCCTGATCATCATAAATCCGAGAGGTCGGAAGTTTGATGATAGCCCGCGCTGTCAACTGAGGCCACTGGCTCACCAGCACCGAGGCGGAGAGCTGCACATCCCCGGTAATAAACCGCTTGATCTGGTCGCTTTTATCATGAGCCACATCATTTCGATCGACGACAAGGTAATGGGAGCTGTCCCGGGGAAACTCATCCCGGCTGTGCTGCCCCACCCCCACCATGGAATGAAACCCCTCGATAAAGCCGTCCAGAATACCTCCCCCTTGAATCGCCACGGGAATCTGAAACCCAAGGGCCAGGCGATCACTCGCCCGGTAGAGGACCGACGGCGTAAACGCCACGGTCTCCACATCATAGATGAAACTTCCGTATTTTAATTCCGAAGGATCTTTAATCTGCTCCCAGTTCGTGCCGGCATCCGACTCCACATGGTGCACCCAGGTATTCAGCCACCGGACGTCCATGCCCACCTCAACGCGCCCCGGCACCGAATCAGAAAACGGGCTGGCAAAAGAGGGGACCATACGAATGAACTCTCCGGACCCCAGGGCCGGAAGCCGAAAAGGTCCCAGACCTGCGGTGGCAACCCCAGGATAGAGTGAAAGAAAAAACAGCAACGCAGAGAAAACAAAAGCAACGATCGATCGGCAACGCATCCAACACCCCTTCACAATAAAATCCGTATCTCCCCCAGGCCATAAACCATAACCATCACTCATTAACACAAGCCCTGACGAAAAACCACCGACCCTTTGGAAAAAGAAGCCTCCGGCCAGATATCAGCAACACCACGGGTTCCCCGCCAAGAGATCACGCGCAAAAAGACCCTTCTCCACACTGTGAAGAAGGGCCTTTCATCGATTAATTTTACCCGAGCATCGCTTTCAGATCGTCCGCCACCGTGGTGATGGGCATGACATTAAAATTTTCTACCAGCACATTCAAGACGTTCGGCGTAATAAACGCTGGCAGTGTGGGCCCCAGTCGAATGTCCCGGATCCCCAGGGAAAAGAGAGACAAAAGAATCACCACGGCCTTCTGTTCGTACCAGGAGAGAACAAACGAAAGGGGCAAATCGTTCACGCCACACTCGAAGGCATCGGCCAGAGCCATGGCGATCTTGACGGCAGAAAACGCATCGTTGCACTGCCCCACATCCAACAATCGCGGAATCCCCCCGATATCTCCGAGATCCTTATCAAAAAAGCGGAACTTGCCACAGGCAAGGGTCAAGATCACACAGTCTCCGGGGATCTCTTCCACAAGCTCGGTGTAGTAGTTACGCCCGGGCTTGGCGCCGTCACAGCCGCCCACAAGAAAGAAACGGCGGATGTCCCCGCCCTTGACCGCCTCAATGATTTTATCGGCCACGCCCAGAACCGCGTTGCGTGCAAATCCGGTCATGACGGTTTTTGCGGCGAGGTCTTCGGGAAACCCGTCACAGGCCAGGGCCATCTCAATCACAGGGGTAAAATCTTTGGCCTCGTCAATATGGGTGACACCCGGCCAGCCCACAAGACCGGTGGTGAAAATGCGGTCATTGTAGGTTTCCCTGGGTTTCTGGATACAATTGGTGGTCATGAGGATGGCCCCGGGAAAGGCGTCAAACTCTTTGGCCTGATTCTGCCAGGCGGTCCCGTAGTGCCCATAAAAATGAGAATACTTCTTCAGCTCCGGGTAGCCATGGCAGGGAAGCATCTCGCCATGGGTATAGACCTGAATGCCCTTGCCCTCGGTCTGTTTCAGCAGAAGATCGAGATCCTTGAGATCATGACCGGAGACCAGGATCGCCTTGCCTTTCCGAACACCCAGGGGCACTTCCGTGGGAACCGGGTGCCCATAGGTACCGGTGTTGCCATCATCCAAGAGTTCCATGGCCCGAATGTTCACCTCACCGCATTTCAGGCAAAGCCCCACCATCTCATCCAGGCCGATATCCCTGCGCAGGGTGGCGGCCAACGCCTCATAAACAAACCCGGCCAGCGCGTCATCTTCACGACCCAGGATGGAGGCATGATCCCCGTAAGCGGCCAGGCCTTTCAGGCCGTAAGTCAAAATCTGCTTGAGCGAGTTGATGTCGGCGTTGGCCTCATCACCCACGGGCCATCCCACCTTCTCCCCTTCGGCGATGAGATGGGTGACACCAAAATCCTCTAAGACGGCAGATGGATCCCTGGTAAAGTCTGCCAATGCCGGGGCGCTGCCAAAAATTTTGTTCAGAATTTTTTTGATGGCGGACGGATCGGGTTCGCCAGAAAAAGAGGTCTTGCCCCCTTTGGCGGCGACCTTCCCTTTGAGGCTCTCCTTGCGGGTCTCTGCCTCTTCAATAAGGGCCACAAACCGTTGGGGATCAAAATCCACGTTGGTCAGGGTAGAAAAAACCGCCTTCAAGGTGAATCGATCAGTATCGGCATCCACAAGCCCGACCCGACGGCCCTCGGCGGCCACCAGGGCCAGTCCCTTCATACTGTGAATCAAAAGATCCTGAAGAGCTGCCACATCCGGGGTCTTTCCGCACACACCGATGGTCTGACACCCGATTCCCTTAGCCGCCTGTTCGCATTGGTTACAAAACATCATGATCTCCTTGTTTGTTGGATGGCCTCGCGTACAAGTCAAACCGAATCCCTGACCTTCGCCGCCCCGAAAAGGGTGCAAGGCAACATCAGTGCCGACTTAAATGACGATCACATCGTATCTGAATAAAGCGATTCAAAGGGGCACAGCGCTCTGAGCCCCGCTGTATTTTTTAAAGTATGATGGATCATACACACCCTGCCTTCCCGCCGCCTTGACTTAGGTCAAGCGAATCCCCCCTTTTATATGTTCTTATACGTAGAAACATTTTTATTGCCACGGCTGTGGCTTTTGGGTATATATCGGCAAGAAAAAGCCACAGCAGAGATCCCCCGATGGAGGCCGACGCGTTTCACCGGGCACCTGAAGCTTAAAAAACCTGTTCTATGAATGGAGAAGCGAGAACATGAAACGTCTTGTCATTGGCATGCTGGCCCTGATGCTCACCACCGGAACCGCCCTGGCCGAAAAAAACATCACCATCGGTATTTCAAAAATCGTCACCCACCCCGCCCTTGACGCCCTGGAAAAAGGGGTGATGGATGGCGTGGCCGAACGGTTCCCCAACGCCACCTTCGACCTGCAAAACGCCAACGGCGAGCTCTCCACCGCCGCCTCCATCGCCCAGAAGTTCAAAGCAGAGAAGGTGGACATCTCTGTGGGTATCGCCACCCCCACGGCTCAGGCCCTGGTCAACACCATCAAAAACAAACCGGTGATCTACTGCGCCGTTACCGACCCCGTGGACGCCGGCCTCATCGGCTCCTTTGATCAGGGGGAAAAAAACATTGCCGGTGTCTCGGACATGACGCCCGTAAAAGAGCAGATTAAATTTCTGGCCAGCGTCAAAAAAATAAAATCCCTGGGCCACATCTACTCCAGCAGCGAAGCCAACGCCGTGCGCCTGGCCCAACTGGCGGAAGAGGCCTGTAAGGAGCTGGGCATCGCCTTTGTCCCCGCCACCGTCAGCAACTCCGCCGAAGTGAAACAGGCCATCCAGGCCATCATCGGCCGCGTGGACGGCATCTACATCAGCAACGACAACACCGTGGTCTCCGCCCTCTCCGCCATCACCGACGTGGCCGCCAAGCACCACAAACCTGTCATGAGCGCTGACCCCAGCTCTGCCGAAACCATCCCGGTCCTCGCAGCCTGGGGCTTTGACTACTACAAAATGGGCCGGCGCACCGGTCGCCTCGTGGCCGACATTCTCGCCGGGACCGACCCCGAGACCGTCCCCACCATCTTTATGACCGACCCCTCCGATATCGACCTCCTCCTCAACCTGGACGTCGCTAAAACCTTAGGCCTCTCCTTCCCCGAAGACGCCGTCAAAAAAGCCGCCACCCTTGTCAAAGATGGCCAAATCGTGAAACAGTAGCCAGGGGATGATCCCCTGGACCCCAGGTGGCCTCATGTCGGCCTCGATTCTACCGAATCGAGGCCGACATGAGGCGCCATGCGTAAGATGACTTGGTGCGTTTTCGATGATTTGTTCCGCATCGAAGTTCATGTCGTTCGCCGGGGCTCAGGTAAGAGATCCGGGAGACAGTGAGCAACGTCACGCGTTGGATGTGACACAGAGTTTAAACGTAGGGGGTTCACGACTCAGCCTGCCCCGTCTCCGGCTTTAGCTCCGGACCATGCCACCGCCAAGAGGCTAGGGTGCGACAAGCGAAAGGCAAATCGCATTGACAACCAGCTTTCGAGGTGGCTCACCTCGCCGCCGGAGGCACGCTTTTCCAAACAAAACCGAATGCAATTGGATAGACGAGATGATTGAAGGTATTTTTGTTGAGGGCCTGATCTATGGGATCATGGCCCTCGGTGTTTTTTTTACGTTTCGGATCCTGGATTTTCCGGATCTGACGGTGGACGGCTCCTTTCCCCTGGGTGCCGTCATCATGGCCATGGCCATTCAGCAGGGCATCGGACTGATCGCAGGAATCCTGCTCGCTTTTTCCGGCGGCGTGGCGGCCGGGGTGGTGACGGCGATCATTCACAACAAGCTGAAGGTGCCCCATCTCCTGGCGGGGATCCTCACCATGACCATGCTCTACTCCATCAACATCCGCATCCTGGGGAACCGGGCCAACCTGCCCCTGATGCGCAAGGAGACCCTGCTCACCAAGGCAGTGGCCTTCACCGACGGCACTCTTTCAGAGACCTGGACCCTGCTCCTCTTTTTCATCCTCGTGGTGCTGGTCATCAAAGTGTTGATGGACCTCTTCTTCCACACGGACATGGGGCTCACCTTCGGGGCCATGGGGAGCAACACCCAGATGGTGATCTCTCAAGGCGTGAACCCGGCCACGTACAAGGTGATCGGCGTGGGCCTCTCCAACGGACTGGTGGCCCTCTCTGGTGCCTTTGCCGCCCAGTACCAGGGATTTGCCGATGTGAACCTGGGCCAGGGTATCGTGGTCTCCGGCCTCGCCTCGGTGATGCTCGGTGAATTTCTTATCCGCTCCAACCGCATCTCCCTGCTCACCCTGCGGGTAATCATCGGAGCCATTTTTTATAAGGCGATCATGTTTTTAGGCCGTTTTTACGGGTACACCATCCACCTCACCCCCAACGACCTCAAGCTTGTCTCCGGAATCCTGATCATCGGCGCCCTGGTCATCACCCAAATGAAAAAACCGGCAAAGGGGGGCAAATGATTGCCATCGAAAACGCCGCCCTGACGTTTAACGCGGGAACGCCCAATGAAAACAAAATTTTTGAGGCCTTCAATCTCACCGTAAAAAAAGGGGAGTTTGTCACCATCATCGGCAGCAACGGGGCCGGAAAAAGCACCCTGTTCAACCTGCTGGCCGGCACCGTGATGCCCGACGCCGGACGCATCGTCCTAGGCGGCAAAGAGGTGACCAAAGCGCCGGAGTTCAAGCGTGCCCGAACCATCGGGCGCATCTTCCAGGACCCCCTGGCCGGCACCGCCTCCAACATGACCCTTGAAGACAACATGATGGTCTGCCTTAAAAAAGGATTTAAAGGCCTTCGCATCAGCCTCAACCAGAAAAAACGGGAATTTTTCAAAGAACAGCTCCGGTTTCTCGACATGGGCCTTGAAGACCGGCTGAAAGACAATGTGGGCCTTCTTTCCGGGGGACAGCGCCAGGCCCTCACCCTCCTCATGATGGTTCTCTCCCGGCCGGAGCTGGTCCTTCTCGATGAACACACCGCCGCCCTGGACCCCCGCAATGCGGAGATCGTGGAGAGATTGACCACCCATTTTGTAACGGAATACGGACTCACCACCCTCATGATCACCCACAACATGCAACAGGCCATCGACCTGGGCAATCGCCTCCTCATGATGGACGCCGGCGAGGTGGTGCTGGACATATGCGGTGAAAAAATGCAAGATCTCACTGTAGAAAAACTGGTGGCCATGTTCTCTAAAATCCGGAATAAAAAGTTCACAAATGACGAAGCCCTCTTATCCCGCTAACCACAAAGACGGAGCCATACCATGACGCAGATCGGACGCGCCCTTTTCATCCTCACCGCCGCTCTTTTGTTCAGCCTCCCCGCCCACGCCTTTGAAGGCGATCACTTCCTCATGGGCACGCAGGGCGAACAAAGGGGCCACAAGCTGGCCCTGGGCGCCCGGTACCATGATAAAATCAAAGGCATGCCCGAGCTCCCCTTTGACAAAGGGGACTTAAGCTGGCTCCTCGCTTACGAGTACCATGCCCCCCTCGCCTTCTGGCAGCTTGGCCTGGGCTACACCCCCGAAAGCAACACCGACAGCGGTGCAAAAGTCTTCACCCCGCAGATCAACCTGATCTTTAAAGACAGCATCTACCGCCTGGGCGCCGGAGCCCTGAAAAGCTATGTGGACGTGGACGGAGAAACGGACTGGACCGACATCTACTGGCAGATGATCGCCGGTATCGAGGTCCCCCTGGGGGCCCACGCCTCCCTGGGTCTCTACGGCTGCTATGTCTTCAACAAATGGGATGAAATCACCCAAACCGATGACAACGGTATCACCGGCAACCTGCTCCTCTCCGTGGGGTTTTAAAAAGCAGGTCCTCCGCTTTCAAGGGGCATCGCCTTGGAAGCGGATGTGCGAATGCGCTCCGGCGGTTGGGCCTTCCAACACCTCGCATCCGCATAAATGTCGCCTTAATGACAGACGGATTCGACATGAATATGTTATAAGGCGATCGACGTATTGACACTTATCACCGTTCAAACCGAGGTATCCCGTCCCATGTTCAGCCGTCTCACCCCCCGCCGTTGTTCCCAGCTCTTTTTTCTCTGCCTCACCCTCTTTATCGGATGGCGTTTTGCCCTCTGGGTGCTGGCCCTTTCAACGGGCACCCTTCCGACCATCAACAGGCCCCCCGCGGTGGAGGCCTTTCTCCCGTTAAGCGGCCTGATGAACCTCAAATTCACCCTTGGCACGGGGGCCATTCACGGAGCCCATCCGGCGGCGCTTCTCCTTTTTCTTGCTGTCTGCGTCTCCGCGATTCTGGTTAAAAAAAGCTTCTGCAGCTTTGTCTGCCCGGTGGGGTTTGCAGGCGAGATGGCGGGGCGACTGGGGAAAAGGCTCTCCCTTGCCCGGCGTCTTCCCAAGGCCCTGGACCTCCCTTTACGGGGCATCAAATACCTCCTTCTGAGCTTCTTTCTCTGGAGTATTCTCTTTAAAATGCCGGTTCCGGCCGTCGGTGGTTTTCTCTCAAGCAGCTACAACCTCACCTCTGACATCCGTATGTTCCACTTCTTTACCGAGCCCTCCACCGGATCGTTGATCACCCTGGGCCTTCTCCTGGTGCTGCCCCTGGTCATTAAAAACGGCTGGTGCCGTTATCTCTGCCCTTACGGAGCCCTTCTGGGCCTGCTCAGTTTTCTCAGCCCGTTAAAGATCCACCGTAACGAAAGCGCCTGCATCCACTGCGGCCGATGCACCCGAGCCTGTCCCTCTTCCCTTGCCGTGGACCTGTCCACCCTGATTTTTTCCGATGAATGCACCGGCTGCCTCTCCTGCGTGGACGCCTGCCCGGAGAAAGAGGCGCTGCGTCTCTCCACCTCTCCCGATGGAGCCCATTGGTCCCCCAAACTCGTCGCCCTCATCATGGTGTGTCTCTTCCTCCTCACCGCCGGGGCCGGGCGGCTCTCCGGCAACTGGAAGAGCCACACGCCAGATCGGGTGCTTCTCATGGAGGTGATGAAAATGAAGGCTGCAGACGCCTCACCCATGGGAAAAGAATCACCCCAAAAGGCGATACGAAAAGAACCGGCCCAATGACCGCGCGCTGCAACTCTGTGGAGAAATCTGATCTCCAGGGAGGGTTTGGAAACCCTCAGGAGAGGGGACCGACATGTCGGCTGGCGTTGCCGATAAATCCTTTGATACTGTTTTGAATAAAGAAGAGCTCCCGCAGTCGAAGCGGCCCCTCCATATCAAGAAAAGGAAGAATCAGAGGATCGTTTTCCAGGATGGTCTTTAAAATGTTAAGCTCCAGATCCATCCCCACCAAACCCCGACTCATTTCAGAGGCCACGATGGAAGCCCACAAACGAAGCTGCTCCCTGTGCTGCCAGAGAACCCGCCCCCCGAACTCAAAACTCCCAAAATGTCCGTAGCAGAGACGATCCGGCTCAAGTTCCATCAAATTTTCCAGGCTCTGCACAGAGATATCGAAATAAAATGGAGGGGGAGTGGACGGGCGCATATAGGACATGCCAAGCACACCGGCAAAGCAGGCGCCCGCCGCTTCCCCGGTAAAAAGATACCGATCCGTATGATAACTCATATGATGTGATGCGTGTCCGGGGGTGGGCACGGACATCACCGCGTTCGACATAAAGGTTTCCGCAGGCAAAAGACGCCCTTCAGAGACAGGCCGCACAGGCCCGTAATGCCGGGCCGTCTCCCCCAAGACCTTTTCCGAACAGATCTCCAGATGGTGGGGGTCCACGAGGTGGGGGATCCCTCGACTGTGACACACCACCTGGGTTTCGGGAAAAAGAACGGCAAGATCCCCCACCGCACCAGCATGATCAATGTGGACATGGGTCAGGAGAATATAATCCAACCGATTCACTCCCAACGAGTCCAGCGCTTTCACCAAGGCTCCGGCTGTCACCGACGGCCCTGTGTCCACCAGGAAGGTCACCTCGCCCACATAGATCCATGCAGACAAAAAGCTCTCGTATCCCGGAATGGGGGGATTCAACGCCACCAGAAACAGGTCGTCAGCCACTTTGTAAAGGGTATGCTCCATAAAGCCTCACAAGGTTTGTCGATCTTTTAACAATGCCTCCAGATGACTCAACAGCCCTTTTGCAGCCGGGTCCACATCCCCAGCTCCTTCCAGACTCGCCCGGAATATCGCCGTGGCGGTCAGGCGGTCCTCGGGACTCTTGATGAGCTCTGGCAAGGTGCTGATGGCCAGTTCACGGCTGACTTTCAGCAGTTGCGACTGATCTTTCACCACCTTTTTCACCTCGGGCAGCGTCATCTCCTGCAAATATTTCTGCCCCTTCAGCAAAGATTCCATGGTGGTCAGCTGCTGTTTATCCACCACCTGCTTCACACTCCCCAGGACCAGCAGGCCGCGCATCAACCCCTGCAGAAAGCCCCCCTCGACCATGCGCGAAATCCAGTGTTCCCCGTGGGGCTCTTTTTTCAGGTCCTCGCACCCCACATCCAGAGGAGGATCCGGGATATCCAGAGCCTCCTGAAGAATAAAATGGGCCATCGGGTTGTCGTACATCCCATAGAAAAGTAACTCGGAGGCGGTGTCCCGAATATCCCGGTATCCGTTCAAAAGCGACACGACGGAATCGGATAGAACCTGCTCCACCTTACGGAAAGAATTATCCTCCGGGGCTTCCATGCGATAATCCCGAACATAAGGGGCCCAGGCGCTGGCCATACGGGTCACAGGGTTCATGCTTGAAACGGCATAAAGGCGCTGCCTCAAGGGAGAACTCTCCCGAATCACGGTGGCCATCACTTCGTTTCCCCAGGGTTTCACCAGGGGGCTCAGGATCGCCTCATAAAGTTCCTGGATCATTTCAGATGCTTTTCGTACATTTTCGAAGGGGCCGGCATCCTTGCCTCCCTCACCGCCCTCTCCTCCCTTCAGTTGCGTGAGATCCCGCACTTCAAAACGGACCTCCCCTTCTTCATCGATGATCATCTCGTAAAGCCCCGGTGCAAGAAATTTTGCCAGCCCCACGCAATCAATGAGCTCCTTATGCTCTTTCAGGATCACGCGCTTCGACACAAAAATGCCCAAATGGCCAATATCTTCATGAAGCAGGTAAACAATCACCTGATGTCGCACCTTAATCTCAGAAACGGTCCCCCAAACCCGTTCAATCCATCCCAGGGCCTGCTCAGGCGGCGTGATATTGTCCCCTTTGGAGGCAAAAACAATAATGGGGTCTTTCAGCTTTCGAAGGTCCACGATCTCACCGCTGCCTCCCTCCACACGCCCCTCCTCCAGGCGGTTGCCCACAAAGAGATCCTGCACCACAAACTGGATCTCCTCTTTGGTCATAAACACAAAACCATTCCACCACCGCTCAAAAAAGATATAACGATCCCGTTCAGAGTCCACCGATCGCCAGAGGTTGTAGTCCTTATTCCAGAGGCTATTGGCAGGATTGAGGTCCTCGAACCCCGAGACCAGCTGGGCACCGTCAAAAATACCGTTCCCCAGGTCTGCGGAAAGGGACGCGAGCCAAACGCCTCCGAAAAGACCTCCGCGATATCGCATGGGATTTTGCGTATCCCGCCCCGCCCAGTAAGAGAGGGGCGACCCGTTCAAAATCAAAGGCCCGGTAATATCGGGACGGTCCGCAGCGATCAATGCCGCCGCCCATCCCCCCTGGCAGTTGCCGATGATGGCCGGCCGCTCGGCCTCGGGGTGAAACAACCGAATCACCTTGAGAAATTCGATGTGGGCTTTAAACACATGGGACAAGGTTTGACCACGAACCGGCTCCTGGGTAAAAATCATGAAATAGACGGGATGATCCTTGCGCATGGCCATCCCCACCTCCGACTCCTTGCGAAAGCCTCCGATACCCGGGCCGTGCCCGGCCCGGGGGTCGATGATCACCACAGGCCGGGCATCGGCGGGGATCTTCCGATCCGAGTCAGGGGTAATGCGCGCCAGGGAATAGTTCACCGGATCGTCCAGGTCTCGCCCGTTGAAAATCACTTCGTAGTCAAAGTGAAGCACCGGCGGCAGCCCCTTGCGATTCTCCTCAATAAAATTGTCACCCTGCTCCCGCTTGGTGTCGAGAAAAAGGGTCATCCGTTGCCCGAAATCTACTTGGTAGGCAAGGGCTTCGTTCATCAACGCACAACCATCCGAAAACATGGACGCATACGTTGAAAAGGGGTTTTCCATGGGTTCCTCCCCTGTAAAAACACGTGGGTGTATGATTGTGTCATGCTGATCTATTGAAGATTTTTTTAACTATTCAGATTGTGCCTCCGGCGGCCCTGCCGGGGGCTAAACTTTTGAAAAGTTTAATAAACAGGTTTCAATGAATAATCTCATATTTACACGGAATCAAAGGCATCTGTGATTTGACCTGAGGAATTCGCCTACGGCTACGCCGTGACATGGGGGCGAAACACATCTGCAACCAGCTTTCAAGGTTGCACACCTTGCCGCCGGAGGCTTTTTTTAGAGTTGAATAGCTACGCTTTTTTTATAAAAAGCCACGCTCAGCCCCCCCTTGTGCGGGACAAAACAGGCCACGAGAGTCCCGGCTGATCTCTCCGGTTCACCAGATTACGAGGCGATCAATGAATGAAGACGTGAAAAAAATGAACGGCAGCGTTCGTTGCCTCAGGCGGCCGGGACACGAACAAAGCCCCCTGCCGCGACGGATCCGATGGCGTAGAGAAGAGGATAAAAGCACAGTGCGGGAGGCCGAGCGTTCCCAAGGGCAGGAAGCCCCCGTGGAATCACCCGGCACAATCAATGGGTTGGCATCAATCGCCGTAAAAGAAGACGATCACGAGATTCCGAGACTAAAAATAAGCCCCTTTTTTTCCAGCCCCTTAGACGGACGCGTCGGCAGATCTGGCAATCATCACGGAACAGATCGCCTTGTGGGCCACACGTTTGGCAATGCTGCCAAAAAGGACCAGCCCCATACCGGAAAGGCCGTAGGAGCCCAGCACAACCAGGTCGCAGCCCGACTCCTCCAGGTGATTGAGAATTTCCGTGGAGACATGACCGTCCAGCACCACATAGCGGGCCTTCACCCCCCCGGGAATCGTCGAAGCATAGTGTTTCTGAAGTTTCTCCTCCACGTGAAGAACGATATTGCCGTCCACCGTATCGTCAAAGGTCACGGAGGTGAAAACAGGGTTGTCGAAATCGGTCACCACGGGGTTCACTGGGGGGGGCACCACATGGAGAATCTCTAAAACCGCATCGAATTTCTTGGCGAGGAGGGCGGCGGTCTGAACCGCCACATCGGCATTCTTGGAAAAATCTGTGCAACAGGCAATGGTATGAAAGGTCATGGCCTCTCCTTCCCGGCTCCGCTGGCCGAATAGTATGGGGGTGGCCTGGCATCAAACAGCGCCTCAATGGCGCTGTTCATCAAGGGCAAAGGCCCCCAAATCCAGAACGAAAGACGCCCACCCAGAAAATCCGCGATGGAAACTACCTCCCAAGGTTCTGCGCCCCGGCCGAATGCACGGCACCCACAGGCAAGCGCACAACACATCAGAAATGGCATTATTATAAAGAAGTTGCATAGGCAAATCAATGTGTATCGGTCGGTTGGCTTGATTCCCCTTCCAGAAGAAGCCGGAATCCCACGTCATCAGCCGCGAATCGCGACGATGAGACAGGGCGAAGGATGCCTCCCGAGGCCTGGGGGGAATCGGCCCAGCCGCCCCCCACAAGAAGCCCGAAGGATCCGTCGCCATCCTCCGGCGCAGTCAGCCACTCCCAGACGTTCCCGGTCATATTCTCGATCCTGGCTCCCCTTCCGCTGAAGGCCCGCGGGCCACACCGCGAACATTCCGAGCCCCCCGCCGGCCACTGGTCACAGGGGTAGCCCCCGTAAGCCACGCAATTGTTTCCCATAAAACACGGGGCCTCATCTTCAGAAACAGCCAGGGCTCTCTGCCACTCCTTAAAGGTCGGCAGGCGAAACCGTCCCCGCCCGATGATATTCATCCGCATGAGGAAGGTGTCGATCTCTTCTCGGGTGACGCTGTCCACCGGACAGTCCTCTCCACAGGTAATAAACCACGAGGGGTTGTACCCCATCACCATCCGCCACTGGGCCTGGGTTACCTCACTGACCTGAAGATAGACAGGATGCATGGGGTCCCCGGGAATCCGAAAAAAATCCATCCCGGGCATCACGGTCATCGTCGCCTCCGAGGGCCCCTCCATGTGGGCGTAAGCGCGCCGGGCAAGGGAGGCGAACCGCCTGTCCACGGATTGACGTCGATCCATATCCCGACCGGAAAAAAGGGCCGACCCGGTCTCAAGATCGATGATCTCCAGGAAAAAGGCATCCTGGCCACCCGGAGCCGCCCAGCGCCCCCGCACACCCATATCGGCTTCAAACACTTCCCCCACAAGGGCCAGACAATCCGTGATGGACCTCGTCTCTTCACGGCACAGGGAGAGGGCCGCTTCCACCCCCTCCCCTTCAAACAGGCGAAAATGGGTTGTCAAATGCGTCGCAAGGGTCTCCTGAAAAAAAGAGACCTCTGCCTCCGGTCGCCCCGGGGCATCAAAAGGAAAAAGAACCAGCCCATGGCTGAAGGCGGCAGATGAATAAAACAGAAGGCAAAGACACGGAATCAAACGGATCGTCGTCATCGCACCTCCCCGGCACGGAACGCCTCATGAATCCAAGAATTCCCGCAGGCTCAACCGACATCTCCA
Organism: Desulfoluna sp.; assembly: GCF_030145185.1. GTDB lineage: Bacteria > Desulfobacterota > Desulfobacteria > Desulfobacterales > Desulfolunaceae > Desulfoluna. Next base: position 333 of record NZ_JAQYWB010000074.1, on the reverse strand, counting down.
GACAAAAAAGGAGAGGGCGCTGGCCACCCAACGAGTTGATTTCGAAACAGAATTCTCGAGTAATAACTACCGCCCGAAAGGGCATCACGTCAAAGAAAGGATAAAACAGCCTGTGCCTCCGGCAGCCCTGCCGGGGGGCTAACCCGGACATTTCATGAGAAAACAATCAGTGCTAAGGAATAATCGGTGATTACAGTTCTTTGCAGTAATATTTTCAGTCGTTTCAAAAATGCAAAATGTAATCCACGGTATTCTGTCTGATTTTCTCACCCTTCGGGCGAGCCGGGTGCACTCATCTGCCGCGTTATCAGAGCTTTGAGGTAAACCACTACA
>NZ_JAQYWB010000073.1 GCF_030145185.1 Desulfoluna sp. | reverse complement strand
AGCTGCCCCAACGGGTCAATGGCTTTTTTTGTTGTTTCAGGCGGCCCGGCGGAGCCGGAACCCGCCTCCCGAATCACCGAAGGTCTCTCTCCTCGATTCCCCCGCAACCCTTCAGGCGACCCAGCGGAGCCCGGAACCCGCCTCCCAAGTCACCGAAGGTCCCCTCTCCCCGATTTCCCCGCAAGCCTTCAAACACCTCAGGCGAGCCCGAACCCGCCTCCCAAGTCACCGCAGGTCCCATCTCCTCGGTTTACCCGCAAGCCCCCATTCGGCATCGGGCACGCCCCGGAACCCGCCTTTAAGGTTACCGAGGGTCTCTGTCTTCTCAGCTGACCCAACGGGTCTATGGCTTTTTTGTTGTTCAGACACCCCCGCTGAACCCAAACCCGCCTCCCGAGTCACCGCAGTTCTCATCTTCTCAGTGCATCCACCTTTATAATACAAAGCCCCCATCTCTTGGACCACCCAACGGACCAATAGCTTTTATTGTTTAGGCATGGCGACCGCACCGGTTATGTCGTGATCTGACGACGAGAGAGAGGGTTTCCACTGCAACGTTGGAGATTACATTGAAGGTCTTACAAGAGAGACCTCGGGCTGGATGAAAGATAATATGTACGTTTGCAGGTTGTTGAGACGTGTTTCGCTGAAAATGGGTGGTTAAAGAGGCTCTATAATTTTTGATGCATGGCCTGTCCCCTTTAGGAGAGACTGTCTCCAGACGGTCGTCAGTCCTTGTCTTGGACCAGAATTCCGGAGTTTACCTCCCTGTCAAAATACATTGGAAATAATTTAAACCCCTTTATATTAGCAGGATCAATCCGATACATGTCATCTTTTGCAAGATCATCTTTTATCAAAAGATGTATTGTTTCAATAGCACTGTTCAAACACAAAACAAAATCAGCAGGATCCTGCACCTGAGAATACCAGGAAATAAGTGAAAAAACGCCCAGATTGTTGTCCATCAATTTATTGGCGTCACACACGGCTTGTTCCAGCCAGTTCAAGACGGATTTTGCTGTACCAACGGTTAGAATGGGACTGAAATCCCATAAGACAGACGCAATGGAAAACGCGACGTTGGGTCTGTACATACTTAATTGAGCGGATTCGTGGTAAATAGTGATGGATTGAGCCATTCGATGAGAAAAAATATTCAATTGCTCCATGATCACTTGTTCATCTGTTGTATTCAAAATATCTGGGTCGAGCCATCCCAGGGATATAAAAAACCGAAGGCTTAGATTGGAATACACCCCCCAATCATCGGTAATCGGAGTCGTGCTGTTAATATAATCATCATTATGCTTCAGCAGTTCAGCCAGACTGCCGAGATGTACGATCCAGAATACCGGCCTGTTGACCGTCAGAGAAAAAACCATGCCTTTCTGGAAGCAGTTTTCAGCCTTTTTGAGGTCTGAAAACATCCGATCGGTAAGAAACCGCTTCTCCTCCTTATCCGCAATCTCATTGTTTCTTAACTTTTTAAGAAGAAATATTGCTCTGGTCCAATACAGCAAACCATATTCACACCACACCTCCTCTTCCTGTTCCCAGTGGCTTAGAATAAGATTGCACTCTTTTTCTGCACGTTCGAAATAAAGGTCAAATAAAGAGCAGTCTGCCTGCGCCATGGCCTGGTTCAGGAAAATCAGCATGCGTAACAACCGGGCAACCGGATGGCAGGGGTCAGAGGCCAAAACTGCGGATAAAAAGGTGCTGGCTTCCACAAACATTCGACGGGCCATGCAGACCTTCGCGATTTCAACGGCAAGCAGATCATTTTGCGGAAACTGACGAATGGCGGATAGGGCCCCTATGTTCGATTTCCAAGGCCGGTTCGCATGGAAAATGTATGGAATTTTGTAATGTGGCGTACCCTGTTTTTGTGACCGGAAGCATCGTTTTTTCAATAAGAACCGGAACAAAATCATAATACAAAAACCAGAAATATTTTACCGCCCAAATTGAAAACATGTCCCCGTTGGGCATTTTATACAATTGTGATTCTTCATTAATGATCACCTTTGCATTTGTTAATCTGACACACAATCTGGCAAAATCGGTCAAACGGATGGTAGGATTTTGAGGCAGTTTTGCCTCCATCAATGCCTGCATCTGGCGCGGGAGCCTGGAATAATTGCCGGCGGATATGCCGATAACCATGGAATTTTGTTTGTAACTGAGCGGTGATAATGTCCATCGTACGATTATCTGGTGGGCAATGGACAGGCTGTCGCGAATGGCACCGGAGTAAAGCATCGGTTCCATTGAAGGTCCTCTCCTTTTATGAATTTTCAGGGTGGCTGTTGTCGTGGAATAAAAATGTATTTTATTGCCGAGCAGGTGATACATCTTCAGATCTTTTATGCATTGTAACAGTTCATTTTTCAGCCATTCCATCATTTGAAAATCAAGATTCTCCCCATTGTGCTGAAACGAAAAATCAATTCGAACGCCCTCCTCTTCAGCCCTGGATTCACCCGCAACTTTTGTTGCAGGCAATTCCAGAAGGCGTTGAAAATCCCAGGGGAAAAAGGGCCGTTTCAACCCAATCCAAAAGCCCAGAACTCTTAACAGCGCGCGCTTGCTGGCAGTGTTCGGATTATAGTTTTTTTTCAGCCGGGAAATCATGGATGCTTGAATTTTCGGCATGTTAAATTCAGCCGAGACAGCATTCAACCATTCAACCAGGCTATTGACCGAGGCCCCCTGTGCCACTTCTTCCACAACCTCTTCAAAGGTAAATTCATCACTCACCGATTTCGAAACGCTTGTGTTGCTGCTCGCCAGAAAGTTTATAAAATCGGATTCCGTATTTTTTTTTATCAGACCGGATGTCAGGGCACAGTCGATGAATTTGGGAATGGCACGACTTGAAATTTTTTTATCGGTATCCCTGAATTCAAAGTACGATTTTGGGGAAGGAAAAGCACGCAGAAGAGCTTCTTTGATGGGTTTGACATTGTCCAAGGCCATTTCAGTATCGCCTTTCGCATTCTAAATTCAACCACAATTTTTGGCAATGTTTCAGGTATTGGGGGGCGGCATAGTATTGTGTTCTATTGGCTTGAAATACTTTGTTATTCATATTCCGTCCATGATAGTATTGCAACCAATTACTGCAAATAATTATTATTCATACCTTAGAGTATTTGTGGTATCGCAATTCTAAAATAACAATTTCTTCATGCTTCCGGGGCAGGCCAGGCAAAAAAAGACAACTATATAAATTAATGCGTTACGAAACTCTCGTCGGCTATTTTTTTCAACCAATAGGTAAACGCAGTTGAACTTCATCATTTTTGTTTAACAAGGCGGAACGATTCTTCCAAACGGACAGAGATCAGTTCATAGAGGATGATAAGCCCGCAGAGATAAATGCGTGGGAGACAGTGTGGATGCCGGTAAAAAATACGCAATAAAAGGGGCTAAGTTTTTTTAATCTAAACCTTTCATTTTGGTGCGTTTCATACGACACCAAATTAAAAACCCCATCGCCCCGTAGTGACAGCTGAGGAGATGGGGGCTCGATTACCTTAAATGTGGGTTCCTGGGTACATCTGGTGCCGCCTGGGGGCTTGCGGGGGAATTGAGGAGATGAGACCTGCGGTGACTCAAGCTCCGCCGGGCCGCCTGGGGGCCTGGCGGTTTACTGGGGAAGCGAGCAGATGAGGCTTGCGGTAATTCGAGAGGCGGGTTCCGACTCCAACGGCCCGCCTGAAGTCTTGCAGAGCAAGCCTTGCCGGGCTTTAACCGGCAACAAATTAAAAATCCCCATCGGCCTGTAGGCTCGATGGGGGTTTTTAATTTGGATGCGGATTCTGGGCTCTGCCGGTTTCGATTTGCATTAAACCTTGTTCCTTGTGCCCGTTGATATTTGCACGGATAACTCCCCGATTCATCCATCGCAACTATTCAACTCATGAACAAGGGCCTCCGATGGCAAGGTGTGCCGCCTTGAAAGCATGCAGCGGTATGCCTGTGCGTCCTGATTGTCACGGTGGGCGGCTGGTATTTGCGTTCTCTACGGCCTCGCTGCCGTGGTTTCATCCATGCATTCGGAGCCAGGCTATTCCTGCCGTCATCTTACCCTTCAACGGAGCTTTGAGTGAGTCTCCTGGCGATTTCTTTGCCAAGTGCCTCTGCCGATTCAAATGAGAGGGACTGCTTTTCAAATGTCTTGATCCCCACAGAATCCACCGTGGCATCCGGACCGTAGATCATGGTGACCCCCGATTTTTTGCATGTGTCACCGAATCCGCATTTCATGCAGGGGACGTTTCCTGTGATCTTCACAGCACCCACAAAAGTGATCCCTTCTTCATGCATATAATGGGTGATCGCTTGAATGCCCATATCGCAAACAGGAGGAGCCCCAGGCGCGTTATGGGGTACAGCGGAGGTCATGACAGCAGCCCCTAATTTTCCTGCCATCAAGCTGTTTCGATGACGCAGCTGATACATGCGCTCAATGAAGGCCTTGGTCCTCGAATCAAGGGTGCTGTAGGGGGTGTAGCCGGCGATAACGATGGCATCGCAGTCTTTGGCCTTTTGGGCCAGAGGTGTGCCGTCATCCTCAATGACACAGATGTTGGTCTTTACACACCCCAGACATGCCCGGCACGGCTCGATGGTCAAATCTGACAATTTAACAAATTCTGTTTCAAGGCCCGTGGCATCCAAAAGGGCTTTGACGGCGCGGTCGGTGTTGCTGTTTTTAATAGGCGAGCCAGAGACACCAAGAACTTTCATTGAAGACCTCCTTGCGAGTGTGTTTAAAATTGCGGCGGGGATAATTATATATTTTCTTCATGGTTACACGGCCTTGGAATTGAATGCAAAGGTTTGTCCTGTTGGGTAAATCTAAAGGGGCCGTAATTTACGGAGGCATAGGGGTCGCACGCCCGCCTGGACCTTAATCGGGGAATAAGCACGGACGATTTGTGTCGGGCAGAAAAAAAAGGCCGGTTTTGCTGTGGATTGAATGCGGGTGTGGGATTGGGATTCACGGGGGCGTGTGATGGCGTGTGGAATCCCAAGCGACGAAAGTTCCATTGGTTCGCTGGGTGGGGCCGGGAGATGGGGGCTCTGCAACCTCACTGTGCCGATGTCGTCTGAGGTTGTAAGGGTGAACGAGGAGATGGGGGCTGTGGTGACTCGGGAGGCGGGGGCTGGGCTACGTTGGGGTGCCTGAAGGGTTGCGGGGCAAGCCTTGCCGTGCTTCGTACGGGCCAAGCAACAAAAAGCGATGACCGGTTGGGTTGGTCGAAGAGATGGGGCTTTCGGCAGTTTTAAAGGGTTATGAATCGAGAAAATGAGATTTACGGTAACCTCGAGAGGCGGGTTCCGGGCTCCGTTGGGGTGCCTGAAGGGTTGCGGGTAAATCGAGGAGAGGGGACCTTCGGTAACTTGGGAGGCGGATTCCGGGCTCCGCTGGGTCGCCTGAAGGATTGCGGGGGAATCGAGGAGAGAGTCCTTCGGTGATTCGGGAGGCGGGTTCCGGGCTCCGCCCGGGCCGCCTGAAGGATTGCGGGGCAAGACTTGCATGGCTTCGCCATGCCCAATACGCAAAAAAGCCATTGACCCTGTGGGTCAATGGCTTTTTTGCGTATTGGAGGCGGCTTCCAGATTCGAACTGGAGAATAACGGCTTTGCAGGCCGTCGCCTTACCACTTGGCCAAGCCGCCGAAATTGTGGAGCGGGAAACGAGATTTGAACTCGCGACGTCAACCTTGGCAAGGTTGCACTCTACCACTGAGTTATTCCCGCTCAATGCCCGAAGACCTGTGTGTTTTAACCGGTGAACTGGTTGGTGTCAACGAAAAACGTTACATGGTCAGAAGTTTTCTGAAGCGGAAAAAATAGTCGGCTCCGGACCAAACGGTAAGGAGAAGCGCGCACCAGAGAAAAAACATCCCTATGCCATGAAAATCAATACCGAAGTAGCTGAAATGGATCAAAAGGGGAATAATGGACGCAATCTGAAACCCTGTTTTGTACTTGCCGAGGTTTGAGGCAGAAACATCTTCGCCGTTCTCAACAATAATGCTCCTCAGCCCTGTAATGGCAAGTTCACGACCGATGATAACGCAGACGACCCAACCGGGAATCCAGCCCACAGAGCACATCATGATCAGGGAACAGCCCACCAGAAGTTTATCGGCCAATGGATCCATCACCTTGCCGAAGGTAGACTCCATACCCCACTTTCGTGCCAGAAAGCCATCGAGATAGTCTGTGATGGAGGCCGCGGAAAAAATCAAGGCCGCAAAAATGGTGGCGACCCGGCTTCCGGGGAATAATAAAAGAGCAACGATTAGCGGCACGGAAGCCATGCGGAGAATCGTCAGATTGTTGGGGTGCTTAATTGTGTTTCTCATAAAATATACTGCCCAAATTCCAATCTACAGAACGCCCTGAAGGCGATCAATTGTCGGTTCATTCAACCTGCGGCCCGCACCCTGCGGAATGCCGCGCCGTTATTTGCCCACAAGGGATACGTGACAAAGCAGAGGCCCTGCCTTGTCCATCCTCGCCCGCTCCCCCCCATTACCAAAAGCGCAAACGTGACGCTTGCACTTTTTTCACCCAAATCAATTTCCGTGAACCCGTTGCCAATCCGCCATAAACCCCTCAATACCCTTATCCGTCATGGGATGATACGCCAGCTTGGCAAGAACCGAATGGGGGATGGTGGCAATATGTGCCCCCACAAGAGCGGCATCGAGAACATGCATGGGCGTCCGAATACTGGCCACGATAATCTCTGCATGAAACTCATAATTCATAAAAATCTGGCCAATCTGCTCGACCAACGGCATCCCTTCCTGCCCCAGATCATCCAGACGGCCCACAAAGGGGCTCACATAATTTGCGCCAGCCTTAACAGCCATCAACGCCTGAAGCGGAGAAAAGATCAGGGTGACATTGGTTCGAATCCCTTCCATCGAAAGAACACGGACCGCCTTTAAACCGTCCACGGTCATGGGAATCTTCACCACAATATTGTCGGCAATCATCGCAAGCCCTCGGGCCTCCTGGATCATGCCTTCAGTATCCAGACTGATCACCTCTGCGCTGACGGGACCGGCCACAAGGGAGGTAATCTCTTTAAGAATGGCCACCGGCTCTCCACCCTCCCTCGCCATCAGAGACGGGTTGGTGGTCACCCCATCGGCCATTCCCATACTCACCGCATCGCGAATCTCATCCACATTTGCTGTGTCGATAAAGAATTTCATGCTGCCCCCTTTCAGATTCCATTGGAACGTAAGAAGTGGAAAATCAGCTATTCTTTTTCATGTAAGCGTCACGGCACTTTGTCGAACAAAAATTGACGTTTTTTCCATTTACCAGCCCGGGAACCCCTTCACGCAAAGGAAAATAAACCCCGCACTCCGGATCTTGAACCATCACATCATCGGTACTGGCCTGCCCCGCATTGCCCTGGCTGCCATCCATGCCCATGTCGCCCAGCATTTTATTTTTTAAATGCCGGTAACCGAAATAGATAACTGCCAGTATAATCAGAATTTTAACCACGAGCTACTCCTTATAAATATGGAAGCACCTCCTGGGACGCATCGTCAATCTCAGAGAGGAGTATTCGTAATTTTTTGTTCATTTTAGGATGAATAATCTCAGAATCTATATCACAAAGGGGAGTGAGCACAAAAGCCCTTTTATCCATGCGAGGATGGGGAATGGTCAGCACCTCGTCACTGTAAACAAGGTCGTCATACAGGATAATATCGATATCCATGGGCCTCGGGCCAAACCGAACCCCCCCGGCATCACGCCCCAGATCGGTCTCCACCTGCTTCAAGCGAACGAGAAGCTCGCGGGGTGAAAGGCTCGTCTCCACACGGGCAGCCCCGTTTAGAAACCACGCCTGATCGGTGTAGTCCACCGGAGAGGTCTTGTAGAGGGGAGAGACTTCGACAACACGCGCGATCGCCCTCGATTCAATCTCTTGAAGCGCCCTGTCAAAATAAGCCTTACGATCTCCCATATTGGATCCGAGACAAAGAAATACCTCGTGCATGATCACTCCACACCCTGCTTGAATTTATCTGATGGCGGTGCCCATCCCCACGATCCGAGGAGAGAACACCGCCTTAAATCATCCACTGGGGATCTATTGCCCCTCTCTCAAATCCACCACCACTCTTTTGGACGGGTCACTCAAATATCCGCCCTCAGCGGTTGCCCGCACTTCAAAGGTATACAGCACCCCGGGTGATGCCGCGAGACGAAATTGCCTCTCGCCAGCCCCGGCATCTCCCACCTTTTCAAAGCGAACAGGACACCCTTTGCATGATTCCTCTCCCTGCTTGAGCGTGGAGAGATAGATGCGATACCCGGTCACAAGACGCCATTCGGACCGGGACGGATCCGACCAGGCAACGATGAGAGTCTTTTCCTGCACGCGCGCGGTCACGCCCGCAGGAGGAGTCAACCCGTCAAAGCGGGGAGGCACCGGAGGGGCCTTTCTACCACAGGCCGTACACATCAGAAGTAACATGCCCACCAGAATCAATCGGCACACCCTTCCACCTCTTCCCCTGTCTCCTCCCCATCCCATGGCTATGATACCCTTCCGCCGAGATCGGCGATGGCTTGATCCATGGCTTTCCGCACACGTGACGGCGCGGTACCGCCAAAGGAGGTACGCCGTTCCACCATGGAATCGGTGGTGAGAAAGGCAAAGATATCCGGCTCAATAAGATCGGAAAAATCCTTCATCTCATCGGCCGACAGATCCCCGAGCTCAACGCCCTTGTCAAGGGCATATGCCACAGCCTTGCCTGCCACGCTGTGGGCTTCCCGAAAGGGCATCCCCTTGGTGGCAAGATAGTCGGCCAGATCGGTGGCGTTCAGAAAACCCGTCTCGGTTGAAAGCCGGGTCACATCGGCCATCACCTTGATATTGGGCAGCATGCGAATATAAATATCGATCACAGCCTTGATCGTGTCGACCCCGTCGAAAAGGGGGGGCTTGTCTTCCTGCATATCCCGGTTGTAGGCCATGGGAAGCCCCTTCATCTGGGTGATGCTGGCCATCAAACTGCCGATCACCCGGCCCGCTTTGCCGCGTACCAATTCGGGAATGTCCGGGTTCTTCTTCTGGGGCATGATGCTGCTGCCCGTGGTGAAGGCATCTGAGATCTCAATAAAATGGTACTCGGAGGAAGACCAGAGAATCAACTCTTCGGAGAACCGGGAGAAATGAACCATGGAAATAGACGCCGCCGAGAGGAACTCCATGATGAAATCACGATCCCCCACGGTGTCCATGCTGTTGGCTGAGACCCTGGGGAAATCAAGCAGCTCAGCCACATAATGACGATCGATGGGGTAGGTAGTCCCGGCCAGGGCCGCGGCCCCCAGAGGCATCACGTTAATGCGGGTCAGAGCGTCTTCAAAACGCTCCTGATCCCGTGAAAACATCTCGTAGTAGGCCATCATGTGATGAGAGAAGAGCACGGGCTGGGCGCGCTGGAGATGGGTATACCCCGGCATCACCACCCCGAACTGCTTTTCTGCCAGTTCCACGATCACACCACGGAGGAGCTTGAGACCCTCAATGACCATCCGGGTCTCCTCGCGGAGATAAAGCCGGATATCCAGGGCGACCTGATCGTTCCGGCTTCGACCGGTGTGAAGTTTTCGGGCCACGTCCCCGATCTTCTCGGTCAAGGCGGACTCAATGTGCATGTGGATATCTTCCAGGGCATCATCATAGACGAAGCTCCCGTTTTCGATATCCACCTTCACCTCAAGGAGCCCCTTTTCCATGAGCTCCGCCTCGTCCTCTTCGATGACGCCCTGCTTTGCCATCATCTTGGAATGGGCGATGCTCCCTTCAATGTCATAGGCATAGAGACGCTTGTCCACGAGAATGGAGGAGGTAAAGGCCTCCACCGCCTTATCCGTCCCCATGGAGAAGCGACCGGACCAGAGTTTTGCACTCATCTACTCGCCTCCCAGCTTTCTGCCGGCCATTTTCTGAATTCGAAGCCTCAAAGAGTTGAGACGGATAAACCCTTCGGCATCCTTCTGGGTGTAAACATCATCCCCTTCGAAGGTGGCAAAGGCTTCGTTGTAAAGCGAATCATCGGACTTGCGGCCCAGCACGTAGGAGTTGCCCTTGTAAAGCTTGAGCCGGACCACGCCGTTGACGAACTCCTGGCTCTGGTCGATGGTGTTCTGGAGCATGCGCATCTCCGGAGAGAACCAGAAGCCGTTGTAAATCAACTCGGCGTACTTGGGAATCAGAGAATCTCTAAGGTGAGCCACTTCACGGTCCAGGGTGATGGACTCCATGGTCATATGAGCATGACGCAGGAGCGTTCCGCCCGGTGTCTCGTAAACCCCACGGGACTTCATGCCCACGAATCGGTTCTCCACAAGATCAATGCGGCCAATGCCGTGACGTCCGCCCAGGATATTGAGTTCTTTAAAAAGAACCGCCGGGGTCATCTCTACCCCGTTGATAGCCACGGGGTTGCCCTTGCGGAAGGTAATCTCGATCTCTTCGGGGGTGTCCGGAGCATCCTCAGGACGCACGCTCATGGTGTACATCTCATCGGTGGCTGAGGCCCAGGGGTCTTCCAGGATCCCGCCCTCGTAGCTGATGTGCAGCATGTTGCGGTCGGTGCTGTAGGGTTTTTTAGGCGTCTGGGGGACCTCGATCCCATGCTTATTCGCGAACGCCATCAAAGCCGTGCGGGAGTTCAAATCCCAATCGCGCCAGGGAGCGATGATTTTGATGCCGGGATCGATGGCAAGATAGCCAAGTTCAAAACGAACCTGATCGTTGCCCTTGCCTGTGGCTCCATGGCTCACAGCGTCGGCCCCTTCCATGCGGGCAATCTCCATCTGACGCTTGGCAATCAGCGGACGCGCGATGGAGGTTCCAAGAAGGTACTGGCCTTCATAAATGGCGTTGGCGCGAAAAGCAGGAAAAATGTAATCACGGACGAACTCTTCACGGAGATCGTCGATGTAGGCCTTCACCGCACCGGTTTTTCTTGCTTTCTCATCGAGGCCGTCCAGCTCCTCTTCCTGACCCAAGTCAGCGGAAAAGGTAACCACTTCGCAGCCATAGGTCTCAATGAGCCACTTGAGAATAACCGATGTATCGAGTCCGCCTGAGTAGGCAAGGACCACTTTTTTGATATCAGACACAATAACCCCCTGGGCATTTTTTGTTAAATTCGTAAAAAGATCCGAACACCGAACGGCAAAACTCTTAGACGATGAACAACAGGCCCCTCTTCCCTGCACACAGAAGAAAAAAGGGCATGCTTGATCCTTTATTTTTACGAATACATCTTAAATTTTAATATACCGAAATTAAAGAGAACCCGTGGGAACAATGCATCCCTGGGGACTCAAATCATGATCAAAATATGGGCATTGCAATGACAACAATGGCCCGGGCATGGCAGCATTTCTGCCACATATTCCCGCTCCTTTTTAACACCACGCTATAAAAGGACGCAACAGGCAATTACAGCGTCCGATTAATGAGCATATCAAGGATGGCCTTGTGCATATGGAGCTTGTTTTCAGCCTCATCCCAGATAATGGACTGCGCACCTTCCATCACAGACTCGGAGACCTCTTCGCCGCGGTGGGCGGGTAAACAATGCATAAACGAGGCGTCGGGCTTGGCCAGAGCCATGAGGGCATCGTCCACGATGAACCCTTCAAAGGATTTCTCGCGGGCTTTCTGCTCGGCCTCCTGGCCCATGCTGGCCCAGACGTCGGTGTAAACGATATCCGCTGCGGCCACAGCCGCCTTGGGATCCCGCACCACGCTGATTTTGGCGCCTCGGGCCAGGGCCTCTTTAAAAATGGTCTCATCGGGATCGAACCCTTCGGGGCAGGCAAGGACCAACTCAAATCCAAGGGTGGAAGCAGCCCAGATCCAGGAATGGGAAACGTTGTTGCCGTCGCCCACCCAGGCAACCTTGGCGTCGTAGCTTCCCTTGGCCTCAATGACGGTCATGAGGTCTGAAAGAATCTGACAGGGGTGATACATATCGGTCAAGGCGTTGATCACGGGAGCGTCAGAGTAGCTTGCGTACTCTTCCACAAGCGCCTGGGAGAAGGTACGAATCACCAGACAATCGATATATCGAGCCAGAACACGGGCGGTGTCTTTCACAGGCTCACTGCGACCGATCTGGGTATCGTTTTCGTTCATGAAAATGGAAACGCCACCCAGCTGAATGGTGGCCGTTTCAAAAGAGATACGGGTTCGGGTGGAGGGTTTGTTGAACAAAAGCCCCACGCTTTTCCCTTCGAGGGGGCGGTCCACGATGCCCTCTTTTTTTCTCTTCTTCAGCTCCAGGGCGCGTGCAAACAGGGCGTCAAATTGCTCTTTGGTCAGGTCCTTGAGTGTCAGCAGGTCTTTTTTCATCTCTTTCTCCTTGGTCGGTTCCTTTGGCGCACAAAAAATAGTCCAAACAGCCTCCGGGTGGCAAGGGCGGCAGCCTTATTCAGTCAGCTGCCCCGCCCTTGAAAACAAATGGCAAATGCACCTTCCCCATCATCCACAGAGAAAGGCGCATTCACGTCAGGCTGTTATTTATTCATCTTTAGAATGAATCAAGCTTGGTTCATCTCAGAAAAAATCGCGTCCAGAACATCCATAAGCACATCGATTTCAGCTTTTTTAATGATCAGGGGAGGTACAAAGCGCAGGGTCTTGCCCTGGACCGCGTTAATCACCTGCCCCTTTTCGAGGGCCTTTTTAACCACCTCGGCTCCGTCTCCGTCGATCTCCATGCCGAGGAGCAGGCCCTGCCCCCGGATATCCTTGACCAACGCATGCTTTGCCTTCAGTTTTTCCAGGCTCACCCGGAAGTAAGCACCGGTTTCAGCGGCTTTTTCCACCACCTGCTCGTCATCAAAGGCCCGTACCACCGCAAGGGCAGCCGCTGTGACCAGAGGCGTGCCGCCAAAGGTCGACCCATGGGCCCCTTTGGAGAATGCGGCCATCACCTTGTTCGTTGCCAGCATAGCACCAATGGGCAACCCATTACCCAGGGCCTTGGCCAGGGTCATGATATCCGGCGTCACAGAGGTGTGCTGATGGGCAAAAAGCTTTCCTGTCCGGCCCATGCCCGTCTGAATTTCATCAAGAATTAGCAGAGCGCCATGACGATCACACAAGGCGCGTACCGCCTCGAGATAACCGTCGTCGGGGACAATCACTCCCCCCTCGCCCTGAATCGGTTCCACCAGAACGGCACAAACCGTCTCGTCCATGACCTCTTCGAGCGCTTCCAGGTTGTTGAACTCAGCATAGTCAAACCCAGGCAGAAGGGGAGAAAAGCCTTCCTGCACCTTGTCCTGGCCGGTGGCCGACAAGGTCGCCATGGTCCGACCATGAAAAGATCGACCCATGGAGATAATACGACTCCGCGATTCCCCTTTGTCATGGAAATACTTGCGGGCCAGCTTAATGGCCGCTTCGTTGGCTTCGGCCCCGCTGTTACACAGAAAAACCCGATCGGCAAAACACCGCTGGGTGAGCCACTCGGCCAGCTCTACCTGGGGCCGCGTATAGAACAGGTTGGAGACATGACACAGGGTCGATGCCTGCTCTGAAAGAGCTGCGGCCACTTTGGGGTGAGCATGTCCCAGGTTGCAGACGGCGATGCCAGCCAGAAAGTCCGTATAGGTCTTTCCCGCATCGTCAGTAAGGGTGGTTCCTTCGCCTTTGACGAAAACCACGGGGCAGCGGGCATAAGTCTGCGCCACCACCTCTGCTTCACGAGCTATCCATTCATTCATAATACCACTTCCGTCCCAATCCCTTGATCGGTAAAGAGTTCAAGAATCAGCGAATGTCTTCGCTTTCCATTGATGATATGGGTTTTTTCCACACCCTGCCGTAACGCGGCAAGGGCGTATTCAATCTTGGGAATCATGCCGCCGGTGACGGTGCTGTCCTGGATCAGCCCGGGCACAGCTTCGGCTTCGATGGTGGAGACCAGAGCGCCCTGTTTATCAAGAACACCGTCCACGTCGGTCAAGAGAAGAAGCCGGGCCGCCTTTAAAGCGGATGCGACTTCCGAGGCCACGAGATCGGCGTTGATGTTGTATGTTTCGCCATTTTCGCCCACCCCCACCGGCGCGATCACCGGAATAAAGCCCTTGGCGGTCAAGGTATCAATGATCTCGGGATTTACCCGGGTCACCTTACCCACATGCCCGGCGTCGATAATCTCAGGGGGTTTGCCCTCTTCCTCACTGACGATGGTCAGCTTGTTCGCCTCAATGAGCCCACCATCCTTGCCACTTAATCCGACAGCCCGGCCACCCTCGCGGTTGATCTGAGCGACGATGGACTTGTTCACCTTGCCGCCCAGCACCATCTCTACCACGTCCATGGTCTCATCATCGGTCATGCGCATGCCCCGGACAAAGGTAGAGTTGATCCCCATCTTGTCCAGCACCAGGTTGATCTGGGGGCCACCCCCATGAACCACAACAGGGTTCAACCCGATGTACTTCATCAGGGTGATGTCCCGAGCAAAATCTTCCTTGAGCTGTTCATCCACCATGGCATGGCCGCCATATTTAACCACAATTGTCTTACCGGCAAATTGCCGTATGTAGGGCAGAGATTCAATGAGAATATCTGCGACACTCTTCTCCGTCATCGTTTTTATCTCCACATTAAACAAACCAACAAATTAAGTAACTATTCAGTTTATGCCTCCGGCGGCCCTGCCGGGGGCCATGAATTATAAATGGCAATGGCATCACCGGAACACATATTATTTTCTCGGGTGCGCCTTATCATAGGCCTGGGTCAACCGATCGATGGAGACATGGGTGTATTTCTGCGTTGTGGAGAGGCTCTCGTGCCCCAGCATCTCCTGCACCCCCCTCAAGTCCGCGCCCGCATCCAGCATGTGGGTGGCAAAGGAGTGGCGCAACGCATGGGGCGAGACCGGCACTGTGAGCCCGCTCTCTCTGGCTGTCTTCTCCAAAATCCGCGCAATGGAACGCGTAGAAAGCCTCCCGAGATTTTTATTCAGAAACAACGGCCCCTTGTCGGCAGGGATCTTTTTTTCTTCTGCAAGGGTCTCCCGATAAAAACGGATGGCACGAACGGCGCGTTCCCCCACGGGAACCACACGTTCTTTGTTCCCTTTGCCGCAGACCCGAACGCTGTTTACACCCATATCAAGGTGAGGGCAATCCAAAGAAGAGAGTTCAGAAACACGAAGTCCACTTGAGTACAACAACTCAAACATGGCTCGATTTCGCCTGGAAAGAAGCGTTCCATCATCCATGGCATCCAGCAGACGAAACATATCGTCCACCGTCAGATAAGTGGGAAGTGTCTGATCCTGCTTCGGTGTGCGGATGGTGTCCAAGGGGCTTTTCTCCACAACACCCCTCTTTTTCAGGTATTTATAGAGCGATCGGAGAGAGGAAAGCCTTCGCGCCACAGAGCGCTTGGAAAGCCCCTCTTTATACAGCCTGTTAAGGTAACCCCTTATAGAGATCACGTCAACATCATCTGGGACCGGAGGCATTTTTGCAGAAACATCGTCATCAAATTGCCCCGGGGTCTCCATAAAAAAAGAATGAAAATCGAGCAGGTCCGAACGATACGCCCGTACCGTATGAAGGGAGTATCCCTTCTGGGCAGAAAGGTACTCCAGAAAATCGAGCATATGATCAAAAAGGGATTTTTTACTGACGGGTGGCTGGTTCATGGCTTTGGATTCTTCGTTTGAGGTGGTGGCTAAAGGCTAATAATAGACTGAAATAACATGTCAAGTGCTAATCATATGCTATCGAAAGACTTTTCCCAAAGGTATTTGTGCCTATTTTTTTCTCGTTTTCACGACTCTTCCTGGGAACAAAAAATACAATGACTCTCATCAAAACTTGGGACGCTATCCCGGATATTTCACGAGTGGGGTGCGCTCATATGCAAGGCATCAGAGCTGAAGATGTAGTGGTTTACCTCAAAGCTCTGATAACGCGGCAGATGAGTGCATCCAGCTCGCCCGAAGGGTGAGAAAATCAGACAGAATACCGTGGATTACATTTTGCATTTTTGAAACGACTGAAAATATGACTGCAAAGAACTGTCATTACGAATTATTCATTGGTCCTGATTGTTTTCCCATGAAATATCCGGGTTAGGCGCCAGAAAGTAAATAATCGGCCTTGATCATCGCTTCGGCCAAGTCCATAAAAACCGCGAGTTACCTTTGGCCGAAATGGTATAGGAAGAAAACGTAAATCCGAGCATGGATCCCCGGTCACCTCGCGATACAAAAGGTGGCGAATTTCGAACAATAAAACGACACAACCGAATCAATTTCCTCAGTCCGCCGGGGAAGACGAGGAGGGACGAAGGGTATCATGTTCTGTAGCGTTTTTTCCATCCTGCCCTCGTCTTTCCCGGCTCGCCCTCGTCTTTCCCGCGAAGGCGGGAATCCATGGTGATGATGGGATACTGCCGGGTTTTATGATACGGGTGGTGATGTCAATGCGAAGGTGGCCGAAACGATGACCAGGGCCCAATAAGGGTGCGGCTCCCGCAACGTTCAACGTCACGCAAACCGCCGGCCCCGTCTCTACACTTATAACAAAATGCCGCGTTGCAGGTTTATCGAACGTTAAGCGGTACGCATGACGCACCCTACATCCCACATCGACACGGAGACCAAAGGGCAAACCCTTTATACGGTTTCCTTCTTCATCGACCCTGCCGTATCGGGGTGTGGCGATTGGGTGGCATGAGCTGAATAATTACCGGCTGAGTTGAATTCTGACCACCTGCAACGCATGCACTTGCGACGAACGGTGCGTTTCCTTGTACGTCACGCGAATGCGGATGCATTTCAGCCTGGAGTGACGCAAACCCGCTTTCACGGTGGCCTCACCTTGCAGCCGGAGGCCTCGCTCTTTCGCCCCTTTGCCCTTCGCCTTTAGCCACGCCCCACTAAATACCTTAGCCAAGCACGACGAACGAAGAACCAAGAACCGTCTTTTTTTCACCTATCCCCTGTTTTTTAAAACCGCCATCACCTGCTGAAGGTCCTGCCAGGCCTGGCGCTTGTGTTCGGGGTGGCGAAGCAGAAAGGTAGGATGAAAGGTGGGCATCAGCCGAATCCCTTTATAATTCTGAAACTGGCCACGAATCCCGGCCACCCCGGAGGTGATCCCGAGAAGGGTCTGGGCAGCGACGGCCCCGAGGGCACAAATCACCTCGGGCCGAACCACGGCGATCTGCCGCTCCAGAAAGGAGAGGCAGGTGCTGACATCCGGCCGTCGCTGCTGGGGTGCTGGGCAGCATTTCAGGAGATTGGAGAGATACACCTCGTCCCGAGAGAGGCCCATGGCGTGAATCATCTTATTCAGCAGCTCACCCGAGACGCCAAGAAAGGGAACCCCCTGCCGGTCTTCATCCGAAAGGGGCATATCACCGATAAACATCAGCCTGGCCTGGGGATTGCCGACCCCAAACACAATCTGGTTTCGCCCCCTGAAGAGCCCGCATCGCGTGCATTCGCCCAGATCTTCCCGAATGGATTCCAGAGTCTCCACCACAGGCTGCACCCGAGGACGTCTCTTGAGTTCTCCTGCCATGGGCGTCGCAGGGCTTTTTACCTGAGCAGCGTGTCCGACGTGAGGGGTGGCCTCGGAAGCGGCTCTCCCGGCCCCCGGACGAATCGGTGGACGATCCTGTTTCGGTATCCCTTGCGAGCCGGCCTGTGCCACAGGCTGACGCGACGCTGGCCTCCTGCTGTTCGCCTGCGGCGTCGCCCTCCCGAGGGTCCCCAAAAGCTTGGCCGCCTCATCGGTACACTCCACCCCTTGAAGCCCAAGGCTTTTCAAATAAAGGAGCGATGCCTTCACCTCCTCAAGGGGAGTTCTCTGCGGGTGTGCCTGGAGATTTTTTTCCGTCATCTGTTCCATCTGCCCTGAATGTTCAATAAAAATTTGTAAGGCCCCAACCGAGCCGTATATCCACCACGTCATCGAGGCGCGTGCGAGCCCCACAAACGTCACCCGAATGCAGACGCGGATGCGCAGTTCTGAGAACCCCAGCAGCCGGTACGCATTCGCAAACCCGCTTTCAAGGTGGCCACCTTGCCGCCGGAGGCTTTTTTCGCCTTATTCAAAAGGCCTGCTTGTCGCTTTTCCCCTACCCGCGCGTTTTCATCATCCCTGCGATCCGGTCGAGGAGGGCATGGGCCACCTCGTCTTTTCCCATGGATTCAAAGGGTTCTTTGCGCCCATCGGGGTGAAAAAAGGTGACAATATTGGTATCGGTCCCAAAACCGGACGCCGGATCGCCCACGAGATTTCCCACGATCATGTCCAGATTCTTGGCTTCAATCTTTTTTCGAGCGTTTCCAGCCAGATCCTGGGTCTCTGCGGCAAAACCGACCAACACCTGGCGGGTCTTGCGCCTGCCCAGCTCTTTCAGGATATCCATATTCTTATCGAGCTCAATGGTCATGTCATCATTGAGTTTCTTGATCTTGTGCTCACACCGTGTGCGGGGCCTGTAATCTGCCACAGCGGCCACCTTAATCACCGCATCGACCTCATCCAAACGGGAAAAAATTGTTTCAGCCATCTCGTCCACAGAGGTGACAGAAATCCGGTCCACCCCCACGGGCGGGGCCAGACTCACCGGGCCTGAGACAAGGGTCACCTCCGCCCCGCGATACTCCGCAGCCCGGGCAACCTCATACCCCATCTTTCCAGAAGAGTGGTTGGAGATATAGCGCACCGGGTCAATGGCTTCCTGGGTCGGTCCGGCAGAGACAAGAATTTTTTTACCCGCAAGATCTTTGGAAAAGAGAACCGCCTTCACGCGATCCACGATGGTCGAAGGCTCAGGAAGTCGCCCGGGACCCGTCGTCCCGCAGGCCATCTCCCCCGCGCCAGGCTCGACAACGTGATACCCGTCCCCTTCAAGAATATCCAGGTTTCTCTGAACCGCTCGATTTTCGTACATATGCGTATTCATGGCGGGGCAGATCAACTTTGGAGTCGTCACGGCGAGCAGGGTGGTCGTCACCGCGTCATCGGCAATACCGTGA
The DNA here is from genome assembly GCF_030145185.1 of Desulfoluna sp. Taxonomy (GTDB): domain Bacteria; phylum Desulfobacterota; class Desulfobacteria; order Desulfobacterales; family Desulfolunaceae; genus Desulfoluna. Next base: position 8,969 of record NZ_JAQYWB010000073.1, on the reverse strand, counting down.
GCCAGCTTCCCGATGATATTGGCCGTGGCAGGAGCCACTACCACCACATCAGCCTTTTCCGCCGTCTCAATATGCCCGATGGATGCACCCTCTCCCTCTTTAAACAAGTTTGAAAGCACCGGATGCCCTGAAATCGCGGCAAAAGTCATCTCCCCGACAAAGGATTTCGCCCCCCAGGTCATGGCCACCCGAACGTCCGCGCCCTCCTTCTGAAGCAGCCGAACCACCTCCACCGCTTTATAAGCGGCAATCCCCGCCGTAACGCACACCAATACGCTCTTATTCTCAAGCACAGCCATCACTTATCTCCTCCCGCTCCACGCTGCTTTGTATGGCTCTCTTATTGATTTACAATCGACACCACTGTATATGGATAAGGGTCTTATCACAACCCGGTTATTTGATGAACCATGGCTCGAACACAATGGACCAAAAAACCAAAGACAAGCCTTCTATGGTTAAGGTTGTTCCTGGTTCTTGGTTCTTGGTTCGATGTATTCGCTACGCTCATGCCTGATTCAATAAACAGACAGAGCGGAGCGACTCCATAACCATGCACGAAGAACACATGCTTTTTTGTCGGCGGCGAGGTGTGCCGTTTAGAAAAAAAATTGCAACGGCATGGTTTATTCAAGCTTATCCACATTCACTATGGTTTAAAATATCCATGATCAACAGTGGTTTGTGAAGATGCATCAGAGATAGTAACGCAGCATGAGAATGCATCGACAATCTCATGAACAGACGATACCGGTTTATCAAACTTTTCAAACGTTTGGCCCCCGGCAGGGCCGCCGGAGTTATTCCGGTTAAAGTCAACGGCTGAGTTGGATTCTGTCCACCTACAGCTCAGGCACGTGCGACGCACTGTGCGTTTCCTTACACTACACGCGAATGCGGACGCATTTCAGCCCGGAGTGACGACTCCCGATGCGCATTCGCAAACCCGCTTTCGAGGTGGCAACCTCGCCGCCGGAGGCATTCTTTGTTAAACAGTTGTAAAACCAACATAAAAAATTTCGGAGTCGATTTCATGCAGCTTTCCCCTTCCACCATCAAAGAGCACGTTGCAGATTCAGAGATTATTTTCAGGCGCGGGGTTACCATCCATGAACAGGGAGACCTGCTTCGGATCCCCATGGAAAACCCGGACACCCATTTGTATCGCTACGATGGCGACTACGGCGACTATGAAATCACCATCGACAAAAACAGCGCCGGAAATTTTCGTTTCGACTGCTCCTGCCCCTATCCCGGAGATGGCTGCAAACACGTGGTGGCCGCCTTCCTTGATATCTGCCACCGATGTTTTGAATCCCCGACATCTGAACCCGACGAGCCCCTTGAGGAAAAATACCTCACCTATGACGAGATCCGTATCCAAGCAGTTAAAGACAGAGAAAAGAGAGCCAAGAGTGAGGGTTTTCGACTGGTTCCGGGAGACACTTATAAAGGGGAACACCTGGTGGAGACGCCCACCGGGCGAAGCTACACCGTCACCATTCACGACCCTGTTTCCGGCAAAGGCCACTGCAGCTGCCCGGATTATGCCGTCAACCGTCTCGGCACCTGCAAGCACTTGATCTTTATACAGGCGGAGATGAAAAAAATACCGGGCATGACAGCGCAGGCCACCCAGGAAATTTTCCCCTTTGTGGATATCCACTGGGATTCCATAGCCCATGCCCCGGCCCTCTTCAGCGAGGACGGATTGACCGAACTTCCCGAGGTCAAAGAGGCCCTCTCGGGATTGTTTGATGCCTCCGGTCACTTCACGGGAACCGAGCTGGCCGAGCTGATCCCGGGCATGAATCGTCTTTACGGCCACAAGCGCGTGCGCTTTCAGGATGAAATTTTAAGGCGACTGAAACGCCACTCCGTCGCAGACACAGCCTCGCGCCATGATGCGGATGCCCTGCCCGATCTTTCATCGATCAAGGCTACCCTCTACCCTTACCAGCGGGAGGGGATCCGCTTTGCCCTCTACAAACCCGCCGCCCTCATCGGCGATGAGATGGGCCTGGGCAAAACCCTTCAGGCCATTGCCCTGGCCACCTTAAAAAAAGAGATCTTCGGATTCAAAAAAGTCCTGGTGATCACCCTGGCCTCCTTGAAAGAGCAGTGGAAACGGGAGATCGAACGGTTTACCGATGAGCCGGCCCTCATCGTCTCCGGCCCGGCCTCAGAACGCCAGCGAATCTACACTGAAGACACGACCTTTTTCAAAATCACCAACTACGAAGCGGTGCTGCGGGATACCCTGGCCATCCGACGCATGAAGCCGGATCTGATCATCCTGGATGAAGCCCAGCGCATCAAAAACTTCACCACCAAGACCGCAGAAGCCATAAAAGCCATCCCAAGGACCCACGCCCTGGTCCTCACCGGCACCCCCTTAGAGAATAAACTGGAGGATGTCTACTCCATCACTCAGTTCCTCGACCCGGACCTGCTGGCCCCCCTCTGGGACTTTGCCGGACGCCATTTTCTAATCAACCGGAAAAAGAAGAATCATATTGCTGGATACACCAACCTCGGGGCCCTTCACGAAAAACTGAAAGGGATTGTCATCCGCCGAAAAAAAGAGGAGGTCCTCACCGAGCTGCCGAACGAAGTGGTCAGCAACTATTACATCGAGCTGACCGACCAGCAGAAAAAGATCCACGGGGGCTACCTGAGCTCCCTGCTTCCCCTGCTGAGCAAAAAATTCCTCACCCCCATCGATGTCCAGAGGATCCAGCAGCTGCTGCTCATGTCCCGGATGGTCTGCGACTCCACCTACCTCATCGACAAGAAGACGCACATCTCTCCGAAGCTGAAGGAGTTTAAGAACATCATCCATGACCTGGCCGTGGAGAACAACCGCAAGGTGGTGGTATTCAGCGAATGGACCCGCATGAACTTTCTTATCGCCAAGCACCTCTCCGAGGCAGGCATTCCCTTTGTAGAGCTCTCCGGCAAAATTCCGGTCCACAAGCGCCAGGCCCTCATTGACGAGTTTTCCACCAACCCCGACTGCAAAGTCTTTCTCTCCTCAGATGCCGGGGGAACAGGCCTCAACCTTCAGGCCGCAGACTGCGTCGTTAACTTCGAGCTTCCCTGGAACCCGGCCAAGCTCAACCAGCGCATCGGCAGGGTCAACCGCATCGGCCAGACAAGCGGGTCTGTCAACGTGGTCAACCTCATCGCCAAAGATTCCATTGAAGAACGCATCCTTGCCGGAATTCAATTAAAAACAGAGCTCTTCCAGGGTGTCTTCGACGGCACCGTGGACGAAGTGGAGTTCTCTTCCGAAAAACGCACAGATCTCATCAACCAGCTCCGCAAGCTTATGGATGAAGAGGCAATCACAGCACCAGCTGAAGCCTCTGACAGCATAGAGATCCCGGATGACACCCCGTACTTTCTCAACCCTGAGGTCCTCGCTGAAGCAAGTGACGCGCCAAAAGAGAACACCCCGACATCAGAACCCGCCGAAAGCAACGCCTCAACCCCATCTGAGGCCAACCTGGGCGCCATCTTTCAGACTCAACCCCCGGAAAAAATCGAAGCGGTCCTCAACTCCGGCATGGACTTCATCGGCGGACTCCTCGAGATGGTCACAGGACAAAAGATTGAAAACACAGAAGGGGCTGATAAAAAGATAAAGATCAATAAGGAAACCGGGGAGGTCACGATGAGCTTTAAACTGCCGGGGTTTTAAAAAAGAAAAAACCGTTCCTGGTTCGTCGTTCTTGGTTCTTAGTTCAAGGAATTCGCTTCGCTCATGGGCTATCAGAGTTAAATAAAAAAGTACCTATTCAGAGCATGAACAACGGCCTCCGGCGGCAAGGTGTGCCACCTTGAAAGCAGGTTGCCGGAGGCGTAAGCTTAATAGGTACAAAAAATTTAGCCACAGATGACACAGATACACACAGATGGGAGGCAACACCGACGACAACCGTCCTCACAGTCAAAGGATGCATCTCGCACGAAGGCACCAAGCCACAAAGGACGACGCTGCGGATCCAGTGGCTTACTCCCTTGGAATCCAGGTTCATGAATGTCCCGAGCCCTTGCTTGTCACGGCAGCCCCCTTGTTTTCGTCTTCCCCGGCTGTCAGAATAAACTGAAGAGTCGAGGGTTCTTCAGCCATTGAGAGTAGACGCCCTTTGCATGGGCGAACGACGGGGGAACCATGCAAGCGAAAAAGCGTTCTTGGTTCGTCGTTCCTGGTGCTTGGTTCAAGGAATTCGCTCCACTCATAGCCTGTTTAAAAATTTGGTGGGGCGAAACGCTTCTATCCCTACTCACCATTCACCACTCACTGCTCACTTGTTGGGGGTCAAACCAATGACGACAAACAAAAATTTAAAAAAACTCCCCATCGGGATCCAGACGTTCAGTGAGATACGGGAGGAGAACTACGTCTACGTGGACAAGACGGGCATTGCCCTTGATCTGATTGAAAATGGAAAATACTATTTTCTCTCCAGACCCAGGCGGTTCGGCAAGAGCCTCTTTGTGGACACGCTCAAGTGCATCTTTGAGGGGAAGAAAGAGCTATTCACAGGCCTTGCCATCGAAAACGCATGGGACTGGAGCCAGAAGCACCCGGTCATCTCCATCAGTTTTGCAGGCGGGGTTACCGATTCGAGGAGACTGCTTGAAGAGAGGATTCTCAACGCGCTTCAAATCCTCGCTGAGCAGTTTGATGTCACGCCTCGCTTTGACAACATTGCCGATAGATTTGAAGATCTTATCAGGCAAGTCCGAGAAAAAACGGACCAAAAAGTCGTGATACTGGTAGATGAATACGACAAACCCATCCTCGACAACATCACCCACCCGGAAATTGCGGCACAATTGCGTGAATGTCTGAAGGATCTCTACTCTGTTATCAAGGCTCAGGATGATAACATTCGATTTGTCTTTATCACCGGGGTCTCAAAGTTCAGCAAGGTCTCCATATTCAGTGGATTGAACAATCTTGACGACATCACGCTGGATCCCAAATATTCGACCCTGTGTGGATATACTCAAAAAGACCTTGAACAGTGTTTTGGAGAGCATCTTCAAGGTTACGACTTGAAAAAAATCAAACAGTGGTACAACGGCTACAACTGGCTGGGGGAACACGTCTATAACCCATTTGACATCCTTCTTTTTATTTCAAAAGGATATAAATTTCGAAACTACTGGTTTGAAACCGGTACCCCGACGTTCCTTATAAAACTCATCGAATCGGGGAAATATTTCACCCCCGCCATCGAAACCATCCATGCCAGCGAAGAGCTCATCGGAAGTTTTGATATCGAAGAGATAGCCATCGAAACACTCCTTTTTCAAGCTGGATACCTCACCATCGACCGAGAGACACAGGTCGCCGATGATATCATCTATATTCTGAAGTACCCCAACAAAGAGGTCAAAAAAAGCCTGACCGACTATCTCCTCTCGCAACTATCTCAAAACCGTGTAAAAAAGCAGGCTATCAAAAGCGACCTGTACGATGCCCTCTGCGAGATGAACCTGGATGCCCTGCCCCTCATCTTCCACAGCTTCTTCGCCTCCATCCCCCACGACTGGTACCGCAAAAACAATCTTTCAGGTTATGAGGGCTACTACGCCTCAATTTTCTACTGCTACTTTGCGTCTCTCGGCCTTGACGTCACCCCCGAAGACACCACCAATCATGGTCGGATCGACATGACCCTCAAGATGGATGATGCCATCTTCATTTTTGAGTTCAAGGTGGTAGAATTGGTGAAAGAAGAGAACTCTGCCTTGGAACAGATCAAGGCGAAGCGATACCATGAAAAATATGAGACGAGTGGAGATGTCTATCTGGTGGGGGTGGAGTTTTCCAAAGAGGATCGAAATATTGTGGGGTATGAGTGGGAAAAAGTGTTGCCACGCTTAAAGTAGTTATACTACAAACTCGATGGGATAATAAAAATGTGGGAATAAACCTCTCATTTTGATTTCTTTATGAGGACGATTTCCAAATTATGGCAAGGGAATGAGGGTGTGTAGAATGTTTCATTTAAGAAAAGATTTTTTATTTATCGCACTTGCTGTGTTTATAATTTTTTTATCATTTCTTATACGCCTAAAAGTAATAAATGAAACCGTGGTCGAATTTCCTATTTGCAAAGATGCTAAGGGATACTATTTTTATGCTTTAAACGTCAAAAAACACGGTGTGTATTCACGCCAAAATTACAGTTTAGAAAAACCAAAACCGGATTCAATCTGCACACCAGGCTACCCGATGGCCATATTACCTTTTGTTGAATATCCTCCCACCATGAAAATGGTCTGGGATATACAACGAATGCAGGTCGTATTAGGATGTGCTACGGTCCTTCTTGTATATCTGCTTGCTCAATATTGTTTAAATCGGTGGCTGGCTTTATTTGCGGCATTCCTTGCCGGAATTTCACCACACTTGGTTGTATGCACAACGTATGTACTAACTGAGACTCTGTTTACATTTTTGATGTTTTTAAGTCTTTGGCTCCTTGTTTATAGCATTAAAAAACATAACACTTGGGTTCTATGTCTTGCTGGCATAACTCTCGGTTTGACTTCCTTGACTCGCCCAACCCTTCAATATTTTATTTTTCCAATTATTATCGTGATATATATAACATCAAGTCGTCGCCTTAAGTTGAAAAATTGCCTCTTGGTTTTGTTTTGCTTTGTCTTTACTATGGCTCCTTGGTTTGTTCGAAATTACCAAGCAACCGGTAAAAGTTCGGACAGTCGATTGAAGATAGCAACACTGCACCACGGGATGTATCCCGACCTCATGTATAAGGGCAACCCTAAATCAAGAGGCTTTCCCTATAGGTTTGATCCAGAAATTCATAATATTTCAAAGGATATGAATAGTGTAATGGCAGAAATCAAACGTCGATTTAAAAGTGAACCCTATCGGCATATGTACTGGTATTTGATAAAAAAGCCCATAACCTTATTATCTTGGGATATATTGGCTGGAATGGGGGATGTTTTCATTTATCGTGTTGTGAAATCACCTTACTTACATGGGGGATGGGTGCGCGGGACTCATCAGTTCATGAAATCGCTCCATTGGTTTTTTGTGGCACTCTCTCTTCTTGCAACAGCCATGGCTTGGCTTCCACATTCTAAATGGGGCCTGAGTATAGCAAATGTATACGTTTCTCGACTGCTTTCCCTAATCATGTTGTATTTTATAGCCATACACATTGCAGGTGCTCCTTTCCCAAGGTACGGTATACCATTGAGACCTGTGATTTATATTCAGGCCCTTTTGGTTATCCAGGCATTTGGTACATTCATGATACAAAAATGGAGAAGTCGAAGTGCAATGGTTGGGGTGCAGGGCGATGAGTAAGACCCAGATTATTAATTGCATATTATGCGTGTTTGGAATCAGCAGTGGCCAATTGCTTTTCAGGGCGGGTGCACTCAAAATTGAGGGTACAGGATTTCATGCTTTGATGGATGCTCTTTTGCAACCATGCTTGTGGCTTGGGCTATTCATTTATGCCCTAACAACGTTGCTGTGGGTACATGTATTAAGAACAACTGCTTTAAGCTTCGCGTATCCGTGGATGGCTTTGGCATTTGGGATGGTTCCACTAATGGCCTTTTTTATATTTAATGAGCCCATTGGGTCCAATCAAATCGCTGGTTTCTTGTTGATTATTATAGGGGTTGCTCTGTCGGGGTTGAGATGAATACATTCCTTGTGTTGCCATGCTATCAAACTCGTGATCATATCCTGACTCTTCTGGAAAAGGTTGGCCCAGAGATCGACTGGATAGTACTCGTCGACGATGGATGCCCTCAAAATACTGGTAAATATGCCATTAATAACGCATCTGATTCTCGCCTTATCCTTATTGAACACGGGACAAACAGAGGGGTCGGAGCTGCCGTTGTAAGCGGCTTTAAAAAAGCAATCGAACTGGGTGCAGACATCATTGTTCGAATTGACAGCGATGGACAAATGGATCCGGTCATGATTCCGCAGTTTATTTACCCCCTCACGATAGGATTGGCGGATTTCACTAAAGGAAATCGTTTCTGGTGTCCAGAGACATTATCAGGAATGCCTGCGACTCGGCTTATTGGCAATGGCATCCTATCGTTTATCAGCAAGTTATCCTCTGGATATTGGAGCTTAATGGATCCCAATAACGGGTTCTTTGCCATTCATGCCGCTGTCATCCAAAAGCTTGACCTGAGTAAACTGGACTCCAGGTATTTTTTTGAATCGGATTTACTTTTTCGTTTAAATACAATTAGGGCAGTAGGAGTCGATATTCCTATGAACTCTATTTATGAAGGAGAAACGAGCAATCTAAGCCCTCTTCGGAGTATACCTGAATTTTTTGTAAAGCATATTCGTAATACTCTGAAGAGAGGACTTTACAATTATTATGTACGTGATTTTAATGCCGCAAGCCTCCAAATAATTTTCGGCAGCATACTTTTTTTGTTCGGAACCGTATACGGAGGAATTAATTGGGCCTATTTATCCAGCCAAGGCATGTATGCAAGCAGTGGTACTGTCATGTTTGCAGCCCTCCCAATCATACTCGGCTTTCAGTTGCTACTGGCTGCGTTACAGCATGATATTAATTCAGAACCCAAAAATCCTTTACACCAGTTAATTTCAATGCAGCCCAGGAAAACCGAATCAAATCCAGAGTAAACTTACAAGCCCCCTGTGTCTTAACATCGTTTCCGATATTCCCTGCCGCCCCGAACTATAGTGGTCAACAAAAAACGGACACCAGGTTAAGCTGCAATCTTTAATAGCTCTGCTTCAAATTCCATTGGGCTTACGTTGTCAGCGGCGTCGTGAAAATGTCTGCCTACTGGCGGTTTAAAAATGCATTAAAACAAAGCCGTCTCAGGTGGGCAATTGTGAGACGGCTTGATAGTTTTATGCTGGAGGGTTTTCGACGCGGGCCTTCATTCTGTAGCTTTTG
>NZ_JAQYWB010000145.1 GCF_030145185.1 Desulfoluna sp. | reverse complement strand
CCCGGATATTTCATGAGAAAACAATCAGGACTAAGGAATAGTTCGTAATTGCAGTTCTTTGCAGTAATATTTTCAATTATTTCAAAAATGCAAAATGTAATCCACAGTATTCTGTCTGATTTTCTCACCCTTCGGGCGAGCTGGGTGCACTCATCTGCCGCGTTATCAGAGCTTTGAGGTAAACCACTACATCTTCAGCTCTGATGCCTTGCATATGAGCGCACCCAACTCGTGAAATATCCGGGTTAGGATGTCGCCACCCACGCAAGGCTTTATCTCTTATGCACGGAGCGTAGCGACCCACCGAACGAAGCACGAAGAACCAGGCACGAAGAACGCCTTTTATACCTTACTTGAATGGAAACGGAATTTATTTTGGATCGTTTCTCAGGGAGTGCTCGTGTCAGGGGCGGGGATTATTGGTCGAACTTGAACGACACCTTCAGCCGGGTTCTGTAAGCGACAATACGGTTGTCCTCCAGCCGCATATCCATATTCACGACTTCTGCCACGCGAATATCGCGCAATGTCTTATCAATGGTTTGAATCGCTTTATGGGCGGCGTCTTCCCACGACTTTTCCGACAGACCAACGACTTCAATGATTTTGTAAACGCTTGAATCCATGGTGTCCTCCTTGTGATGTGGGGAATGACTTTGCTTCGTGAATGGAATGATATTTTATATAATAATATCAGATCGCGACATCCGTCGCAATGGAGGAATGCCGGCGAAATGTTATCTGAGGACGGCCACCTGTTGACGGGAAACGAGAGAGTAAAAGTCTGAGAAAAGCGATGTTCCGTCGTCATGGCGGTGCTTTATTACCCCGCTTGCGTCAGGGGTTCCTGTTTCGCCTGCTTTCCTTTGGTCAGCATGGCGGTGAGCTTTGCGGCAAAGTTGGCTGAGACCTTATCAAAATAAAGCATGTGGGTATAACGGTGGAACTGCCAGCGGGAGGAGATGAGCTGAATCGCGTGGGTTGGGGCGTCCTGAATTAGTTTGAGGACGAATCGCTGCGGGTTGGGGTACGGGTCCTGGGGGCGTGCCGGATCCACGACGAAATCCAGGAAGTAGAGTTCGGCCAGGTTGGCACAGGCCCAGAGCGCGTGGGAGGGGTCTGGGTGATTGAGCTCGTAGAGGGCGGAGGCTTCAAGAAAAGTCCACAAGGGCACATCCAGGGCCATTTTTTGGGTTTTATGAAACTGCAGAAATATGGAGAGACTCAGCACCTGGGTGCCGGGCCAGTGGGCATGGGCGTTGATGGCGCTGGCCCGTTGGTAGAACCCAAGGGCGTGTTCCAGGGCCTGGAGGGCGGTGTCGGGCAGTGGCGCGCGCGCGTGAGGCTCGGTGGTCAGGGTATCATCGTATTTGAGGTAAAGGGCCTGGGCCTTGCGTTTTTCGGCCGATCCGAGGCTGCAGAGTTTGTGGATGCGAGTCTCCTGGGCGGCGAGGAAGGCGGCGTCCCGATCGGTTTTGGCTTCGGGGACGAAGTTGATGGTGTGCCGGATGTCTTCGATGACACGGTCGAAGTTTTCGTCTGACTTATCCATGCCTTTTTCCGTGAGATTGTGGGCGCGGTTCAGGGAGGCGGAAAGGGCGCGGTGGGCCTGAGAGGTTTTGAGTTCCCTGAGTTGGTTTTCAATGTCGTCCGGCAGGGAGGCATAGGCAATGAGGCTTCCCCAGTCGTGGGTGGTGCGGTCCTGACGCCGGAGTTGCTGGCGCAGTTCGTAAAGGCAGATCCGGGGGTCTTTGCCCCAGAGAAGGCCGGAGTAGAGGGTCTGGGCCAGGGTCACGGAACCTGCTTTGGTGAGGGGATACTGGGAGCCGATGACCAGGGGGACGCCCGCGTTGTGAATGGCGTGGACCAGGCTGGAGCCTGGGAGTACCACCGACCCCTGCTGGCCGCTGTCGCAGCTTGCCAGGGTCACCATCAGGGGAGAGGAGAAGCCCTCTTCTCGTTTTTTGATGCGCAGGGCTGCTGAGAGTCTCTGTCCATCCACCACATCCACGTTGCCAGGATCTCTGTCATCGCAGAGGGCCAGGCCGTATCGCGCCTCGGAGGTGTCCGGTACCCGTGCGCCGTGGGCGAGGATGTGGATGTGGGTGTAGTTCCCTTTGGCACAGGCCCCCTGGATCTGCTCCAGGGTGGCGGCCGGCAGCACGGTGAGAAAAGGGGCCAGGCGTTGTGTCGGCGTGACGTTTTCCGAAGGCTGGGGAAGCCAGGGGCTGATCGCTACCCGCAGGGCGAGGAGGTGGGCCTTGAAGGGGATACTTCCCACCCCGGGGGGCGAAGCGGCGGCAAAGAGAATGCGGGGCCTTTGCGTCCAGGACATCCCTTGACCGGGGATTCCCCGGATTTCTCGGGTGATCACCACCGGGACATCCTGTTGAAGGGAGAGGGGCAAGCCCTCACCGGGAAACCCTTTGGCTGCGTCGGCCATTTCAAAGGGGAGCAGGGCCAGTTCCGACGCGGAGAAGACCAGCCGGAGGTGGACAAGCTGTTCCTCGCCGTCCAGGGAGAGATCGGCGATGAGACCCGGAACTTTCTCCAGGATCTGTCCCATGGCTGCAGACAACTCTCGGATCTGCCCCTGCCTGGTTTGGGTCTCCTCCTCTCCGTAGCGTAAGGCCCTGAGCAGCGTGATAAAGTTTTGCTGCTCGTAAGTCAGGGTCACCGTTGTGGGCTCATGACGCCCGCAAAGCCCCATGTATCGTGTCAAAGGTGAGAGCAGCTGGTTGTGGGGCGGACCGTGTCTTAACAATTCAAACTTTACCGACCGAATTTTTCGCATGGTTTTCTCCTTACTTTTTTAAGGACCTCCGCAAAAATAAACCCGGTAGAACGCGGGATTGCGAATGTCTTCAAGGCTCTCCCTCCTATCAGCAGCCCAGCTGGCCTTGGGGGACGGGGGTCAGGCGATATCCGGCATCACTCTCCTCCACGGTGGCCAGGGTTCCCAGGACCTTTCCATTGGCCTCATTTTCGATGGAGACCACGCTACGGATATGGCGGATGAGCGGTCGTCCGTTGATGATGGCAGTGTCGAGGCTTTCCATGTCCCCTTTTTTCAGCACAGCCCACACCTTTTTAAACGGTTTTTTTCCCAGAAGGTCCGGGGGGAGCTGCATGAGTCGGATCCAGGAGCCGGAGTTGAAATAGGTGGTGCCAGTCTCCATTTTAATCGCTTTGTGGAGGTGGGTGTGCCCTGCCACCACCACGTCCACCTCGGAGCCGATGAGGTCTTGGACCTTTTCGCAGGTGGCGTCTGGTTCCGTGGGGTCGAAGGTCGGATCGCCTTTCAGCCATCCCAGAAGGGCTTCGCGCACATTTTCTTCAGGGGAACGCCCCCGGAGTTTGTCCCAGATTGCGCCCCAGGTGCCGAGGAACTCAGGTTGGGCGGTGTCATTGGCAAAGGCGGCCGGGGAGGTGCCATGGGCCACGTGGGTGTCCATCTCGGAGAGGAGGAGGTCCATGTCGGTGGCATCCATGTTGGTGGTATCCGGGGCGGTGGGGCCGGCGAGGCTGGGGTAGGAGACCGACATCATGGATTGAAAGGCCTGGTCCTCGGAGGCCTCGGATTCTGAAAATTCCCTTTCGCAGCTGAGAAAATGATCGGGGCCTCGCTGTCTGTCTCGAAGGTAATCGGCGGCGACGCCGAAGAGCTTTTTAACCCGTGACCAGGTGACGGCCTTGTCATCCATGGCCAGGAGCAGGGCGGGGACGGTTTCGGTTTCGGGCTTGAGCAGGTCGATCCATCGGTAGGTTCTCTTCATCTCGTTCATCACGTCAATAACCATTTTTGTCCCGGCGTTGGGGGTCCATTCCGTCAGGGGGGTGTGTCGTTTTTTTTGGGCGCTGATGCGGGCCAGGGTATGGAAGTCCACCGGGTTCCAGGCATCGGTCTCGTTGCCATGAATGCAGAGGATATTTCGGGTCTCTACCCGGCAGGCAAAGCCGGTGCCGTCCATGGCAAAGAGAAGGCGACCCCGTGCGGCGTCATCCGGTGTGCCGTCATTTTTTGTGCAGAGTCGGCTGGCCAGGCATTCCCGAACCCCAGGCAGGGCGAGCTCCACGTCGTGGTTGCCGAGGACGACGACCAGGGTGCGGTTAGGTGTTTGCACGAAGCGGGCAAGGGCCTCCCATCCCTTGATAAAGGCCGGGTCTTCCATGATGCGTTCCAGGTCGGTGATGGCGTGTGAGGGCCGGAAGTAGCACTCCTGCGCATGGGGGGGCAGAGGCTCAGCGAGAAAATCGACGATATCTCCGTTCAGGACCAGGGCCACTTTTTTATCTTCCGGTTCTGTGGCCAGATGGTCGACCAGCCAGGCCAGGGCCTCCTGCTGGTTGAAAATTTGAAAGCCCTGGGTGCCACCCAGGTGAATATCCGAGATGACGTGTACGGCATCATACTGAGGAACAAGCATGGAGATACCTCCTGAGTATAAAAGGGTTACACAGCAAAAAAAGAAACAAAGCGGGGACGTCAATGAATCAGGCATCATCAGGCATGCGTGGTTATCAGGGGCAGGTGTGGCCGGAATTGAAATATTTTATCGTATTGTCGGGAGATTACAAGGGGAAGGTCGCGTTATGACGTCGCGGTTGTTATTTTGCGAAATTTTCGGCATCATAACAGAAGCCATTCATTTCTTATTTGGGCCTCATCTCTCTTATTTTCTTCATTTTCCGTAGACTCTCCGGGATGCCGCGTGCCGATGATCTCTGCCTCCATGTGTGGCGCCGGTCGCCGTCCCATTCCTGCCATGCCTATCACATCGGGATACTCCATGGACGATTTGAGCATGTATCATCAAGACGGTGTCGGGCGTATTTTTTGTTGCATTAAAAGTGGGGTTTTTCGAATCGTTGGGTGGATTTTTTTCTGCCTGGTGGTTGGTCTGAGCCTTGTTCCTTCCGGCCATGGGTCGGGTTCGTTTCCCCTGATCCCGGAGGAGCCCCCCCCACTCGT
>NZ_JAQYWB010000072.1 GCF_030145185.1 Desulfoluna sp. | reverse complement strand
CTAAAAAGCCGCACCGGAGTGCGGCGCTCCGTTTCGGTTCGTCTTTCTCGGTTTTTTGAAGGTCGCGGCCCAAACGATGACCAAGACCTCACATCCCAACGAGTGACTTCCTTCCAGCGGTATCGCGTAAATGCCGCGACGGAGCACGGCGCGCCCGAAAAGCAGCGCCGTTGAGAAGTTGAAAACAAATGGGGCCAAGTCACCCTTATGTAACGCATTGCCGACGGTGTGGGGGATGTGAGGTGTGTAAGCACGCCCTTGTGACATCCCATGCAGCCCTTTACCCACCACGCGAATGCGGACGCGAGGTGCTGCGCATACCGACAGCCGTATCGCATTCGCAAACCCGCTTTCGAGGTGGCACACCTCGCCGCCGGAGGCCCATCCCTTTTAAACGCCCATCCTTTACTTAAACGCCATGGCCGCGTTGATGGCCTTTTGCCAGCCTGCGTAGAGGGCCTCACGGGTGGGGGAGTCCATTTTCACTTCAAAGGTTTTGTCTTTTTTCCACTGGGCGGCGATTTCGGCGCGGTCTTTCCAGAAGCCCACGGCCAGGCCAGCCAGGTAGGCGGCGCCCAGGGCGGTGGTTTCGACGATGACGGGGCGTTCTACCTTTGCTCCGAGGATGTCGCTCTGGAATTGGAGGATAAAATCGTTGCCGGTGGCCCCGCCGTCCACGCGCAGGGTGGTGATGGTGATGCCGGAGTCGGCTTCCATGGCGGCCAGGACGTCTCGGGTCTGGTAAGCCATGGATTCTAAGGTGGCACGGACGAAGTGTTCTTTGGAGGTGCCGCGGGTGAGGCCGAAGACGCAGCCGCGCACGTCGCTGTCCCAGTAGGGCGTGCCGAGGCCCACAAAGGCGGGGACCACATAGACGCCGTCCGTGGATTCCACGCGGTGGGCGTAGGCTTCGCTGTCTCGGGCGTGGGGGAACATGCGCAGGCCATCCCGGAGCCACTGGATGGCGGATCCGGCGACAAAGACGCTGCCCTCCAAGGCGTATTCCACCTTGCCATCGATTCCCCAGGCGATGGTGGTGAGCAGGCCGTTTTCGGATGTCACCGCTTTTTCTCCGGTGTTCATCAGCATGAAGCAGCCGGTGCCGTAGGTGTTTTTCGCCATGCCCGGCTCGTAGCAGGCCTGGCCGAAGAGGGCTGCCTGCTGGTCGCCTGCGATGCCGGCAATGGGAATTTCGTAGCCGAAGAAGGCGTTGGGGGCGGTGGTGCCGTAGATTTCGGAGGAGGGCTTTACCTCAGGAAGCATGGAGGCGGGGACGGTGAGCATGGACAGGAGGTCCTCGTCCCAGGCGAGGTCGTGGATGTTGTACATCAGGGTCCGGGAGGCGTTGGAGTAATCGGTGACGTGGGCTTTGCCGCCGGTGAGTTTCCAGGTGAGCCAGGTGTCGATGGTGCCGAAGAGGAGCTCTCCCCGTTCGGCTTTCTCCCGGGCGCCTTCCACCTGGTCGAGGATCCACTTCACCTTGGTGCCGGAGAAGTAGGCGTCGATGAGCAGGCCTGTTTTTTCTCGGACCGTCTCACTGAAGCCCCTGGCTTTCAGCTCTTCGCAGATACCTGCCGTCTGGCGGGATTGCCAGACAATGGCATGGTAGATGGGGTTGCCCGTGGCCTTGTCCCACACGACGGCGGTTTCCCGCTGGTTGGTGATGCCGATGGCGGCGATATCGTCACCGGAGATCTCTTGGTTGGACAGGGCTTCGGCCACGACCGACTGAACCGAGGACCAGATTTCCAGGGCATCGTGCTCCACCCAGCCGGGCTGGGGAAAAATCTGGCGGAATTCTTTTTGGGTGATCAGCTTGATGTCGCCTGTTTTGTCGAAGAGGATGGCGCGTGAGCTGGTGGTTCCCTGGTCGATGGAGAGGATGTATTTTTTTCTCATGTGGAACGCCTCTGGTATGGGTTGCGGCCGATGGTTATTCAATAGCCTGATGAAGCACCCGCTGGGGAAAGGGGATCTCAATTTTTTCTTTTCGGAAGGCATCGTCAATGGCGAAAAGCAGTTCACTTTTTACGGTCATGCGGTGGTCGATGTCCCGGATGTGGCAGCGCAGCTCGAAATCAAGGGAGCTTTCACCAAAGGCCTTGAAGAGTACCTTGGGTTTGGGAACCAGGCGGCCATTGGTGAGGACCATGGGATGCTCCTCGGCAATGTGTATCAGCATGTCGTGGACCTTGTGGGTGTCGGTGCCGTAGGCCACACCCACCTGGACGATGATTCGGCCGAAGGGGTCTCCCAGCATCCAGTTGGTCACCTGATTGGAGATGAGGTCGGAGTTTGGCACCAGGACATCTGCGCGGTCAAAGGTCTGGATGTGGGTAAACCGGATGCTGACTCGTTTGACATACCCTTCGGTCTCGCCCACCACCACCCAGTCTCCGGGGCGGACAGGCCGTTCAAAAAGAAGAATGAGGCCGGAGACGAAGTTGTTGACGATGTTCTGGAGACCGAAACCGATGCCCACGGAGAGTGCCCCGGCGATAATGGCGAGGTTTTTGAATTCCAGCCCAGCAATAGAAAGCGAGTAGAAGAGGGCAAAGCCGGTCAGAACGTAGCCTGTCAGTGTGACAATGGATTGTTTTGCTCCCTTGTCCAGGTTGGTGTGGGTCAGCCATTTTTCTCCCATCTGGCGTTTGAGCCACCGGGAGATGTTTAAGATCAGGAAAAAGAGGAACACCGCCATAAGAAGTCGCGAGGGGACGATAAGAAGGCTGCCTACCCGGAACCCCTGGAGGAAGAGATTGCCCAGGGCGCTGTTGTGAATGGTGGATTGCCCCCAGATGTTCATGACGAGAAGCAGGTGGAGGAGAAAGAGCATCAGGGTCAGGCCTCGGCTGATAAGCTTGAGACCTTTGACCGGCTCTTCCGGTTTATACCCGAGGAGATGCCTGAGTGTCTGTGCGGTGTGTTTGGGAGGGCTTTCCTCTAAAAGATCTTGAGTTTTGCGGATGCCCAGGAAAAGACCCCAGGCCGTTAAGCTGCCGACAAGGGTTCCCAGGACGCCGTAAGTGGCGAAGGTGGCCAGATTGCGATACCCCAGCCAGTCGGCCACAGGCCCGAAGGCCAGGCAGAAAAAAAGCGGGGGACGGATGCTTTTTAGAAAAGAGAGCCCGGGGTGGAGGGAGAGCGCCCAGAGGGTGCGAATGGTGGCCCCCAGAAGCAGGAGCATGATGAAGCTTCGGCAGAGAACCGCTATATTTTTTGGAACAAGGGCCCCCATATCCGAAATGACCAGGGCCTGGGTCAGAAGAGCCAGGGTGATGAGAAAGCGCAGGGGCAAGGAGGCCGGAACGCCTAAATTTTCCTTGTTGAAGAAGCGTTCCACAAGAGGGCTTAAGGCCAGGGCGATGGCCAGGGCACCCACCGGAGCCGCCAGAATGAGGATGCCCCCGGCATAAAAACCCGAGGCCATCGAGGTGAGCAGAGCGATGACGGGCAGGCGTCGGGTGAACATCAGGGCCGTTTTGTGGCTTTTGAGTTCCGGGTCTTCAGCCGACCAGTTCTTGATCCGTCGGTCCAGGGTGATGACCAGGGGAAGAAGAAAGAGCAGGGGAAAGAAACCGGCCAGGAGCATGAGGTTGGTGTCTGGATGCGTGGGGGGGGTGATGTCAATCAGGGGTTCTGCTGAGGCAATCAGCTCCGGCAGCCCCATAATGGCCTCCCATACAGGCTGCTCCCGGGCGAGAAGAGCGCTGGTGAAATTTTTCTGCCGCCAGGCGAGGATTTGCTTTTGCAGCTCTCGACCGCTCAGGTTCAGCAGTCGGCAGATAGCCAGCCGTTGTTCCAGGTTTTTCCTGTCCGTTTCCAGACTGCTTCGCCGCCTGGCAAGCTCCGAATCTTCAGCTGTGCTGGGTTCTCCGAAGACCGCTGTCTTTTCATCGACCTGGGCCAGTGTTTTCTCAGTGGCAGCCACACACTGGGAGGCATTGTCCATCAGGATCTGCAAATCGGACAGGCGCTGATTGATCTCTTCTTCCTGTGGAGGATTCAGGTCCCAGCCTGCCACCTCCATTCGCAGGGTGTTCAGACGGATTTCATCCACCATGTACCATGCTTTTTCCGCAGCAGAGGAAAGGGAGGCGCTAAAAAGGAGAAGCAGTACAATGAAGAGGGCAGCAGATCGTTTCATTTAGGGCCTTGTCTGGGAAATAGGGGACCTCGGGGAGGTTGGCTCTGAATCATTTGGGTTTACTTTATCAGCCAGGGGCAGTGGAGGCAATGGGAGATGAACGAAGGGGCTCACAGCTTCAGGACTTCAATAAATCGCTGTGTCAGCTCAACCAGAGCTTCTCCCTTTGCCTGCCAGGAAATCCAGGGCTCCCGTGACACTTCGATTTGAATCCAGGGCATTTCACGGCCATGGCACCGGGTGATCCATCCGCCAGCGAAGGGCGTGTTGATCTGGACATCAGGATCCATGAAACGTGCCGCAAGATCAGCCATTGTCTCAATCCAGGATTGGGAGGCGGCCGTGTGACGGGCGTTTCCGAGGCAGATTCGCGGACGTTTGGTGCCGGGATGGTCTGAGATGGGGGGGGCATGTTCCGCCATGGAGTGAAGATCCAGAGACAGTCGGATGGCCGGGTGACGGACGAATTGACTGAGCCGGTGATGGTAGGGCCGGTGATAGGTCGCGATGAGTTGTTGAACAGTCTCCGGAGAAAGCGGGGCCGTGTAGATGGGAACGTTCCAGGAGGTGAGTGTTTTCACAACCCCATCCGGTGTGAGGTCGGTCTCTTCTCTGTTGAGGTCTATGAAGGCCCGGGCGATGGATGTCTCGGCATATTGAGCCATCCAAGGACGAAGTGCACGGGCCATGGCGTGGGATCCTTCATCGCTGTCTTTTTCGATATCATCAGCAGAGAGCCGTGAAAGGGCACGGAGGTCTCCGGGTGTTTCCAGGCCGCCGTGCGGCAGCGAGAGACCGAGGGGAAGCGTTTGCATGAAGAAGTCCCTTTTTTAAGTTATGGCCCTTCGGCCGAACCGTCCCGTCTTGGGTCTGCCACGCCCATGAATCCGTCCTCCGTCTGCATCACCAACTGAACACAACCGAGATAAAAAGAGTAGGGGTCCCGGATATGGACGTCAAAACCGTGGCGTGAGAGAAGCGGGGCGATGTCATTTCGCATGCGGGTTCCTTCCATGGAGACCTTGCCCCCGATGGAGCAGTGCATGCGGGGCGCTTCCACGGCGTTGTAAGGGGTATCTCCCCGGAAGAGCCGCAGGAGCACCTGGAGCACCGCAGAGACGATGCGCTCAGAGCCCGGTGAGCCGATGGAGAGCCAGGGTTTTCCTCCTTTCAAGAGAAGGGTCGGGACCACCGACGCCCAGGGTACGGCGTTGGGGCGCAGGTAGTAGGGGTGGGTGATGTCCCTGTACTCAAAGGCGCTCATGTAGTTGTTGTAGAGAAATCCCAACCCGGGTGCGGCGGCAAAGGAGCCGTAGACCCGCTCAATGGACTGGGTGAGGGCCACCATGTTGCCGGCTTTGTCGATGGTGGAGAGGTGGGTGGTCTCGCCTCCCGCTTTGATGCGGCGGTGGATTCGCCCGGCTGCGCGGGCGGCGTACTCCTTGTGGGTGATGTCCTCGTCGAGTTCCAGCTCCTGGGCGAAGAGCGTGGGGTCAGCGGGACGGTCGGAACGGTCCAGGTTGGCTTTCCGGATGATATTGGAAAGACGCAGGATGCCGTTTGGCGTATCTATGGCCCCGGGCAGCTCTGGAAAGTGTTCCAGCAGGTTCAGGGCTTCGATGAGGGTGCGTCCGGCACCGGGCGGACCCAGGGTGAAGACCTCGGTCGCGCCAAAGGTGGTCGTAAGGGGTTGGCGTTCGACAGGCCAGGGAATTTGGGCCAGGTCGTCGTCCCGGAGGAGGCCGTTATTGGTCTCCATGTCTTCATGGATCAGACGGGCGATCTCTCCCTGATAGAAATCTTCGATGCCCTCTTTGGCCAGGCGTTTCAGCGTGGCGGCCAGCACCGGCTGTCGAAAGATGGCTCCGATGGGGTAGGGGGTTTTGCCCCCTTTCAGGAAAAAGGGTGCGGCGCTGTGAGCCTTAAGGTGTTTCAACTCCCGTTTGGTGAGATGGTGCTGGAGAGGGGAGATACGATACCCCTCTTCCGCCAGGGCGATGGCCGGGGCGAGCACCTCGGAGAGGCTCTTGGTACCGTAATGTTTCAACGCATGAAAGAGGACCGCCGGGGTGCTGGGAACGGTGGTGGCTCGATGGCCGCGCAGCTGTTCAGCGCGTTCCAGCGCACCGGTGGGTGTCCGGTTGGGCGCCCGGCTGCCTCCGTCCAGGCAGAAGGTGCGGTCGGCTTCGTTCAGGTGAAGGGTGAGCATGGTCTGGCCGCCGAGCCCTGAGGCGGCCGGTTCAGCCACCCCCAGGGCGAAGGCCGTCGCCACGGCGGCGTCCACGGCGTTGCCACCTTCGGCAAGGAGGGTGCGTCCGGCGGCCGTGGCCATGTGGTGCTGAGAGGCGACCATCCCCACTTTCGAGACACCCACCCGCTGGGGGTTGTGGATCCGTTTGTCGCTGGGGTCCACGAGGTCTGTATCCAGGAGTCGCCGGGCGTCGTGTGGCATCATGAGTTCTCCGTGATGTTGAGGAGGCATTGCGCCAGGAGCAGGGACCGTTGGACCAGGCTGATGCGTGAGACGGACTCATGGCTGGTGTGAAGCTCTCGCGCCACAGGGCCCATGCCGCAGAGTACTGACGTGGGGGAGGTTACAAGCCCTGCGGCCGACGGCCAGAGGGAGGTGTCTGTGGACAGGGGAATGTCCCAGGTGTCGGCGGTCATCTTGATGTCGTTGTACAGGGCTGTATTGATCTGCTCGGTGATCATGGGCGGGCGGTCAGAGATCCGGATCAGGCTCCATTTTACCCCATTGCCCTGGAAGAGTTCCCGCATCTTTCGCTCTGTTTGGTCCGCGTCACCGATGGAGGGATAGGAGACCTGAAGCACGGTCTGGACGCGGTGGGGAAGGCGTCGGGGGAAGGCCTCGGTTTTGATGTCGACCGCGGATACGCCGATGCGGCTTTTCCGGTTGGACAGGGCCGTGGCCGCATCCAGTTTTTTGTAGAGAAGGCGCATCACTTCCGGGTGGCGCGATGCTTCTCCCAGCCGCAGGGATTTACCCTCCACCACGAGGCGGTAGCGCCGTTGCCCCCTCCGGGCGTGGACCACACAGTCGCCGGAGGTCCCGGGGTTGAGGATCAGGGCACGGGAGGCTCCAGCACAGGCCCGGGTGATGATCTCGGCACTCTCTTCGCAGTCCCGGCCTTCATCGGTGTAGCAGATCACTCCGATACGGGAACGGGCGAACTTTCGAACGTGTTTCAAGGCCCGCAGGGCAAATTCCAGCTGCACCAGGGGGGCTCTGGAGGTACCGATTCCTTCGCCATAAAGCCACTCGGGATCCCTTCGGAAGCGCTCGATTCCCAGGTTTGTGTTTACCGGGACATCCAGATGGGTGATGAGGACGGTCCCTCCGGCGATGCCCCGGGGGCCCTCCCATGTCCAGATGTCCCGCTGATCGGAAAACTCCCGGACCTGGCGCAGGCCGATATCGGTGAGGGTCTCATCGAGGCGGTCGGCGGCCACCCGAATGCCCACGGCGTCGTCGCTTCGAGAGGAGACCTCTGTCCAGGATTCGACCCGTTTTTCGAGCTGATCCCGTCGCTCGGTGAGGTAGGCAAAGACCCCTTCTGCCGGATCTTTGACGCGCCGGGACATCTGTGGTGGGTGGGGGGTCCCGAAGTATCGGGCCGAGGCCACCTCGACGAGGCGGTTCACCAGCTTGGGGAATGGCATGCCCATGGCTTCGGCGGCGGCCACATAGGAGCCGTGCTCGCCCAGGCTGGGCAGGGAGTTAATCTCCAGGATGTAAAGGTTGCCTTCTGCGTCCATGCGGATGTCTACCCGGGCGCAGTCGTAGCATCCCAGGGCTTCAAAGGCCCCCTTGGCGATTTCAAGGGCTTTTATCTCTGTGGCGGCGTCAATCTGAGCGGGGCAGACCACCTCGATCTTTCGTCCGGAAAGTTGTTTCTTGTCTTCCATGGTGTAGATGTTGGGACCCTGGCCCGGGAAGACGAGCTCTGCCGGGCGAAAGGCTTCCACCTGAGCGCCATTGCCGAGGATTCCCACGTTGATTTCCCGGCCTTCAATGTAGCTTTCGGCGAGGACATGCTGGCCGAATTCGTCAAAGATCGCCTGGGCCGCCTCCCGAAGCTCCGCCTCGGTCTCGACAATACGGATGCCAAAGGAGACCGCTTCGTTCTTGGGCTTGACGATGATGGGGAAATCAAGGTCAGGCATGGCAAAGCCCGGTTCTTTGAGGACGGCAAATTTGGGGGTGGGCAGGCCGTTCTGCACAAAGATCATCTTGGCCACCACCTTGTCCAGGGCCAGGGAGTGGGCCAGGGGGCCGGAGCCAACATAGGGCACTCCCACCATCTCCAAGATGCCCGGAACATGGGTGTACCGGGCCTGACCCTGGATGCCGTAGGAGAGGTTGAAGGCCATGCCGGGACGTTCCCCTTTAAGGGCTCGCGGCATGAATTCTTCCAAGTTGTCGATGAGGTCTTTATCTCCTTCAAGGGCGATTACCTGATGGCCGCCTTTCTTGAGGGCGTTGACAATGCGCTGAATGGCCGCGAGGCCGTACTTCTCCCGGTTGGAGACGCCAAAAAGGTTGATGACCTTCTGGGACTCCCTGTTGTAAATGACGGCGATTTTCACCGGCAGGCTCCTTGTTCAGATAAATGGGGTCGGGGATGAAAAATGACGCTGTGAATTACCCCTTTTTCAGGACGCTGACAAGAAAAAAATGCAAGGGGATGAAAAAAGGGGATCATTCGGAATTATCGTGGGTTGGCGGGTTTTTGGCAAGGGGTAATTTGCCCTGAAAAAGGATGAGTTAACCAGAAGGATAGCCATGGGGGAATGTCGATTGTTTATCGAGGAATCAGGGCGTTGTAAAAACGGATAAAAGGGGTGCCTGACTCCATCCCTTTTATTGGCTGTTGATGTGTGTAAAAATTAGCGTGCGGATCTCCTCCAGGGCTTTTTCGGTGGCGGCGGTGTCTTGTTTGCCCGTGGCCTTGAAGAGGTCCTGAAAGGCTTTTTTTTCGGGTGCCGTGAGGTGACGGGAGACGCTGTCATTTAAGAGGGCGGTCTCTTCGACGGTGAGGGCGGCTTCGTCGCGTTTCCCGTGGGAGCGGGAGGTGATCAGGCGAAAGTAAAGGAGAATGCGGTCTAAGAGAACGAAGAGGACCTGAAGATTCCGGCAGGGGCCGAGGGTGAGCTCCTGGCCCCCGATGGGGATGCCCGAGACCTTGGCTTTGGCGATGCGCCGTTCGCCGAGGAAGGCCGAGGCGGCTCCCCCGATGGAGCCTAAAACCGTAAAGAGTCCGAGGCTGTGGCCGGCGGTGGCCAGATCGATGGCAGCACCGGCCGCGCCGCCGCAGGTGGCGGCAGCCGTGGCCAGTTGTTTTTGGGTGAGGCCCAGCAGCTTAAAGGTGCGTTTATCAAAAAGATCCTGCTGCAGTACTGAGCCTTCGGGCATCTCCACATCAAAGAGGCTGTGGCGAAAGGTGCGTCGAATAGTCTCTCGGGTCTGAAACTCTTTTTTTCGGAGCGCCTCTTGAAACCGTGAGGCCAGTTTTTTTTCTGTCTCCCCTTTTTTTCCTTCATCGCCAAGGGCGGAGGAGACCGTGTGGGTGAGGGCAAAGTGGAAGAGATCGGTCATGGCATCGACACTGCGCCTGAGTCGGTGGCCCCATTCGTTGTTTAAGGCTGTGACCACGTGGGTCAGGGCCGGCTCCCACTCCGGGTCCACGGTGATGAGCGCCGCTAAAAGATCCAGCCGGTCTTTGAGGGTGGCGTTGTGGGCGTTGAAGAGCCTTACGGCGTTGAAGGTTTTTCGAAACTCTGTCCGCCAGGAGGCCAGGTGTTTCTCATCGACGCCCTTGCAGTTGATCACCGCCATCCGGGGCAGGCCCGTCAGCCTTAGAATCTCCATCTCTGCCAGATCGTTTTGCCGTACCGGACGAGATCCGTCGGCCACATAGATAATCCCCGCCCCTTTCGCCACAGGGCCAAGCAGCTCGCACTCGTCTGCAAAGGTCTTTTCGCCCTCATGCTCGGCGAGAAAGGCCTCAATGATTTTTTCAGGGGGACCGGTATACGTCTGGAACCAGGCCAGGGTTTTTCGGGGCGCTTGAAAACCGGGGGTGTCCATAAACCGAATCAGAGGCTTGTCATCCAGGGTCACGGTGTAGGTCCGGCAGACCGTGGTCTCTCCGGGGAAGGGGCTGACCCGAACGGTGTCGTCCTCGGTGAGGGTAGAGACCAGGGTCGATTTCCCCTCGTTGGGGTGCCCGAGGATGGCAAATTCTGGAATGGTCGCGTGGGTCATGGGAAATGGGTTCCTGGTTCTTTGATCAATGAATGTGCTGTACTCAAGGGCCATATAAAATACAAAATTTGTCACTGTTCGGCTTCTGCCACCCAATCGCCACACACCGATAGGGCAGGTCGATGAAGAAGGAAACCGTAATAAGGGTCTGCCCTTTGGTAACCGTGTCGATGTGAAAGGTAGGGTGCGCCGTGCGCACCGCGTAACTTACCACGAAGAGCACCCACACCCCATGACCTATCATTCGTTTTTCCAGATGGAGCACCGCGACTCCACAACCAAGCACCAGAAACGAAGAACGAGGAACGCTTTTCTTTTTTTTCTCATTCCCAGGTTCCGCCTCGAAGGTTGAAGTCCCGCCATCTGTGATCCGTTGTTCCCAGCTGGAGCACCGCGACTCCTCAACCAAGCACCAGGCACGAAGAACCAAGAACGCTTTTCTTTTTTTTCTCATTCCCAGGCTCCGCCTCGAAGGTTGAAGCCCCGCAATCTGTGATCCGTTGTTCCCAGCTGGAGCACCGCGACTCCACAACCAAGCACCAGAAACGAAGAACGAGGAACGCTTTTCTTTTTTTTCTCATTCCCAGGCTCCGCCTCGAAGGTTGAAGCCCCGCAATCTGTGATCCGTTGTTCCCAGATGGAGCACAGCGACTCCTCAACCAAGCACCAGAAACGAAGAACGAGGAACGCTTTTCTTTTTTTTCTCATTCCCAGGCTCCGCCTCGAAGGTTGAAGCCCCGCCATCTGTGATCCGTTGTTCCCAGATGGAGCACAGCGACTCCTCAACCAAGCACCAGGAACGAAGAACCAAGAACGCTTTTTTTTTAGCCTATCCCCTCTACCCTCAACCCCGGCAATGTCAAGGCCGCAACCACCTTTCTCCAGATATGCACATGCCCCTCTTCGGGCGATTCGATGGCCTTATCGGTGATTTCTCCGATGAGAAGAAGGGTGAGGGGCAGGTCTTCCGGGAGGGTTTTCTTTAATTCCACAATCCAGTCCAGGGTTTCCCGGATGGGGGCTTGCCAGGCTTCCTGGATGAGATAGAGACGGTCGCAGGTTTCTGGTTTGGCCGGGTCGGTGTCCATGGAGACGGAGATGATTTTTGGGTGTTTCAGGGGCTCTGCCAAGTGGTGGGCCAGTCCTGAAATCATTCCGGCCAGCTCTTCGGGGACCAGCACCGTGGTGGTGACGGCGGGGGCGCTGGGGACCCCGTTTTGTCGGGGGGTGACGTTTTTTCGTTTGCTCAGCTCGGCTTCGGCCTCTTCGGAGCGGTGCTCCTCGGTGACCTGGGTGGCAAGGGCCGGGGCGGAAAAACTTTTTAAAAGAATCTTTGCCGCAGGCCATGCCATGACTTCCCGGTGAACGGCTTTTCTCAGACTGACTTTCGAGGCGATCAGCAGAAGAAAACGGGGCAGCAGGCCATAAACGAAAAGTCCCAGGGCAAGAAAGGGCCACCAGGCGGTGAGATGTGCTCCGGAGAGTCCCTGGATGCCTTCCTTTAATATCATGCGGCTCCCTGCAACGGCCTGAAGGCTCGGCACCCCGATGTCTTCAGGCAGAGCCCATGACCAGGGGAGGGCCATTACGCCTGCGATACGGTGGATTGCCTCTGGCGCTGCGTTTAAGGTCGTTTGCCAGCCGAAGGCCGTATCAAAAAAGAGAATCCGGGTTAAAAAGGCTGCCAGGGCGCCTGCCGCAAAGACCGTGGCAAAGATCTGGACCCGTGAAAAAATCAGATAGAAGAGCGTCCGCCCAAAGGCCCGGGAATCTCCCTTCAGTCGTCTCCAGAGGCCCAACGTTTCCGTGCGCCGCTCCGCCGGAAGTGTTTTCAGTCCTTTTTCAAGACCCCGTGTCAGCAGGTGCCCCACCATCACCCCAAAGGGGCTGAGGCTCGAAGGGGCCTTGATCCGAAACAGCAGGGGCAGGGCGCTGCCCAGTGCCAGAAAACCCTGAATCAGGACGAACAGGACAAAAAAGACCAGTACGTTCACTGGCTCGGTGCCTGTGTAGGCCAGAAACGAGAAGACCCCGCCATACCCGGCTGTCACCGCACAAAGGATCAGCACAACGGTTAACAGCGCGGAGGCCGATCGGAACAGATCCCCCGGAAGCCGGGCGTCGGCCGCAGACTGCCTGCGCGTCTCAAGCCAGCCGTCCAGGCGGCTTCGGTTATCTGTCTTGGCCAGCGATTCCAGGCAGCGTCGATTCTCTTCATCCACCTGGGCATGGCCAGCCGTCGCCCCTCGTTCTTCATCCTGGGAGAGGAAGTGGAGAATGTCCAGTAGATCGCGAATGTGAAGCGGTTTTTCCATGCAAAGAGATGTACCGCAGGAGGGGGGAAATGGCAAGCAAGAGCGGCTTTGTGGAAAGGGGGGGGCTCCCGGTGTTTTTAGATCCCAATTTTATCGACACCTTAATTTTTAAGAGGTGATCGGCTATGGGGCGCTTGCGTGGTGTCAAAAATGCGAAGCCAGTGGGGTCTGGACATATAAATCCAACTGTGGGATAGTAGCAGCTTGAAGGGTATCTTACTATAATTACACTAAGATTTATATATAGCGACGCAGCAACGGGGCTTCTCCGTTGATATGATCGATATTCTTTCCTCTTTCTTCTTCGAACCTGCACTTTTTTCGAGAAAATTCATTCACAGTGTTTGGGCTTACGCAGATAACTAACCCGGATATTTCACGAAGGGTGAGAAAATCAAACAGAATACCGTGGATTACATTTTGCATTTTTGAAACGACTGAAAATATTACCGCAAAGAACTATCATTACGAATTATTCCTTAGTCCTGATTGCTTTTTCATGAAATATTCGGGCTAATGCACCGCTGTGCTCAAAACGCAGCGGCCATCTGCCTGCCCGGGGGGATCGCCTTGCCGCGGCGTTATTCCGGCTCATGTCAATCCGTAACGATGCAGGGAAATACGGGCTGTGCATGCGCTTGAGACACTCACCCTTCACACGAATATTTCGGGACGTCGTCTTTCCACCAACGATCCACAGGGAGTCGGATGATGATTGATACCAAGGGATATGGGTTAAGACCTGAAGCCCAGCCGTACGAGTATGAAAGGTTATCGGAAAGTCAGAAAGAGGCCTTCAAGCGGCTGGTGCTGTTGATCGGGCGGGCCGTTGCCGAACTGGATCGGGGGGATCGACCTCAAAAATCGCAAAACGTTATGCCCCGCTCAGCTCAGACCTTTGGGCTCATGGAGAACAATTACAATCGGATGTCCTTTCTCTCGGGGGGAAGGGGGAGTGGAAAGACATCGGTCCTTTATTCGCTGATCAAGCAGGTCAGCAGCGACCCGTATAAGATAGAAGAGGGCCAGTGGAAACCTAATTTTAAAGCTACCATCGAGACATTGGAAAAACGGGTTATCTGGCTTCGTCCCATTGAAATGGAGTCCTTGCCGACACCCAATTATATGATTGCTTCCATCCTGGCCCGAGTGGAAGAGGTCATCGATCGATTTGATCGGGATCAGGGCGAAAAAAAGGGCGGGGAGCGTAATTTTACCCATCTGTACCACAGCTACCGATCGCCGGATACGATCATGGAGTTCGAAAAACTGCAACGGGATGTGATCAAGGCCTGGCACGGAAATCTGGATGAGCATTCCGGCTCCATGGATCCGGATACCTATACCGTGGATGTGGTTGAAACGGAACGGTGCCGCCTGCGATTTAATGAATGGATGATAAAAAATTTTAAGGATTTGAATGAGAATTACTTTGGAGCTTTTGCGGACAAAGAGTTTTTGTTTGTTCTTCCCCTGGATGATTTTGACCTGAACCCCAGCATCAGCATTAAGTTGATCAAGTTAATCCGTTTGATCTCCGTTCCCCAACTTTTTACCATCGTGTCCGGGGATTTTAAAATCGCTCAAAATGTCTTTAATTTATACGCGAAAGAGCAACTGTTGTATGTGAACGACCGGTCGACCGAGGTCCGGCAGGAGGTCACCAGCCCAAGTATTCCCATCGTCAACCGCATGGCCCACGAAAATTCATCCAATGCCATGCGCAAATTGTTCCCCAAGTCTCACATTGTTGAATTGGAGCCCATGAACTGGGAGGAGGTGTTCGGGTTTAACTCACACCCTGAATGCAGTGACCCGACGATGACGATCGGGAAGATGCTGAAGGACATAAAGGTGCATATCAATACGATCCCCTGTGGGGGCTCTAATACGAGCGATCACTTTGTGGCCGGGCATAATATCAATAATATTCACGATTTTTTTAATATTGAGGTGAGGAACCTTGTCTTTGATGAAAAGGAGGAGGTCGCGGTAAATTGTAGGACGCAGGCCTCGTCGGCGTCGGAGAGTAAAACGCTCCGGAAGATGGTCTACACCGGGCCGAGTCTGTTTGAAATGAATCATCGCCATGTCCATGATCTCTGGCGTTTTTTGCGGGACAACGTGTGTCAGGCGGGGGGGTGGGGGTGTGGTCCGGAAGCCGATGTAGAGTTTGCGCGGGATTTCGCCAAGGAACTCTTTGTGCAGAGTTCCAATGATGGGGAGTGTCTGTCCAAAGAGCTCTGTGATGAGCTAATGAAAACGGCAAAGGAAGATTGTTATGGGGCCATTCAGCTTGTGACCGATAATCTAATGATTGAAAATTCCACGGGACCCAGGATTCACTTTGTGAACCGGTCGCATCTGGGGCAGGTGGCCATCGGTCAGCCCAAGGATTGGACGATTAAGGTGAAAATCCCCGCCTGTGCGCTCCGTGAAAGCTCCCCTCCCATCCCCCTTGCTACCCGAACGGCGGCATCGCTGATGTTTTTGCACGATCATTTGATTCTCTCCGAACCCAGCGGGATTGTCGGGAAAAGCCTGATGAAAAAACTGGAACCGCCGGAGTGGGCCTATTGTCTCTGGCCCACCGTCGACGATGATGAGTTGAAAATTGAATGGCCCTTGCCTCTGCTGCGCAGTCTGTGGGGACACGATATTTTCAGTCGCACATGGGCCGAGGTCTGGAAATGGATGGAAGACAACCAGGTGCATGCGGATAAGCGAGGGTGTAAATCGGGTCAGTTCGAGCGCATGCTGAAATATTTCTGGATACGTATCGGGTCCCGTATTTTTTCAGGCAGGGAGAGCAAGCTGCTGATTTATCGTGAGGTGCAGGAGCAGATGAGATCTGCTGTTCATGCCCACTGTTCAGCATGCGGCGAGACTCCGAATGATCCGGTGGACGTTTTTGGCAAGGAATTGAACGCATCCATCAAGGCGTTGATCGATGAATTCGACAAGAACACCGGGCCTCAAAAGACACCCCGGGGGGACTTCGCCGTGGATGATGTGATTCGCACCTTTGATAAGATGATCGAACGAGAGGTCCTCGCTTTTTTACCGGACCTGTCAAAAAGCGGTTCAGAGGCTTTTGTCGAAAAGGATTTTCACGCAAAGATCATTGATGAGCTGCGGTCTTTAATTGTTAATAACGGGGAAATTTCATTTTGTGAGACCATCCTCGGGCGACGGGAGACCCTGATCCGATCCTGGCTGGCCAGGGTGATCTGCATCATGTCGCCGGAATCCGGCGGGAATTTTAAGGATTGGGACATCTTCATTCATGACTACCTGATACCTGTCCCCGAGCTGAAGTCTGTCTTTTTTTCTGACGACATCACCCACGCCGTCCGGCAGCTGAGAACGCAATCCGCCGTCAAGTTTTATGATCATTGCCAGTTAAGTTACATCACGATGCTGTTTGACCCGATCCATACGGAGGAACCGACGCTCATCAATGAGCATCCCATCAAAGCCTTTTCGCCTTGTTTTCAGCATATTCAGAGATTGTCAGAGGCAAAAAAAATGGCCCAAAACAGCTGCGTTATGCACAATAAAAATAATGCAGGGTCGGGCAGCCCGGGGTAATGGGCCTGGACGCTGTCATTTCTTTCATGGATGAATCTTATGAGTATCTCCAATGAAATCAAGTTTACTCCCGGCATTGTCGTGGATTATCTGCTATCGGAAACTCTGGCCTTTCCTCTGGCATCGGTCTGCTCGTTTAAAAATTCGGTGATCAATTTTGATGCGAGCATGAGATGCAAGAAGAACCAGAGACTCTGGCGTGACGCAGAACGGCATATCTTGAGCATGATACCGGATGTCTCAGTGGATATGGTGCTGGCCATTCGCGATCAGTTCTGGTTTGGGGACGTTCAGCAGCAGGGGATGCATGCCTATCTTCGGCGGATTGCCGGTGAGTTTCTGGAAGCCTCCGGGGATACGGCGGTCCCTCGGTTTACAAAGAGCCTGGCGTTGATTTCTCCCAATTACCATACCCTCTCCGCCCGAAAAAAGAACAACACCCTTCGATGGTTCTCTTTTGCCTTTCCCATGGACATGCTCCTGGGGGCGCTGGACAGCCCGGGCCAGGCCCCCTTTAATGTCGATTATATTTCACCCCAGATTTTTACCGATCTGC
Organism: Desulfoluna sp.; assembly: GCF_030145185.1. Lineage (GTDB taxonomy): Bacteria > Desulfobacterota > Desulfobacteria > Desulfobacterales > Desulfolunaceae > Desulfoluna. Next base: position 11,793 of record NZ_JAQYWB010000072.1, on the reverse strand, counting down.
GAGACAAAGGCTTTGTGGAACCTCACCTGCATCTTGGGGCGGCCATGGAGTTTCCGGAATTCTGGGTGATGACGTTAAATGGGCTCGCAGAATACGGCTTCGAGAAAGGCGATTTTAAAAGCCCCGGCGCAGAGTTTCGTGAGGGCGCTGACATGGGCTTCTGGCTCTTGAAAGCGGCATTGGTCCGTACGATACTCGCACGTTTTTTTTATTGTGACGGGCCTGATTTCCCGGACTTTTTTTCCTGGCTTGAGCACTCTTTTTTTCCGTCGGTGTTTCGGGATTTCGGAACGCGTGCGCGGACAACCATTGAGCTTGTGTTTCACGACGTGTTATCCGGCCGGAATGAGAAAAGTAACGTGACTACGGCCTACCTTCTTTTTCTTTACAGGCAGTTAAGCTGGTTTGGCAGGCCCCCTGAGCTTCATCGAAACCCTGATTTTATCTTTTTGTCCGACCCCATTGCCAAATTTATGAATTACAGCCCGAACCAGCATCCTTCACCAGAAATTCAGTTCGTCAGGATGGGGATCTCGTATTTGGACAAGCGCAGCAAAGATACCCTCTTGTCGGGATTGTTCTGGCAGGTTCTCCGGCTTCGTTGCATCTATTACCGGCATGTGGTGCAGCGCCCGATGACCCCTGGGCTGTTGTGGTTTGTCAGGCATTATGATCGCGGCAAACATGGGCGTCGTCTGGCCCCTGCGGAGTTGCTGATTCGCAGTGCCGCACGCACCTGCGGCTATGGTAAAGGGCTTCGATCTCTGGAAGTGCGGGCGGCTCCCAAAGGGTCGGTCTCCGAAACCCTTCATTTACTCGATGAGTGTGTGTATGCCATCCATGGGCTGCCTTTTTCCGGCAGCCTCCGCGACATGCAGGTGATGGGTGATCCGCTGTTTAAAGAGTCACTGTCTCTTGAAAAACCAGAGATCGAATTTGGACTGGTGATTCATTTTACAAAAAATCGGGGGGAAAATACTCAGAAAGGGCTGGGGCTGCCCCGTTGGGAAAATTCAAATGCTGATCCAAGACCCTCGAACAAGAAGTGGGTGAATCGGTTTGCGCGGTTTTATACCATGCAGAGAATGAACGGACGGGTGCTTGCTAAAACCCTTTTTCGATTCCCCCTGTCCCTCCAATTGATCCGGGGGCTTGATATCTGCACCGATGAGCTGGGCGTCCCCTCCTGGGTGTTCGTTCCAATTTTCAGATATATTCGGGATGCCGGGATCGACGCCTCCATGCACCTTCAGGCAAAATTCGGGAGGCATGTGCCCCCGTTGAGAACCACCATTCACACGGGGGAGGACTTTATTCACCTGCTGGGCGGGCTCAGGCGAGTGGAGGAGACCATTCGTTATTTTAACCTGGGGCCTGGAGATCGTCTTGGCCATGCCATGGCGCTGGGCATGGACCCGGCGGTCTGGGCCGGGAAGAAACACCGGGTTGCCATGACGCGTGAAGATCGCCTCTTTGATCTGGTGTGGGAGTGGGGGCGTTACAGCACCGGTCTGGTGGAGTGCTCGCCGGCCCGTCGATCGTTTCTGGAACGGGAGATTTCGCGGCTGTCCGATACTGTTTTTATGACCCCAAAGACCCCGTACGAGCTGGAGCATCTGCTCAATGACCTCCATGACGAAGGGAACCTTAAAAACGTGGGGTATCCCCAATGCCGGAAACTTAGGATTCCCAAGAAAAGCCTGGAAAAAAGGCTTGAATTTCTGCTCCATTATCTAACCTGTAAAGCATGTTTTGAACGGGGTCATAAAACTGAGTGGGTGCATGTGGAGAATGAAATCGAACCCATGCAACAGCTTCAAAAACACATTAGAGAAAGGGTCGCCGGCATTGGAATCGTGGTTGAGGTCAACCCCACCTCGAATCTTCTGATCGGCAATCTGACAGATTTAAAGCACCATCCGTTCTGGCGGTTGAAGTCGCCCATGCATCAGAGTGAGGGGCAATCGGTGGCTCTTTGCATCGGGTCGGATGATCCCCTCACGTTTGCGACCAATCTTCGCCATGAGTATGTGTTACTCTACGAATCCCTGGTGGAGGGCGGGCTCTCTTCCAGCGATGCCTGGGAGTGGGTGGAACAGGTTCGGGCCACCGGAATGAAGTCTCGGTTTACCCTTCCCGTGGATCAGTTTAAACATGATTGGTGTCAGGGGGCCGCCGTGCTGGAGTTTCCGCGCCATTATCACCGAAGGGGCTCGGACCGGCATATGACGCCCATGCCCTGATCCATAATGGCACCTTGCCTTTAAATAAAAGCGGACTGTTTGCGGGAAAAGTAATTCTCCTCTTGAAAAGTTATAGTAAATCTCTTATCACAAACTGAAACACTGCTTCCAAGGTGGCTCATCTCGCCGCTGGAGGCTTTTTCCCGATTATCAAAGTCCCTTAGCCCGGATATTTCACGAGTCGGGTGCGCTTATCTGCAAGGCATCAGAGCTGCAGATGTAGTGGTTTACCTCAAAGCTCTGATAACGCAGCAGATGAGTGCACCCGGCTCGCCCGAAGGGTGAGAAAAGCGAATAGATAACCGTGAATTACATTTTGTATTTTTGAAATAACTGAATTTTACGCAATAAACCATTGCAATAATTGTTCATTGCTTTAGGGTGATCTTTTTTTTATGAAATATCCAGGTTAGGAGTGACGGCCATGCGTGTGACCCGACTTTACGACAGCAAATCTCCCGTTCTTTCCATGGAGTTCTTTCCGCCGAGAAACGAGAAGGCTGAGGCGGGTTTCGGAACCATCGTCGATGAGCTTTTCGAGATGGATCCCGACTACATGTCCGTCACCTTCGGGGCGGGTGGCTCCAATCGGGACGGCTCGTACCAGGCCGTTAAAACCATGATGGACAAATCCATCCCCACCGTGGCCTACCTCGCCGGGTACGGCATGGCGCCTGAGGAGATCATCGAGGTCCTCGACCGGTACCGGGATATGGGCATCAAAACAATCTTTGTTATCCGTGGCGACCAGCCGCAGCAGGAGGGGTTTGCCCCCCATCCCGACAGCTTTTCTTACGCCTCTGACCTGATCGCCTTTATTAAAAAACGGTACGACTTCACCTTGGGTTGCGCCGGATACCCCGAAGGCCATCAGGAGGCTGAAAGCCTGGAAAAAGACATCGAATATCTCAAGGCCAAGGTGGACAACGGGGCCGAGTACGTGGTGGCCCAGACTTTTTACGACAACCGGTTCTACTTCGATTATGTCGAGCGATGCCGGTTTGCCGGCGTCACCGTCCCCATCATCCCCGGCATCATGCCCGTTTACAGCGTGAAGATGGCCCGGATCCTCGCCAAAGTCTGCGGCTCCACCATCACACCGGAGCTTGAAGCCCTCATGACCGAGGTGGACCCCGACGATAAACAGGCCGTTTTGTCCATGGGAATGGACTTTGCTACCGATCAGTGCCGGGGCCTTCTTAATGGAGGGGCTCCCGGACTTCACCTCTACACCATGGATCGCAGCTCTCCAACGGTGGAGGTGGTGCGTCGGTTAAGGTCTGAAAATTTCTTCCGGGAGACAAAGGTGCCGACGGCAAGGTGAGGCTCCCTTGAGAGCGGGTTTGAAAAGAGAGTCCCCCTTGAACGCGGGGCTGTGCCTTGATATCTGGCGCAGCCCCTTTTTTTGTGTGGAATGGCCATTAAAATAGGTGTGTTCATCCCTTATATGCTCGCCCTTTGTCACGTCGAGTTATGCGTTTTCGCAAAGGAAGTGGCGCTCTTGGTTCGGGATGCCGGGTCTTTTTATTGGTTCGCGGTTTGAGGGGGTTCCTCAGGTAAGGGGCGAAAAGAGGACGAACCCTAGGTCCTGCTTTTTCCGGATGTGACACAAGCCGGTTATGGCATAAATTCAGGATGGGTGTTCACAGAATGTTCCGTGTCAAGACGAGACCCTTTCTTATTTCTTGTTTCCTCTCTATAATGCGACTTCCCCGCGACACCTCCTAAAGAGAAACCAAAGGGGCAGGAGGCGAACTCCCTCTAAGGCGGCAACCCGCTTTCAAGGTGGCTCACCTTGCCGACGGAGGCATCGCTTTTTGTATGTTTGATTTTTGCTCCGGCCCTATCCCGGCTCGCCCGAAGGGTGAGAAAATCAAACAGAATACCGTGGATTACATTTTGCATTTTTGAAACGACTTACAATATTACTCCAAAGAACTGTAATTACGAATTATTCCTAAGTCCTGATTGTTTTCTCATGAAATATCCGGGCTAACCGAAAAATAAGGATGAAAATATGAGCGTGAACTTCGAAGAATTGGATTACCAGCAGACGGATCTTGGCGAATTAATTCTGCGGCGGCGCCGTGCGCTGGAAATGGGCGGACGCATTGTGTTCGAGGTGAAACTCAATGAAGACTTCCTCATGTCCTCTCTGTTTCATGAAGCCGAAGTGGCGCTGACAGACCTCGGGTTGGCAGGGCTGGAAGGCGAACAGTTAGATATTGTGGTGGGGGGCTTGGGGCTGGGCTACACCGCAGCGGCCGCGATGAAATATACCCAGGTCGCTCGCATGATTGTGGTTGAGGCGCTGGCACCGGTGATTGACTGGCATCAACGGGACCTGGTTCCCAACGGCGCCCTCCTCACAGGCGATGCGCGATGCCACTATTACCATGAGGATTTCTTTGCGCTCGCGCGGGGGACTGGCTTTGACCCCGATGAGCCCGGGCACTTGTTTGATGCCATTCTTCTTGATATCGATCACACCCCGGAGGCTCTGCTAAATCCTTCCCACGCAGATTTTTATTCGGAGGAGGGGCTGACACGCCTTCGCGCATTCCTCAAGCCAGGTGGCGTCTTTGCCTTGTGGTCCAACGATGCCCCTGAACAGGGATTTTTGGATCTTTTATCCCGAGTGTTTGATGAGGTGGAGGGACATGTCGTTGAGTTTGACAATCCCATTCAGGGCAACACCGCGGAGAATGGCGTATACGTCGCCAAGGTGAAGTAAGGGCCTCAGCCAGGACATTTCATGAAAACCGTAACGCAAAAGGATATATAATTTTAGGTTTTCTCGCCCTTCGGTATGCAGTGCCCCGCAGCATTGGCTGCTGTGGGGCACTGACGTCTTTGGTTGCTATCGTTTATGCATCACCCTGACGGATATCGCCGGTCTGATCGGATCTCCTGCGGTACAACGTTTTTTTGCTCTCCCGGAAGATATCCATTCGAAATGGAAAGGAACCTGAAAAGGGTCTCCTTAATGTGAGCGCTAAAGAGCCTTTTGAGCCGGAAAGTATCACACTTTGAATCTGCAAATGATTTTATTTAAAATCGAGGCCATCTCTTTAAGATGAGATGCACATTCTGAGACATGGGTACTGGCCTTGGCAATATCAACGGCTTCTGTATTTACCTGAAGGATATCCTTGGTAATATCATCCGAGGCGGCAGAGCAATGATTTACGTTTACATTAACGTCTTGAATACCTATGGCAACCTGATTAATTTTATCTGCAATTTCTTTCGTTGCAGCCGTTTGTTCCTCGACTGATGCCGCAATGGAATAAACAATTGTATCCACTTTTTTGATGACACCTGAAATTGCTTGAATTTTTTCTACGGTACCGGATGAGGAGGCTTGCACGCCATCAATCTGTTTTTTAATGGATAATGTTGCTTCGGCTGTTTGCATTGCCAATGCCTTGATCTCATTTGCAACAACGGAAAATCCTTTGCCTGCGTCACCGGCCCGTGCTGCCTCAATGGTTGCGTTAAGAGCTAAAAGGTTTGTTTGTTGCGAAATTTCTGAAATGGTTTCGGTTACTTTGCCTATAGATAAAGCCATTTCATTGAATTCAGTCATTTCCGTTGAAGCCGTTTCAGCTTGGGAAACGGCCTCGTGAGCTATCGTTCGAGCTCGTTCGGCATTTTCAGAGATTTCGTTGATGGTGGCGCTCATTTCTTCGGCTGCGGTGGCAACCAGGGATGTGTTAGTGGACGACTCCTCCATGGCAGCCGCAACGTTTTGAAGACTGGTACTCATCTCTTCGGTAGACGAGGAGACGCTCTTGGCCTGCTCGACGGTATTGTTAGAGCCCGTTAACAGCTGGTCCGCAATACCTGTAAATTCACTGGAAAAAGTTGTTACGTTACGACTGTTTTGGCCAATGTCTAAAACAATAGTTCGAAGTTTTTCAATGAAAATATTAATCCATGAGACCATTTCCCCGATTTCATCTTTTGTTTTTGCCGTAAGGCGCATCGTCAAGTCCCCCTCACCCTCGGCAATATCTTTCAGTCCGGTGACCATGACGTTGATCGGCTGGACGAATCGGGTCGAAAGATAATAAGTGATAATCGTAATGATAATAAGAATCAAAGCAGTAATCCGCATCACCATGTTTCGAATTGTATGAGCCGCCTCTCCAAGCTCCTTCTCTTGGATAAACGCAACGAGAATCCAATCTGTTTTGCCACATTTGAAAGAGTTTCCATGGTAAGCGACACCATCAATTGTTGTATTAAAACTGGTTGTATCGGTCTCAGTCACCTTGCTCAAGTTTTCAATACCAAGGTCATTAACATATTTCAGGTTGTTTTCTGGGGAATGGGGATCCGCCAAAACAAGACCTGATTTATGGAGCATCATCGCATAGCCGGTGCGACCGATCTCAATGCCGTTCATAATTTCGACAAGTTTATCCGATGACATGTCAATCGCCATAACCCCAAGTGTTTTGCCTTGGTTGTCGGTAAAGGCCAAGGCGTTGCTCACTATGGTGGTACCGTTCACACTGTCAGCATAGGGTGCGGTGCGGATGATATGGCCCGAATTGGCTATGGCCTTTTGGTACCAAGGGCGCTGTCTTGGATCGTACTTGGGCAACGTCTTGGTCTCCGGCCATTGAACATAACCACCCTCTTGGGTCCCCATATATACATAAAGGGTGCCCGGATGGCTTTCTGCATAATTGCTGAATTCTTTATAAATAGCCTGCTCTATCCCCCCATTACGGGAAGGGGTCATGACGTCGCCGTCGTCCTGAATATAATTTGTAATGGTCTCATCGGATTCTTTTATCAAATGGTGGGATGCAAACATACCTATATTTTGATCTAACTCATCATAAAGAACCTCTAGTAAATGTTCAATTGTATCAACTTGTTGACTGACATTTCTCTGGTATAAAGACTGCATTGAACTGTTAATCAGTTGGTCAACATAAATGACACAAGGCAAGACTGAGATCAAAATAAGTGTGATTGAAAACAGAACTAGTTTTGAACGAATAGACTTCATTGTTTCTTCCCCCCCCCGCTTTTTTTCAAAATAGGAAAATTCTAATTCGATTAGCTACTAGTTTGATTAACACACCGCTTGACTTATTTGCAACAAATTAAGCTAATAATATAGCTTAATAATTTTGTGCAAATTGCATTTTCATAGAGAAATAATCGATATTATGAGATATTCTCATTATTCTTTTTTACGGTTGGTAAGTATCTAAGTACTATTATTGCCTCTGCCGTTCCTGTTGTACGTAAAAGACATCAGCCTGAAGGGTGAAAAATTTAGCAGAAAACCGTGAATTACATTTTACTGTAACTATTCAGCTTCATCCTGTCACCGGAGGGTCTCTTTTTGAAAAAAGCTTCGCAAAAACGTTTCAGCCCGTAGGGTGCGGCTCCCGCACCGTTCAACGTCACGCAAACCGCCGGCCCCGTCTCAATATTTTTCATAAAAAATCCGGGCTAAGTAGTTTCGCCACCCTTGCAGCCGGAGCCATTCCGGTTCAATTCAATGACTGATCAGGATTCTTGGCACTTGCAGCTCATGCGCTGGCGAAGCACTCTGCGTTTCCTCGTCCTTCACGTGAAAGCGGACGCATTTCAACCCGGAGTGACGACTCCTGGTGCGCATTCGTAAACCCGCTTTCAAGGTGGTGCCACCTTGCCGCGGGGGGCTTATTTTTGATGAACTTTGACCAGAGAAGGCATCGCTTTTTGCCTGTTTTATTTTGCGCCGGTCCTTACTGCTTTTCATCGCTCATTGATAATAAGACAAATATGGCGTATCCCTTATGCACTAATTTTCGTTGAGATATAGAAATAAAAACAGTGATTAGATCTAAACTATTTATATCTACGGATGGGATTTATGCATCCTCGATGCGTTCCTGGCCGCATGCGTTACCGGCGCAGAGAGGGGTAACACAATATAAATTATAGATAAAAATAGAATAAGGCGTTTCATATTTGAAGTGTCGGGAATGAGATTTTGTTAAAACAAAAGTAACAGGGATGAAATGGAGAGATAACATTGGGATGGTTTACGAAATATCATGGTTTCAACGTCGTATTGCTCGGGTGTTTGTGGGTCTCTGGCAGCGTGACGGCGTTTGCTGCGCCGGCGGTTTATTACGGTGCCAATCCCGATCCCTCCCATCCGGCGATCTATTCCGGGTTCGGTAACCCTTTGGTCCTGTCGAACGGAGAGTCGATTGACGCTGTTTGGAGCAAGGAAGCCCCCTACACCACCGGCGTGATGTTCAAGAATCTTGAGGTGGATGCTGCCAGCGTTACCTTGGAGACGGGGTCACAGATTCATGTGATAGCGCGAACGGTTACGGATGAACTGTCTCCGAAGGGTGTCCACATGCAGGGCGATTTTGCCCAGCATGTACAGCTTTCGGGGCAGTCAAAAATTAAGGTCGAATTACAGGACCTGTTGAGACAGGGCACCGGTGTTTCGTTGTTGCAGGCGAATTCCTCCAAGCCGGTATCGGTGTCGCTGGATGAGGCGTCCTCTATTGAGGCGTCTTCCGCGTGCGCCCTTGGTCAAGATTCCATTGCTTGGGTACAAGGGCTTGAAATATCGTCCAAAGGGGAGGTGACTGTGGCTCTGGATGGGGCCTCCCGTATTCTATCCCGTATGGAAAGCGAAAGGATCGATGCGCCGTTGAATCACCCGGGTCAGAGGTGCGCGAGCTTTTCGACGGGCTTTGGCGTCTTGAACTCAAGCCGTGTGAACCTGACCCTCGAGAACGGCTCATTGATAGAGGCCACCGCTGCCTCTAAAGAACATGAAGCGATGACTATGAGTAACGCCGTTCAACTGGGCCTTGGCTTTGGCCCTTATGGTGTCATCGATGACTTCGATTTATCCTTATCCGGCGGCTCGAAACTGAAAACAAGTGCCACGGCAGGCGGTGAGGATTCCAAGGCATACAGTTACGGTATCATGGGGTTGGGACGGCAGGCGACGATTGCCTTGTCCGAGGGCTCCTCCATTGATGTGGATGCCTCGGGAGCGCATGTTTATACGGGTGGAATTTCGAGTGAGGCTGGCGTTGTTCAACAGTCACAGATCTCTTTGGGTAAAGGATCCTCCGTGGCTGTAAAAAGTGACGGGGCGAACGGCTACAGTCAGGGAATTTACCTTCTGCTGGACGAGACGGCCGACAACGTAAGGTCAACGATCCGTTTAACAGAGGGCTCCTCCATAGACACCCTGTCACACTTCAGTGATGGTAGCGAATTTGCTTTTAGCGTTGGGATCTATACCGATATCAAGGAACAATCGGCCAGCGCTCAATCGACGGTGTCTTTGTCTGACGGATCATCCATTACGTCCGTTACGACCGCTGCTGGGGCGGGCTCCTCTGCCTACAGCGGCGGGGTTCATGTGGCGGGCGTGCGTTCGGACATTTCGTTGACCGGGAACGCCTCTATCGACTCCACGGCCAGCGCAGATGTATTGGCCTTCAGCGCCGGTATTGATGTCGTCGCGGTGGATGCCAGCATCTCCCTGGCCCAGGGTTCCACCATTCGTGCCGAAGCCTCTGCCAGGTCGGGCAAGGCCCTCTCTTACGGGGTGTATCACGGCAAGGCCATCTCAATCGCGAGTTCAGATAAAGAGACCGAATATTGGTTTTTGGATTGCGACGTCGACAGCTCTAAGGTGACCCTTGATGTCGATGCCACCTCTTCCATTATGGCTGATTGGGCGGTGTACAGCGATATTGGAACGCTGGGGGTCACCAACAGCGGGTTGCTGGCCGGGCGCTTGAACGTGTCCACATTGAGTAACCGGGGTACAGGGGTCCTGCAGGCGAGCTTGGGAGAGGACAACACCTTTGGCTACACGGGTGGCGTTGGGGACAGTTTTTACTTTCAGGCGGACACCGCAGACCTAGCGGGCGGGTCAACCTTCCGTGTTATTCCCACCGGTAATCTGGGGTTGACTCAGGTGGGCGACAGCGCCCGGTATGCCCTTTTAAAAGCCAGCAATGGCTCCTGGACGCGTGACCAGCTGACGCTTACATCGAGCGGCGAGGCCTCGCCATTGCTGGGGCTGACATGGGATGATGCCTCAGATGATAACCAGCTGATCGTAAACGTCAGTTTTCTCAGTCCGCAGCAGGCTGGATTATCGGTTAATGGCACGGAGGCATTTAAAGCGGCCTTTGCGGACGGGCGCTCCACTTTTACCAGCAGCCCCGAGGCGTGGAGTCCCAACGTCAGCGGTGTCTCACAGACCGGCATGGCGCAGGCGGTGGTGACCTCATACCAGAATATCGGTAAGCGCCTTGGGGCCATGCAGGGACTAAACAGCGGTGATGCGATCATCGGCGGCAAGGGGCTGTGGTACAGCTTGGCTCATACCGATGCCGACCAGGGGTACCGTAACGGCGTCAGCGGTTTTGACGCCGACACCATGGGCCTCAGTCTGGGCTTTGACCATGACTTTGGCGCGGTGGTTCTTGGCGTCGCCTATACCCAGGGTAAAACGGATGCTGATGTCGATGACCACAGCGCCACCTATGATATGAACGACAATCTGTTCAGCCTCTACGGCAATTATGATGGGGGACAGTGGTTCGGCGAGGGGGTTCTCACTGCTGGAACCGGTAATGTTGACAGTGTTCGTTATGTCGGGGGCCAGGGGATTGAGGCGGATTACGACAGCCGCAGCCTGAACCTTAAGGTCGAATCCGGGATGAAACTTTTCGTAACGGACTGGCAGCTCACCCCCCTTCTGTCCATGGAATATGCCTGGAAAAAGGATGATGCTTACACCGAAAGCGGGGGAGACCTTGCGCTGCATGTCCAGTCACAAGACCATACCCTCTTTAACATCGGGACCGGAGTTTCAGTTCAAAAAGAGTTTCGTCCAAGCTGGGGGGCGGTCACGCCTGAAGTCAAAGGGATGGTCTATTACGATGTCGAAAATGACCGAGTGATCAGCACCGCCAATTTTGTGGGCGGCAGCCATTCGTTTACCGCCTGCGGTGTCGAACCGGCAGAAACCAGCTGGCAGTTCGGTGCGGCGCTGACCCTTGCCAGCCTTGAGTCACAAGATGTCTGCTTGCGCCTGGGCTACGATTACAGCGGTCGTGAAGATTTTCAGGCCCACAGTGTCTCCGGCAAGGTTCGGTTCGAATTTTAAAAAACGGGGCGAGGTCCTCATTATTGAAGTAATCCTCTGAGATTAAATAGCGATCAAACCTGCACTTTTGGCAAAGGCTTTCCATTTGTCAGAAGTGCAGGTGCCCCCCTTCTTCCATGACACCTCCACTTTTGGTTTGTGCCAATGGACCGGTTCGCAAGCAAAGGGCCATTTAACTACCCTACGAACCATACGAAAAACACGAACAGGGCAGCATGCAGCGCTCCAAATAGACAACATTAGAGGTTCTTCTCAAGTTTTCAAGCTCCGCCATTCTCTCGTTCCCCCGTTTCGCTCTTCCTACTCCCATCCACCGTCATTTTCTCGCTTTATTCTCGTTCCCAGGCTCCGCCTGGTAATGCTTTCCGGAGGCTC
>NZ_JAQYWB010000071.1 GCF_030145185.1 Desulfoluna sp. | reverse complement strand
CAGGGTGCCAGAGGCCGTGAAGGCGAAGGGCAGCGCGCCTGAGATCCAGCTTAAGAGGGTTGATTTTCCGCTGCCCGAGGGGCCCATGAGAGTGACCACCTCCCGGGGGGCCACGGTGAAGCTCATGTCCTGGCAGAGGGTGTGGGTGCCGTTTTGGATGGAGAGATGGGAGACGGCGAGTGCGCGGGTCATGGGGTACCTCGTTTCAGTCGTGGGATGATGAGCGCCGCAGCATAGGCCAGGGCAGGCAGGGTGAGTTGCATCAGGGCGTAGATGGCGGAAAGCCGTCGGTCCCCGCCGTTTCCAATGGCCACGGCTTCGGTGGTGAGGGTGGGGATGCGGCCTCCTCCGAGCATGAGGGTCGGAAGAAACTGGGCGATGGAGACGGAAAATCCCACGGCCCAGGAGAAGAGAACCGGTCGCAGCAGCATAGGCATCTTAATGGTGAAGAAGCAGGCCAGGGGCGAGCGGCCCATGGCGAGGCCCGCCGTGATATATCGCTGATCAAAGGCCAGGTAGTTGGCGTGGAGGCAGAACCAGACATAGGGGAAGACAAAAAGAAGATGTCCCCACACCACGAGGAGCAGGGTTCCGGTCAAGCCTGCTTTAAGGGCCGCCACCTGGATCCCGAAGACCATGGGAAGTTGGGGCAGCAAAATGGGCAGGGCGATGAGCCCGAGGGGCCAGTGCCTGCGGGTGTGGCTTTGGGCCTCCAGGCTGCCGATGACAAGAAAGGAGGCCAGGGTGCTGACGATGCCCGCCACGACAATGGAGAAGCCCATGGGCCGGAAGGCATAGGGGAGTTCGGTTGACCAATGGACCCAGGTCATGCGGGAGGGGAAGGCCTCCGGGAATCGCCACCTGGCCGTGACACTCCAGAGGAGCAGGGCGGCAAAGACCAAAAGGGTCACGGCAAATCCCGTGGGGACCGAGAGGCGGGCGAGGCCTTTAAAAAAATGGCTTTCTCGCCCTCGTTTTCCGTTGAGGTGGTTGTTGCGCAGGCAAAGACCGAGGAGACGCTCGGCCGCGACCCAGAGCCCCATGAGCATCAGGGTCAGGCCCAAAAGGAGAAGGGCTCCTGCCGCCGCCCGAGGCATCAGGGAGAGCTCCGGCTCCTGAAACCAGTGAAAGACCTGAACCGCGAGGGTGGGGGGTCTGTTGGGGCCTAAGAGGATGGCCATATCCACCACCGAGAGGCTGTAGGCCATGGCGGCAAAAAGGGGAAGGCGGATCAAGGGGTAGAGCTGGGGGATAAGGAGCTTCCACCAGACCCGGTGGGGCGGGTAGCCAAAGCTGCGTCCCAGAAGGAGCTGGCGATTCACATCGATCTGGGAGAGGGCCGCCATGCACATGAGGATGAGAAAGGGGGTCTCTTTCAACGCCAGGGCCAGAGTCAGGGTCAGCCCGAAGGGGTCCTGCACGATCTGCCAGTCCGGGGGGCGGCTCCACCCGGTGAGGCCGGGGCTCACCAGCCGCATCAGCCAGCCGCTGGGAGAGATGAGAAAGGCGAATCCAATGGCAAAGGCCACATGGGGCAGGGAGAGGACCGGAGGAAGGACCCGCCTGATCCAGATCCACCAGCGGCTGTTCCAGGTGAAGGTGACCACGAGAAAGGTCAGGAAAAGAGAGAGCGCCGGGGCACCCCCTCCGGTGAACAGTGTGAGAAAAATGCTCTTTTTAAGACTCGGTTCGGCCAGGAGCAGGCGAAGAGGGGACAGGCTGAGGTGCAGATCACCCGTGACCGGGTTGGCCCCCAGGGCAGGTACAAGTACGCCCGCCACGCCAAATAGCAATGGGCCGAGGCAGAAAATAGAAACAAAGACAGGAAAAAAACGCAGCATGAGTGAAATCCGTTATGAAAAAACACAAGGTGTGCCACCTTGAACGCGGGTTTGCAAATGCGCACCGGGGCTCGTTCATTGAGGCTGAAATGCGTCCGCATTTGCGCAAGGTGTAAAAGGGTTCATCATGCAACGCAAGTGCGTGAGTCTCCGGTTATTTGATATTAACCCGGCGGTTAAACGCATGATGGTTGAGTGATGTTTTTACCCGGATAAATCAGTAGGCTTTATCCGACAGCATCGCAGGTATTTTGTCGTTGGGTTAATCATACAAAAAATGTCGTAAATATTCAGATTGTGCCTCCGGCGGACCTGCCGGGGCCAAACGTTTGCCAATGTGTATGAGCTGGGTTTGATAAATAGATCTTGATGAATGAACCCGAGAAATTCTTATTTATATACGGAAGCACTTTGCCCCAAGACACAATCCGTCTTCGCGTTTCTCTCGTTCCCAGGCTCCGCCTGGGAATGCTTCCCGGAGGCTCTGCCTCCATGCTTGAAACCCCGCAACCGTTGAACTTCACCCCTGCGCTACGGCTCTCATACCGGCAAGGCAGAGCCTTGCACCCGACGCTCCCAGGCAGAGCCTGGGAGCGAGCAAGGAGGATGTGAATTGATACGGAAGCTCATGCCTTTGCGACACCCGTTGCCACCCCTCACCGGCCACGCGAATGCGGACGCGAGGTGCATAGAGTACCCACAGCCGTAGAGCATTCGCAAACCAGCTTTCAAGGGGGCCCCACCTTGCCGCCGGAGGCTGTTTTTTTTCTCTTGCTGTTATCAATACCCGTAGCGTTTTTCCCATTCTTTTTCAATGGCGGTCATCCAGGAAGGGTGGGGTTCGGCAACGCCTGGCTGGAGGTCGGGGATGTTTGTGAAGAGGGCCTGCTGGTCGGGCGTTAATTTGGCGATATTGAGGACGGTGGGGTCGCCCCAGATGTTGGTGTCGGCTTTTCTCGCTTGGGCTTCCGGGGACATCAGGAAGTTGATGACCACCTGTGCGGCCTCTTTGGCGTCGGTGTTGTAGGGGATGGCCAGGAAGTGGCTGTTGGTGAGGGCGCCGATGTCAAAGACCAGGGACCGTGCCCCTTTGGGGAGGAGTCCCTTCTTGATTTTGGCGGGGGCGTCCTGGGGGTTGAAGCTGATGGCCAGGTCGATCTCGCCATCATCTAAGAGCTGCACCATGTGTGAGCTGCCCGTGGGGAAGGCCCCTGCCTTGCGCCAGGCCACGGGGTGGAGGGCGTCGAGCCAGCGCCACAGGGGGGCGGTGATACGGGCGACGTCGGCCTCAGAGGCCGGCTTGTACAAGGCGGCTTTGTCTTCTGCCAGCTCGATGAGAACCTGCTTGAGAAAGGACGAACCGTGGAATTGGGGCGGCCTGGGGTAGGCGATGCGCCCCGGATTTTTCATTGCGTAGGCGAGCAGGGCTTTGGCACTTTTCGGAGGAGCCGGGATTCGGTCCGCATCGTAGATGAAGTTGAGCTGCCCGATGCCCCAGGGGGCTTCCAGGCCGTCCACCGGGACCGTAAAGTCTGCGTCGACGGGCAGATTTCCCCGGTTGACCAGGCGATCGTGGGGCAGGGCCGAGGTAAAGGGCCCGTACAAAAGGCCCGCCTCTTTCATGGTTTTGAAGTTCTCTCCGTTGATCCACATCAGGTCCACAGAGCCGCCATCGTGTGTGCCAGAAATTTTCTCTGCCAGAATGCGGCTCACCATATCGGAGATGTCGGTGACCTTGACATGGATCAGTTGGATGCCGTAGCGCTTTTTCATGTTTGCCCCGGCCCACCGGATATAATCATTGATCTCTTTGCTTCCGCCCCAGGCGTTGAAGTAGACCGTTTTTCCCTTTGCCTTGTTCAGGGTCTCCTGCCAGGGCTCGGCGTGGGCGGATGAGAAGGTCAGAAGCAGGGTCAGACAGAACATGAGGCGCTTGATCATGGTTGGAATCCCTTGAAGTCCGGGTGAGGGGTGTCTGTGTCATATATAATAAGGCGTCATCCTACCATTGCACCTTCCGACCGGGCAAGCCCTTATACCCGGCAGTCTGAGGGCACGGGCTCTTTCTGGTGCTGCCGGGTGCGTCGGCGGGTTACGTCGGAAGGGCCTGCCGCTCATCCGAGGCGTGTTATGCAGCATCTCCATGAAAAAAGATGGCTCCCATGGCGCAGACAAAATGGGCGGTGTGGCTCTCACTGCTCCACTCCAGGCTGATCCCGAAGCAGTGCTTGGAGAGCTTCATCAGATTCACCCCCAGTGACTCCAGGCTGAAGATCCGCTGGTCGGGTTTGCAGCATTCGGAAATCCCCTCCTCGGCCACACAGCGATCGCACGCCATGCACTGCCCGGCTCCGGCGATGGTGTACCCGGCTTCCCGCGACGCTGACAGCTCTTCCACGAGAAAGCCCCGGACTTTTTGGAAGCAGAGACGGTAGCGGTCCTGAAGAAGTTCCCCGTCAAAGTATTCCAGGGGGAGCCGGAGGCAGAGCACCCGAGCGAAGGTTTTTCCGGCTGTGTAGTGGAGAAAGGTAGGGCTGAAGGGAGGGCAGGCGAGGTTGGTGCCGTGCTGTTTGCAAGCCTTGCACGCCGTTTTGTATTTGCTGTGATGTTCGATGGCGGACAGAGGGACCACGGCTTCATACCGTTCGTAGTAGAGGATCGTCCCGGTGGGATCCACGGCTTCACAGACGGCCATGGAGATTTCGTTGCCGGGAAGGGGGGCCGTGGACTTTTGCGAAATTTTAACCGCATGATCCCGGGCTTCCGGCCGGGCGACTTGCTGCGCACAGCCGACGCAGGTCCCTTTTCTTTCGTCTCTCCAGATTTCCAGCTCCTGTCCGCAGTGGGGACAGGGAAAAAGTTCGGGAACAGACATCAGGGTCTGATCCATTCCGGGACACCGGTCAAACATGATGGCCTCTCCTTTGGTGCATGGCACCATGGGATGTTTTACGAGTGCGGAAGATGAAAGAAGACCGCACCCCCTTGAATTTAGAGTCGGTGTTGTCGTTGCAGGGGAGTCGAGGAAAAGAATAAAAAGAGCCGGTTCGCAATGGCAATATTTGCTGTTTGCGATCAGGATTTCAGGCGAGTTGTTGCGAGGGGTATTTCTTCCTATATACCTGAAATCGTGCGTTATTGAAATCTAAAAAGAGGCCCGGTGTTCTTTGGGCGGTTTTTTCCTGGCGCTGGCGTGGGGATTTTTCGATTTCTTCGCAAATTTCTAAGGGGGGCGGGGTGGGGGGGCAGGGGAAAGAGAGGGGGAAAAGGCAAAAAGTTGAAGCCACCAGAGACGGAGGTGATGGAGCGTACACCCTTGCCAGGCAGGGATCAGCCCTTGCTTTGCCCGGACACAGGGGCGGTTGGAAGGCCGGTAGATGTAAATCCTGAGCCGCTTGGTATGTCTTGTGCATCCCTTAGCCGTGAATCACTGTCCGGTTTGACCGGAGGGTGAGGGCAGGTGTGGGTGACGGTGAATGGTTCATGCAATGGCTCCAGCAGTTGTCAGTGCAACTCCATTCCCCTGGAAGAGACGGCTTCTCTCTGTTGGTTACGGCGTGAATGCCCTTGCTTTTCATTTGCCGTGGGTGTCTTCAGGCAATCCCCTTCAGTCCAACCATTGCTTGAAGCGCCCCCCATACCCCCGCCTCCTTTTTTTTGACCGTGACAAATCAATATCGAAAGCTCTTGTTGCCCTTGCAGGGGTTCCAAGGGGCCTTCGATTCAACCGGTAACCGAACAAAGAGAGCCATTTGTTCTGTGTTGTGGCGCAAATGGCATCATTGGGAGCGACGAGCCTATGTTTACTGTCATCGGAGAACGGATTAATACCACCCTGAAAAAAGTAAAGGCGGCTGTGGCGGAACGGGATGTCGCGTACATCACCGACGATGTAAAAAAGCAGGAAGCTGCCGGGGCCACGTACATTGATGTCAATGCCGGGGCTCGAATCGGCTGCGAAGAGGAGGACATGCGCTGGCTCCTTTCGGTGGTGCAGGAGGCCACGACGCTTCCCCTCAGTCTGGACAGTCCAGATCCAGCCATTTTGGAGATGGCCTATGGGCTTGTAACGAAAAAGCCGTTGGTGAACTCTATCAGCCTGGAAAAAGATCGGTTCGACCCCATGATGAACTTTCTCAAGGGGAAGGAGTGTCGCATTCTGGCTCTTTGTATGGACGATTCCGGGATGCCAGGATCTGTGGATGACATTTTTAATCGGGCCAAGCTCCTGGTTGAAAAATTAGAAGGCATCGGGATGAAACGGGACGATATTTTTATTGATCCCCTGATTCAACCTTTGAGTGTCGCGACGGGCAATGGGGTGATGGCCATGGAGGCCGTGGCGCGCATTATGACGGAGCTCAAGGGGGTTCATACCACCGGCGGGCTCTCCAATGTCTCCTTTGGGCTTCCCCAGAGGCGCCTGGTCAACCGCAACTTTCTGGCGATGATGATGGCACGGGGGTTTGATTCGGCGATCATGGATCCGCTGGACAGCGAGTTGATGGCCGTTTTGACCACAGGCCTTGCCTTGAAGGGTGAGGATAATTTTTGCATGAACTACCTGAAAGGGGTTCGTGCGGGCAGGATTAAAGCCTGATGATATCGGGACGCTGTGTGCGTCCCCCAGGATGAACCCGGTTCGTCTGGCCCTTTGCCTGCATGGTGTTTTCCCATGGTATGGTATCGTGGGCGACGGGTCGGTCGTGCCGGATTCATCTTACAAAAACAAGAGGGGCGTCGTGCTGCGTAATTCGGGACACGGTGTGGGCTTAGTTGGTTTTTCTTCCCTGTGTGTGATACCTCTGAAGGGTCATGTCACCCATGGATACGCCCACCTGTGACGGGCCGTTTTGAGGCGGCCATGGCGGTCCGCTCTGCCGCAGGCTGCGTGGTGCCTGAGCCCTTGAGCAGGGTGTGTTTTATTTAACCCAAGGGATATGTTTTTTTGTGAAAAGGCCCCCTGTTTTTTTAATAGTTACCGTGTTTTTCCTGGGTTTGATGTTTCTGCCGGGACGGTCCCTGGTCTACGCAGGCACCCAAGTCGATCCCCTCACCTCTGAGGAGCGGCAATGGCTTACCGAACATGACGGTAAGATCCGGCTGGCCCCGTCTCCCAACTGGGAGCCCCTTGAATTTTTCGATAAAAATGGGGTCTACAATGGGATGGTCGCCGATTACATGCACCTCCTGGAAGAGCGGTTGGGCTTTCAGTTCGACGTGATCAAGATCAACACCTGGGAAAATGTGCTGACCCTGGCACGCAGACGGGAGGTGGACCTGATCAGTGTCGCTCACCAAACCCGGGAGCGAGGGAAGTATCTCGACTGGACCCCGCCTCTTTTTACCCTTTCCAATACCATTATTGTCAAAAAGAGCGTTTCGGGCGTATTGAGTCTGGGACGAATGCGACACATGTCCATCGGGGTGCCCGCCGGTTACGCTGTGTACCAGTACCTCAAGGGGACGTATCCGGACTTGAATCTGGTCCCTGTTTCCAGTGGTCGAGAAGGGATGCGCATGGTCTCCTTCGGGGAACTCGACGCCATGATCATGGAGGTCCCCAACGCCCTGTTTGTCATTGAGAACCAGCAGATTACCAACCTGAGGCTGGCGGGAACCATTGATTTTAAGGTGGAGCTGGGCATCGCAACACGAAATGACTGGCCTCTTCTCGGGACGATCATGGCCAAGGGGGTGGCTCTCATTACCCCAGAGGAGCGGGCGGCCATCTACGAGAAGTGGGTGCGCCTGGAGCAGACGCCTTTTTATCGAAACCCCACCTTCTGGACGGTGGTGGCCTCCATGCTGTTGATGGTGGTGGTGGTGATGGCGGCCGTTATCGCCATCAACCGGACATTGAAAATGCAGGTGGCCCAGCGTACCGAGGAGCTGCGATTTAATGAGAAACGGCTGGAGGCCCTGCTGCAGCTGAATCAGATGACGGATGCCTCCCTGGATGAGATCATGGCCTTTGCCGTTCAGGAGGCGGTGAAACTGACCCGAAGTCGGTTTGGCTACCTGGCCTTTGCCGACAGCACAGGCTGGCTTTTTACCTTGAACTCTCTTTCCTCTTCGTCCAGCAGGGATTGGACCTCCCGTCGGACGCCGGAAGGCTTTCCGCATGCATACAAAGGGTTGTGGGGCAACGCCCTGACCACCCAGGCTCCGGTGATCACCAACGATTATCTGACCTCGAACCCCAAGATGGCCGGGATCCCTGATGGGATGGGGTCTGTCGTTCGTTATATGAATATTCCCGTGGTGCGGCAGGGAGAGGTGGTGGTCGTTGCTGGGGTGGGGAACAAGCATGTCCCCTATGATACCGCGGATCAGCGGCAAGTCACTCTCCTGATGGCAGGGATGTGGCGCATGGTTCAGAGGCGTCGGTCCGAGGAGGCCTTGAAGCAGAGCGAAAAACGGTTTAGAGACCTGGTGGAGAGTGCCTTGACGGGCATCACCATCGTTCAGGCCGGGCAGGTGGTGTACAGCAACCCAGAGCAGAAAAGGATCATGGGTCTGCTCATGCCTTTTTCCACCGAGAATTATGAGAGCATCCACCCGGATGATGTCGAGGCGGTGAAAGCCTTTTATGGGGCCATTTACGCGGCCACCCCGGGGCTTCATGAACTTGAGTTTCGGTTCACTGCAGAGGGCGATGGAGGGCCGTTGACCTGGGTGAACTGTCGAGCCAACCCCATCGAACACCAGGGGGAGGCGGCCATGCTGATCAACAGCATGGATATTACCCGGGCCAAGGAGCTGGAGCGCCTTTTGGTGACCCAGGAAAAGATGGCGGCCCTGGGGCACGTGGCGGCGGGCATTGCCCATGAAATTCGGAACCCTCTTTCAGGCATCAACATTTATATGAGCACCCTGGAAAAGAGAATGACCGCCGGGCGAGCCATCTCTGAGATTGAACCGGTTTTCAGGCAGATTCGATCCGCCTCCGGGAAGATTGAGTCCGTGATTCGCCGGGTGATGAACTTTTCGAAACCGTGTGAACCCAAAATTGTTCTGACCCAGATCAATAAGCCGGTGCGGGAAGCCCTGGCCCTGTCCATGATGATTCTTACCAAGAGCAATATTCATGTGGAGCAGCAGATGGACGAAGCTCTTCCTTTGTGTCAGGCTGAGGCACAGCTCATCGAAGAGGTGGCCCTTAACCTGATTACCAATGCGGCCACGGCCTTGAAAGCGTGGCCCTGGGAGAAGCGGATCCGGGTTTCCACCTTTCAAAGGGACTCCACCATTGTTCTTCAGGTGGAGGACACCGGTCCCGGAGTGCCCCGCGAGGAGCGGGATCGTATCTTCGAGCCTTTTTTTACGACCAAAAACAACAGCACCGGCATTGGTCTCAGCCTTTGTCATCGGATTGTCACCGATCACGGTGGCAGCATTCGGGTCGAGGATAGCGAATCGGGTGGTGCGTGTTTTGTTGTGACCCTTCCCATGGATTCTGTGTCTGTCGGGCAGCCGGGGTAAGGGGTGTGGCAACCGGAGAGAGGCCTAATGTTTTTTACCCAGAGAGCAGGGATGATTCAGCGCGATGATGGATATCGATTTTAATATATTTATTGTAGATGATGAGGAGACCATTCGGGAGGGCATCACCCTGGCCCTTTCGGATCGCTATACACTTCAAGGCTTTGCCGACGCGGAGACGGCCATTGTGGGGGTGATGGAAGCGCCGCCGGACTTGATCCTTCTGGATATTGGTCTTCCGGGGATGGATGGGGTTGAAGCCCTGGGCAAGATCAAGGGGATTCATCCCGAGGCTCTGGTGATTATGATCACCGCCTATGAAGACATCAACTCTGTCATCACCTGTATGAAAAAGGGCGCTTACGATTATATCATCAAGCCCATCCATATGGAGGGGCTTGAGAACACCATCGAAAATGCCCTGGAGAGCATTCGCTTGAGAAAAGAGGTGAGGGCGCTTCAGGAGCGACAGCTCACGGAGAATATGCCCTGTTTTATCGGGGAGAGCAATGCCATCCATGACATCATGGAGTTTATTGCCATGGTGGCCAAGAGCCCGGATACCCCGGTGCTGATTTTAGGCGAAACCGGGACGGGCAAGGAGCTCATTGCCAGCACGATTCATTATCGGAGTCCCAATTTTAAAGGGCCTTTTGTGACGGTGAACTGCGCGGCCATCCACAAGGAGCTGATTGAGAGTGAGCTTTTTGGTTACGAGAAGGGCGCGTTCAGCGGGGCGAGTACGACGGGTAAGGCCGGTCTGATCGAGGCCGCTGAAGGGGGAACCCTCTTTTTAGATGAGGTGGGAGACATGGGGTTGGATACCCAGGCCAAGCTCCTTCGTTTTCTTGAGGATGGGGAGTTCTATAAGGTGGGCAGTACCGTGAAACGGCATGTGAAAACCCGGATCGTTTCGGCCACCAACCGGAATCTCGACAAGATGATCATGGAAGAAACCTTTCGAAAGGATCTCTATTTTCGATTGGGGGTCATTAAAATCAATGTCCCTTCCCTTAATGAACGGCGCGAGGACACGCAAATTCTCGCGCGGAGCTTTATGCAGGGCTTTTCCGAAAAATTTGGTAAACCCATCACCGGCATGACGGAAGAGGCGGAAGCGCGGCTTCTCATCTACAGCTGGAGCGGAAACGTTCGGGAGCTGAAGAACATGATGGAGCGTGGCGTGTTGACGGCTCGTGGGGAAAAACTCACCGTGGAGGATTTGGGGCTTGAGGAGGTGCGCCGGGGAGAGATCATGGAGTCCGGGCCCACCGGGTTTGCCCCCCTGCCGCCCACGGGCGTAGATATCCAGGAGGTGAGAAATGCCATGGAGACCTTTTACTTCACGGAGGCCTTGAAGATGGCCAAGGGCAATGAATCCAAGGCGGCGCGCTTGCTCAACCTGAACCACCACACCTTTCGTTATCAGCGCAAGAAAATTCTGCCCGACGATTAGCTCCGGCGCCTTTCCTTCTCCAGGGACGAGGTCGGGCGCAATGGCCCCGGGCTTTCGACGCGGTTTTTTACTTTGTGCCTTCTGTGGCCCTTCATGGGCCGCTGGAAGCACATGCTGACTCGTTCCCTTTATTTTATCCTCTTTTATTTAGGTCAGACTCCACGACCCACTCCTTTCTTATATAAAGCCCCTTTGTCCCCCCTCCCTTTATCTCAATGGTTTAAGCCGGATATTTCACGAAACGTGAGTAGAAAACGGTGAATACCATTTTACATTTTTGATATGTCCATATCTTGCCTTGGTAACAGCCTGTAATGACCTGCCATTATTATTTCGTCGTTTTCTCATGAAATATCCGGGTTAAGCCTGCTCAGACGGTGGATGCTTTACGCATGGTTTTGTGCCGGGAACCTCGTTTTGCATAATTTCGAAAGATTTGGAAAATTGTCAGATGTGAGGGGGGCCGGGACCGTTGTGAGTGAACAATCTTCAGGACATCGAATGCAGTAGAAATAAAATTCTAGTGGTGGGAAAGCCACTCCTTGCGGGCTTTTCTTATTGAATTACCCATTGTCTTCCTCCCTCCCTTTGCCATGTGGCACGCTCCATGCATTTTCCCATCGATAAAAGAAGAAGAGTCGATACCAGATGTCACCATGCGCTGGTCAGGGTTTTTTTAAAAGGGCTGTGTTGAAGAATCAAGAAATTCAAGCCCCTGGTGTTGCGATGAGACCTTTTTGAGGCAGCCATCAAAGGGGTTTTCAACGCATACCCCCTTAACGCCTTGCATGGCGACAGGAGACGGGTTGGCAGGGGTGGGTTTTTGCCTGTTTTCTATCTGCCTCTGCCCTCTTTATCCCTCACGTGGCGCGTCACCGATTGTGAAGGTATCCCACGGTTGGAGGATATGCCGCAGTTAAATTAGACGAAACGAAACGAGACGATGATGACTACTCAACCACACATCACATCGACGCGTCAGGTGCTTGCCCTGCCCTGTATCGTGTCTGCCGACGAGGTGGCCCACGTGTATCGAGCTACATTGCTGGAACCCAGCCCGAAGCCTTGTGTCCTGCCCCTTTGTATGGACGCCTGTGTGATGATCAGCGAGGAACAAGACGAATGCCTGTGTGGGAGTGAACCACACAGGCATTTTTATTATCAGAGCGTCTGCCCTGGGCAGGCTGTCTGGAAGGGGGGCGCGTAACGTCTGGAACAAGCAAACAGATGTTGTGGGTACGCAGGTCGTAAGAAGTTCAACCAATCAAGGAGGATTGACACATTGAGTCACACAACGGATAAGCCCGTACAAATCGAACCGGTCCTGTTTTTTTCAGCGCTGGTGGTGACATTGCTCACCTGTATCCCCATCGTCTTGTTTCAGGACCAGGCGTTGGTGGTGCTGACCGACATCCGAAAGTACATCACCGGGAACCTGGGATGGACCTTTATGATTTTTGCCGTGGGAGCGGTGATTTTTTTTCTCTGGCTGATTTTCGGCCCCTATCGCCACGTGCGCCTGGGTGGCCCGGACGCTAAAGCGGAGTTCAATACCCTCAGCTGGGTGGCCATGCTCTTTTGCTGCAGCATTGGTACGGGCCTCATCTACTGGTCTTTTATTGAGCCCATCTACTACATGCAGGGCCCCCCCTTCGGCCTGGAAGTTGGCTCCAAGGCTGCCCAGGAGTGGGCCGCAGCCTACGGTATTTTTCACTGGGGCTTTGTGCCCTGGGCTTTGACGGCTGTTTTCGCAGTGCCCATCTCCTACGCCTACTATCAGCGCAAGACCAAGCGTCTCAGCATTGGCGCTGCCTTTGATGGGCACGTGAAGAGCAAGCCGTTCAAGATTTTTGTGGACCTTCTGATCATGTTCGCCATCCTCGGTAACGTGGTGACGGTCCTCGGCCTCGGCACCCCGATGCTGTCGGCCACCATCGCCAAGTTTATTGGGATAGAGACCAGCCTCACCATGGACATCGTGGTGGTGGGGATCTGGACCGTCATGTTCTGCTGCAGCTGCTACTTCGGCCTCGAAAAGGGTATCAAACGGCTCAGTGACATGAACCTGATCCTGGCCTTTATCCTGATGAGTGTGGTGCTTTTGGTTGGACCTACCAGCTGGATTTTAAACACCTTCGTCAACAGCATTGGCATGATCTTCGACAACGTCATCCGCATGTCTCTGTGGACCGACACCGCGGGCGAGAGCGGCTGGCCCCAGGGTTGGACCATCTTCTTCTGGGCTTGGTGGTTGGGCGCTTCACCCTTTGTGAGCGTGTTTCTTGCCAAGATCTCTAAAGGGCGTACCCTGCGTGAGATGGGCATTGCCGTTCTCGTTTGGGGTCCATTGGGCTGCGCTCTCTTCTTCGGCGTGTTCGGCGGGTATTCTTTGTACATTGAGCTTAACGGCGACGTGTCCATGACCGCCATGATGGCTGCACAGGGTCCCGCGCAGACCATTGCCTCCCTGATTTCGGCCCTGCCCCTCGCCAAGATCCTGGCGCCCCTGTTTATCCTGTTGATGTTCATCTTTTGCGCGACCACCCTGGACTCTGCCTCCTATGTTCTGGCCACGGTGTGCACCAAAGAGCTCCCCATGGACAAGGAACCGGCTCGCTGGAACCGTATGTTCTGGTCGGTTATCAACGGTGTGGCAGCCATCAGTCTGATGTTCGTCGGCGGTCTCAAGCCGCTGCAGGCTGTGGCGGTTCTCACCTCCTTTCCTCTCCTCTTCATCATGCTTGGGGCCGGGTACTTTTTCCTAAAGGACCTGCACAAGTATGAGACCCGGTGCGGTTCGGTAATGATCCCGGCCCCCGAGTCTCTCGAGGAGGAGATAGTGAGGCAGGCCGCTTAGCCCGAATATTTCACGAGTTGGGTGCGCTCATATGCAAGGCATCAGGGCTGAAGATGTAGTGGTTTACCTCAAAGCTCTGATAACGCGGCAGATGAGTGCACCCGGCTCGCCCGAAGGGTGAGAAAATCAGACAGAATACCGTGAATTACATTTTGCATTTTTGAAACAACTGAAAATATTACTGCAAGAAACTGTAATTACAGGTTATCCTTAGTTCTGATTGTTTTCTCATGAAATATCCGGGTTAGCCCTCTCCCGTGAGGGACGATGCCAAAGCCCGGCAGCATCGCAGGCCCGGTCAGGTGGGCGGTGACTGCCGGATCTTTTGAGGTAACAAAGAAGAAACGAGGTCGAAAAAAGCAAACCATAGCAGCAGAAGGGAGGCGCGTCCCTTCTGCTGCTTTCCCCGTAACACAATCGTGTGGCAGGAGATGAAACGAGATGGCATTGGCAAATCGTATCAACGTGGTGGGATCGGATGAATTGTCCCGTATTCATGAAGCAACCGTTCAGGTTCTTGAGACGACGGGGGTTGAGTTCAAGTCGGATGAGGCCCTGGCCCTTTTCAGGGAGAATGGAGCGCAGGTGGATGGGCATCGGGTGAAGATTCCCCGAGCCCTTTTAGAAAAATCCCTGGGGACCGCTCCTTCGTCCATTACCCTCTGGGGGCGTGATGAGAAAAAGTGCGTCACCCTGGGCGAGGGCCAGACCCGGACCCATGTGGAGCCAAGCAACGGGTGCGTGTTTACCCACGACATGGATCGTGGTCGGCGTTCCTCCACCCTGGCGGACCTGATCGATTTCTATAAGCTGGCCCACCAGAGCAGTGTCTGCACCATTTCCGGCGCCATTCCCGTGGAGCCCAACGACGTGCCCATCGAAGAGCGCCATTTACGGATTTTTTTTGAGACCTTAAAGCACACCGACAAGCCCCTGAAACGAAACGTCCAGCCCGGCCACGAAATCGAAGAGATGTTTGAGATGTATGAGCTGGCCGTTGGCAAGGGGTATCTTGCCGATCATCCCAGCATCTATGCCAGTGTGAACCCGTTAAGCCCCCTTGCCTTTGATACCGAGCCGATTGAAACGATTATGACCTACGCAAGGCACCATCAGCCTGTGACGGTCCTCTCTTGCGCTCTGGCCGGTATCTCGGCGCCCATGAGCCTTTTGGGGGCAGCCGTGCTGCAGAACTCGGAGATTCTCTCCGGGCTGGTGCTCAGCCAGATGGTCACCCCCGGTGCCGGGGTTATTTACGCGCCGGCCACCGCTGTTCCCAACATGATGAATGCCCAGTACGTGACGGGATCGCCGGAATCCCATCTCATCAATATCGTGAACCTGCAGATGGCCCTGGAACTCTATCACCTGCCCACCCGCACCATGGCGGGCTTAAACGATGCCAAGGTGCCGGACGCCCAGGCGGGCTTTGAAACCATGCAGAACCTCATGCAGTGCATGTTGGGCGGTTCCCACATCATAAACGAGTGTCTCGGCGTGCTGGACTCCATTATGACCAACTCCTTTGAGAAGTTCATTATGGATGAGGAGATGATCAGCCGCGTGCTGCGTTTTATGAAGGGGGTGGAGGGGTTTCATACCGATTTGTCCACAGAGCTCATTGATGCCATCGGACCCCAGGGCTCTTTCCTGATGCATCCCACCACCATGAAGAACTGCCGAACGGCATGGCGCCCCACCGTCTCAGACTGGGAAAACCATGAGAAGTGGGAGAAGCAGGGGGCAGAAGACGCCATGACCCGTGCGAACCGTATCTACAAGGAGCGGCTCGCGGCCTGCCCTGAGTCCACACTGGACCCTGAGCTTGAAGCCGAATTGTCGGCCTTTGTTGAAAAACGACTGGGCTGATTTTTTATAGGCTCGTGTTTTATATGATTCCCCGCGGACCTGTTGCGGTTGAGACGGATCAGCAGAACTTCCCGGCCGATGGCCGGGGGTAACACAAGATAATCAATATGGAGACGTTCATGGCCGATTTAAAGACCATTACTGAGACCCTGATTGCTGGAGACGATGAAGCGCTTGTTCGGAATGTTCAGGAGGCGCTGGATGGAGGGATGAAGGCCGGAACCATTTTGTCTGATGCCCTGATTGCGGGTATGGACGTGGTGGGGAGCCGCATGGAGAGTGGTGAAATGTATATCCCCGAAGTGCTGATGTCCGCCATGTGCATGGGCGCCGCCGTGGAGGTTCTGAAACCCTTTCTCTCCGAAGGAGACACAACCTCAGCCGGCACAGTGGTGATCGGCACGGTGAAGGGGGACCTTCATGACATTGGAAAAAACCTGGTGGTGATGATGATGCAGAGTGCCGGCTTTGAAGTCATCGATCTGGGTGTGGATGTCGAGGTAGAGACTTTTCTGGAGGCGATACGTGAGAAGAAACCTAATATCGTCGGAATTTCTGCTCTTCTGACCACGACCATGCCCATGATGAAGTCTACGGTGGATCAGATCAGCGAGTCCGGATTGCGTGACGGGGTGAAGATTATGGTGGGGGGAGCTCCTGTGGATCAAGCCTTTGCCGATGCGATTGGGGCGGACGCCTATGCGGCTGATGCCGGCTCTGCAAGCAAGCTGGCCAAGGCCATGCTGGCCTGATCTCCGGGCCAGTCTTTTTTATGGATTCCGGGTGACAAAGGGCGTTGATGACGTCCTGTCGATGCGGTGAAACAGGGCATTGCGATACGTTTGAGGCTCGAATCTTCCCATTCGATCCTCTCCTCCTAACGGCGTATCCTGTGGCGACCTTTGCCACCCGAATCTTTTTTTGTTCTATCAGATCCCCTTTGATAATCCCACCCCCTTGTGTTGCCTGTCCTCACGTCCCTTCTGATTGATTTATTGACTTTTGGTTCATTGTCATCAACAATCTTTTTTTTACAAAATAATCAACGCATGACCCTTGCCCGGATACGGGGGCATCACCAGCAATTCATCGGGAGCAAGGCCGGATGATTCAGTTTGATAAAGTAAATAAGTGGTACGGAGACCTGCATGTCCTCAAGGACATTGATTTTCACGTGGGGGCTGGCGATGTGACGGTGGTGTGCGGCCCCAGCGGGTCGGGAAAGAGCACCCTGATTCGTTGTATCAATCGCCTGGAGCCCATTGACTCCGGCTCCATCGTGGTGGACGGCATCGCCGTCCATGATCCGAAAGCCAATTTAACCCAGCTTCGTACCGAAGTGGGGTTTGTGTTTCAGCAGTTCAATCTCTACCCCCATATGACGGTCTTGGACAACGTTCTTCTTGCCCCCAGAAAGGTGCGCAAAATGGGTGAGCGGGAGGCACGGGAGATCGCCATGGAGCTGCTGGTTAAGGTGGGTATTCACGATAAAGCCGAGGCGTACCCCTCTCAACTCTCCGGTGGCCAGCAGCAGCGTGTGGCCATTGCCCGTGGTCTTGCCATGAAACCCCGGATTATGCTCTTTGATGAACCCACCAGCGCCTTGGACCCGGAGATGATCAACGAGGTCCTGGAGGTCATGGTGGCCCTCGCCAAAGAGGGGATGACCATGGTGGTGGTGACCCATGAGATGGGCTTTGCCCGCGAGGTGGGCAGCGAGGTGGTCTTCATGGACCACGGGGTGGTGGTGGAGACCAACACGCCCGAGGCGTTTTTTACCCACCCGGAGAATGAGCGTACCCGGCTTTTCTTGAGTAAAATTTTGACCCACTGATGACGTGAGGTGCGTTGATCGACTCCCTCGGGGCTGACTCGGTTCAGTTTCCGGTGTTCGCATACGAAGAGCCCCTGCCGTGCAGGACCATGGCGGTACGCCAAGGGGCTCTGTTCGTTTTTTTTCCTCCTTTCTCCGTTTTATTCCTCAAGCTTATATTTCTGCCTTAGCCTCATAGGAGATGCTGCGCGTTCAGGATGGCGCTCGCCGTTTTTTTGTTTTTGTTCTGTTTTGAATCATGGACGCTATTCAGGACTCAGGGATCCTGCGTGTTTTGCATTGTGGATAATTGTTCACTATACAGGATTCCTCGCCGGAAGTGACCGCCGTTCAATCGAGGTAGTAGACTTGGTGTAGATAAAAAATACTATTTTATTTGTGCGTAAGTTTTTTTTATATCTCTCTGTAGTCAAAGTTGTTTTTGTGAAGAGAGCCATGATTTAACTTCTCGTGTTTCGGTAAATCAGGCGTGTATGAATCTGTTTGGCTTATTTTATGCTTAATATAATTTCGGTGACAGCTATCGAATGATTTAATTGAGACGAGTACAACGGCAGATTTGGATTGGGTTGAGACATAAACAACGGTACGACTGTACGCATCAGTGAATATGAAGCATATGCGTATAAGGTGGTGATTTTGGCTGGTACTTCCCACGATTATGTAAGGGGTTTTTCCCTCGACAGTATATTTACCCTGATAGATATGAATCAGGAAACCTGGACTCTAAAGATCAGGTCTGAGGGGCGTATAGGGTTTCTTTACTCCAGAGACGGTGAAATCATTGATGCGGAAGTTCGGGATGTGAAAGGCTACAAGGCCGCCCTGGAGCTTATTGCCTGGGATTCTCCGGAGATAGAGATCATTAAATTCTGCAACAAACCTAAATGCATTCATACCTCCATGATGCAATTGCTCCTCGACGGCAAGCGGATGAAGGATGAGACAAAGGATGAGCGGATCCTTGAGTCCAAGGCCTGTGCAGAGGCGGTGGCGCATATTGAGGGGTTTCGGTTCAAACGGGGCCAGGAACTCCTCATCGGTATTCTTAATAAGAACAGAACGCTGCACAGAGCCTGGTTGTGGTATTCCCGAACATTAGGGTCCATGAAGGGGATTGAATCGGCCATTGAACGGGCTATTCGCCTGGCTCCAGATGACGATGAGATTGGGGAAGAGAAAGTTCGGTTTGACCGGGCGAAGCGTACTGTAAACGATACGCGGGTCAAGCGGTGCCCTTTCTGTTGGGCTCCATTGAACCTGAATGCACGGCAGTGTTCTGCGTGCGGTCTCCATCTTCTGATTACTCGGGGGGCCCTTGCGGGCGATCATTCGCGGTGCAATTCCAGGGTGGTGGATGTGTCGGTAAAGCGACTTTCCCACGTCATGGAGCGGGAGAATCACCGAAATCTTTATGCCTCCTATTATATGGCCATGGCCCACTGCAACATCCGGGACATGGACCGGACCCTTGAACTCTTAAACGATACCGTGGCCCTTGCCGGGGACCAGCCGTTTTTCTCGGATCAGCTGAAACTCTATCTCAATTGGATGGCCTCGAACCAGGTGGCGGAGGCGGAAGAGTTGCAAGAGGCGTCGACCGTGGATGCCGCCGGAGAAGGAAAGACGATTCTGGTGGTGGAGGACAGCTCCACCACGCGCAAGGTCATTGCGGTGACCCTCAATTTGAAAGGGTATCGGATCATTGAAGCGGTTGACGGGCTTGAAGCGTTGAGCAAGCTCAGTGAAGAGAAGCCCGATCTGATCCTGCTGGATATCATTCTTCCCAAGATGAACGGGTACGAGATCCTGTCCATTATCAAGAACAAACGAGACCTTAAGAATATTCCCGTGATCATGCTGACCAGCCGAGACGGGTTTATGAGCCGTATGAAGGGGAAGATTGCAGGCACAGCGGCGTATCTAACCAAGCCTTTCAACCCGGACGATCTGTTGCGAACCATCGTCAGACACATTTAGCGGGAAACGGGATTTATCAAGCATGGAAGAACGAGAAAAAAGCCTGGCCGGAACGAATCCGGGCAACGGGAGCTCGCCTCCCCTTGAGCAGCTGCTGGCCGAGATCACGATTGACGGTGTGGACCCGAAGTGCTCCGAGAGTGATGCGGAGGGCGTCGTGACAGCGAAATCCGATGTATTGAGCGGCGGTTCGGAGCCGTATATCCGGTTTGTCGTGGATGAGGTCCAATTTGCCGTGCCCCTTCGCGCCTCCTTAGAGGTGGGTCGGCTCCCTGGCATCACCCGTCTGCCGAATCTTCCGCCCTGGGTCTCCGGGATCAGCAATATCCGGGGGGACGTCGTTTCCATCGTGGATTTGAAACGTTTTTTTGGCCGCAGCGCCTCTACGGGCACTGCCGGGGGCCATATGATTCTTTTGCACAATGATTGCATGAAGGTTGGCTTTCGGGTGGATCGATTGGCGGGCATTGCCTCCCTGGGCGATACCGAGGCGAACCTGATCTCCAATCCCTTTACGAAGGGGGACATCACGCCTTATCTGGCGGGGGTTGCGACAACCGATGCCTCACTGCTTTATCTGCTTGATGTTGAGCTCTTGCTGACATCGGAGAGGATGAACCGCTTCCGGAGGGTTTGATTCGGGGTGAGAAGGCCGTTACGACAGTCAAAATGAGGAACGTATAGTATCGTGGGATCTCAAAACAGCAGCATTGTCAGCGGGTTTATCGATGAAGTGAAGACGTATATCCCTTCGCTCCACAGCGGGATCGAGACGCTTCACCATGAGCCCGATCGATCCGAGGTGATCCAGGAGCTTCATCGACTGGTTCATATCATTCATGGCGCGGCGTCCCTGGTGGGGCTGATCAGTCTCAGCCATACGGCGTCGCAGATGGAAGATGCGCTGGAGGAGGTGATGACCGGCGGTCTCTTCGTGAATGCCCCGCTACTCGGGGCCATGGCGTGGACGGTGGGTTGTTTTGAAGCCTTTGTCAAAGGCGAGGTGACGGATCGTGACCGCGAGGTCTCCATCGTCACCGAGGCGGTGGGGGTGTTCAGGCGTCTCCGGGGGCTGCCCGAGTCCGGGGATGAAGAGGTGATGGCCTCTTTCTTCGATGCGCTGGGAGACGATGACGCGGAGGCTGCCTTTTCGCCGGGGTTTCCCGAGGACGAGGCTCTTATTGTCTCTGAGGATGAAGAGATGGCGCTCCTTCAGGCCGAGGCACCCCTTGATTTTGAGGTGTCGGAGGGGCCGGGTCCCTTGTCGGGGGCCGATGATGTGGCGGCCTTTGACCCCTTCTCGGCGGAGATGTCCGAGTTGGAACCGGAGCCGTGTGAGGAGGACTTTCTTCTTGCAGAGGCACCGGAAATGCCGGTCGGGGAACCCGCCCTTGAGAAGGGGCCCAGTCTTGTGGCACCTGAAATCATCGCTGTTTTTTATGAAGAGGTGGAAGAGCACTTTGAGCTGATCAACCGAAACCTCGACGCCCTTGAAGTCCGTGTGGTCTGCCGCATGGACATCGGGGCGGATGAGAAAGAGATGATTCGCCAGATTCGAAGGGCGGTTCATACCATCAAGGGGGCCTCTAGCCTGGTGGGCATGACCGGGCTGCCGGCCTGGGCGCATCGGGTCGAAGACCTGTTGGACTGGCTTTTTGAAGACGCCGTGACCCTGGCCCCTGATGCGGTGGTGGCCCTTTTAAAGGCAACAGATATCATGGCGCTCTACCTGTCCGATCCGGCGCGCGTGCGCATCGAGGAGATGGCAGAGCTGGAACGTGAGTTTTCGCGCCTCACTGGCCTGTCTTCTGCTTCTGGTGATGCCCGCGGCCTGGGGGGCGAGACGGTCGAGCCTCTGGAGGAGACCGCCGGCATTTTCGATTCCCATTCCAGGGTGCCGGAGTCCCTTGAGATACTGGAGGTAGAGGAACCTCTCGCCAGCCCCTTGGCTCCCTTGAGCTCCGGGACTTTCCGTGTGGGCATGGAAAAGCTGGATGAACTGGTCAACCTCGCCTCCGAACAGATTATTGCCCTGAGCGCCTTTGACCAGAGACTGGACGCTTTCCTGGGGACGGTGGCCGAATTGGATCTCTCCCGGGCCCGTCTGCGGGAGACCTCTCGAAACCTTGAGGTGGGCTATGAGGTCAAGGCCATTCAACAACCGGGAGCGGCGGCGGGCCTTGCGAATGGAGGAGGCGCGGATGCCTTCAGCGATTTCGATACCCTGGAGCTGGACCGTTATTCCGAATTTAATCTCATGCTTCGGGACCTCGCCGAGGCGTCGGTGGACATCGGCGAGATTCATGGGGTTATGCAGAACTTTCACAGTGATTTTGAGGGATATATCACCCGGCAGCGGGTGCTTTTAAGTGAGCTTCAGGGAAAGCTGATGCACATTCGCATGGCGCCCATGTCCGTGGTCACGACCCGGATGCGCCGGGCGGTTCGCGAGGTGGCCGACAAGCTGGGCCGCAAGGTGCGTCTGACCATCCGCGGGGAGGGCATTGAACTGGACCGGGTGATCTGGGAAAAACTCGCCGATCCCCTCCTTCATATCCTGCGCAATGCCGTGGATCACGGTATTGAAGACCCGAGGGCACGAAAAGAGGCCGGGAAACCCGAGACCGGCGTCATTGTCGTTTCTGCTTCACGGGAGGGAAACCAGGTGCTGATCCGCATCCGGGATGACGGGGCGGGCTTGAACTTTGGGGCGATTCGGCAGAAGGCGGGGCAGATACCGGGGGTAGATGCCGCGGCCCTGAGCGATGACGACCTGGTGCCACTGATTTTTACTCCGGGCTTCAGCTCACGGGAGGAGATTACAGAGACCTCTGGCCGTGGGGTGGGCATGGATGTGGTGAAGACCAACATCGAGGAGTTGAAAGGCTCGGTGCGTATCTCGTCTCCTGAGGTAGGCAACGGGACGGTCCTTCTTGTGCGGATTCCCCTGACCCTTGCCGTGACCCGCGCCATTCTCTGTACGGCCGGAGGCCAGACCTTTGCGGTCCCTCTGAATGAGATCAGCGATATCCTGCGGGTGTACCCGGAGAACATGATTTATGAGCCCATGGAGTCGGTGCGGGTGGGGGATGAGGTCTTTCCGCTCTTTCACCTCTCCCGGTCCCTGGGCCTGGCCGATGCGGCGTCCAGTCGGAACGGCGTGGGGGAGAGCCCGGTGGTACTCAAGGTCGTGTCGGCTGAGAGGACGGCGGCCTTTGCCGTGGATACTCTGCTCGGGCAGCGGGAGATCGTCATCAAGAGTCTCGGCAGCCACCTTCAATATGTGAAGGGCATTTCCGGGGCCACGGTGATGGGGGATGGGAGCCTGGTTCCGATCCTTAATGTCAGCGAGCTCTTCGATGATGACGCAGAGACGTCCCTTCCAGCGGCACGGACCGGGGCGGGGCGGACGGAGTCTCCCCTTGAAATTCTGGTTGTGGACGACTCGGTCAGTGTGCGTCAGGTGGTGGTCCGGCTGTTGGAGGAGCAGGGCTGGAAAACCACGTCGGCCCGGGATGGGGTCGAGGCTCTGGAAAAATTGGCGATTAAGACCCCGGATTTGATTGTTCTGGATGTGGAGATGCCCCGGATGAATGGTTATGAATTTCTCGGGGCGCGTCGTTCTCATCCGGCTTATCGACATATTCCGGTGATCATGTTGACCTCGCGGTCCACAGCCAAGTATCGCGATAAGGCGAGGGACTTAGGGGCCGATGGCTATGTGGTGAAACCGTTTGATAACGGAGAATTTTTGACCTTGATTCAGAGTCTAACGGTAAAATGACGGGGTCGGTGGACATGAGAGTTGAGGTCGGTATTGACAGAGCGATGTGTGGACATGGCCCGAAAAGGGGAATCTGATGCCTAAATATTTGTCCTTTGCCGTTGGTGGCTTAAACCTGGGCGTGGCGATGACCTCGGTGGTCTCCATTGAACAGGGGGAGCCCGCTTCCTGGAACGAGAAACGGCCACTACGGCTGGGCTCGGTGTCGCATGAGTCAAAGACGGTGCCACTTTATAACACCTCGCTTCTGATGGGGGAGGGTGGCCTCTTGCCTGACGCCGCCGTGGACTCCAAAATTGTGATTGTTCGTTTTGAGGGCGGCACCCTCGCCCTGTCCGTGGATCGGATCAGCGGCGTCATGGAGGGATCCGAGGCAGACGTCTCAGAGATGCCCCCGGTTTTCAGCGGTCTGGCAAAAGAGGTCTTCCCCCAGGTTCTGCGGGGAGCCGAGGGGTGGGTTCCCCTGATTCACCCGGCTGCGGTGGAACGGGCCGTTTTTTCTGCACAGATGAAGCGGGTGGAGCCGGACGCCGAGCGGGATATTCCGGTCGATGAGCCCGATTTGCTGGCACCCGAACCGGCGTCCATGGCGGAGGCCGACGTCTCTGAGACGGCTTTTTCCCTCGAGTGGGTGGATGCCGCCGATGAGCCTGATTTAATGGCGATGGCAGCGCTTGCAGACGAACCGGAGGCCATGGCGGAGGCCGACGTCTCTGAGACGGCTTTTTCCCTCGAGTGGGCGGATGCCGCCGATGAGCCTGATTTAATGGCGATGGCCGCGCTTGCGGACGAACCGGCGGCCATGGCGGAGGCCGACGTCTCTGAGACGGCTTTTTCCCTCGATTGGGTGGATGCCGCCGATGAGCCTGATTTAATGGCGATGGCCGCGCTTGCGGACGAACCGGAGGCCATGGCGGAAGCCGAAGTCTCCGAGAACGATTTTATTGCCGAGGAGGATGAGTCTGCCATGACGGCGGCTTTTTCGTCTCGGGCCCATTTTAAGTTTGCTCCGGATGAGACCGTGGATGTGGAGACGGAGGTGTCTCCTGCGGTGGACGGATGGGGGGACGCTGCCTCTGAGAGGGAGCCCCTGGAAACGGCTGCACCGGTTCTCCCACCGGGGACCGAACCTCTGGGCGGGTTCTCCGCTGCGCTGGAAAAGGCCCTGACCCCGGAGTTGCTGGAGCGGGTCGTCCAGCGCGTGGTGGGCAGCATGATGAAGACCTTCGTTTCCGACCTGACGTCCGATGTGTCGGAATCGCTCAGCAGGCAGGACGTTGCTCTGGAGAAGAGCAATCCATGAGTTGGAATCGGGTCCGCGTTTTGAGCGGGCTCATTATTTTGTTCGTCTTAGTGAAAAGAGAAACCAATGGAAATGAGAGATTTTCAAGGGGCCACCTCGGGGTCACTGATTATAGCTCCGGCTGCGGGAACGTCGCCTGAGGGCGACCCGATCTGCTTTCTTTTCAGCCTGTCCCAGGTAGAGGATATTCTCGGATCCCTCGAATTCTCGAGGGTTCCCTTTGCTCCCTCGTATATCCATGGGATTGCGAACTGGCGCGGGCTTGCCTTACCGGTACTCTCCATAGAGGTGCTCCTCGGCCTGGCAACAGAGAGGTGTTCCTATGAGGGCACGCGCGGGCTGGTGGTCAAGAAAACAGGCCCTGTGGATGATCCGGAGCACTGGAAACGTGTGCTTGTGCGAATCGCCCCAGGCTGTCGGATGCTCTCCAGCGTGCCGAAAACAGAACCGCTTGTGGCGGGTGATTACCTGGCGGCAGACCGGTTGTCTGCGGTCAAGGGGGTGTATGGATGGGAAGAGGGGCTGTTGATTGTGCCGCATCTTGAACAGATTCTGAGTGGGGAGTTAAACGGTGTATTCAGCGACGACACTTGAAAACGGGATTCGCGTGGTGACGGAATCCATGCCGGAGACACGCTCCACATCCGTGGGGATCATGATCGATGCCGGTCCAAGGAATGAATCGGCGGAAAGTTACGGCCTGGCCCATCTCGCGGAGCACATGATGTTCCAGGGCACGGGAAGTCGTGACGCCCGGGCCATTGCCTTGATGATGGACGAATCCGGCGGTCAGATGGGGGCCTTCACCACCAAGGATTACACCTGTTATACCGCGACGGTTTTAGACGATTATACCCCGTACGCCCTGGACCTTATGGGGGACATCCTGCTCAACTCCGAGTTCCCGGAAGAGGCGCTGGAGCGGGAAAAATGTGCGGTGTTACGCGAGATTGACGGCGACGGGGATATCCCCTCCTGCCGTGTCCATACGGCGTTGAAAGCCAAAGTCTGGGGCCACCATCCTCTGGGGCGGCCGGTGGCCGGGTTTTCGGAGGTGGTTCGTCGGTTGACCCGTGAGGACCTGATCTATTTTGTCCACAGGCATTACCTCCCCAATCGCATGATTATAGCGGCTGCGGGCCATGTGAACCACGAGGATTTTATCTCTCAGGTTCGGGATGCCTTCTGGCGGTTGATGGGGGAGGGGACGCCGTGCGTCAGCTCACCCCCGTCCTTTAACCCAGGGGTGGTGGTCGAAAATGTCCCCGTGTCACAGGCCTATTTTTCCATTGGCCTCAGGTGTTTGCCCTATGCCGACGAGGGGCGGTACCGGGTCCATTTGCTGAACAGTCTCATCGGAGGCGGGGCGAGTTCCCGGCTTTATGCGCGATTGAGAGAGGAGCGGGGCCTGGTTTACCAGATTGGTTCGGAATACCATGCCTACGTCGACGACGGGATCTTCGTAGTGGAGGGGAGCACGGCACCGGAATACCTCGTGCAGGTTTTGGGTCTTATCCTGGTGGAGTTGTGGAAGCTGGCCTCCGGGGATGAGCCGGTCTCGGAAGAGGAGCTTTGGAAAGCACGGATGCAGACCCGGGCGCAGCACCTCATCGCCTCAGAAAATTCGAGCACCCGGATGAGTCGGCTGGCGACCCAGTCTTTCTATTTTGGCCGCTCTCTTCCCGGTGAAGAGATCCTGGCCGCCATTGATACCGTTGATTGTGGGGCACTCGGGGAGATTGCTGGAGGCCCGCTTATTAAGGCACTCAGACGCGTTGCTGTGTCTGTTGTCGGTCCGGAAGGTCCAGATACATTTACGCAGCAGGGTATTGAAGCTCTGCTGGATGAGTTTTAGTGAGAAAAGACTTTTTTCTGTCCCCCCCCGTCGCTATGACGAGGAGACGGATGTTTTTAATGTTCATATACATGAGACGCTTAGGAGGAATTTGACCATGACAATCGACAGCTCTGTGAAGAAAAATTGGATTGATGTTCAGAAGAAGCATGATGTCCCGGTGAACGCCATTGGGGTGAAGATCAGCCCCAAGGATGAAAAGACGTTGAGAGTATGGAAAGACGAAGGGATCGATCAGTTCGTGAAAAGATAGAATCCGTGAAAGGGTTCGACAGGAGAGAACATCCTGCGGCTTTCCCCTTGCGGGAGGCCGGTGGAAACGATCTCTTGTTTCATGCATGGCTTTTTTGAGTAAGTTTGGAGTGAGATAATGGCAAAGCATAAAATTCTGGTTGTCGAAGACAGCCCGACGAATATGATTCTTATGATTGGTCCCTTGACTGAGGCAGGTTATCAGGTGATCACGGCCGTGGATGGGGAAGAGGCCCTTGAGAAAGCGACCGGGGAGCATCCCGACTTGATTATTCTGGATGTGATTCTACCCAAGAAGAACGGTTTTCAGGTTTGTCGGCAGTTGAAAACAGCGCCCGATACCCAGGATATCAAGATCATCATGCTGACCAGTAAAACCCAGGACAGCGATCGGTTCTGGGGGACGAAGCAGGGCGCCGACGGTTATATGACCAAGCCCTTTGACACCGGAGAATACCTCCAGGCCATTGCGGATCTTCTTTGATCCTCACTCCCTGTTCTACCCTGTCAAACCTGGAAATCGGACTTTTGTTGGACGCTTGTCCTGAGCGTGCTCAGGCTGTCAACTCCTGGAAGGAGAGTCGCATTGCAACGAATCAAAGAATTTTTTCAAACGCTCAAGGTCGGCACCAAGCTGTCAGTGGGCATTATTACCATCGTGTTCCTGCTGATGGCCGTGACCCTGACGGTGGTGATCAACTCGTATCGTAACCACCTGATCAATAACAGTAAGAAGCTCATGGCGACGGAACTTGAGCTTATCGTTGAGGGTCTGGACGCCGAGATGGGATCCATGACCGCCCTGGCCGAGTCCCTGGCCTCCGGTCAGGAGACCGGTGTTTTCGGGGACCGTAAGAGGACGGTGGACGTCATGCGCGATTACCTGGACCGCTTTCCCACCATTCAAGCGGCCTATGTCAACCTGGAGCCCAACGCCGACGGCCAGGACAGCCTTTATGTCAATGATACGGTCCACTGTCGGGACGGGCGTTTTGTCCCTTACGCCAGCTGGGTGGATCCCCTGGTCAAAGCCCTCGTGCGTATTCGTCCTACCAGTGCCGGTGCCTTCACCTATGAGTGGTACACCGGACCCCAGAAGGCTTATCGAGAGTTTTCCGGTACCGGCAGCCGTGCCGGGCATAAGATGGTGACGATTACCGAGCCCTACATCACGAAAGAAGGCGAGCCCGTCACCTCGGTGACCGTGCCAGTGATCATTGACGGCCAGTTCAAGGGGGTCGCCGGGATCGACCGTTCTCTGGTGGCCTATTCGGGGAAACTGGCGGCCCTGAAACCGTATAAGAGTGCCAACGCCCTTCTGGTAAGCCGTGATCAAATCCTGATTGCTTCCGGGGCCCGAAGTAAAGAGTACATCGGGAAGCCCATCACCAAGCTTGAAGGCTACGGTGAGGACTTCTTCTCCATCTTTAAGAATCCGAAGGACGGCATCCGAAGGGCCTATCGAGCGCGTGATAACTCGTATGCCTTTTATATTTACCAAGTAAGTCCGAAAACCGGATGGACCGTTGCCATGTCGGTCAGTGAGGCCGAGGTACTGCGACCCATCAACACCATTATCATGGAAATTTCCGTGGGGGCGGTGGTGGCCCTTATTTTGAGTATCGGCTTTGTCCTTGGGTTGTCCAATCGGATTGTTATGCGACCGGTTCGTGGAATCATGGAACTGTTCAGTGAGATCGGGATGGGTAACTTTGATGCGCGTGCCGAGATTTTGAGCCACGATGAACTCGGGGTCATGGCCGAGAGTCTTAACGCCATGCTCGACAACACCTTGTCTCTGATCCAGAGCCGTGAAGAGCGTGATGCCATTCAGGACACCGTCATGAAGCTTCTGGAAGAGATCTCCGGTCTTACCGAGGGGGACCTCACCGTTCGTGCGGAGGTGACCGAAGACATGACCGGGGCCATCGCCGACTCGTTTAACCTCATGGCCGAGCAGATCGGTCGTGTTGTTCAGGACGTTAAGGTCGCGGCAGGCAGTGTGACGGTAACCTCCGGGGAGGTTCACGAGTCCACGGAAAAACTGGCCGAGACCAGTACTCAGCAGGCCAGCCAGATTGCGGCCGCCATCCAGTCCATTAACCTGATGGCAGACACCATTCGAACGGTTGCCGGCAGCGCCGTCCAGTCGGCCGCGGTGTCTGAAAAATCAACCGTAAACGCCAAAGAAGGGGCCGAGGCGGTTAACAAGACCAACGAATCCATGTCCGCGATTCGTGAGAACGTTCAGGAGACCGCCCGGGCGATCAAGCGACTCGGGGAAAGTTCCCAGGAGATCGGTAACATCGTGCAGATCATCGGCGACATCGCCGACCGGACCTCTATTCTGGCCTTGAACGCCTCTATCCAGGCAGCCATGGCCGGAGACGCGGGCCGGGGTTTTGCTGTCGTTGCCGAGGAAGTTCAGCGCCTTGCCGAACGGTCCACCAACTCCACCAAACAGATCGACACCCTGGTGAAGAACATCCAGGGCGAGATCACCGAGGCTGGCGCCAGTATGGATGCCAGTATTCAGAGGGTGGTTGAAGGCGCCCAGCGTGCCGATGACGCCCACACCAAACTGGAGGATATTCAGCACGTCTCCGGAGAGCTCGCCGAGCTCATTGGTTCAATCTCTCGAACCTCTGAAGCCCAGGCCATGGAATCTGAGAAGATTACCCGGGCCATGGAAGCCATCGGGACGATTAGTTCCGATACCTCCGAGGCCAGCCTGGCAACCGCTGCCAGGATGAACGAGATGGAAGAAACGGCTCAAACCATGATGGATTCCATCGCGGCCTTTAAGGTCGAATAAGACAAGGGTTCGCCCTTTCCTTCCAAAAGATGACCGTAAATAAAAAGCCCCCTGAAGCATGCCTTCAGGGGGCTTTTTGGTTTTGTCTTCTGCCGAAGGCCGGTGTTTGGGACACGGTATGGTGTGTTCGTCTTTATCCCGGATACTCCGCGCGACTCGCCCGGAGGGTAAAAATCGAGGTAACTATTCAGTTTGCCTTCGCCAGGTCGTTCGAGGCAAATGACAGAAAGATTCAAATGCCAATACGTCACGTCTTTTCATCACCGCGTAGGGTGCGGCTCCCGCACCTTCTACCTGCGCGGGGAAGACGAAAAGCGTAGGGTGCTGCCAGACCGGGGTCATAAAGAAAAAATGGATAGCTGAATAGTTACAAATCGAGCAGAAACAGTAAATGACATTTTGTCGTTTACAACGATCTGACTGTTTCACAGTCACAGCCTGTCATGACGTCTTATTGCTGAGGCAGGATCGTTTTTCCGTGAAATGATCGGGTTAAACGGCTGACTCTCGTGGAGAAAGGGGAGAAAGGCTCCGCCCCCCCCTTGGATATCGGGGGGGGGGGGGGGGGAGGGGGCGG
>NZ_JAQYWB010000070.1 GCF_030145185.1 Desulfoluna sp. | reverse complement strand
TGCTGGCGTGAAACTCACAGATTGCTGGGCCTTAAGCATGGAGGCGGAGCCTCCGGGGAGCATTACCAGGCAGAGCCTGGGAACGAGAGAGAATCACGCTCGATACCTATTTCAAAGAATGTGGCCGAAACGATGACTAAGGCCTAAATCTGGGGTTATTTATTAAAACCTGTTTATTAAACTTTCTTATCGCGCCGTAGTCCTCGGCCGAAGGCGGATCAAAAGTTTAGCCCTCGGCAGGGCCGCCGGAGGCATGAGCTCAATAGTGACCTTTATTTTTTCTTTTCCTGTCTTTCGCCCTCCTTCAGGGCTCGAATTTTTTCCTGAATGGCCGGGGCATCTTCATGGCCCAGGTTCAGGGCTTCCCTGTAATACTTCAGCGCTTCATGATCTAGGCTGTTCTGCACCAGGGCGTCTCCCAGGTGCTCCATGACCACCGGATCGCCGGGCAAAAGCGCGGCGGCCTTTCGCAGGGTGTTCAGGGCTTTGGTAAATTGCCCTTTTTGGTAGTAGACCCAGCCCAGGGAGTCGGTGATGTAGCCGTCATCCGGTTTGTTCTTCAGGGCTTTTTTGATGAGTCGTTCCGCATCTTCCAGGTGGATGCCCTGGCGTGCGTAGGTGTACCCGAGATAGTTGAGCGCGTTGGGGTCCTCCGGGTCGATATCCAGGACCTTTTTCAGGGCCTTGGTGGCGGCGTCGTTTTTTCCCCACTTGTCGTAGAGGACACCGATACGAAAGTACAGGGCGGGGTCATTGGCGTCGATTTCGATTCCCATGAGAAGGCGTGCTTCTGCTTTGTCATAGCGTTTCATCTCTTCATAAAAAGAGGCGAGGTAGTTAAGAATCTCAATACTTTCGGGTTGGTGCTTCCGGGCCTCTTCCAGGGTGCGGATGGCCTCCTCGCGTTTCCCCTGTTCCCAGAACTGGATGCTGACAAAGAGGGTCGCCCGTTCGTAGTAATCGGAGGCGGGTGAAATGCGGGTGAAGCAGTGGATGGCTTCTTCGGAGTCTCCCAGTTTTTCACAGACAAAACCGAGCATGTAGTTGAACTCAGAGTTGTCCTGGTAAAGGGTCAGCAATCCGGTCAGCAGCCGGTGTGCTTCCGTATACCTTTGTCGTTCGATGTAGAGCTGGTTGATGATGGGATAGATCTCCGTCCATTGCTCTTCGGGATCGGTGAGTCCTTTAAAGATTTTTGCAGCCTTCTCGTCTTCGCCTGAGGTCTGGTGGATTAGAGCCATGGCGAGGCTGGCCTGGAGATTTCCTGGCTTGTGGGCGAGAACCACACGGTATTGCCCCTTGGCTTCGGACCATTTTTTCTGTGTGACCAGAATATCCGCCAACTCCAGGCGCGCATCCGTGAACTCTGGAGCAATGCTGAGGCACTCTTTAAAATGGGAGACCGCTTCGTCGAGGGACTTTTTTTCTATATACAGAAGGGCCACGTAATAATGGCCGGCATAAGCGTAGGGATAGGCCTTCAGGAGTGTCAGATAGGTGGTCAGGGCTTCGTCGAAGTTGTTGGTGGTGGTTTGAAGCATTCCCAGACGGTAATAGGCGTCT
Organism: Desulfoluna sp.; assembly: GCF_030145185.1. Lineage (GTDB taxonomy): Bacteria > Desulfobacterota > Desulfobacteria > Desulfobacterales > Desulfolunaceae > Desulfoluna. The sequence continues at coordinate 28,663 of NZ_JAQYWB010000070.1, read as the reverse complement.
TCTCGGGTGGGGTCCGCTTTAATAACACGCTGGAGCAGCTGTTTCGCTTCCTCGGCCTTTCGTTCCGAGAGACGGATGCGCACCAGAAGGAGCAGGGAGTCGGCGTCATCAGGGGTGGTCTTCAGGACGGTGTTGATGACGTCAAGGGCCTTGGCCTTGTCGCCCGCCAGAAGATGCACCACAGCCAGTTCACGCTTGAGGACCAGGGCGGAGGGGTCTTTTTGAGAGGCGGTCTCAAGGTATGCCGCGGCCTTGGCATACTCTTCGGCTTTGCGGGCCATCATCGCCTCAATATAGAGGCGGTAACCAGACCAGGTGTCCGGGCTGTCCTTCTCGGCGGTCTCGGTGGGGACGGGTGACGGCGAGACCGCGCTGGACGATGAGGGCCGGTTCTTTGCCGGGAGTGTGCACCCGACAAGAAGCAGGGCAGACAGCGTCACGGAAAAAAGGGGGGGCGTGGCGTGGCGAAGCCCCCTGATGATGACTGAATAAAAGTTCATATATTCCATTCCATGCCGTTGAGGAAGGAAGTTATTTGGATTGATCGGTGTATAGGTGAAAATCGGGAAGTTCGCTTTGAAAGTAGTCCTTCATGCGTCGGGTGATGTTTTTTTCGATTTGACGGACACGTTCCCGGGAGATGCTGTATTTTTCACCGATCTCCTGAAGGGTGAGGGGGTCTTCCGAGAAGATGCGGGAGTTAAAGATCTCCAGCTCCCTGTCGGACAGCACTTTTTTGAATTCTTCGACTTTGTTGTGAAGCAGGGATTCCAGCTCCTTCCGGGCGACCTGGTCTTCTGCCGAATCGGAACCGGAGTTGAGAAATTCAATGCGTTCCGTGTCGGAGTCTTCCTTCAGGGGGGCATCCAGCGAGACATCCCAGCCGTCCAGACGCTGGTCCATGTCGACGATCTCCTTGGGCGTGACACCAAGTCGTTCGGCCAGAAGCACTGGTTTGGGATCAAAGCCCTCTTCGATCAGTTTCTGCTTCTCCTTTTTCAGTTTGAAGAAGAGTTTTCTCTGCCCCTGGGTCGTTCCAATCTTCACCAGTCTCCAGTTGTCCATGATGAATTTCAGGATATAGGCTTTGATCCAGAAAGAGGCGTAGTAAGAAAATTTTACGTTTTTATACGGGTCGAACTTCCGGACGGCCTGCATCAGGCCGATATTGCCTTCCTGGATCAGGTCAAGGAGGTTCTGCATCCAGACGCGCTGAAAATCCAGAGCGATTTTCACCACAAGCCGCAGGTTTGCGGTGACCAGCTCGTACGCCGCATCCGGGTCTTCCTGCTCCTGAATTCTGATGCCAAGCTCAATCTCCTCGTCACGGGTGAGAAGCCGATACCGGCTGATCTCGGAAAGGTAGCTCTGAAGAGGGTCGAATTTGGTGACGGCATTGCCGGTGGACGCCTTCACAGGCAGATTGGTTTTTTTTGGGGCGGGCTTCTTTTTTTTAGGAGCCTTCACGATGACGTCGGATTCAGATGCCATAGTCTCTCTTTGTGAAGCGTTTTTGCCGGAGGTGCCAGAAACGCTGCTTTTGGTTTTTTTATTAGTCATATCGAAACATTATTACTGAACATAAAGGAGAAAATAGGGAGGACGTAAGAAATCCGATTGTGCCGGGGAACCCCATGACGGAAATCGTCACCAACTAATTGTGCAAGGCTTTTTCAGACGCAACCCTTATTCAGACACAGCCTTTATTCAGCCGCGACCCTTGAGATGAATATATCATGAATTGATGATTATGTGAAAAGTCTGCAATTCCAGACTCTGGATATATCACAGTGGGTCAAATTGCCAACCTTGGAAACACCGGGCACTGGCAAGTTGCCGTGATTTCGAAGCGTTGTCTGGATTATTTCTTTTAAAGGGTCGGGTTTCAGCGAACGGATCCGTTCATGACATCTCAAGGTACCTTTTCAGCCGGTTGATTTTAAATCGAAGAGGTTCTGTGGTTTTGATCAGGGATTGTGAGTGGGGTGTCCCTCACTTTTTTGACGTTTCTTTTTTTTGTGTGGACAAACGAAAATCAGTCTGCTAAAAAACTCCTCGCATCAACTCAATGCGCCTGTAGCTCAGATGGATAGAGCATCCGCCTTCTAAGCGGATGGCCGCAGGTTCGAATCCTGCCAGGCGTACCATATTTTTTTGATGAGAATGGCACCATTTTTAATGGTGCTTTTTTTGTTTGGTTGAGATGGGGGTAGGACTCCGATCTTGAGAAAATCCAAAAATAGCCCAACATATAGCGACTTATGTCCATCGATTTAACCCCGTGCGTTCTGCTTTTCTGCCTTTTCCCGTTTTTCTGCCTTTATTATGATGTCATCATTTTGTGTACACAGTCGCACACCACGGCGCATTCCAGCCCAAAGGGGAGGTAGCCGCCAAAGCCAAGGATGGGCATCTCGAAGAGTCGAAAACGCCCCACATAAGGGATGGCAGACTCCCAGCGCGCAAGGCTGAAAAATTCCACAGTTTCCAGAAAAAACCGCAGACAAGTGCGGACACCGCCATGAGCCAGAGATGGGTCCAGTCCCCTGTCTTCACTGGCGTGAAGATGGTTTTATACCCCGCGATGGCTTGAATCGAGACCACGAGAAGAAGGGGAGCCACCCTGAGCGCGGGAAATAAAAGGTTCGGCCAGATCCCGATACCCGTCAGGATGGAAGCGGAGAAAAGAAACAGCAGCCATGAGGCAAGGGGCTGATAGCTTATATTGATTTTTGCAAAGCGGTCCATGCTGGCCCGGATACGGGGAAAGGAACCAAGAAGGTCACAGGTGATGTGGAGGCCTGACCCATTCCTTGATTCAGTAGTGATATCTACTTGAAATAATAGCAATAAATTCATCGTCACTGGCATATACGAGTCTATTTATTTCATCAATTCGTCGTGACCAAAAACCAGATAAATTTCCTCGCAGTGGTTCTGGTTTCCCTATTCCTTTAAATGGTTGCCTCATAGTATCCTGTATCAGTTTATTAATTCGCGTGAGTGTTTTTTTATCTTGTGACTGCCAATAAAGATATCCCTTCCAAGCTTCATCAGTCCAAGCTAATTTTCTATTCATCTAAAAGTTCTCTTTCTTGAACGTTTCCACTTTTATACTGCTCTATAGATTTTGTAATATGTGCGGCATTAGCGGGTGATCTGAGAAGGTATAATGTCTCCATATAACTATTGAAAGTATCTAATGACATAACCACTGCGTCTTCTGAATCTCGACGAGTTATGATTGTATAATCGGCATCATTTATGACTTGATCTAAAACAAACTTTAAATTATTTCTTGCTTCGCTAAAATTGACAATTTTCATAATATCCTCCAGACTTGTATGGTTTGTTGTACAAGTATGATGGAAATTTTACAACATGTCCATTTAATTGCACAGGTTTATAAGGATATTTTTGTCATCGAACGCTTTAGCCCTTCAATCGATGTTATCTGTTCTCCCTCGATCGTTAGATTTCCAAGAACTTTAGAATACCCGGCTAACCGTTGTATGGCATCATGAGTATAAGCACTGGCGTCGGCTCCATATTCCCCCTTGGTGCATCCCAGAGCACTCAGTTCCAACGCCTGGACTCTCTGCAGGAGCGCGTCGAACGATTCTTGTGTTACTTCACTGACACCCGGTTCCCCCTGGGGCCCTTTGGGACCCGTCAGTCCTATGTCCCCTTGGGGGCCCTTGGGACCCGTCAGGCCTCTATCCCCCTGGGGACCCTTGGGGCCTGTCAGGCCTATAGCCCCCTGGGGGCCGTCGGGACCTTGATCGCCCTTTATGCCCTGAGGGCCCTGTTCTCCCTGGAGAGCAGCGGCTCCCTGCGAACCGGGTTCGCCCTGAGGCCCCTGCGACCCGTCACTGCTGCCACAACCGCTTCCCCCAAGCAGCATCATCACACAAAGGATCCCATTACATAGGCCTCGGAATCCACACATCATTATCTCCTGTTTCTCCGCTTGAAGGTCAAATTCAGTCCTCGTGAACACTCTTTAAACGAAATAGCTCGAAAAAAAATTCTTCCATGCCCATTTGGGAAAAGCGGCTATACCTGCATTTAGCAGTGAGATATAAATAAACAAAATCCCCCGGAGTCAAACGGCCGTCCCGTGTCGTTCCGATGAAACATCCGCCTTCTCCGGAACGATGGCCGGAGTCAGGATCAGGATCAAAATCAGGGGCGGTATATGATCCGACGGCATATGTTGACATATGATCAAGAAGAATGCCGATGGTATATGTAGTCATGGCAGGTTCCGGTGTCTCATGACGGGTGGCAAGGACCTTGCCGCCGGGGGGATAGGCCATCCCACCCCGGCTACCATGGACACCTGCGATGGAAATGCTTCCGTCCGGGGCCACATAATAAATGGCTGGCACAGGTTCTGATGCCGGAAGGGTTATATCCATTTTAACGAACAGGGTCTTGCCGTATTTGAGTCTCAGCAATCGGTCAGCCCCCATGGAGAAAAGAATGCTGTTTTTGCCGATCTTGTCGCCCAGGTCTTTGATCATCGGTATCTGACGGGGAGGATCGACCCGTCCGGTGTAGGCCTTCCAGTCTCCCATCCTGTTCTCCTCCAGCACCGTACCGGCATCGAATTGGGCTTCAATTCGGGATCTCCTCGGGTCAACAGCAGCGACTTCATCCCGATTATCGGTTATCAGCGTTGTGGGGAAAGGAATGACCCCGTCATCGGTGGTGACGACAGCCATTGTTTTTACAGCGGCCTTTACCTGGCTAAGATGTATCACCTCGCACACCTCCAGCATGGCGGCACTGACGTTATTCCTGTCGCCATTTGAATGGATCACCTGCACAGTGTATCGGCCCGCCGCAAAATCGCTTGGTACACGGAGTCTGGCTTTAATGGTTGAGGAATCTATCCGAACCGTATCCGAAAACCAAAGCAGAGAGTTGTCTCCACCGACAAGCCCCGCACCGATAATCTCATCTGCAAAATAACGTCCGGTGAGGGTGATCTCATAAGAGATGTCTTTGATGACGACCGTGGGAGAAAGATGGATTACCTCGGGTACGGGCGTTGGCGCTTTGTTTACGGTATAAGCGTTCTCAAATAACCGGGAAATGCCGTTTTTGTTTATTACGCGCAACGCATAGGAGCCTTCCGGAGCGCCTTCCGGGATAATTGCGGATATCTTGTTTTGGGTGCCATGGTTGGCTGAAACATCAAAAACAAGCGCTTTATTTTCAAAGCGGATCCTATTGCAGCCTGCGGATTCGAGGAAATTTGCACCGGTAATCGCTATTTCCCTTGCAACGGAATTGTCTCCGCTCGTGCCCCCGGCAACAAGGGCCATTCCCGTGATCTCCGGGAGCATGTCTTCCGTGGTATGGTCCACAACATGACTTAAAGCAGACACATTACCGGCTGGGTCAACCGATTTTACGGCAAAATAGTATGTTTCCCCGGCTCCAAGCCCGGATAGGGTGAAACCATGGCCTGTATCTGCATTCCACGGCAACATATCGCAAAAAACCGCTGTGGCATTTGCGAGATTCTCCTCGGTTATCAGCTCGTCTGAATACCAGATCAGGTAGTTTTGAATACGTTCCGGCTCACCCTCGGAGGAGGATCTCCATGAGAGGTTCACCGTTGTGGAAGAGGGGGTGCCCTTGGCTGCATCAAGCACCACAGGATCAGGCGGGGTCAGATCCACCCGCCATTTACAGGACGTTGCGTTTTCCGTGGTCATGCCATCGCCTCCTCCCTGCCAGCCATCGTTTCCAAAACCGTTTACAAACAGGGTTTGGTTCCCTTCGGCAAGTCCGTTAAGCGCAATGGGTTCTGAGATTCTTCCGTAGTCCCACGTCACGCCGCCATCTATACTGTAATAATAATCTTCGATAGAGGGACTGCCCTTGGCCGTTCCAACGGTAATTTTTGCAGAAGTCCGATCGGTTACGATTCCAGGCACCTCCGTTAATACAACCGTCGGTATCCCTGGGGTGACATGCCAGGAGACATGTGTTGCGGCGGACTTTTTCTGCCAGTTGCCGACCCCATTGACGCCAATAACCTCAAGGGTGTGATCGCCCTCACCAAGATCCGATATGGTGTCCCACGTGGATACGGGATGGATACGGCTCCACCCGCCGGAGTCCAGCCGGTATCTGTATGCGGTTACATCCGCTCCCCCCACGGTGACCCGGACGGAGGTGGCGCCCACCGTACCCGAAGGAGGGTTGAGTATCACTGCCCGGGGTGGGGTGTTATCAAGGGTCCACTTAAAAACAGTTGCGTCCGTTTGGGGTTGCCAGACACCGTCGCAGTTCTTACCTGTAACGGAAAGGCTGTGGCTGCCGCCAACGGCAAGGTTAAATGTAAGGGGTTGCGCTATGGGCATCTCTTGGGACCAGGGGCCTTTGTCCAGGCTGAAACGGTAGCTGACAACGCCGATTCCGCCGAGTCTCATTCGATACGATTTTGCATTGGTCGTGGGCTCTGGGGTATTTGAGATCGTCGCAAGAGGAGCTGTCAGGCCCCCAAGGGGTGTGGCGAATGTCGTATCTGCACCGTAAACGGTTCCGGCCAGGTTGGTGGCAAAGGCCCGCACATGATACGTAGTGCCGGGGGAAAGACCGGTTATGGCCGCTGTAAAATCCCCAGTGGATGCGGTCGCACCCTTGTCTGTTTTATTGTCGCTTATGATGGGGTTGACGGTTGTGCTCCAGCACACCCCGTGGCCGGTGGGGGGGGGAGAGCCCAGGCTTGTGATCTTCCCTTTCCCGGTCCCGGTGGTCTTCGTAACGGCTGTCCCGGATTGGGTGATGACCACGGGCAATGAGGCGACGATGACAGTATCCGTTGCCGTGTTGTTCGTCTCATCACTTTCGGTTATCAATCGATCCGGATCCACGGTACAGATCCCCCCCGCCCTGGGATTGACAAAGGCTCCCTCGACCGTGGGCGTCCCCTGGAGTTCGACGTCAAACCCGCCGGTGACGGCCCCCAGGGTAACACGGGCTCCCAAAGCCGAAACAGTCAGGGTATTCCCCGAAATCACGGCACTGATATGATCACCGTGGGTGGGATTGGTTAAGTTGGCAAGGGTAGGGGTCGCGTAATTGATGTTGGTGTTGGGCAAATCATCGGTCAGGATGGTCTGACCATCGGTAAAGACGGCATCGGCATTGCCCGTATTCTTTAGACTTAACCGCCAGGTCCAGTGATCTCCCAACACGATGGAACCCCCTTTATCATTGGATTTGGTAACAGACAGGTCCGGGCCAACGACTGTCACCGTATCGGTTGCGGGGGTGTTGTTCCCTTCGTCAACTTCAATGATATAATTATTGGGATCCACGGTACAGGTACCGCCGCTCCTGGGGTTTGAAAAGGAGGTGGCCCCGGTGGGCCTGGCTGTGAAATTAACATCAAAACGTCCGTTGGTGCCGCCGATGACAACCGAACCGCCGCTTGCTTTCACGGTCAGGACGTTGTCCGTGATCTCGGCATCTATATTTCCCTGGTTGGTGATGGTGATGACATTGCTGAGACTCGGTATGCCGTAGTCGATGGCAGTATCGGGCAGCTGGTCGGTGAGGATCACCTGGCCGTCGGTGAAAACGGCTCCGTCGGTTCCCATGTTGCGGATGCTGACCGTCCAGGTCCAGTGGTTCCCCAAGACCATGGGACCAGGGAGATTATTGGAAGCAATGACAGTCAGGTCCATGGCAAAGGTGGTAAAGGTCCTGTCGGCACCGTATACCGTGCCGGCCGTATGGGTGGCATAGGCCCGGTAATGATAGGTGGTGTCCGGGGAAAGTCCGGTTATATCGCAGGAGAAGGCGCCGGTGACATTGGCCTCTCCCTGGGTGGTTTTACTGTCCGTCGTGGTGGGATTGGCGGAGGTACTCCAGCACACCCCGTGCTGGGTGGGATGGGGCTCGCCAAGGAAGGTAATATTACCGTTACCCGTGGCCGTTAATCCCGTAACGCCTGTGGCCGCCTGGGTGATCACCGTGAGATCTTGCACCCGTTCAAAAGCACCCACGTCCACATTGCTGCACTGGGGTCTGACGGTTCCCCTTTGATCCAGGGCAGGCGCTCCATTGTAATCATTTGCCCCCCTTGGAATCGCATCAATGGCATCACTTCCGGCCCCCAGGGCATGGGTTTGGGTTAAGCCGCCGTTATCCGCAAGTCCCGCCAGATGAATCGTGGCATTGCTTTTATCTCCAGTGGCGGTAAAAGCTGATAGCCCACCATTGCATATGTTATACCCGTGTGAGGTTAGCAAACCTGTGCCACTTTTGAAAAAGTTGTTGCCGTCGCCGCCTGTATTTGCTGCCAGGATGGTATTTTTAATTTTAGCGGATGAGGCGCGCAGCTCAATACCTCCGCCACCGACGGTCGTTGTATTCCCTGTGATGGTGGACTGTAGGATGGTTATGTTTGAGGCATTAACATCAATAATCCCTCCGCCGCCTTTGGTCGCATTATTTCCTGAGACCGTACAATTGGTGAGGTCCAATATGCCACTGCTACACAGAATCCCTCCCCCATACCCATTACTTTTGTTTCCACTGATGGTACAGCGAGTCAGCTCAATTGTGCTGGAAGATATTCCGGAAGATATTTTAGCTATCCCTCCCCCGTTACCAGAGCTATTGCCATGGACAGCACTATCCAGCATGGTTATTTGCCCTTGGTCAGAACAAACCCCTCCCCCATTGGTGAAGGCGGTATTGTCACTTAAAGTACACCCCGTTATGTTGACGATGCCTCTACCATTATTAATGGCTCCTCCATTACCATTATCATGACCAAGCGCCGAACAATTGCGAATCACACAGGAACGGATATTGAGTGCCCCATTATTATTTTTAATCCCGCCGCCATCTTTTGTTGACTCACAATCGCTAATCACACAGGAGCTGATGTTGAGCGTCCCTTGATTAAGAATTCCGCCGCCGCCTGAGTCTGATGACCATCCTTTGTACAGGGTTAATCCAGTAATATTCACAGGGCTTACATTGGCCTTAATGGTGAAAATCCGGCAACTTCTATCTCCACTGATGGTGAGGTTGTCGGCACCGGGGCCGGTGAGGGTCAGGGCCTTATCAATTATCAGCGGGGTTATGAGGGAGATGGTTCCGGTTACGGGCAGCTTGATCGTATCCCCGGCCTCACTATTGGAAATGGCCTCGCGCAAAGACCCGGCACCAATGTTGTCGTTATTTTTAACCGTTATTTCTCCACACAAAGCGCTCGTACTTAAAGAAAAAAACAACACAAGTATTTTTACTATTATTCCCACCATGGAAGACCCTCTATTAAGGAAAGTTCTTTTTGCCTAACCCGGATATTTCACGATTCGAGTGCGTTCGGATCGCCCGAAGGGTGAGAAAATCAAACAGAATACCGTATTACCATACCCATCAACACATTTTAATTTGGCTGGCAGCCCTACACGACCTGTATGGCTTTGAATCTGCATATTCTCGAGAAAATGCAGATACGGATCAATGCATTAAAACCGAACTACTTACCTTCCATAAATTTACGAAAGGATGCAATTCGTTTTCCCGTTAAAGTCCGTTAAATTCCGTTAAAACCTGCATAACACATTTAAATTAAAACACATCACAATGCCGAGAGATGGATCAATGATACAGCTATGCACCGCTTAATTTTTTTTCTATTCCCATTATGATCCATCCCGGTCTTTACTTTACATAACAACAGACGAAGATCATATGTGCTTATAATTCAAATAGATGCAGCTGAGATAATTTAGAATTAATCCTGTTGTAAGAATATGAAACATTGATAAGGATGTACGTAACTACTGACTCTTTAAAGAAAAGGCAGATAAAAAAGGCTTGGAATGTGCGGTTGTTCTTAACCCGGATATTTCACGAGTCGAGTGTACTCATATTCAAGGCATCAGGGTTGCAGATGTAGTGGTTTATCTCAATGCTCTGATAACGCAGAAGATGGGTGCACTCGGCTCGCCCGAACGAAGGGTGAGAAAATTGTGTCATGTGACATCCTGTGGATGGGCAAGAGCCATCCCAGAACAAAATCAATTTAGCCGCAGATGAACACAGATACACGCAGATGCGGCTACGCCGCTGAAAGCATTTAGAATAGAGGCTTCCTGATGTTTGCTCCAAAAAATTTCAATGAGTACGGGTATATGACTTCTGTGACATGATGATGTAATTATGTCTCATGTCAAGACGCAATCCCATTTCCCGTTGAACGTGATCAGCGAGCATCTTCGGATTAAGTTAATCGTCTGTATCGCAGGTTTGCAGGAAGTTTGATGCAATGGCTATCGATGATCAAACTATCTAAAAGATTATGAATTTATTGAAAAAAAGCATTTTGTCAGATGTGTAGGCCTGACCCCCTCTTTTTTGAATGGCCGAAAGGATGATCAAGGCCGGTATTTTCGTGGGCATCTGCACGCCGGAAGGTGATCGATGCTGGACACGCTTGGGTTTAACGTATTCAAAAAAACGTGTGTTATTTTCTGAAAATATTTTTGAAAAAGGATATTGCAACACGTAAATTAAATGCATCAGGCACGATCTCATGTGTCAAATCTTTATTACCACAACGGGGACAGGCGCTTGGCCCACTAAGGGCATCACTTCGTGGTTTTTTTGTCATGCTCCAACCACATGCCGGGCAGGACGTTTTTAATGGAAATTGGGGTGGGATTGGCATTTGGCAGCCTCGACTGACTTATTCATTAAAATATCTTTAACTTCATGATGACCATGTAGTCATGGGACTCAAATCAACTCCAAGAGCTGGTTATATCGCTCGATCTCTTGCAACAGATTCCCTTTGGATTTTTCCATACGCGTTATTTTTGAATTCAGTTCACTGGTGATACCATCTATAAAATCGTTACCTGTTTTGCTGAGTTCCGCGCAGATTTTTTCCTGGTTGTCCGTAACGGCACCTTCGATCGCTTCCAACGCTTTGTTGACGGCTTTGGCCATACTCGACTGCAATTTTTCAATATCCGAATCCCTTACTTCCGGGCTGTTGAAAACTTTGGTTATCTCCTTGAGAAAGCGATCTGTATTTAGGTCGACTCTGGGATTTTTGATACGAGAGACGGCTTTATTAATCAGAGCAAGAATTCCGTCAGAGTCCATCGTTCCGTCTTTGATGTTAACAATTTCCTTTACCGCTTCAAGAATATCAAGGCGTAGCCCCTCAATATCGACAACTTCGCCTATCTTATCATCCAATTTTTCTTTGGCTCCCGAAATAAAGCCTTCCACCTTATCAATGGCATCATGAACGCTGGCGTAGCTGTATGAGACGGTGATGTCTCGATGCCTTGTTTCATAGCGATTGCCTGTGAGGCTCCTCCACCACGCAAACCCCATCCCCTTATCGACCGTATAGGCCTCTTCTTGTGTTTCTGTGCCCTTGCGACGTGAAACCTTCCTGGCATCTAAAGCAGCGCTTTTTATCTCGTGTCTTAAAGTAGACATGCTCTTTTTGATATGATTCGTATGAGCCTCGAAGGCAAGGGCCACCTGGTTTTTTCCTTTTTCCAGATTGGAAGATAAAATTTTGAGATGGGTTGACAGCTCCTCAATGGTACCTGTTTCAAGCGTTTCCTTTTCTTTAATGACCTCGGCGCGTAGCTCCCGTAATTCTGCCCGAAAAGCAGGTTCAAAGCGTTCCAGTAACTTTTCCAATTTGCCATGAAAGATCTTATCTTTATGCTGTTCTACATCTTTGAGATGTGATCGAATAATTTGTAGGTTGGCAAGTTCCAGAAGAGTTTCTCGTGTTAGTGTATCTTGAGGAAACATTTTTTGAAGGCTTTTGAGAATTTTTTCCTCTCCCTCATCCAGGGCTTCCCAATGGCGATAAATATTGAACGCCATGGCCGATATGAAATACGGAGGCAAGGCTTTGTCTAGTGCCACAGCCATATATGCCTGTTCACCTGCTTCCTCGATCTCTCTACAAATTTGTTTAAAATCATTCGTTGCACGATCGCTTAATTTTGTAACGATCGATGAAACGGCACGGCCAATGGAAGCGTATTTGTGCCCATCATCAAGCAAAACCGAGTCGAAAAGCGAACCGATCAAATAAATATCATCAATGCCCTTCGCCGGAATATTCTGCGCCAGCAGGCGCATATCCGCCTGATCTAGAAATTGTCCGCAGTTACTGAGGAAGAAAATGACGTCACACTGGCCCATGAACTGTTGGGTGACACGGCTTCGCGATACAATAGGGTCATTAATCCCGGGCGTGTCTATAATTTCAATATTTTTTAATACAGGCATGTTCAGAGTCAGGCGGCTGCTTTTAACGATGGGGGTGAAACGACCTCCAACGCCAATATAATCAGACAGTATAGCATTGAGTTGAGACATATTATCGATGGTATCCAGCATCTTGGAACTTCCAAGATATTTTGTGATATCTTCCCCACCTTGCTGTGCCATCTCGACAAGCTCCATGCAGGCCTGCTCATCGGGGGTTGGCTTCCCTGGCATTATGGCTGATTTTTTGGACTTCCCACCACGAGCCAGGAAACTGCCTTTGGTATTTTGGTTTAATCCACCCTTGGCTTCTTGACGCAGCCGCTTTTTTTTGAACCCGACCTCTGCGGTTGCTTCTACTTGCCGCCATTCATCGGGTGTATAAAAATCGACCGTTGCCTCTAATTTTTCGCCATATTGAATACGGGTCAGTGCAGCCGTCATGGGCGAAGCTGCTTTGGGCAGAATATTCTCGCCATCGAAAAGAAGGGCGTTGATAAAGGTGGACTTTCCTCTTTTTATTTGACCGATGACACCAATGCGCAGCAGACGGTTCTCATTTAATGCGTCAGACGCATTCCTCTGCAAGTCTTGGACCTGTTCACGCAAAGCAGACAAGTTTGCTTCACCGACCAGGTCAGTGTACGGTTTCATGCGCTCAATTTTGTACATAAACTGGTTAACGATTTGTTCTGTGGTTTGTTCCTGCATATTTTATACCCTTGGCGTGGCCAATTTATTCCTGAGAGACAAAGCTTTAAATCAAATAAAAAATCAATTAAAACGGCGTTTATGGCTCATGGGGATAGATAATGGTGCAATGCTTGTGATCATGAAGGTGGATGCTCACTTTGGTTCCAACGGAGAGTAGATCGAGGGCATCACCTTGGTTAAGACCTGTTACCTTTTGAATCTCTCCCGCCAGGGCCATCACTTCGACTCCGTTTTCCACCTCAAAGTAAACGCAAAGAGAATCCGTCTTTCGTACTGTTCCCAGTAAATTATGCAGTGAGGCCATACGAACAAGAGGTTCAAAGGATTTTCCTGATCCTTCGTTGGTATTCCCCTTAAAATGATACGTTTTAGATGAATAAATTTGTGTGTCCTTCGTCACTGTTATTAACGGCTCGAGTACAGGGCGGGACACCTCAGCAAGCGTAAGTCCACTTGCTTCAGCGATCTCTTCAATCAACCGAACGGCTTGCTTTTGGATGGCCTCCATTTTATTTTGCGCTCCCTGCAAATCGTTGATGCGCGCCTTTGCACCTGCTGACATGGCCTTTATTCGTTTGTTAAGCTCTGATGTCATACCGGGGGAGCTCATCGTTTCCTCAAGGACATCCCTTTGCAGCTGCAGTCGTATCCTCTCACTTCCGTAAAATGCGATGTATTCGGAAAAAATCATGTCCGCATGATGACGCAATGGGGTCCCCGCCTTGAACTCTGAAACATCATGAAAAAACTGATCCAGACAATTTTGGCCGCCGTACTCTTTCTCCTCAGCAGCAGAATAGGCAGTTACACCGTAAACGTTGATGTCATCTACTCGGGCAAGATCTTTTTTTGCGGAAGCCAGAGCCTGCTGAATCTCCGTGTCTGTTTTTTTATCGGCTTTGTTCAGTACAAAGAGGATCGGGCTCTTGAAATCAAGGCTTTGAATGAAAAGAATGTCATCCAGAGGCACGGTCCCGTTTTGAATATCGATGACCCAAACTAAAAAATCAGCTTTCAGTAGATGATCTCTCGCTATTCGTTCATCGATATTTGCTGCCCTGTCAAGTGAATCACTCTTGCTGTAGCCAGGTGTATCCAAAAAGGTGATCCTTGGATACTTTATGTGTTTTCTTTGTACATGGACCAGCCTCAAGATGTGAGAAAAAGAGACATTGAACCGATCATGAAAGTCATGGCAAATGGCTTGAAGGGCCTCTTCGTCAATGTCGATCCTGGCGTGAAATGCATTTAAAGCTGTGATGGCATCATTTTCACCCTGGGAGAGATAGGTGGGAATAGAGGTTGTTGGGTTGGTATCTGTGGGTAGCAATTCGCAACCAATCACAGAATTCAAGAATCGTGACTTGCCAGCGCTGAACATCCCTCCAACCGCTACGGTATAGAAACGATCAATATCAGGAAACTGGATCAAATCTTCAAGTTCTGTGCAGAGACGTTCTAAATCCCGGTAAGTTTGAGCACCCGTGGGGTTGAAATCGGCTTCCGCCAACGGAAGAAACTGCTCTTCAATTAAAGCAACCAGCTCGGAATGTTTTCTATGGGCTACAAAATGGTTGTCTCCGAGTGCTGTGAGACGTGCGCATAGCTCCAATCCTTGCTCAGCCTCGTTAAGGTATCTGTTATCATTGGAAGCGGAAAGATTCGCCCCTCTTTGGATATCATTGGTAGATAAGTCAACTGAACCCGTTTTCAAGTGAGCGTTCATTCCCAGCCCCATCAATTTTTCCTTTGAGTCTGAGCTGATTTCAGCATGTTGAGTAAATCGGTTTGCGGTTTATTGGCCTGTGATTTTGTTTCCACAACGTACAACTCAGCCATATGGCTGATTTTATTATTATCTAATTTTTTAAGATTTGATAATCTTACGTGATCCTGTGTTTTAAAGGGAAAGACACATATTTTTGAACCATGTGAAATAAAGAATCCTCGAGTGTTTGTAAACAACGATATGTCCTTATCTTTGTCTCCTTTGACGATGGGAATTTGATATTTTTTCTCCGTGGATAATGTTAGCCAATCACAATACAGATTTGCTGCAAGTGGGCTGATCGAGCATACGGGGTTATTCTCGTTTTCATTTTTAAATTGAATGCCCCCATTTTTACATCTCGTAAAACCATTAATCCTAAGGTTAATTAACTGTTCCCCTGATTCAGTTTCTAAAATATTACTACTGACGTTTAAGTCATAAATATACCGAAGGTAATCCAAGAATGGGTGGAATTGTCTTACCGTAATCGGGTACTTACTTATTCTGTTTGCATTGACGACGGATCCGTATTTCATGTTCCTGATTTCTTCAAGCTCAATACCGAGTTGGAGATCACAATCACTGGGGGTTATTTTGATTCCTCGATATTCAAGAATGTGTAGAGTATAGCCTGCAGGAAAGTGCTTACATAATGCATAAAGATTTAAGCCTTCCGGGATGATGGAAATGGCCTTGCCTAAGTTGTAAATATACTTGAATTTTTCGTGGTCCCATCCCACAATACTTCTGAATTGCCCAATGAGATCAACTTCATCCTCATGCAGAATACTGTCGGTGTAAGCAAGCATGCAGGCATCCAGAATGAGACAGACTTTGTACTGATCGTCTTGTGGCATGGTTTCGGTCATACGGGCGATCTCGGAAAGGTCAGGGTTGTTGGCCCAGTCCAACAACCCTTGAAGCATATCGCTCCCTACAAGGGTTCGCGTGACAGCGCCAAAATATGCTTGCTCTTCGGGGACAACTTTTTCATCGGCCACCATCACCAGACTTAAGACCTTCAAGTAGTTCATCTTGTCTTCCAGGCGAGCCTCTTTCAATGGGTGTGTTTTAAAAAAAGCAGTGCCTTCGAGAGCCTCCTTGACTCTGACAGCCATGCTTTCCTGCGGTGCCAAAGCCAATAGAGATTCAAGAGAAAAGGCCGGAAGTTTACCTTGAAGGCTCTGTCGTAATAATTCCTTGTCCCATGTTGACCAAGTACGTTGTATTTCCGCTTGACTCAGCCCACGGTGTGCCAAGACATGGCCGACGCATTCCTCGGGGATCATCTGAAGCATTTTTTTAAAAGCTTCAGATTTTTCATCTGTGGCAATCGTCTGGCAGCAGGTGAACCAGCCATTGTAGATCTCATTGTCCCATCCAAGAAATCCTCGACAGGCTCCGATCAACGCTTTCTCTTCATCTTTAATTTCTGAGTCGACGGCGGCCAGCATCAATAGGTCCATCAACAATGCAATGCCGGTTTGCTCCTGCTCCCTCAAGGTCGTTGTGATGGCCTCGACATCTGAAAAATCAGGGTGTTCGGCAAAGGCCAAAAGGTCCTCTAAAGTGGCCCCTTCCGGATTCAAGGTCCGGAAGAGAGAACCAAAGTATGCCTTTTCCTCTTCATGGCAAGTTTGATCTGCATATATCATGAGACTGAGAACTCTCAGGTAGTTTAACTTGGTATTGTTATCCTCATTTTGAAGTGGATGCGATGAGAACCGTTTTACATTATCAATCGATTGTTTCAGTTTCGCTGCAAGATTCAATTTAGCCATCTCATGTCCCTTTCAGAGCTATATACTGGTGGTGTTAAATCATTATCAATGGTAGCAATCGCTATTTCTAAAACTTTACTGCGTTTATTGTGCATTTCTTGTTTACTGTTTATTGATTCATTTAATTCGGTTCGTCTTGCCTCAAGGGATTCCCGTTGTTCTCCAATAAAGTTCTGTACCGCATTTCCAACATCATCAGCATACTCCCCAAAACTTGAGATTAACTGTTGACGGATGAATTGAAGAACTCCTGGAATGACCTGAGTACGAATTAAAGTGCGATTTTCTTCCTGCACCTCGTTTTTGTTGTTCCCAAAAAATTTCCCTATCACGGCACCAATGAAGGCACCAACCGGCCCCAGGACAACAGCACCGACAATCCCGCCAATGCCGGCCGACAGATTGCCGTTATTCCCTTCTTTCATTGTGGTGTTCATCACGGCAACGTTGATATTTAATTTTGCATTTGGTTGATCGATTACATGTTGAATGCGCCGTGTAAAATCAGCTACTGCTTGTTCCACAACCTGTTTTGCTTTTGTTTGGGTTACCGGGCGGACAAGGGACGCGATCGTTTGTTGCAGGGCTCCTGATTCACCGGCGGATAAAAGCATGCTTTCGGAGCCCATAAGCACATCTAAAACCTCCTGAATAACGTCTTCGACGGCATCGTTGGTCAGGTATTCTTTAAGCGCTTCTTTTTCTCGATTCAATATTTCATTCAACGTGGCAAACGCTTTTTGTTCCATGGCCATCTGCTGCTCCAGCTCTACATCGTCACATTGGCTCAGCTTGAGTTCGCTTTCCAGCTTTCTCCGGATCTGTTCTTTAAAATTCAATAGATCCGGCTCAAATCGTGCTCTAAAGAAATCGTTGAATCGAGAAGAGATATTAAAAAGCAGGGAGGAAAATTCAGAAATTCCAGGTTCGCCGGTTTTGGATTCTACAAGGGCTATTTCTGGTACGGGGGAGACACCTGTAAAAGTATCTCTTAATGTCTGGCGTATCTCTTGAAGTTTTTCATCGGTACACCGACCGCACCGGGTCACAGCCAAGTGGATCTCTTTCCCGTTGTTGTATGCTTCACTGAGGACTTCCATGGCAGAGTCATCATCATAAGGTGTATCTGAAGAGAGAACGCCGATAAAGACCTCCCCGCGTTCCATGTAATTGGCAATCGCTTTTTCATGATTCAGCCTGGTGGAATCAAAACCGGGCATGTCAACCAGAACCAGCCTGTCAAGGTGTTTGAGCAAGGGGTTGTTGACATATCGGCGGTAATACCACAGTGAATTTGACTCTGGAGAGGGAAGCATTGCCGCCACATCGGGAATGGGCGTCTCTTCACCGTTCAAAAAAATCCCTTCGGCGTGTTCTTTCAAGCCGAAGTGAAGTTCAGAGGCATCCGCGGTTTCGGGATCGAGGTCTTCACCCAGTAGCGCTCGCCCCAGAAACGCATTCAAAAGGGTACTTTTACCTGCGCTGAATTTGCCGATCAGGGGAACCAGAACACGGTAGTCCTCCATCTCTTGCTGCCAGTTCTTCAGTGGGGTTTGGTACTCTCGCATTCCTGTCTGGGCACACAGCTTGTCTAATTCTATCGCTTGAGTTTTGTAGGTGCTGAGTACGTCATTTCTACGTCGGTCCCGTAACCGCATTGAACAGAGTATTTCAGTTAGCAGCTGGACGACAGGTATCTTTGCTTCGCAGGATATTCCACACTTTTCCAACAGTGCAATATCCTGTGATGAAGCGGGGTGTATGGCGCTATACGCTGGGTGGACAACGGCGGAATCCGCGATAACGGGTGCAAAGAAGGACGTATCTATTTGAGATTGAGTTTTCGGCAAGCTGCTGGCCAAGTCTTGCAATGAGCAAGATTTCCCTTGGCAGGCTTTGTCAAAATCAACTTCAAGCGTAAAGAGATCATCCAGTTGCCACTCTCCTTGCTTTTGTTTATAGAATTCCTGGGATGTATATATGAGAGCTTGTGATGACGAAACGCCGGCAAGTCTTTGGGGGAGCCCATGACTCCACTTTAGAAATGATATGTCGTGCTTGTTTGTCTCTACCTGGTTTTCTAATAATTTTAATCTTCGATTGATATTCATTTGTAACTGGCTCATATGCTTCGCCAGCATACCTATTGCCTTTTGATGGAAATTACTGGCTGCTGTCAGGTAGTTCGCATGACCCATGATATAGTTCAGGCGGGTTCCAAGAGAGGAGACCGCTTCAAGGGTCAGCGCGTTTCGTTCGGAAAGTTTTGTTATGAGCGTCTGATTAAAATAAATGGCTCGGTTCATATCCCACTGGATCTCGGCCGTCAGTTTGCCCGATTTCCCGGTGACGCCTTCCCATACCCGACTTAACAGTCCACGGTTCATAGCATGGTTGATCCGCCCTTCCGTTGAGGCCAGTCTGGCAATTCCCTCAAACATGGCTTCCTGCATCATGTTCGAATTATCTGTATAGCGCTCCAGAAAGCTTTCCACGTTTCCATCGATCAAATCCAATTCTCGACGGTCGATCTCCGCTTCCAAATGGTCAAGCAGGGACAAGGAATTTTCCATATCTGAACACGGATCAGCCCTCAAATTCTGATTTATTTGTTTCTGTCGATTAAACTGAACCCCTCTGTCTTCAATCTCTTTGGCTCTATCCAGACTCCTCTCTTCAACTTTTTGGAAGTCTCGAAATTGAATAAGGAGTCTTTTGGCATCACAATAACCGCGTTCCATTAATTCCCGTGCGTTCTCTGGGGTAAAATTTAATGGGGCAAGAACACACCCTTGGAATGGAGTCGACGGTACAATATTCCAGAATTTTACGGCAGGGTATAAACTCTGTGCCTTGCGCATGAGGGGGGCATTATCCAGATAAATTGAAATCACATGGGTGCACCCATGCTTATTTATCAATGGATCATAAGGAGTGTTGTTGCTGAGCATAGGAAGGACGCCGCCATCATGATACCTCTCACCATTGATTTCCACGGATCCGAACACAATTGGAATCGCGGCGGAGGCAAGAAGCCATTTTTCAATCTCCTCTTCCGGTCGGCCATTCAGGAGGGGGAGTTCCAGTTTACCGGTATTGCCGTTAAGGGCACAGACATGAAAGGGCAATTCGCTTTTGTTAACAGTTGAACAAACGCCGCTTTCTCGAACCAACTCCTGCAGTCCTTCTTGGGTAAACCACCCTCGGCCTTTAAGTGTGGTTGCCATTTCGAGTAATATGTTGATTGGAACAGATAACCTTGATGCAAACTTGGCGGCTAATTGTGTGATTTTGGTGATATCTATCTTTAATATTTTATCTGGGCTGATACTCTGCCATAGATGTTCTCCCGCTTCAAAATCCCCCTGCACAAAGAGTGCGCCATTCAACCCTCCGACTGACGTACCGGAAACCGCTTGGACCTCTTGATCTATTCCAAACTCTTTGAGAGCTCTCCACACTCCGATTTCGTAGGCACCCTTTCCGCCTCCCCCTGAGAAGACTAACCCTAATTTAGACATTTTGTTCTCCTGAATAGATCCAATCAGTTTCGTAATCCAAATATCACTGCAATGCTATACTTAAGGATTTTACCCACCATTAACCGGTGCTTCAATCTGACGAATTCTTTTCTGCGTAACTTCACCAAACTGAAATATTTTCTGGCCCCTTTCTATTTGGAGTGGGTAGGGGCCTCAAGGACAAAAATTATGCAAGCATGTTTCATCCCCAGCCTGTCAATTTAGTGCTATGCATGCACCTTTTTCCATTCAGCGTATTGGTGAAGGTCTTGTTCAACGAAGGACAGGCAGGCCGCAACGACCAACGCATCATCAAGATACCCAATGCCCGGGATAAAGTCGGGAATAAGATCGATGGGGCTCAAAACATAAAGCAAGGCCGCCACAACGGATGCAATGGAATACCAGGGTATTTCTCGGTAGTTCCCGTCAATATAATCTTTGACCAAGGCAAACAGAATTTTCAAATCGGAGATAAATCGACCGAGAGGACCATTTGATTTAAATTTGTCTTCAATCTCTTTTTTCTTGTTCAGAACTTTCTGGAAATCTTCCTTGGTAACATTTTCTGCGCCACGTTTGAGTTCTTCTTCGGCTTCTTTCTGATTTGGCTTGCTCATTATTTTTATCTCCTTTGATCAGAGTGATATTACCTGATTATTTATTTGTTTTTGTTTTTATAAATACATTTTTTAAATGGGAAAAGATGATGGTGAGCCCATTTGCCGTGGGGTCACATTGAAATGTCAAGTCTTCACAACCACACAGGGGGCACCTGTCCGGGGCTATGATTGCATCACTGGGTGGTTTTTTAATTTTGCTCCAGCCACATGCCGGACACTTGGTTTTGAAGAAACATTTGGGCGGTAGTGGCATGGGTTGTCCTTTGGCTTTTATTGAAATAATTTTTAAGGGTGAAATGATACATTTAATGACAAGTCAATTTTTAGATACTTTTTGAACATGTATTCAAATCTCCAACTTGTCCGATGCAAAAAAAACTACTTGAGGCCATGGGGTCAGTAGACTGTGTACACTCAAATTAATCCTGCACTGATAAGCTGCTTGTTTTCAGGATGGAGGTACTTATTGCTGCAATTAAACAACCTTAAATCCATAGACTCTTGAGCTATATCATATAAAGACACCATTTCATGTTGGCTGTAAGCGTTTTCGTTGAGGCTATCATTTGCATGAGTTAACAACCAATTTGAGATGATCTGATTGTCCTCCTCTATGCATCCATCATGATTGATGACGCTTGCATAATATTCCTGTCTCATCCTGACACCTTGATCATTCTGCCATCGAAGCATGCCTGTTAGGACAGCTGCACATTCCAAACCTGCAAGCCTTGCAACTCTGCCATCAAACGAATAATGTTTTGCCCGATTGATTAAGCATTTAAGAAGAATATTATCAACATCCATCATGTGAATATCACGGCGCCTTGACGCAATATCCCTACAAAAAGAGACCTTGAGCTGACTTCCTTTCAAGGAGAGTTCATCTTTTACATCATCGGGAACTAATATTTTCCATACATTGTTGTCGTGGGTCGTCTCCACAATTTTGGCATTAACCTGCCATAGCATGCCTTTTGTGAATGATTTTAAGTGCTCTACAGTAATCTTCAACTCACCTGCGGCTGTTCTTGGGTCATACCCTGACGCATAACTCATTAGTTCTCGCTGCTTCTCAACAGCATTTTTTGCGTGTGCAACAGCGTCTTCAATTTCTTTTTCTGTTTGTGCCGTTGTCTCAAACAAGCTGCTTTCTAAAACTTGCGTTACATCCAAACTTTCAATAACTTCACCGAGGATTTCTGCCTCAAGCCCTGGCTTAAATTCCCCCCCCAAAATTGACATGTCCTGCACAAGTTGATCAATTCTCTGATAGAGTAATGAAACAATGTTACCGTCCAATGATTGAGGCCTAAATATATTGAAAACAACAACCTTTTTTTTCTGTCCATATCGATATAAACGGCCAATGCGTTGAACAATTCGCATGGGGTTCCATGGCAAGTCGAAATTTATCAAGACATGTGCTTTTCGATGAAGGTTAATGCCCTCTCCACCGGCTTCTGTCGAAATTAAAAATTGGCCTGTGTCCTCAAAGTTCTCAATTGCAGACTGCCTCTCTTCATGGCTCAAACCACCATGAATTAAAAAGACAGAGTTATGTCCATACGTTTCAGATAATTTTTCTTTCAGATACTGCTGAGAGGCCCTATATTCAGTAAAAATAACGATTTTTTCACTTGGATCCTGACGCTTAATAAGGGCAACGACTTCATTCAAAAATACCACTATTTTGTTGTCATTGTTCAAAATTTCGGTAGCTCGGCCTATAAGCTTCGAAAGGTGTTCTTTTTCACCTCTAAAAAACTCCTTGCCCGTGTTCTCGAACGTTTCTTCAAACTCTCCCTCATATCTTTTATCGCAATTTTCTATGTAATCCTCCGCCCTGACGATGTCATCAATACGCATATTTAATCGATCGAGTCGTTTAATAAGGGAATTTCTTATTGCGGCTATACTCGAAGCTGCAAGCTTTCTGTAAATCGTCATGACAAAACCAATGGCTCGGCCCGTCATTCCACCCTTACTTTTACCAGCTAAATAACCCAATTTAAGATATTTAATTAACTCTTTTTCGAATTGAATTTCTTGATCATTTGAATCAATTTGTATTGATTTCGTTATCTTGCCTATGAAGATTTTTTGTCCATCAATGTCGGTAACCTCAGACTTGTTATTTCTATATACCATATCTCCTATAATTTCAGGATGCGTGGACATATTACGAATTTCACTCTTATTCTCCGGCCTTAACAATTCGAGTAATGCCTGAAATTTATCTGTTTTACCTTGATGGGGCGTTGCAGTAAGCAATATAATATTGTCTGTCTTTTTTCTTAGACTCGCGGCAAGCCTATAGCGCCCAGTGCTTTCAAATGTATGCCCATACTGCATGCGGCTTAAGTTATGGGCCTCATCGAAAACAATGATATCCCAATGCCCTGAGTTCATGAGATTATGGATGTGTTTTTTTGATTTGAACCTGTCTACCGAACCAATGACATTGTCATACAACTTCCACTCTCTTTCCTCTTTGACAACAAAATCCTCGCCATAAATTCTGAAATCACTCATTCCAAACTTGTAATGAAGCTCATCCTTCCATTGCTGAACCAACCCTGCTGGCGTTACAAGAAGCACCCGTCTAAAATTTTTTCTATGAATAAGCGCTGAAAGAAGCATACCGGTTTCGATTGTTTTACCAAGCCCTACATCGTCAGCAATCAACCAATTTAAATTTCCGGATTTTAGAATATGATGGACAAGATTTATCTGATGCGGCAGGGGATCAATATGAAGATTCGAGAGAGCGCCTGTGTTCTCATTCCAAGTTTCGATTGCATACGCAAGACTTCTCAACCGGAAATGTTCTGCATTTCCTTCACCACCCATCTGATTCAAGACAAATCGTTGTCGCACCCCTTTAATGAACTTCAAGTTTTGAAAGGGTATCCAATGCCTTTCTCCTGTCTCCAAAAAATCAACAAGGACCTGTTCACGTTTCCCGAGGATTCGATTTTCCAGAACAACTCCTTCCCCCATGGATGCTCGTGTTCGAGACAATGGGGTCTCTTGAACCACCATGCCAATTTGAAAACCATTTCGAAGTGATTTAGCAAGGTGCCTGCTCAGCTTTTTATTTTTTCTCCATGCCACATCAACATAACCCGTGCTGTCTTTCAATTCAGTTCTTTGGACGGTTCCAAACTCATTGTTGCCCAAAGAAACACAACAGCCTTTAACCATCCAATCGACGCTATTTCTCATTCTATAATCACTCCGGGTTAGTATTCATACAAAGCAAATTCTTGGCTGTATTTTTTATAATTATATGTTGGTGGGGGATAATCAGGGGTCAGTTCAAAAGGGATATCAGCAGAATGCGTTCGAAATTTCAGATAACTGTAAAATGTGTAAAAGTTGTCTCTTAAAGCAGGGCTATACGACCAATATTCCATTAGTTGGTGGAGGTACATTTCAATTTCATCAATGCCAGGGAGTGAAGCGTAACATTCAATCAGTTTATGACAGAAATCCCACCTTATATTAAAGTGACTCTGTGTACTCTTTCCTTTATAAAGGCCTGCCGTAAATCGACCATCTGAATTCCATACATTCCTTATCATAACGGCCAAACGAAATTCTTCATATGTCATGCCGGTTTTTACTTCTTGAATCAAATATGATCGCGATAAACTCCAACCATTTTCTTTAAACTCTTTCGCAAGAAGGTTAATTTGTTCTTCATCATCCCATCCAAACTTAGCTGCTGTCTCAAATGCAATCTGATAGGCCCTCTCTTTTTTATCAACACGCCCATCGGTTTCAACATCTGCTATATAATCGTTTATTAATTCATCGTCATACTCATCAAGATTCAGGTCATCAAATATCCAATCGTCTATTTCAATATTTTTCGATGGGAGATTTAACTTCTTATTTACCGGAATTTTATGGTCATCTTCTTTGGCATGATTAAGCAGACGTATCCTTCGCTCTGGAACATAAAATCGCCTATTCTCTTCGAGGTATAGCTCTTCGTCTATATCCTCGGCCAGCAGGGCTTCCCTTGCTTTGCGTGCTTCCTCGGCCAGCAGGGCTTCCCTTGCTTCCTGTGCTTCCTTGGCCTCCTGCAACCCTTTCATGCCGTATGGTATTTTTGATTTTATATTCGCATTATCAAACAGGCTCTCACTGCCCCGGTTTGATTGGGGGATATCTAAGGGGGGAATAGATTTATCCGTTACAGTACTTGGTGTTCCATTATGACGATTTGATTTCTGCGTATTCTCACCAAATTCGAAATAATTTCGTGACTTTTTAATGTTGTCACAGACAGTCCTGTAATACTCTAAATCTTCTTCTTCAAAATCATAAGTTTGTTCATTTGATGCAGAGGTGTGTTGTGGCTCTATTTCCGTGGCCTCAAGTTTTACCATTTGCACTGTGAGTTGAACTGAAAATTGCGTTCCGCAAAAAGGACATGAAATACTAGTGGATTGAGACTCAAGGCTTACTTCATTTGAGGTAAAATTCTTTTGACAATTGCTGCAAAATAATATCATTGGTAAATCACCATGCGCTTCAAATACTTACGTACAGAATAATTACCTATCGTAGTATCTATAAACATTCAAATATATCCTGTTCAATCTATCTATGGCAACTTGAAGTGGTTCGTTAAAAACCTTTAAACAAAATGACATTAGCATGAGAGCGTGACATATGAGGTCAAAGGTAGCACAATAATGAGGTTGTCACTCACTTTTTCGATGATACGTCACCCCAAACGGCTTACACGCCCTGAACTGTTGGAGCTTGTTGGCGAAACTGAAGGCGTTGTTCATTTCATAATTCTGGAAGATATCCAGCCCCCGCCCAAGAATGATTTTCCACCCCATATCGGTCTCGATACACCGGTCGTGGATCGATGTTTGTTCTGCAAATCTGCATGAAAGCTCAATTTACTGCACTAAATTAGTAGAATCCCACTTCTACGGTTCTGAAATATGCCATGCCCATACCTCTGTCAAGCTCCATTCTTACCGTTCCTCTTGTAGGAATAAAGGGTTCGTGCCAATGAGTGCCCCTCTTGTTCGCCACAGGTGTTCTCTTATCTTAATAACTCTTGGTCATAACAGAAGAAACCTCCGGTAGCCTCTTGTTCAGACTCACCCAGGGGCTCATTTCGGTATAAATGGGACTTATCTGTCGTTTTAGCCCGGATATTTCACGAGTCGAGTGCATTCATATTCAAGGCACCAGAGCTGTAGATGTAGTGGTTTACCCCAAAGCTCTGGTAACGCAGAAGATGGGTGCACTCGGCTCGCCCGAAGGGGGAGAAAATCGAACAGAAATCGAAAATGACATTTTGTATTTTTCGAACACCTGATTTTTTCGTCACAATGCCCTGTAATAAAACTGTATATTCTTTTGCATTACGATTTCTTATGAAATGTCCGGGTTAGGATTCATCCGTGGTGTTTGGTTTTAGATCATCAAGCCTCTCCTGAACCATCATTCCCAGTTTTTCATCATAACATGACGACGTTACCCACAGAGCGAGCTGCTCTTTGATGTATGAGACACTTTTGCCAACCAGAAAATATTCATTGTGCGCCGGGGTGGCGGGGACAAAACAGACAGGCGGGGTGGACCCCGGGTGAAACTCCTTTTTCAGGAGATTCTTCTTGGCCAGGGTGTTTAAAAAGGTGCGGATGGTGGCAGGGGAGAGGTCCACGCCGGTGGAGAGGGCATCTTCGGGGTCGTGGGAGGTGATGTCGTTTTTGCCCTCAAGAAGGCCGAGGATGATTCGGAAACGATTGAGAATGGATGCTTTTCGGTTGGTTTCGAGAATGTTCATGGTATTAAGTCCTTGATGTGAAAGGTTGTATGCAAATTAAAAGACGGCGGTTATCTGTCTGGCTTCTGCCCGAAGCTTCGTTTCAGACTTGTGAGGGGGCAGTGGTCCAGGGGAGTCGACTCTGAGTATCAACTTTTGCTGGAGCGCCGCACTCCGGTGCGGCTTTTGGGGGGTATCGCTTATGCCGCACCGGAGTGCGGCGTTCCATTTTACCTCCGTAAAGTAGTGGGTTGATGCTATGCCGATCGTCTCTGCTGTTTTGCAAGGAGGATTGTATCAATCAACCCCCATATCTCCTGGCAAAGCTGCTTTTTTTCAGCCTCGATGGTGTTTGAAAGAGTGGCGTCGGTATCGAGTCCGGCGACGTCCCCGGCCAGCCTGACAAGGGATGCCTTGTCGTGCTCGGACCAGATATTGGGGTCTTTGGGGAGTTGGAGCAGGGCGTCGTACTTCTTTTCAATACAGGCGGTGACGGCTGCTGTGAGTTCTGGTGAGACAGGTGGGCATGGCAGATCCTGGAAGAGGGCGAGGCGCTCGTATGCCGTGGCAACAGCGTGGAGGGTTTCGTCTTTCGTTGGATTTACGGTGTCCTGGTGATGGGTAAGGTAGACCAACATCTGGAGCTGGAGGGCGATTTTGATGTCCTCTTTGAGGAAGGGCAGCCGGGCGAGGTTCATCGGGGTTGTTCCCACTTCGGCAAGGAGGTGGGTATAGCGGCATCGGACCGGTCTGCTCCAGTCGTAGAGCATGGCCAGGTCTTTTCGGGGCCAGGTGAGGACCTTTATGATGTTGGCCGCTTTGATTTCAGCCAGCCGTGCTTCCAACGTGGGGCGTTTCTTTTTGACGTGGTGCCAGAATATCAACCTGTATCTCCCTGTCGTGGGGTATGGATTCGATGGGGTGTGTCCGGCCTCCGGAGAGGGGCCGGACACATAAGAACCGATGTTGACAGGGGCTATACGTATCCCATGGGCTCCAGGAAGTTGGGCAATACCTGAGTGAGGTAAGCGTCTTTGTCGGACCTGGCAGCGGCGCAGAGCTCTTTCCATTCGGTCAGGGTGTGGCCGAACTCTTCTCTTGCCCACTCATCGTCGGGGTGTTCTCCGCGGAAACCGTTCATGAAGAGGGTTTCCCCTGCGGAAATGATGTCGTCAAAGGGGGTGATGCGGAATGTCCAGCCATTGCCGTGTTGCCACATGGCGTTGCAGGCGTCGGTTATGTTTTTGAGGTCAGCAAAACGGACCTCCCCTTTTTCAAGAAGGGAGCCCAGGCCTTTCAGGGTGGAGAGGATCAGGGCGTGTTCCTCATTTTCCCAGTCCACCTCCTTGTGTGTCTTTGCCACAAGGCTGTCGAGATCGTAAAACTCAAAGGCGTGGAGTTCCTTGCCCTCCATTGTGATGAGCAGCTGGAAGAAGCGAGGCAGGATCATGTATCGGAGGTAGGCGGCGATTTCAGCCGGAGTGTTGAAAATGTCCCAGCTGCCATGGGTGCCCCCACCGGGGACGGGCTCATCCAGCTGATTCCACAGGTAGCAGGCACCGGAAGCCACAGTGGTTTTTACCTCAAACGGGCTTCCGAAGTAGCCCTCCTGCTTGATGTACCATGCCTTCCAGAACTCGGGACTTTTAAAATCAACAACCTGGGTCATTCACATACCTCCAAATGGATTCAACTTACAGAGGCACCGAGATGGGTGCGCTCACTCAACTGAAATGGAGTATAAACCCGGGGTGTGACAGATGGGGTCACGGTTTTAATTAAAAAGTTTTGGTAACTATTCAGCGACTAAAAAGCCTCCGGCGGCAAGGTGTGCCACCTTGAAAGCAGGTTTTGGTGCAGTATAAACTCTGTACTCTGGGTATTGTTGGCAACCTGTAGGATGGGCAAAGGTAGTGCCGTGCCCATCTGGCGCGGGTGCAACCGATCATGCCGGGGAGAGATGCTGCGTCGTCAAAATTTATACAATTTTCAGCGTTGTGGGTTTCCCGACTGCCAGATGGGCACGCTTCGCGCTTTGCCCATCCTGATATGATTGCCCCCTGTCAAGAGACAAATAGCCCCCCATCCATTATTTGCCATAATGGTTATGCATTCTTCGATATTTCAAAAAGAAAACAGGGGCGCAGCACTGTAACGAC
>NZ_JAQYWB010000002.1 GCF_030145185.1 Desulfoluna sp. | reverse complement strand
AAACAAATCGTGGTGAGCGCCGATCCAGACTCCGTGAAACGGTTTGGCGAAGTGCCTCGCGAAAAAGGGGGACGTGCTGTTCCCCTCCGCGTGAGCGGCGCCTGGCACAGCCCCTTGATTCAAGAGGCGGAAGCGCCTTTTCGCCGGGCACTTGAGGCGGTGTCTTTCCAGGAGGCGGAGAAAGGGCTCCTCTTCAACGTGACCGCGGCGTCGGAAGCAGACCCCGAGGCGATGAAGGAGAACATGGCCCGTCAACTGGTCAACCCGGTCCGCTGGTATGATATCATGATGCGTCTTCTTGCAGACGGGGTGACGCGATTTGTGGAGGTTGGTCCCGGTAAAGTGCTCACCGGGATGGCACGAAAAATTGTCCCCGAGGGCGGCCCGTGTGAGGTGGTGAATATCTCCACTTTGAAGGCCTTGGATGTCTGGATGAATGCGGCGCAGTAATTTGATTTTTATGTGAGGTATCAGCGAGTTGTCTCTTGCTGTTTTCCTCGGGCTTTCTTCGCAGAGAGGGACGCCCCATAGGCAAAATTTCTTTACAAAAAGTGTAAACTGTGTTTACAGTAGGCAGGTTAAACAAAAATTCGCCAATCAAGCTCAGAGGAGAGGTTTGAGTATGGATCAGGAAACACTGGAATATTTCAGGAAGTTTTTAACTGATCGGCTTAATGATCTTCTGGAACAGGCTGACAGCACCGTTGAAGGTATGACAGCCCAGAAGGAGAGCTTCCCCGATCCCACGGACCGAGCATCTCACGAAGAAAACAGAAATTTTATGCTGCGTATTCGCGACCGCGAACACAAGCTGATCAAAAAGATAAAACAGGCTTTGGAACGTATTGATAACGATGTCTTCGGGATCTGCGAAAGCTGTGAAGAGTACATTTCTGTCGAACGCCTTAAGGCACGCCCTGTCACGACCCAATGCATCGATTGCAAAACCCGGGCGGAAGCCAGAGAAAAATCCCTTGGCCTTTGATCATGCCGAGGCGGGAGTTGATCTGCACATCCATACCACCGCCTCCGATGGGTCTTTTTCGCCATGGGAGGTGGTTGCTTGTGCTCGAAAAACCGGTCTTTCCGCCATCGCCATTACCGATCATGACACGGTGGAGGGTGCCCGGGAGATTCTTTCCGCCGGACTTCCTGTCGATTTAAAATTCATCACCGGGGTTGAGATCAGCTCTTCTCCCCCTGCGCCTTACTGCAGCCAAGGCAGTTTCCATATCCTTGGATACGGGATTGATCTGGATTCGCCCCCCCTCGGGGAGGCATTGGCCGCCCTGCGGCGACAGCGCGAGACGCGGAATCCCCAGATGA
This sequence comes from Desulfoluna sp., assembly GCF_030145185.1. Lineage (GTDB taxonomy): Bacteria > Desulfobacterota > Desulfobacteria > Desulfobacterales > Desulfolunaceae > Desulfoluna. The sequence goes on along the minus strand of NZ_JAQYWB010000002.1, from coordinate 144,583 downwards.
TTTCACGCCTTAATACCCTTGGCGTCCCCCTCACGCTTTCCGAGGTGGTGGCAGAGGCCGGAGGCGCTGTGGTCGGGCGTCCCCACATGGCCGCCGTCATGGTGCGGAAGCAGGCGGTGGGGTCGGTTCAGGAAGCCTTTGATCGTTACCTGGCCAAGGGGTGTCCCGCTTATGTAGAAAAGGGTCGCATTGATTTTGAAAATGCGGTAAGTCTCATTCGTGCTGCAGGGGGGCTTCCCGTGCTGGCACATCCTGTGACCGTAGGGCTTCCTCTGGGTGAGTTGGAAGGGCTTCTTGCAGACCTGACCCGAAGGGGTCTGGCCGGCGTGGAGGCTTATTATTCTACCCATTCTCCAGAGTTTACCCAGTCCCTTCTTCGTTGCGCAGAGTCCCTGGGGCTTTTGGTAACCGGAGGGTCCGATTTTCACGGGGAATATAAATCCGGTATACATTTGGGTGTGGGGAAGGGCGACCTCCATATACCCTTTGACTGTTACGCCACCTTAATCGCTGCATTGACATGAATCACATTGAAGACCTGTTACAGTTAGAGACCAACCTCAACTACACCTTTGGAGACCGAAGCTTTCTGGCGACGGCCTTGATGCACAGCTCCTATGTAAATGAACAGGGAGACACTGTCCCGGAGGACAACGAGCGCCTTGAGTTCCTGGGAGACGCCGTGCTGAACCTTGTGGTCGGGGATGCCCTGATGCACAATTTTCCTGAGTTGAACGAGGGCAATTTGTCCCGCATGCGGTCCAACCTGGTCAATGAGACCCAGTTGGCCGAGATTGCCAGGCAGCTTGATTTGGGCCTGTTCATTCGTCTGGGCAAGGGAGAGAATCAGACCAACGGTCGGGATAAAAATTCTATCCTCTCCGATGTCCTGGAAGCCGTCATCGCGGCGGTCTACCTTGATGGGGGCTTTGACGCCTCCTATCGTCTGATCAGTCGTCATTTTAAGCCCCTGCTCAGTGGGGTCCGTCCCACGCGCCTCAACAGCGACAGTAAGAGTCTGCTGCAGGAGTATTCTCAGGTGCATCTCAAGGAGATTCCGCGTTACCGTGTGGTCTCGGAGATGGGGCCGGATCATGACAAGACCTTTCAGATTTCCCTGAAGACCCGTGATATTGAAACCACGGGATATGGAAAGAGCAAGAAGTCTGCCGAGCAGGATGCTGCCCGCATCGCTTTGGATATCTTAAAGGAACGGGGGTTCTGAATCATGGCCCCCTTCAGTCGCCGGTGAGCCCTTCGCGGCCCCCCGGCACACCTCGTGAGTTGATCGTTCCCCTCTTTATCCCCCATGCGGGATGCCCTCACCACTGTATTTTTTGCAATCAATATGCGGTCACCGGCCAGGGCGGTTTAGGCGTCCCGGCCATGCCCAGCCGTGCAGAGATGGTCACAGACATTGAGCACTGGCTCTCCTGGGCCGCGAACCGCCATCCCGTAGAGATCTCTTTTTATGGCGGCACCTTTCTGGGTCTGCCCGTGGAGGCCATGACGGCCTGTCTGGATCTGGCCCGGAGCTACGTCCGATCGGGACGGGTGCAGGGAATTCGTTTTTCCACCCGCCCTGATACCGTGACGGAGGAGGTGCTGGATCTTCTGGCGGCTTACCCGGTCACCACGGTGGAGCTTGGGGCCCAGTCCATGGTAGATTCCGTTTTGCGGGCCAGCACCCGCGGCCACAGCGCCTCAGACACGGAAGTGGCCATGGGGCGGTTGAAAGAACGCGGCTATCGCACCATCCTTCAGATGATGCTCGGGCTTCCCGGGGAGTCCCTGGAACACTTTCACATCTCCCTTGACCGTATGCTGGCCCTGGCCCCCGACGGAATCCGCATTTATCCGACGGTGGTTCTTTCCGAAAGCGGCCTGACCATGCTCTGGCGTCAGGGCCGGTATGTGCCCCTGACCCTTGCTGAGGCGGTCTCTCGAAGCAAAGAGGCGTGGCTGGCCGCTTCCCGGAAAGGGATCACTGTGATTCGCATGGGGCTTCAAGAGAGTGAGGCGATGCGTTTAGAGCGTATTTGCGCAGGCCCTCACCACCCCGCCTTCGGCCATCTTGTCCACAGCGCCCGGTTCCTCGACATGGCGGAACGTCTTGCCGAACGGCTCTTCTCACCGGGAGACTCTCCTGTTTTTCGTGTCCACCCCCGAAATATTTCCCGTATGCGCGGGCTCCGCAATGAGAATATGGCGCGATTAAAAACCCGGTATGCTTTTCAGACGATTTCTGTTCGATCGGATGAGGCCCTGGCGGAGACCGCCTTGTCGGCCGGGGGGTGGGTCGTGGATTCGGTGCGCCAAATCTTTGCAAAACAGGGCGAAAGTTGATAAAGATGTTCGGGTAATTGGCTAGACCCTTATATGAGCAGGGGCTCAGCTCATTTGCTTCCCGCCCGACAGACACCGATCGATTCATATGAAGCGATTTAGATTTCAAGTGTTCCAAAGGAGCAGAGAATGACCAACGCGAACTACTTTTTTACTTCGGAGTCCGTAACGGAGGGTCACCCCGACAAGGTGGCCGACGCTATTTCCGATTCCATTTTAGACGCCATCATGGCCCAGGATCCACGATGCAGGGTGGCCTGCGAGACTCTGGTGACCACAGGTATGGCTTTCATCGCCGGTGAAATTACCACCAATTGCTATGTGGATATGACCCAGATTGTGAGGGACACCATTCGAGAGATTGGTTACGACTCCTCCGAGATGGGCTTTGACTGGCAGACCTGCGCTGTGATCTCAAGCATTGATAAGCAGTCTGAGGATATTGCCCAGGGCGTCAATGAAGGCGAAGGCCTTTTTAAGGACCAGGGCGCGGGCGACCAGGGGCTGATGTTTGGCTACGCCATCGATGAAACCCCGGAACTCATGCCCATGACAGCGGTCTTTGCCCACAAGCTGACCTATCGGCTTGCCGAGGCGCGTAAGACAGGGGTTCTTCCCTACCTCCGTCCCGATGGAAAGGCGCAGGTCACCATTGAGTATGAAAATGGAAAAGCCGTGCGCGTGGATACCGTGGTGGTCTCTTCCCAGCACAGCCCTGATGTGAGCCACGAGGATCTTCAGGAAGGCATCATCAAAGAGGTGGTGAATAAGGTGATTCCCTCTGAGATGATCGATGAGAAGACCCGTTTTCTCATCAACCCCACCGGCCGTTTTGTCGTGGGCGGTCCCATGGGCGACTGTGGCCTCACCGGTCGAAAAATCATCGTCGACACCTACGGCGGTCGTGGCAGCCACGGGGGCGGATGTTTCTCCGGCAAGGACCCCTCCAAGGTGGATCGCAGCGCATCCTACATGGGACGCTACATCGCCAAAAACATCGTGGCCGCTGGCCTGGCCCGAGAGTGTGAGGTTCAGGTGGCCTATGCCATCGGCGTGGCAGAGCCCGTGTCCGTTCTTGTGGACACCAAGGGCACCGGGGTGATCGACCAGACCCGCATTGCCGCTATCGTTCGTGAGGTCTTTGACCTGCGTCCTGCCGCCATTATCGAGCAGCTTGATCTCCTGAGGCCTATTTATAAAATGACCTCTGCGTACGGTCACTTTGGCCGCACCGATGAGGTGGGCTTTACCTGGGAGCGAACCGACAAGGTCGCGATTCTTCGGGAGAAAGCCGGGCTTTAAGGCTCTATAGCAGATCAGTTGTCAGACGGGTAGATGATGAAAGGGGCGTTTCCATGAGGAAACGTCCCTTTTTTATTTGGTACTTTGGCCCAGGCGCCGTGGGGAGGCATTGTTTTGCGTGCGTGGGGCCGGAGCGTCCAGGACAATGATGACCCGGCACTGGCTGAGGAAGGTGGTGTGGGCGACATCGGAGCGGATACGGGCGGCGTCTTCGCTGCTGATCATGATATCAGTGCGTGCCTCGGCCGTGGTGCCGATACCGGTGACCATCAGGGGGTTTTCACCGAGGGACGGGCCCTGGCCCGCCTGGGCGAGGCTCCTCTCATAAGCCGCCACCCCGCGTTGGACTGCGTATTCCCGGCTGATGATGGGGGGGCCGTACACCTCTTCTCCGGACTCGGTCACCACGCGCGGGGCGAGGCTGGGGACCGCGTCAATGCCGCGGGCATCGACAATGAGGCCTGTGTAAGCAACATGGGCCAGGTTTTTGGGCGTCGGTGAGGAGAAAAGGGGCTTGATGGGATCGATTTGCCGGATCTCCTCCGGGAGGATGAGTTGAGAGAAGGCGCCTCGGAGCGGAAGGGAGACCCTGGCCTCCACCGAGCCGTCGGTGAGGAATCGTTTTTTTGTCACCGGTGTGGAGAGAAGCATCAGGTCGACCTGGGCGAGAATTTCCCGGGTGTTGTCCATGACGTGGCCGCCTGTGATGTCTCCGTGAATGGTGAGCTTTTGCAAAATGGCGTAGAGGTTCTTCCGGGCTGCACCCACGGCCCGATTGACGTAGTGTTCCCGCGCTTCGGGGGAGGCGGGGCGTCCGGCCTGTTCGTTGGGGGCATGCATCCCTTGCGCCCAGGCCGTGCCGGTGCTCCAGTCGATCCCACCGTCCTTAAAGGTCTCCGTGATCTCCTGTCCGTCGGCGCCGAAGAGGAGGCCGGGGCAGACAAGGAACAGGGCTCCCAGGAAGATAAAGGGCATCAGCCGATGTATCATGATGGGCCTTTAAAGGGGTGTGGAAAAATCGTGCTCTGTTGGTCAACGGTCGGCACAGCGAAAACTCCGGTTCGGTCGTCTGGTTTTTATTTGCATGGCTCTTTTGTCTCAGTGAAGGCGCAAAAATCCGATATCAGCGACGCCCCTCTTTGTCAATGGAGACCAGGGAGACGTTCTTGTAATAGTGATGTAAAATGGTGTCGCAGGTAAAGCCTGAGGTGGCCATTTTTCGGGCACCCCACTGGCTCATGCCGACACCGTGGCCATACCCGCACCCTTCAAAGAGGTAGCCTTTTTTCTGGCGGGTGGCCGTGAACCAGGCACTTTTAATCACCGTGGGCCCCATGGCCTGCCTGAACTCGTTGCCGGTGAGTTCAAGCCGTCCCCGGGAGGTGCTGATGATCACCTGGCCGGTGCGCCCGGAAGGGGAGGGGTCGGCCGTGGTCAGGGAGATAATGCCTCCCGGTCGGTATCCCTTTGCCCAGAGCCTCCGGACCATGGTGTCCTTCTTCAGCTCTTTTTTCCAGCAGGCCTCGGGTGCCAGGCGACTGAAGCTGTCCTTGACCCCTTGCAGATAGGGCAAAGCCGCCCCCCAGACAGCATCGGCGCTTTCCGTCATGCCCCCACTGTTGGCGTGGAAACAGGCGATGATGGGGAGCCCCTGAAAGGCGAGATAGCGCCCGCGGGTGAGGTCGACAGGGCGTGTGGTCTCCGGGGTTTCGGCGTCAGCCCCTCCATAGACCTGAAAGGCGGTGGTGGCCTCCAGGTCAAAGCGGGGATGCCCTTTCCGGTTGAGTAGGGTATGATAGGTGTAGGTCCGTGAGGCAATGGCCTGGGCCTTCAGCGCTTCTTCCGGCCAGAGGGGGCTCATCTCTTTGGGGAGGACGCCGTACAGGTAGGGCTCGATGGCCAGGGTGTTGACCACCGAGATGCCTTTCTCTTCGGGCCAGAGTGTGACCTCTCCCCGGTAGGCGTGCCCGTCCACCCGGGGGAGGCGACCCGGGGTCTGAACCGACAGGGTCTGGGAGCCGGCCTTGACCCCATTGATGGCCAGGTCTTGCCCGGTGCGTGTGAGGGTGACCGGGCCGTCTCCTTCAAACAGGGGCAATCCGTCCTGGAGCACGGCCATGGGCTCGCCGGCTTTGCCGAGGATCACCTTTTCCTCTTTGTTTCGAATGAGAACCCGTACCGTGTCGGGGAGCTGGTCCATGGCCTTGTTCTGCACGAGGTTGGGCCGTTCGGTTCCAGCCAGGGTTTCCGCTTCCCGCAACCAGGCTCGGGCCGAAGAGCTGCGCATGTGATCGGGGTAGCGTTCGATAAATTGTTTAAAATGGGTGACCGCCTGACGAAACCGTCCGCTGCGGTAGGTCACGGTCCCCAAGGCAAATCGAGCATCGATGATCACCGAGGTGTTGGGGTAGGTGGCCTCAATCTGTTCGAGGCAGGCCACCGCCGTGTCGGGAAGGTTCAGGTTGCGACTGTACAGGGTCGAAAGAAAGAGAAGGGCCCTGGCCCGTTGTTCACGGTTGGAGCTGCCGTCCAGGATGCGTCGGTAAATGGCTGTGGCCTCGAGGGCTTGGCCCTGCTCGAGGAGGGCGGCGGCGTCTTCAAACAGGGTCGCCGGGGGGGTGGTTTCGGCGAAAACTGCCGGGGGCACACAGAAAAACAGGCAGAGGGTGACAAGGGTTTTCAGGCGAATCATGGGGTGGGAGCCCTCCGGGGTGGAACGTTTAAAATCGGTTGATCTTTGTTAATTGAATTGACTATACTTTTCCGGCAGCACAAGAGTACCGGATATTGAGGTTATTGACAACCAGTCGACAGGGGCTTCCTTTGAAATGGATCGGACGTACATGCGGTTATCTCGGACGAGCCACCCTCGATTTTATGGGGATGGCCCTGGTTCGTGCGGCCTTTACCTTGCGTATTCTCACCCTTCTGGTGAGGCGCCCCACCGATGGGCGCAAGCAGGTCAAGAGGGCGGTGGTGGAGCAGATTTACTTCACGGCCGTTCAGGCCCTGCCCCTGATCATTCCCCTGGCCCTGCTCGTGGGAAGTGCCGTGATTATTCAGTTTACCAAGCTCTCCGCTGAGTTTGAGCTCGGCAAGGCGGCCGTGATTTTGATTGTCCGGGAGATCGGTCCCCTCATCACAGCCCTGGTGGTTATTTTGCGTTCGGCCACAGCGGTCACCGCGGAGATGAGCTGTATGACCGTTTTTAATGAAATCGAGGCCCTGGAGATGTCCGGGGTGGATCCCATGTGGATCCTCTCTTTTTCACGGTTTACGGGCATCACCTCGGCGGTGGTTTGTCTTTTTGTGGTGTTTGACTTAGCGGCCCTGTTGGGTGGGCAGATTGTTGCCTGGGTGACCGTCAGCATGTCCGGCGATATCTTTCTTTTTCAGGTGGCTCGGGCCCTCAGCGGCACCGATTTGGTCGTCAGCCTGCTGAAGGCCTTGCTCTTCGGGTTGATTATCACGGTGGTGAGTCTCTTTCACGGGTACACCACCGTCCGTAAAGTCTCGCGGATTCCTGTGAGTGTCTCCCGGGCTTCCGTGGAGAGCTTTTTTGTCTGCATGCTTGTGAATGCCTTTGTTTCCATTGTTTTTTATCTGTAGAGGACACCTCGCCCATGCCGACCGCCGGAAAAGATGGCATCGACCCCGCCGATACACCGGTGGTTCAGTGGACAAACCTGAGGGTGAGAGATGGCTGGGGCGGGCGTTTGCTCTCCGGGCTTGATTTGACCCTGAATCCCGGGACGGCCGTGCATCTCTTTGCCGACAACCCCTCCGATGCCCATCTGTTGATGCGGTGTCTGGCCACCCTGGATTGGCCCTCACGCGGCACCTACTGTTTTGACGGCGCAACGCTTCCTTTCACCTGGTATGAGAAACTCCTCCCTGTCAAGCGCCGGATCGGATACCTTTATCCGACGGCCGCCATGGTGAGAAACCGGACCGTTGAGGAGAACCTTGACTACCAGGCGCATTATTTCAGTGACACCAACCTGGATCGGCACCAGGGGGTGAAGGAGGCGCTGGTGAAAGGTTTTGGCATTGAAAGGACGCTTTCCCTCTGCCCGGAGCTGATCGACGCCATGGAGCAGAGGCGGGCCATCGTCGTGCGGGACCTGCTCAAGGAGCCCCTGCTGTTTCTGGCGGAGTATCCCGAGGAGTTTGTGGGGCGGGGGTATCTGGCCTTGTTTATCAGTGAAATCCGTAAAATTCTTTTGCGGGGGGGGGTCTTTATTTTCACCACCAACTATCGGGGGTTCGGTAAAGAGCTCAGTCCCTTGAACCTTCATCTTGAAAATGGCACTCTGGTCAAGGAGCTGGCCCCATGATTGTACGCTATGACACCCGGGAAAAAGTGGTGGGGGCTTTTATGCTTGCCATCATTATTCTGCTGGCCCTGATGGTTCTGGCCATCGGTCGCAGCAAGGACTGGTTTCGCGAGAAGGTGACCTATTACACCACCTTTAAAGAGAGTTACAACCTGGAGAAAAATGCGGCCGTGAAGCTCTTTAATGCCGACATCGGCAAGGTTCGAGAGGTGACCCTCGTGGGGAACGTGGTCCACGTGCGGATGGCGGTCTTTGCCGAATACGCCCCGCGCATCCGAAGGGATTCCATCGCCACGGTCCAGAGTGTCAACTATATCGGCAACAAGTATATCTCCATCACGCCCGGCACCCCGGAGTCCCCTCAGATTTTGACGGATGAGGCGATTCTGTCCGAAGAGAAGCCCTCGGTCTCGGATATTCTCGCGGAGTTTGAGGTGGAGAAGACGGCCAAGCAGGTGATTCGTGCCGTGCAGGATATCTCAGAAGTGACCGCGCTGCTCAGGGATCCCGAAGGCCCGTTGTTTGCGGCGCTTGCCAGCATCAACAACTCCCTTGAGGCCGTGGAGGTTCGTGTGGGGGTGATCCTCGACAGCCTGGCCGTGGCCGTGGACAAGGTGCCGCATACCGTGGACCTCGTGGATCGGGATCTGAACAAGGTCCATGAAATCGGCGTGGAGATTGAAAAGAACATCGCGGTGCTGAAGCAGATTCTGGACAATGTGGAGAAGGGAAGCCGGGATGTGCCCACCATTACCGAAACAACCGTCAAAGGGCTTGCAGAGATCCGGGTGGGGGTGGAGCACATCGATGAGGTGGTGAAGTCCCTGAAGAAGAATCTTCTGATCCGGGGGAACCTGCCCCCTGGCCCTGAGGTCCGGGCAAAGGATGCGGGGCTCCGTCCCTGAGATCCCTTATAAAAAGGTCTTGGCAATGAAATCGGCGACCCCCTGGGCGTCGTCCGGGTGAAGGGTGGGCAGGCCATCCTCCTGCGGGGTGTCCGTGATGCGGGCCACGAGCTGCGTGAGTCCCGTCAGGTTTTTTTTGCCCGTCGCGGCTCGGTTGACTTCAATCTTGGGACGATCCGATCCCTTGTATCCTTCGGTGAGGATGAGATCCACATCCTTCATCTGTCCTTCCAACTCTTCCAGGCACACCGGGGTCACTTTTTTGACCAGGGCGTAGGCGGTCTCTGAGGCCACCATCACCGCATCGGCTCCAGCCTGCTGATACTTCCAGCTGTCCTTTCCTTCATGGTCCATGGAAAAGCCGTGGGCGGTGTGCTTGATGATCCCTACTCGAAAGCCTTTTTGTTGAAGCAACGGGAGGATCCGCGTCATCAGCGTGGTTTTTCCGGAGCCTGATTTACCCACGATGGAGAGGGTGACTGTCATGGAGGAGGGTCCTTTCAGAGGTTGATTTAAGCCGCCGTCAGGGGCGAGGATTTCGATAGCCTATGGGATTGGCTTCGGCCTTGTCAAGGCAAATGCGGGCCTGGCCGCAGGGCCTCTTGCTCTCGGTAAAATTCGAGGGATTCTTTGTTTGCACAGGAAGATTTGAAAGGGCGGACGCAATGCGTTATTGTGGGGGCTTTTCTATGTATAAAAATTGAACGGGGTCATGGACGAGGAGGATAATTTATAATGAAAAATGTGGTACTGACCGGCATGCCCGCCGCGGGAAAGAGCACCGTGGGGGTGATCCTCGCCAAGCGCCTTGGCCTGAATTTTACCGACAGCGATGTCTATATCCAGGCCCGGGAGGGGCGTCGTCTTTCAGAGATCATTCGGGAGGAGGGGATGGAGAGGTTCAAGGCGCTGGAGGAGAGTCACCTCTGTGGCATGGAGGCCACCGCCACCGTCATCGCCACTGGTGGAAGCGTCATCTACGGACGTCGGGCCATGGATCATCTGGCCACCCATGGCCTGGTGGTCTACCTGCACACCCCCTTGTCTGTTCTCCTGGAGCGTCTCAGCGATCTGGAGGCTCGAGGCGTGGTGATTCAGCCGGGCATGAGCGTCGAAAGCCTGTATCATGAGCGCCACCCCCTCTATATGGCGTGTGCTCACCTCGTGATTCCCACCGAAGGGTTGACCCCCTCCGGGGTTGCCGACGTGGTTCATGAGGCCCTGATCAATAGGGAGGGTGAGATCTGGCGATAGGGGGGCTTGGCAGAAAAAAAAATAGGGGGCCGAAGGGTTCCGGCCCCCGTCTATCTGGGGTGGTGAGGTTAGATCAGGTTACTCTTTTTTGGTTGTGACCTCATCGTCTTTGACGTCGGTTTTGCTGTCCTTCTCCTCATCCTTCTCTTCGTCCTCGTCATCGGTGGTGCCCAGGGGGCGTCTGCCGAAGGCCATGGCCCCGAAAATGCTCAGTTCATAGAGCAGGATCATGGGGGTGGCCAGCAGGATCTGGGTGACCACGTCCGGGGGGGTGAGGATAGCGCCGAAGATAAAGAAGAAGACCACGGCATATTTGCGGTGTTTCCTCAGGAATGCAGGCGTCACGAGGCCCATGATGGCCAGGATGGTGATAAAGATCGGGAGCTCGAAGGCGAGGCCGAAGGCCATGAGAAGTTTGGAGGCAAAGGAGAGGTACTCCCGCATGGTGGGCAGGGCCCTGAGGGACTCCGTTGCGAAGCCCAGAAAGAACTTAAACCCGAAGGGGAAAACGAGAAAGTAGCCGAAGAGGGCACCGCCGGTAAAGAAGAGCACGGAGAGCAGAATGGCCGGTGCCATGATCCACTTCTCCCGCTTGTAGAGCCCCGGAGCGATGAACATCCAGATCTCGAAGATAATCACCGGGCTGGCCAGGAGCAGGCCGGCCAGGAGGGAAACCTTAAGATAGGTGAAGAAGGCCTCGGGAAGGCCGGTAAAGATAATGGCACCGCCCTCGGGGAGCACGTCGAGGAGGGGCTGGGTAAGGAGGGTAAAGATCACCTCTTTGAACCCATAGGCGGCGGCCGACCCGATGACGATGGCGATAAAGCAGCGGATGAGCCGGGTTCTCAGCTCCTCCAGGTGATCGGTAAACGGGAGTTTGTCCTCTTCCTGCATGATTCGGTCTCTTTATGGGTGGCTCCGCACCATGGCGAAGCGTGGTCTGTCGTCTTATCGGGCTGCTTTTGTCTGTCTTGCGGTGTCTGACACCGCAAAAGAGCCCGTCATTAAACCTCTTTCTGGTCCGGCGTCTCTGGCTCGACTTCCTCGGCCTCGGGGGAGAGGGCATCGGGAGGGATCAGGGACACTTTTTTTATCTCGCCACCTGCCTTTTCGGTGGAAGGGGTCTCCAGGTCAACCGTAAAGGTTTCCTTGAGATCGCTTGTTGCCTTGCGAAATTCTCCAAAGGCTTTGCCGAGGGTTTGGGCCAGCTCAGGCAGTTTTTTGGGGCCGATGACGATAAGCGCCACGGCCATGATCAGGAGGATTTCGGGCATCCCCATTCCAAACATGGTGGTCATCTCCTTGAAAAAATTGAGAGTTGTTTCAGGTAAAAACGCATGGACGGTTGTACTTGTTTTGGGGGGCGGTGTCAAGGTGAAGGGCTTGTCGTTTACCCGGCCGTCGTGGACAACCCACCCTTTCTTTGAGAGAAGAAGAAGGATGTCTCCAGCGGTTGCATTGGCGTACAAATTGATGAAGAGCTAGATAAAAAGATTCGGGTTGCGCTGGTTTGACAGGCTCTGGGCGATGTACTACATAGGGTTTGGTTGAAACATGGAAGGGGTGTGCGGGGGGCGTCGTTTTCAGGCGTCTGTGGAAACGGATTCTCTGTGGTATGGAGGCAAGTATGACGATTCAATCGGTAAAGCGGGCTCTTGACATACTCTCCCTTTTCACCCCGTCTCGGCCTGTCCTGGGGATTACCGAGATGGCCGGCTTCATGGGGTTGCCCAAACCCACCGTTCACGGCCTGGTTCAAACCCTGGCCGACGAGGGCTTTCTCAGCCAGAGCGATGAGACCCGAAAGTACTCTCTGGGTCTTCGGGTGTACGAGTTGGGTACCTGCGTCACCAGCCATCTCCGGGTCAATCAGATCGGCGGGTCTGCTGCGCAGCGCCTCGCACGTCAGACCTCCCTGATGGCCCGTATCGCCATCTGGGATCGGGGGATGGTCCTTGTTACCTTGAACCTGTTCCCCAATGATCAGCCCCTTCCTTTTACAACTCTCGGACCCAAGGTCCCGGCCTATTGCTCGGCCGTTGGCAAGGCGATTCTCTCCACCTGTTCATCCCAGGCGCTGGAGGCCTATTTATCTCGCACCCGATTGGCCCCTTTGACACCGCAGACCCTGACCGATGACCATGTTTTGCGCTCTGAGCTGGAGACCGCCAGGGCTCTGGGGTATGCCTGTGAGTCGGAGGAGTATCTTAAAGGGCTGGCCTGCATCGCGTCCCCCCTGTTTGACCATACCGGGTCTTGCGTGGCGGCCCTCAGTGTCTCGGGTACTCCGGAGCTACTTAAACGGGGGGAGATGCCATCCATCGCCAGCGAGGTCAAGCGCACCGCCGGAGAGATCTCCTTTGCCCTGGGGTACGCCCCCAACCCGATGCACGGGGCGTCAGAGGGGAGATAAAAAAAGGGCAGACCCCTTTGGGTCGGCCCTTCATTTTTAAATCAAACCTGTTTTCTGGCGTTCGTCCGAGACGGTGAGCCCCTCCGGTCAATCGCCTTCGAATTCACACATGGCGTAGATGGGGGTGTCGCCGGTTTTGCTTCGTCCGCCGAGTTCTGGCAGTTCCACGATAAATCCGCACTCCACGATGTCGCCGCCCAGGCGCTTCACCAGGTTGATGGCCGCCTCAATGGTGCCCCCGGTGGCGATGAGGTCGTCGATGATCACCACTTTCTCGCCTTTTTCGATGGCGTCTTCGTGTATCTCCACTTCGGCTTCCCCGTACTCCAGGGCATAGGACTCTTCAATGGTTTTCCAGGGAAGTTTTCCTTTTTTTCTTACTGGAACAAATCCAACGCCGAGCTGGTAGGCCAGGACCGCGCCGAACACGAAGCCGCGGGCGTCGATGCCCACCACTTTTTCAATGTTCTTTCCTTTGTAACGTTCGTAAAACTGATCGCAAGCCGCGTGATAGGCGTTCGGGTCCTGCATCAGGGTGGTGATGTCACGGAAAATAACGCCTTCAATGGGCCATCCGGGGATGGACCGAATGCTCTCTTTAATAGTCATGCTCTTCCTGATCTCTTTTATCTGTTTTGTTGGTTTTATTAAGGTGTCTTTTTTATGCCTCACCGATTCTGGGTATTGCTTTTAACAGCAGCCCCTGGACCCGGTCGGTGTTCTTGTGAAAGACCTCAAGGATCTCTTCCCAGGAGACGGGGGTTTCGTCCTCTTTCCAGCAGTCATAATCGGTGCTCATGGCGACGGCGGCGTAAGGGATCCCCGCTTCATTGGCCAGGGCGGCCTCTGTGGCGACGCTCATGTTGACGACATCGGCTCCCCAAGAGCGGAACATCCTGGATTCGGCCCGGGTGGAGAAGCGCGGCCCCTCGATGGTCACCACCGTTCCTGTGTGATGGGTGGGGTTGCCGAGCTTTGTGCTGGTGTCAAAGAGCACCTTTCGCAGGTGGGCGTCAAAGGGGGTGGCCATGCCGGTATGGACGGCGCCGCTGGTGAAGTCGTCATGAAAGGTGTGGGCCCGTTTGCGGGTGAAGTCGATGAATTGATCCAGGATGACGAAGTGGCCCCGCTCGATCTCCTCCCGCAGGCTGCCGCAGGCGGTGGTGGCCACGAGGTGAGTGGCTCCCAGCTCTTTCAGGGCATGGATGTTTGCGCGATAGTTTACCTGACTGGGGCTGAACTGATGCTGGCGTCCGTGGCGGGCCAGGAGCAAAACGGTGCGTCCGTCCATGACGCCTCGGGTGATGGGGGATGAGGGGTCACCGAAGGGTGTGGTAAGGGTGATCTCTTCCGCATTTTTTAGAATCTTCGGGTCGTCGAGTCCCGACCCGCCGATGATGCCCACCTGAATCATGTGCCTCTCCTTAAATTCCCTGTGACCTCATGTCGTTGCCTTGCGCATTGTCTTCCCGGCGAGGGGCCACCGGGGCCTTGGCAGGCGTCCGATTCCCGCCGGAAACCGCCGGATAACCGCTATACGAGAACCTTGAATTATGATACTAAGGTTTATACGTTAATGCGTGATATGAGACAATATTTTTGTTCCTGACCCCCTGTCTGCCTGTGAATGGGAGGTGCCCAGGAGATATACGAGGTTCCTATGAAGGTAGACGGCAAAGAGATGAGGCCCATCTGGCTGAATAACGACAACCCCCTGGAAGTCCTTGTGATTGATCAGAGAATGCTACCCCATGAGCTGGTGATCGTGGCTCTGAAGGGCGTGGATGATACTCTGGACGCCATCCGGGAGATGTTCGTGCGGGGAGCCCCCCTGATTGGTGCCACCGGTGCCTGGGGGGTCTATCTGGCCTGCATCAATGCGCCGGGAGGCCAGATCACAGACGTCTGGCTTCAAGGTGAAGCAGAGCGCTTGAAATCGTCTCGTCCCACGGCTGTGAATCTGGCCTGGGCGGTGGATCGGATGATGGCCTGCCTGGCGTCGGTTCAGGGGGACGTTCATCGCGTGCGCGCCGCTCGCAAAGAGGCGGAGCTGATCGCCGATGAGGAGGCGGAGAACTGCCGCCAGATCGGGGTCTTTGGTGTCTCCCTCATCGAAGAGATCAGCCGCCGGAAGCAAGGGGAAACCGTCAACATCCTGACCCACTGCAACGCCGGGTGGCTGGCCTGTGTGGACTATGGCACCGCCACGGCACCGATCTACGAAGCGTTCAACCGCGGGATTGATGTTCACGTCTGGGTGGATGAGACCCGTCCTTTGAACCAGGGCGCCCGTCTGACGGCCTGGGAACTTGGGAAGCACGGGGTGGCTCACACGGTGATTGCCGACAACGCCGGAGGGCATCTCATGCAGCATGGCCAGGTGGATCTTGTCATCACAGGCACCGATCGCACCACCTGGACCGGAGATGTGGCCAATAAAATCGGGACCTACTTGAAAGCCCTGGCAGCCAGGGACAACGGGATTCCTTTTTGGGTGGCGCTTCCCTCTTCGACCTTCGACTGGGAGATGGATGATGGGGTGAAAGAGATCCCCATTGAGGTGCGAAATCCTGATGAGATTCGCTATGTTCAGGGGCAGGTGGCTGGGAAAACCGTCCAGGTTCTTGTCCCGCCGGCCAGCTCTGCCTGTGAGAATCACGCCTTTGACGTGACACCGGCACGGCTTGTGACCGGGTTTATTACCGAAAGAGGCCTGTGCGCGGCGAGTCGCGAGGGGGTCCTCGGACTCTTTCCTGAAAAGGGAAAGGAGGCACCATGCAATTGACTGATCAGGAAAAAAGGGTGATTTCTGCCATCCAGGGGGATATTCCGGTGTGTGAGCGCCCTTATCGGGTGCTGGCTAAGAGACTGGGGATGACCGAAGAGGTCTTTCTTTCCGTCTTGACAGGATTGGACGATAAAGGGATGTTCCGCCGTTTTGGTGCCACCTTACGCCACCAGAAATCGGGTTTTACTGCCAACGCCATGGTGGCCTGGCAGGTGGCTGAGGCTCGGTCGGAAGAGGTGGGAGGCCTCATGGCTTCGTTCAACGAGGTATCTCACTGCTACCGACGAGATCCTGCCGAGGAGTGGCCCTACAACCTCTATACCATGGTCCACGCCACCAGCCGCGAGACCTGCCTGGAGACCGCGCGCCGTATTTCTGAAAAAACGGGGGTGACTGTCTACAGGGTGTTGTTCAGCAAGCGGGAATTGAAGAAGACCTCCATGAGCTATTTTTCACAAGCCGAGGTGCCGGGGGCGGTTTGATGCCCGACGGTTACCGCGCTCGCTTTAAAGGCCTGGGTGTGTTCGTTTCTCTAACGGCGTGATTCCCAGCCATAGACCCCGATGGACTTGGAAAGTAGATCACCATGGATGTCGAAAATGCCGCCCTGACCGATGTGGGATGCCGCAGGCTCCGGAATGAAGATGCCTTTTTTGCCAGCAATGAGCTGAAACTCTATGTCGTTTCCGATGGCATGGGGGGTCACAAAGCCGGAGATGTGGCCAGCCGGTTGGTGGTGGAAGGCATGAGGGAATATATTGATCAGGTGAAAGACCTGGCGGATGGCCCGGTGCCTTCGACGGGCTCCGGTCTCTCTCCTGAAGCCTCTTCCCTGGTGGATGCCATCGGCCATGCCAACCGGAAGGTCTGGCAGGCGGCTCGTAATGTGGATCGGTATGAGGGTATGGGGGCCACGGTATCGGCGCTCTGGATCTGCGGCAGCTCCTATGTGGCGGCCAATGTAGGGGACAGCCCGGTTTACTGCATTCACGGTGAAACCATTGAGATGGTGTCTGTGTCCCACAATCTTTCCATGGACACGTCCGTCCAAGCCGAAAAGACGCCGGAGCCCAAGCGGTTGAAGCATATTCTCACGCGCGCTGTGGGGATCCGCGAGCGTGTTGCTGCCGATGTGTGTGAGAGTCAATGTTATCCGGGGGATCGATTTGTCATCTGTTCCGATGGGTTGAGCAACCGGGTGTCCGAAGAGGAAATTCTTCAGGCGGCTAACAATTTTTCCCCTGGGGATGCCGCCCGAACCTTGGTGGAGCTGGCCAATGCCCGGGGAGGGGACGACAACATTACCGTGGTGGTGGTCAAGGTCTTCGGAAGGGAAAGGGGGCCTTTTTCAGGGTGGGTAAACCGCGCACTGGGTAAGTTCAAGCTCTTGCCCCGGGTGAAAAGGTCTTAGTCACGGGGTTCGATTCACCGTGTCTGGCCAAAAAAAATCGTGCTGTTCTGCGGAGGTGTTTTGCCCTGTGGATGCACAGGCGTCGTCATGATTGTGTGCGATGCCATCATAAAAGGATAAATCGATGCCGGTAGTTCAACTGCAGTTCAAAGATCGGGTGATCAGTCGACACAGAGTGGAGCCGGGGGGAAGCCTGACCATTGGACGCCATCCAGAGAGTGACGTGGTGATTGATAATGCGGCGGTGTCGGGCAAGCATGCAAAAATTGACGGCTTGGAAGGGGGGTATTTTATTACCGACCTGAAGAGCACCAACGGCACGGTGATCAACCGCACGATGATTACGACCTGTCAGTTGAAGCATGGGGACAGCATCCTGATCGGGCGTCATCAGTTGATTTTTGGTTACGCCAGAGGAGAAACCCGGCCTGAACGGGAGTTGGCTCCCTTGGACAAGACCGTGGTGATGGATGTCGGCCGTCAACAGCCCTCTGGGTCCAGTGCCGAACTCAATGCCTATCTCTCGATTCTCAAGGGGGGCAGCGGCGATATACCCCTGACCAAAAAGGTGACCAAGATTGGCAAGGACCCGGCCTGTGATATTGTGGTGCCCGGATTCGGGGTGGGTAAAATTTCCATGACCATCAGCAAGATGCCCAAGAGTTTTTTAATCAATTATATCAGCGGATTTAAGCGGCCGCGCGTTAATGGAGAGCCCCTGAGGACCTCGGTCAAGCTTCGAGAATTTGATACCGTCGAGATCGGGACGACCCGTCTTCAATTTGTTTTCCGTGAATCCCTCTTCATGTAAGGCGTTGCCGGAAGGGCCTTGTTTCTCGTTTTGCCCAACGGGGGCCGTTGACAAGGGACGGGGGAGGTGGGGTAAGGTGTGAACCACTCGGATGCGTTTCCGGGTGGTTTTTTTTGTCGGGCACATTGCAACCGTATGATTTTACTAAAAGAGGTGGACGTGGCCACACTGCTTGTTATCGATAACTACGACTCCTTTACCTACAACCTGGTCCAGATGTTCAAGGGCATGGCCGGTCTCTCTGTCAAGGTGTTCCGAAGTGATGCCATCTCCCTGCGTCAGGCGGAGGTTCTGGGCCCCGATTATATTCTCATCAGCCCCGGCCCCAAGGCCCCGGAGCACGCCGGAGTGTCCATTTCCATGATCCGCGCCTTTTATAAACGGGTGCCGATCCTGGGGGTGTGCCTCGGCATGCAGTCCATCAATGAGGCCTTCGGGGGCCAGACCGTCAGGGCTCCCCTGCCGGTTCATGGGAAGCAGAGCCCTATTGTTCACACGGGTGAGGGGGTGTTTGAGGGGGTCCCCTCGCCGGTGCGTGTGGCCCGGTATCACTCGCTTATGGTGGAGATGGCCGAGGGGGCGCCCCTTGAGGTGACGGCCCACTCCGATGACGGGGTGATCATGGGGCTGGCCCACCGGGAGTTTCCCTTGTGGGGGGTGCAGTTCCACCCGGAGAGTTTTATGACGGATCACGGCCGGACCATGGTGGCTAATTTCCTGAATCTCGGACCGTTGAACCGGATAAACGCGTAACAGATCGATCTCATCGGTGTGTTACGGAACCCTCGACACATGGAGGCCCAAGGTGTTGGACAGGCTTTTCAATTCATGGCCGGATGGCTTGACAGTCAAGCGAACAGAGCTGGAACTCACGGAACCCTTTGAGCGCTTTGCGTCTCGTTTTGCAAAGGATGAGGGGACCGTGGTGCTGCTCAGCGGCGGAACCCTGGATTCCGCTCGATACAATATGCTGGCGACCCGACCCTGGCTCACGCTCTCCGGTTACGGCGGGTCCATGACCCTTGCCGGGGAGGGTCGGCAGGAGACCTTCATCGCCGATCCCTTTGATACGGTGCGGGCGCTGACCTCCCGGTTTGCCTTGACCGGTGACCAGGCCTGGGGACCCGTGGCATCTGGGCTTTTCGGCTACTTCTCCTATGACCTGAAGGATGTCGTGGAGCGGCTTCCCCGCACGACCCTGGATCGTTTTCAGCTTCCCCATCTCTGGCTGTCTGCTCCGAGGATTCTGGTGGTTGAGGATCGCCTCTTAGGGGAGAGGGTGCTCTGGGTGACGGGGAGAAGTGAGGCAGAGATCGATGAGGCCTCCCGGGTCTTTCAGGCACGTCTTGCGTGCCCCCTGCCCTCTCCCGGCCGTTTCGGGGGAGGGGATTTTGTCTCCAACTTTGATTTGCCGGGGTACATGGCCGCCATTGAGCGTATCAAGGGGTACATTGGTTCCGGAGACATCTATCAGGTGAACATGTCCCAGCGCTTTGAGGGCCACTTTACCGGCGATCCGTATGCTCTCTTTCTGGCGCTCTTTGCCGACAACCCGGCCCCGTTCTTTGCCTATGTCCAGGCCGGTTCCCATCAAATCGTCTCCACCTCTCCGGAGCGGTTCATCAAGAGGGACCAGGGAGCCGTGGAGGCGCGTCCCATCAAGGGCACCCGCCCCCGGGGAAAGACGCCTGAAGACGATGACGCCCTCCGGCAGGAGCTCTCTTCAAGCCCCAAGGACGACGCAGAGCTCTCCATGATTGTGGATCTTATGCGAAACGACATGGGCAAGGTGTGTCAGGCAGGAAGTGTCAGGGTCCGTGAGCACAAGCGGGTCGAGGCCTACAAAAATGTGTTTCACCTGGTCTCCCTGGTGGACGGACAGTTGGATGACGGGGTCGATGCGGTCGATCTGCTTCGAGCCACCTTTCCCGGGGGCTCCATCACCGGCTGCCCGAAGATCCGCTCCATGGAGATCATTGATGAGATGGAGAGCGATGCGCGGCATCTCTATACCGGTTCCATCGGGTATCTCAGTTTTCACGACACTCTGGATCTCTCCATTGCCATCCGCACCGCCACCCTTTCACAGGGGCGGGTGGTCTTTTCCGTTGGGGGGGGGGTGGTGTACGACTCCGATCCCGAAGCGGAGTACGAGGAGACCCTTCATAAGGGAGAGACCTTGATGAAGGCGTTTACAGGGCGTCGGCCGGCGACGGAGGGAGACGAGTGGGTCTGGCTGGATGGGCGTCTGACGGCGGCAGGCGAGGCGAGCCTCCCTGTAATGAGCCGGGCTGTGCAGTATGGCGCCGGAGTGTTTGAGACCCTGCGCGTGGAGAGGGGCCAGGCGCCGTTTCTTGCGCAGCATCTTGCGCGGCTTGAGAAAAGCTGGCGAGGGCTCTTCGGCGCGGCGTTGCCCGATTTGACCTGGGAGACGATTATTTCTCAGCTTGTTGAGGCCAATGGGCTGGAGGAGAAGACCGCGGCGGTCAAAATCATGGTGGGAGAGGGGCAAGAGAGAGGTGCCGGGTTCGGAGGGCACCTGGTCCTGACCGCGCGACCTTACACCCATAGGCTGACGGTCTCCGGAAAAAAAGGGCTCAGCGTGGTCACCTTTCCCTATCCCCGCACCTCCCCCCTTGCCGATCACAAGAGCCTTAATTACCTGCTAAGCCTGAAGGCTTTGGCTTATGCCGGAGCCATGGAGGCCGAGGACGCTCTTTTACTGAATGCCGATGGCTCTGTTTCGGAGCTGGCCACGGCCAATCTCATCGCTCTCTCTGGAGACCGGGCGATTCTGCCTTTGTCGGCCCATGTGCTTCCCGGGGTGATGCAGGCCCAGGTGCTGTCGGTTCTGGACGCCTGGGGGTACCGAAGGGTCCAGGAGCGGCTTGATGTCACGGACCTGTCCGCCATGGACGGGGTGATGGCCACCAACGCCCTCATGGGGGCCGTCCCGGTGCTGTCGGTGGATGGAATGGAGATGAAAGGTGGGGCCGAGGGTCTCTGCGCCGATCTGAATACGAGGCTGGGGATTCGACGGTAGGGCTTAAAAACAAAAAAGCAGGCCTTTCGGCCTGCTGCATTTTCGGCGGATGTTCCGCAAGGGGGGGGGTAGGGCTATGATTCGGTGCTGGCGCGAAGCATTTTGCACAGGAGGGATGAGAGGCGGTTGATGTGCTTTTCGATCTCCTCGCGGGTACGGCCAGGGTAGTTTCGGAAGGTCATCAGAATGCCGTTGAGAGAGGCGTAGAAAGCGTGGGCGTGGATGCGGTCTGAGCATTCGATGCCGTTGCGCTTGAGCACCTGCTCAAATTTGTTGAGCATGGCCCGCTGAACGCCGTTGTATTTGCGCAGCAGGTCCGGGGTCATGGACCCCTTGATCATCAGGTAGCTCATCATCTGAAAGGTGGGCTCGCTGTCAATCAGGTATCGGATCAGCGAGTCTGAAAAGTCTTCCAGAGAGAGCTCCTCGTTAGCATCCAAAAGATTGCCGAGCCATTTTTCCATTTCCCGGAGGTCTTTGATGAAGGCCTCTACAAAGAGATCTTCTCTACTGGGGAAATACCGGTACATCGATGCGGGAGATACGCCGACAGCGGCAGCAATGTCTCTGACGCCGATTTCATCGAAGGGTTTCTTGCCGAAAAGTTCCAGAGTGGCTTCGATGAGAATCTCTCTTCGAGCCTCGCGTTCACCCTCTTTCAGCTTGAGAAACTTTGATTTATTGTCCATCATGTCCAAGAATCCTGATTGTTACGTTATGCGCCTATTGATCGCATACAAGAGGTCCGTCCATCGCGCGCAAAGATTGTATGTGGAAGTTACGACTCCGAATTGTGACGGATTGAACCAGCCTGTATGGAAGGGGCTTTGATTAAACCTCTAGTGATAGTTATCGCAGTGTGGAAGGGTCGAGCTTAGCTGTAACTGTTTCCATGTATGGAAACGAGATACCGTAAAGTTAACACCAGTATACCAGACGAAATGTGACTTATCAAGGAGAATTGACAGGAAGGCTACGGACTTGCCTTGGACGTGACGTGAAGGTATGATGCAGGTCTTGGAAGGTCGCCATGGATGGCAACCCTTCGA
The DNA here is from genome assembly GCF_030145185.1 of Desulfoluna sp. Lineage (GTDB taxonomy): Bacteria > Desulfobacterota > Desulfobacteria > Desulfobacterales > Desulfolunaceae > Desulfoluna. The sequence goes on along the minus strand of NZ_JAQYWB010000002.1, from coordinate 122,924 downwards.
GACAGGGGCCGCAGAATGGTCTGCGGCAGTGCCCCGTTTGGGGCATCCGTGAAACACAATGAAGCGATACCACCATGCTTGACGGTGCCGTCAAGGCGTCGAAGCGATGAGGCCGCAGTGCAGGCCTGGGAGAGAAGTGACGTGAAAGAGCTGCAGGGATTTCAGAGAAAATATTTACGGGGGTTGGCCCACGGGTTTAAGCCGGTTGTTTTTGTGGGGCAAAAAGGGGTGACAGACGCTTTGATTCTCTCCATGGAGGAGGCCCTTGACACCCATGAATTGATCAAGGTGAAATTCTTAGACTTTAAGGAAAAAGAGGCCAAGCAGACCCTCTCGGAAGAGCTTGAGAGCCGGACGGACAGCTGTCTGGCGGGTATCATCGGCCACGTGGCCATTTTTTATCGTCCCCAGAAAGATTCAAAGAAACGGCAGATTACCGTTCCCAAGACACGCCAGGATCTTGCGTGAAAATAGCGCGGTATGACGTGAGAGTGGAGCGGTGTTCCAAGTTCATGTGATCGTGTTTTTTTGAAGCTTTTATGTATACAAAAAACCAGGCGAGGTGGCACGCGAGTGCTCCTCGCCTGTTTTTTTTCTCCCCCCGGGCAGGGGCTCGGGTGGCGTGGGTGCCGGTCTTCTTCAGGAGGCGTTTGTGCAGGCCTCATCAAAACGGGCTTTCAGGTAGGCCACCTTCTCTTCGTCATAATCATCCATATCAAAGCAGTAGCCGTCACTTCCTTTCAGGCCTTCGGGGATCAGGTCGCCTTCTTCCTCGGGGTCGGTGATCATGTCTCCGTAAAAGCAGACAGAGAGCCAGCGTTCGGCCGGGTCGTCGTCGATGACGTCCATCATGACAAAGAGATCCCTCTCCGTCTGGGCGGCGTGGCAGGCCCTGAGGGAGTAGCTGACGCCGGGGCGACTGTTGAAATCCAGGGTGACCCCCTCTTTTGTTTCGAGGTAGTCTTTGAGGTTTAGAAAGGCTTCCTTCATGCGTGTTTCCGTCTCGGTCCAACTCTCGGTGAAGGCGTTAACGGCATTTAAAATGGTGGGATGGGTCATGGTGTGGCTCCTTTATAAGGTAAGTGGCCGACGCCTTAGGACGGGCAGGCAGGGCGGTCGGTGAGTTCTCTGATTGCAAAGGGGGAGTATAAGAGATGGGTTGCCGTGGTGTCAAGATGAGGCATGATTTTCGTTGAGATGACAAGGCTGTTATGCTCTGTAAAACAAGGGTGTTGACCTCGTGAGTCCCTTTCGGTGTTTCGGTTTACCTCACAGGGGGAACCCATTGGCCCGTTGAGGTCTCGGGATTTTGGGTGTATAGGGATAACCAGTCGGAAGTTAAGGACCATCCTGTCTGGAGTCTTGAAAAAGGGGGGGGGTATGGATCAGAGGTTTCTTGAGAGAGCCGGGTATACGGAAAATCTCTACTGGGCGTTTCAAACGTTCGTTCGCCATGAGATGTGGCATGGGGAGTGGGTGGATATTGGGGCCATGGTGAGGCGGGCAGTAGACGCCCCGGCCCTGGTTGCGGAGTTGAAGGGACGCCTCACCGCCGGTGATTTTTCACCCCGTCCCCTGGTGCCGGTTCGGACGCCGAAAGAGGTGGGGTTTTGCCTGGATTTGTCCGATCAGGTTCTCTGGATCGCCCTGGTCCAGGCCCTGGGGTCCGCCGTGGAGGCCGTCATGCCCTTGTGGAGCTATGGCAGCCGGCTTCACCGGTCGGAGTGGATTGATCGCAGCGGTGGCATGGCCCGGTATCGTCAGGGGTGGCACCGCAGGACCTCTGCCCGTCTCTACCGCCATCCCACCCGGGTCTGGCCCGCCTATCGGCGTCATATTCTTCAGGCGACCCGAGCCATGACCGGTTTGCAGAGTGAGCTGGGGATTCCCGGCTTTTTCAGGGGGGATGAGGGGCGGATTCTTCTGCCCGAATCCACACCGTATCTCTCCGGCCCGAAGGGTGGTGGCCCGGTTCGACAGCTTTACTGGGCCAGCTTCACCCTGGATACCACCGGGGTGGATGGCGCGGCCGCGGCCCGTCGGGGGGTTCAATCGGTCTCCTCCTCCATCGGCACGGAGGCGGTGGGTGCTTTGGGTGATATGCTCGATTTTACCTGGGAGGGCCAGGGAGAGGGGCCGAATCCTCTGCCGGCGGAGCTGTCCGTGTCGGGCTTTCTCTTGAATGTGGCCATGCTCCCGGTGGATCGTGCGGTGATGGCGGCCTTTGACGCCGAGGGCATGACCGGAGCCGTGGCTCACTTTCGACATGACACGGAGCACGTGATCATCGCACGCGACCCAGAGCGTCTGTCCGGCTGGATCGATACCTATGAGGCCCTGTTGCAGGCAAAGGGTCTCGGGGGCATTCACCGGGCCACCCTCTTGCCTAAAGGGATGTGGCCCTCGGGGACGGCTTCGGATCACGGGGTGCGGTTGGATGCCATCAACCCTCTTCCTGAGGTGACACGCCCCGTGGAGGCCATGGCCTCCATCCACAGCGCCGACTACACCCTTTTGGATCGTCGGGGCAAACGGGACCACATCGCACGCTTGGAGTCTCTGCTTCTGGACCCGTTTGCCGGCACGGGGATTTCGGAGCGATTGCGTATCGATTTCGCTTCGGCCCTTCTCTCGCGCAGGGCGGCCGATGCCTCGGAACCGGATCATTCGGTGGTCTGTTCCCTGGAACGGAGCGCCGACGGCAGCACCGATGACGAGGTGACCAGCCGTCTCTACCAGCAGCGCATGATTTCGGTGCGTCAGAGACAGCGCAGCCTTCTGGTGCTTCTGGAGGCGGCGGAGCGCTATCCCGAGGTTCCTGCGCTCTGGAGTCGAGCCCTCGGCCACATGCGCCGCAGCGGCTTCAGCACCCTGGCCCCGCTCCTGGATCGCCTCCCCCTTGACAGAGAGGATGGGCCTTACCTTGCGGCCCTTCTTCTGGGGCGGATGGCACGGGAGGCGGGCACCTGCATGCGGATATGCCTCGATGTCCGGCGACTTGACGGCGAGAGGGAGGGGGCGCGCGTCTTCCTGGAAGCCTTGGCTCGTGAGGGGCTGGCGCTGAGGGTGGAGGGGTCTCCCCTGGTGGCGTCCGCACTGAGGGCGCTCGGTGAGGCCTTAGGGGCCGCCCGGGAGATTTTTGATGAGAGAGGGTTTTCCTTGAGGGGACTGGAGGCGCTGCCCCGAGACATGGACCCGAAGGGCGTCTCGGCGTTTCGTTTTTATATGGAACAGCAGCGTCTCGACACGCGGAGGCCCCAGCGGGTTGCGGCGGCCGGAAGCGGGCCGAGGCCGGATGAGACGCCTTTAAATGAGTGGGTGACGGCTTTGACGCCGGATTCGGCAGAGCTCTTTGATCCCAGGGCCTCGGAGTGGACCGCCTTGTTTGTCGCCCGTCAGGCCTGCCATCACCTGATGAAAGACGGGGCGCGGTGTCTCCAGCCCGAGGAGGTTTTTATTCCCAGGTGCTGGGGGGGAGATGGGGGTCACGTCTCTTCCTGGGAATCCTGGCGCCGACAGGTCACCGAGGCACTCCCGCGTCTTTCCCCGGAGGGGGCAGGGGGCGGGGTGATTCCCCCGGTAGAGGCCTTGGGTGAGCGGCAGCTGGTGTGGGCCGCCACACGCAGTCTGGCCTTGATTCTGCTGGGAACCCTCCGGCGCTGTTTCGACCTTCCCGGGTACCTCGCGCATCCCTTTGGCCACCTGACGGATGTGCCCATCCACGGCCTGATTGAGTCCCTGTCTATCTCGTCTGACACCCGGCGGCTTCTTCTGGGGGTCCTGGAGCCGCGCCAATTGGAAACCCTGATTATTCGGCGGCAGGGAGGCGATGTGGACGGGGATGACACCCTGCTTGATCCTCCTGTCTGCGGTGATCTTGCCGTCTTTCACCGTCAGGTGGAGGCGGCGATGCAGACCCTGGAACGTCATCAATCCGGTGGACGGACCCGGCACCTGAGACAGCTGATTCCCGTCTCCATGGTCCACCACGCCACCGCCGCCAGGGACCTCCAGCAGGGGGCCTATCGACCCCTGCTGCGGGTCGGGTTTATTCAGACCACCACCGACGCCCGGGCCGCCTGGAAGGAGACGCCCCGCATGAGTCGGGCCGAGGGCGACCGTGCCTGGCACCAGATTCGGGAGGGGTTTCGAATTCTCACCCAGGCAGGCCCCATCCCTTCGTTTATCGTCATGCCGGAGCTGGCCCTGCCGGTGCATCGGCTGGAGAGCCTCAAGCGCCTCTCCATTCGAAGCGGGGTGGCGGTGGTCACCGGGGTGGACTACCTGGTGAACCCCGAGACCAAGCGAGTTCGCAATCGGGCCGTGGTGACCGTCCCGCGGCATTGGCTAAATCCCCGTGAGTCCGGACGATGCAGCACCTTCTGGTTTGGCAAGAGTTTCATGGCCCCGCCCGAGGAGAGCGGGATTGTAAGGAGTGGGAACACCTTTGTGCCGGATCCTGCGGTCTGGATCATCGATGCCGGGGGGTACGGCCGGATCGGGGTCTGCATCTGCTACGATTTTATGGATGTGGAACGTTACGCCATCTATCGGGGGCAGATTCACCATCTCTTTGTTCTGGCTTACAACCGGGACATTGACTCCTTTTACCATTTGGCCGACGCCCTCTCCAAGACCCTCTACTGCAACGTGGTCATCTGCAACACCGGGTTTTACGGCGGCAGCCTCGCGGTCTCTCCGTATTACGAACCCTGGAGGCGGACCCTTTATCGCCAGGAGGGAGCCAATCTGTTTTCCGTTCAGTCGGTGGGGCTCCCCGTGGCCGATCTGGCCCATGCCCAGGCCGGGGGCTCCGGGAAGATCAAGCTGTTTAAAAGTCTCCCTCCGGCGTATCAGAGACCCGACAGGCCTCCCTTGTGAAGCCCCCTTCTGCAGGCGCCAAATCGTCGTGAATTATTCTTGAGGATGTGGCATGGTTTGGAAGAAAATAGACACCGGCCACTCAGCCATGGCTTCGTGCGGCAGAATATTAGAGAAATGGAATGACGTGTATGACACCTGAACGTTTTGAAAAATTGAAGGCCATCCTCAAGAGCCGGCAGATGGATCTGACCGTGGTGATGGAGAATGTGCATAAGCCGCATAACCTGGCGGCGGTGGCCCGAAGCTGCGATGCGGTGGGGGTCTTTGAGACCCATGCCATCAGCGCGAAGCAGGAGGTGGTTTTAAGGTCGCATACGGCCAGCGGGAGCAAGAAATGGGTGGGGGTCAAGCGTCACGGCAGCGTGGACGAGGCCTATGCCCACCTGAGGAGCCAGGGGCTTCGTATCCTCTGTGCCCACTTTGACGAAGGGGCCGTAGATTTTCGCGCGGTGGACTTTACGCTGCCCACGGCCATCGTGGTGGGCGCGGAGCTCGACGGGATCACCGAGGAGGCGGTCGCCAAGGCCGATGGGTCTATGATCGTGCCGATGCTGGGGATGGTTCAGTCTCTTAACGTCTCCGTGGCGACCGCCCTGATCCTCTACGAAGCCCAGAGACAGCGCCTGGAAAAAGGGATGTACGACGAGCGCTCCATGGACGATGCGACCTATCAGGCCCTTTTGTTCGAGTGGGGGTATCCCCGGCTGGTGCCGTATTATCAAAAACAGGGGAAACCCTATCCCCCCATCAATGACGAGGGCTTCCTGGTCCTCGAGGAGCAAAAAGGGGCAGGGAAGCTTCCCTGACTCTGCATCCGAGACTTTTAACGAAAGGAGACACAGATGACCGGAGATGAAAAAACATGGCTTCTTGCGCAGCGGGCCCAACGCTGCGTGGACCGTCTGTCCAAACACCGTTTTGATGCCCATTATCTGGAGACCGCAGAGGAGGTGGCGGAGCGGGTGAGGCCCTTTTTGGAGGAAGCCACCACCGTGGGCTTTGGCGGGTCTGATACCGTTCGCTCCCTGGGCCTTCACACCCTGGCCGAGGAGATGGGCAAAGAGCTCTTTGACCATCATCGCCCCGGCCTCACCTACGACGAGACCCTGGCCATTCGAAAGGGCCAGCAGGGCTGCGACCTTTTTTTTACCAGCGCCAACGCCCTGAGTGAGACCGGAGAGATCGTCAACATGGATGGCATCGGGAACCGCACCAGCGCCATGGGCTTCGGTCCGTCCCGCGTGGTGGTGGTGGCCGGCTACAACAAAGTCGCCTCGGACCTTCACGCCGCCCTGCGTCGTATCCGGGAGGTGGCCGGCCCCTTGCGCGCCAAAAGCCTGGGCGTGGACACCCCTTGCGCCATCACCGGTGTCTGCTCTGACTGCAACGCGCCCATGCGAATTTGCAATATCACCACCATTCTTCACCGCAAACCCATGCTCACCGAGGTGACCGTTTTGGTCGTGGGAGAATCGCTGGGGTATTAAAGCTCAGGGGCTCCCCTGGGAACGAGGCAGACGAAGGTTAAGGGGGTGGTGCCGGTGTTTCGGATCTGGTGGGGGGCGCCGCCGGGGACGAAGGCGACGGACCCTTTTTCAACGGGTTCCCAGACGCCGTTGGCCAGGAGTTCGCCCTGGCCTTCGTGAAAGAAGATTTCATGTTCCCAGTCGTGGGTGTGGCTCGGGGTGTGGCCTTCAGGGGCCATCTCGAACAGGCGCATACAAAAGTTCTCTGCGCCTGTCTCCCGGCCGATGAGGATGCGTCCGGTGACGCCGGATGCAGGGCCACCATCAAAGGTTTGGCCCTCTTTCTCGTGGGCTTTGAATACCTGGGTCTTCATGGGTTTCTCCTCTCCTCTTAAAGGGGTGCTTCTGCGGTGTCGGATTCTGTGGGGTCGGAGGCGTCTCTGGCGCCTTTCATGATCACCGGTTTCCTTATAGCACATTTTGAAAGCGGGTGGGAACGGGCGTCATCCGTGGGATATAGAGGTCGAAAGGGGGGTCAGGTGACGGGCAGCCAACAAAAAAGCCCCCGAATCCTGAGGACTCGGGGGCTATATCGTCTTGTTGGAGCGGGAAACGAGATTTGAACTCGCGACGTCAACCTTGGCAAGGTTGCACTCTACCACTGAGTTATTCCCGCTCAGCACGGGAGAGTTTATACCGCCATCTCTTCCGTTGAGTCAACCCCAAAATGAAAAAAAGTTGCCGTGATTGTTTTTTGGGGCAGGAGGGGATCTGCCAGGGCCCTTGGTTTCAGGTGCCGTGTCTGTGGTTTGCGTTCAGGCGGCGGCATCTCTTTTTGTGGGCGGGGGTGCCGGGAGGGCAGAGCCGGAATGGGTGGGTCGCCTTAAGGCGACCTGAGGGGCCGTTAAAGCGGTTCCAAAGGGTGGGGGCATCCTTGTTATTAAAGGGCGGCTGGGGTGGGGTGGCAGAAGGGGACTTTTTCCCTGGGGTACCAAGTGGCGGGAAGAGGCTCCTGGGGCAGGGGGAGACCCTGGGCGGATGAAGGTGTCTGATGGATAACCGATCGCAATCACGTGGCATTTGTTTACAGGCTCATTTTTTTGGAAAAAAAGCTGAGCTTTTGGTTGACACCACCGGCAAATTTCTTTAAACCTTCTCTCGTTCGGTGAGCCCAGGTAGCTCAGTCGGTAGAGCAGGGGACTGAAAATCCCCGTGTCGGTGGTTCGATTCCGCCCCTGGGCACCACTTGACAACCTTTCGGGTTGCGGGGGTGTAGTTCAGTTGGTTAGAACGCCAGCCTGTCACGCTGGAGGTCGCGAGTTCGAGTCTCGTCACTCCCGCCATAAACCTGAAAAAGAAAAGAAATATTGCGTCCCCATCGTCTAGCCTGGTCCAGGACACCGGCCTTTCACGCCGGCGACAGGGGTTCAAATCCCCTTGGGGACGCCACATTTCTCTTCTTTTTCGGTTTTTTTTTGTTTAAAAATCATAAAAAAACCTCATTTCACACATATGATGTGCCGGTATCAGCCCCATTTGGGCGGTGCCATGATGGCCGTTGTATTCTATATAGTATGTTCATGCTTTTTGCATGGCATACCCGGTTTCACAGGCCGGACCCGCGTCTTCCAAATGCCATAACTCTCTCCTGAATCAAAGCACGTCAGGGTTTTAACGCCCGAACGTGTGGCACTGTTTTGTCTGTACGTGGGTCCTCCTGTGAATTCTTCGGAATCTCTCTCTTCGAAAAAAACCTCCCTTTCATTTATCGAAATATTTCTCTCCTTTATACCACCAAGGCATGGCTGCGTGATGTCCTCCGGGGTCTTTACGCCATGCTCTGGAAAAAATCGGTCATGGCGCGATAGAGGTAAAAAGCATCCTCACAACCGGCGGTTTCCCGTATGGAGTGCATGGCCAGCATGGGGACGCCCACATCAAGGGTGGGAATTCCTGTGATGGCGGCGGTGATGGGGCCGATGGTGCTGCCGCAGGGCATGTCGTTTCGCATGGCAAAGGCCTGGACAGGCACCTCGTTTCGTCTGCAGATCTCTTTGAAATACGCCGCGGTGGTGCTTGAAGTGGCGTAGCGCTGGTTGGCGTTGTACTTGATCGCCGGACCCTGGTTGAGCCGGGGGCTGTGGGCGGGGTCGTATTTCCCGGGATGTGCCGGGTGGAGCGCGTGGGCGTTGTCGGAAGAGATCATAAGGGATCGGGACGATGCCATGGCCCGTTCTTCCGGGTCTGGAATCAGCCGTTCAAGGACCTGCACCAGAAAGTTCCCGCTCGCCCCTGAAGGGGTCTGGCTTCCGACCTCTTCATGATCATTTAAGACCATTAAAGCGGGCGATTCCCCGGTCGACCTGGCAAGGGCCCGGGCCAGGGCGAAGCAGGAGAGCAGGTTGTCGATGCGGGCTCCGGTGATGAACTCCTGGTTGTAACCGGTGAGGGCGGGGAGCTGGGTATCGTAAAAGGAGAGCTCAAACTCCAGGACGGCCTCCGGGGCCACCTCAATCTCTTGGTTCGTCAGTTCTTTTCGAAGCAGGGTCTCCAGAGTGCCTGAGAGGCCTCCGGGCATGGCTATCAGGGGTGGCAGCTCTGTCTGGGGGTTTACCTGGCGGTTCTTATTGGCCTCGCGGTCCAGGTGGATGGCGAGGTTGGGGATGATGGCCACGGGGCGTTTCATGTCGATGAGGGTGTGTCTGACGCCGGGTCGATTTCCGCTGTTGTCAAGGGTGGTTATCCTTCCTGCCAGGGAAAGGTCCCGATCAAACCAGGTGGTCAGCAGAGGGCTTCCGTAGACCTCCACACCCAGCCTGGCCCCCCCGCCGTTTTCCATCTCAGCCACCGGTTTGACTTTCAGGCAGGGGCTGTCCGTGTGGGCGCCGCCCATGGCCAGGCCGGTTTCGCAAAAAGGGCGGCGACCCGTGGTAAAGGCGATAAGGGATGAGTCGTTTCGGGTGACCACATAACGGCTCTCCGGTTGGAGCGTCCACCGATCTTTTTCGTGGAGGCGTTGAAACCCTTCGGCTTCCAGGAGGTGGACCAGGGAGGCCACGGCATGGAAGGGCGTGGGAGAGGTGCCGAGAAAATGGAGAAGTCCTTCGTTAAACGGGCGTTTGTTCATGGGGGTCCTTTCAGTCCGTGGCGCGTGCATGATTTTTTGACACGTTTGATACACAGGCAACCCGCTTTTAAGGGGGCACACCTTGCCGCCGGAGGTTTTTTTTGGCTGAAGAGTGACGGTTTTTTAAATTGTACCACCGCTGAGCCTCTCAGGCCAAGGGGACGCTGGACAATTCGCGCGCAGCCGGGACCTCGATGCGCAGGCGTGTCCCTGTGCCCAGAGAGGAGGTGAGCTTCATGGTACCATGAAGGAGGCTGACGCGTTCCTCCATGCTGCGAACGCCCATGCGTTTTTCATGGACCGCTTCGGCCAGTCGTTTTTTGACATGGAACCCTTTGCCGTTGTCTTCCACTTTTAAAATCAGGCAGGGGTGGGAGGCCGTGAGGCGAATAACCACCCGGGTGGCGTCTGCGTGTTTCCGAACATTGGCGAGGGCCTCCTGGACCAGGCGGTAGAGGTTGATCTGAATATCAAAGGAGAGGTGCAGCTCCTTCACGCCGGCGGTAAAGAGGTCGATGGGGAGGTTGGAGTGGGTGGCCTGCTCTTCGCAATAGCGCCGGATGGCGGTAATGAGGCCCAACTGTTCCAGCTCCGGGGGCTGCAGGTTGTAGGCCAGGCCCCGGATGCTCTCGATGGATCCGCGCAGCAGTCGGGAGAGGGCCCGTGTTTTAACCTGGAGTGCGGGGGCGGATTCGGGGAGGGTATCAAGGAGGGTGTCCCAGCCAATTTTAAGGGTAGCGAGGTTCTGGGCCACGTTGTCGTGGAGGTCCCTGGCAATGCGTTGGCGTTCGTTCTCCTGGGCTTTGATAAGTTCCTGGGAGAGGGACCGGATTTGTTTCTCCGCGGCCTTGAGTTCGGTGATGTTGGTGATCACCACGAAGCTTCCCCGATCGTTGCCCTGATCATCGACCAGGGGCTCCGGTGAGATCTGAATATGAAGATTCTTTCCTGAGGCCGTGGCGAGCCGGGCTTCGTAGGAGCCGCGATCTTCATATCGCCCCTTGTCCCCGATGGGGGGATGATCTTCCGGGGCCACCACAAAGGTGCTTTTTTTGCCCATGAGGGTTGCCCGGCTGTATCCTGTCATGGCGCAGAGACAGTCGTTGGTATAGGTGAAGTGGCCTTCGGCATTGAAAATGGCCAGCCCCTCATTCATGTTCTCCACCAGGAGCCGATAGTGGGTTTCGGCTTTGGCCAGGGCCGCCTCGGTGGCGATGCGTTCGGTGATTTCCCCCTGGAGGCGGATGTTGATGTGCTCCAGCTCTTCTGTCCGTTCCTTAACCCGTTCCTCCAGTCGTTTTTGAGACTCTTTTAAGAGCGCCTCTCCCTCCTTGCGCTGGGAAATATCCCGGGCAATGGTGAGGACCATCTCCCGGTCTTCGAGGTGGAGCATGGAGGCGTGGAGCTCCAGGTGCATGGTGAGGTTCTCGGTCAGGATAATTTTTTCCAGTTCGCAGGGGCCGGAGCGTCCACAGATGAGGGTTTCACGCAGCATCCGCTCTACTTGAAACAGGTTGTTGCCCTGAAGAAACTTCATCTCCTGGGGCCGTTTGTCTACGGTTTTTTTTTGCGTCTTTCCGATGAGTTCCAGCGCGGCTCGGTTGATGCGGCTGATTTTGCCGGCCGGGTCGGTGAGGATGTAGGCATCCGGGGCGTACTTGAAGGTGTTTTTAAATTCTCGCTCCGAGCGGGCCAGGCGTCGCATGATTTTTTCCCGCGCATGGATCTCCCGCCTCAGTTCCCGGTTGGAGTGTTTGACCTCCTGAAAGAGAAGGTAGTCCCGGATAAAGGTTGTGGACAGGGTTCGGGAAATGACGCCGCCCATCAGAAACAGGCCCACCAGGTGCATGTTCTTGAAGAGAAAGAGGACCGGGGTCCCTTGGGTGACCCAGATCGTGGCCATCAGGCAGGAGGCTGTCCAGGTAAAGGAGAGGAGCAAGGGGCCGGGGGGGAGAATCAGGGTGGTGCAGAGACCGAAAATAGTGAGGTAAAATCGGGTGAGGGTGCCGACGGAGGCGTATTCGAGACCGGCAACCACCGCCAGGGCACCGCCCAGGCTCAGAATCGTCACCCCCAGCACGAGGGGAGAGTGACAGGCCTTTTTTTTCGCGTCTATGTGTCGATGAATGAGCAGGAGGGTGAGGGCGGAGGCGATAATCCCTCCGGCCATGGTCAGGAACAGGGCGTGGTACAGCGGGGGCTCGACCCCTCGAGCCATGATGACACGAAAGAGAGAGAGGATCGGTGTCACCACCAAAAAGGTCATATACATGAGGGTGAGCCGACGGGCGTTGGTGAGGCGCACATGGGCGTTGAAATCCTGCCGCATGGCGGCGGGAATCGCTGCCCAGTGGCGCTGAACTCTGGTCAGGACGGAGGAAAGGAGCTTCATGCCTTACTCCATGGGTTTGAAAAGGTGGGGTTGCCCGTAGTGCTGGGACTTTTCCACATAGATATCCGCCGAGGCGCGGATCACCTCCAGGATGTCCTGGGAGACTGTTTTTTTCACGGCACCCGGCATCCCGGCGACCAGAGAGTAAGGGGGAATGAGGGTGTTTTCAAGGACGACCGCCCCTGCGGCAATGATGGACCCTCGCCCCACGCATGCCCCATTCATCACCACCGCTCCCATGCCGATCAGGCAGCAATCTTCGATGGTGCAGCCATGGAGAATGGCACGGTGGCCCACCGTTACCTCTTCCCCGATGGTCAGAGGCTGGCCTGGGTCTGCGTGGAGCATGGACAGATCCTGGATATTGGTGCGGGCGCCAATGGTGATGGCGTCGGCGTCGCCTCGGATGACGGCATTGAACCAGACGGAGACCTCCTCGGCGAGGGTGACGTTTCCTACCACGACGGAGCCGGGCAGGTGGATCACCGAGGGGTGGCAGGCGGGGTGCAGGTCTTTCAGGCTGTAAAGGGGCACGAGGATCTCCTTGCGAGGCAAAGGTCCGGAACAACGGGCTACGGGCCGGGATCTCGGATGTTGACGTCGGCTCAGGGTGATGAGAGGGTGAACCGAAGCGGTGAAATCTTCTGTCGGCCGAGGGCATGGGACTCAGGTAGTCATGCGATGGCGGTCCATTCATTAAGGCATCAGTCATAATGCATTTTGCCTTGTTTTACAACAGTATTGGAGGATTATGGATCGGTCTGTGCGTGGTGAATCAGGAAAGAAAGTCATGGTTTCCGTGGCGCTTCCGGAACTTTACCCCGGGGTTCTTATCAAACGGTACAAGCGCTTTCTGGTGGATGTTCGCATGGAGGACGGTGCCCTGATTACCGCCCATTGCAACAACACCGGTTCCATGAAGGGGTGCTCGGAACCCGGCTCCCGGGTCTGGTTGAGTCATCACGACAACCCCAAACGCAAGCACGCCTACTCCTGGGAACTGGTGGAAACCCGGGAATGCCTTGTGGGTATCAACACCCTGCTCCCCAACTTTCTGGTGGCGACAGCCATTGAGGCCGGGGGCGTCCCGGCCCTTGATGGCTATGATTCCCTTCGTCGGGAGGTGACCGTCGAGAAGGGGACACGTCTTGACATGGTCCTTTACAAAGAGGGGCACCCTTCCTGCAACGTGGAGGTCAAAAACTGCACCCTGGTTCGCAATGGCGTGGCGGCTTTTCCCGATGCGGTGACGGAAAGGGGGCTGAAACACCTTCGGGCCCTGGCCAGGATGAAGGCAAAGGGAGAGCGTGCGGTGATCTTCTTTTTTATTCAGCGTCCCGATGCCGCCCGGTTTACCCCGGCCGACGATATCGACCCCGCCTACGGAAAGGCCTTGAGGGAAGTGGCGGCAGAGGGTGTGGAGATAGAGGCGTGGTGTGCGCGTGTGACGGAAACCCATGTGATTTTAGAACGCCCCCTGCCTGTGGATCTATAGGTGGGGCCGTCGTTTTTGCTTGACAGGCCCCTTGAAAACAAAATACTTTGTACACGTAGTATTCATTGGGGATGATGCTCTCGAGGGCGTCGGTCTATGGGAACTGTTGGTGAATAATAAGTCTTTTCTCTTGCTTTTAAGGGGAAACGAGGCGATCCCCCTGGGGACCTGTCTATTTTTATAGTTGGTGTACGAATTATATGGCGCGCCGGATTCTTCCTGTCTATGGTCCCGCAGCGTCCTTTTGAGTGATGACACAATGAGACCCCGCTTTACGTCGTGAGACCGCAGGGGGCAGAAAAGGGGACGTCATGAAAGATCCGTTGTTTGAACCGATTCGTATCAACCGGCTGACGCTTAAAAACCGAATTTATCTGCCCGCCATGCACCTGGGCATGTGCGAAGAATTTCTGGTGAATGACCGCCTTGTCGCTTTTTATGCCGAGCGCGCAAAGGGGGGCGCCGGGATGATCGTGGTGGGCAACGCCACCGTGGACGAGTGTTCTGGAAACTCTCAGTACATCGGGGCCCATCTGGATGCCCATCTCCCCGGGCTCACTCGGCTGGCCGCTGCGATCCATGAAAATGGCGCCCACTCTGCCGTTCAGTTGAATCATGCGGGTCGTTACTGTCACTCGGTGTTTCTGGATGGTCGGGCTCCGGTGGCTCCCTCGGCCATTGCCTCCAGCTTGACCGGGGAAGTGCCGGAGGCGTTGACCCTTGAGGGTATCCGCTCCGTGGTGGCGTCTTTTGCCGATGCCGCAGCGCGGGTTAAAAAAGCAGGCTTCAGCGCGGTGGAGGTGCTCTCCGGTACCGGGTACCTGATCAGCGAGTTTCTCTCCCCTTTAACCAACACGCGGGACGACGCCTACGGAGGACCCCTGGAGAACCGTATGCGCCTGGGGCTTGAGATTATGGGGGCTATTCGGCAGCGGGTGGGGGCCGATTACCCCCTGCTCGTGCGCATGGATAACCACGACTTTATGGAAGGGGGCATGCCCCGGGAGGAGCTGGAGACCTATGCGCAACGGCTGGTGTCGGCGGGGGTGGATGCCCTCTGCATCAAGGGGGGCTGGCATGAGGCCCGGACGCCTCAGCTGACCCCGAATGTGCCCAGAGGTGTGTACGGCTATCTTGCCAGAAACGTCAAGGAGAGGGTCTCGGTGCCCGTCATCGCCAGCCATCGCATCAATGACCCGGCCATCGCCCGTGAGCTCATCGGAGAAGGCTGGTGTGACATGGTGGCCATGGGCCGAAGCCTCATCGCCGATCCCTTTCTTCCTGAAAAGGCTCGCACCGGTCGGGAACGGGAGATTGTGCATTGCATCGCCTGTGCTCAGGGTTGCTTTGATCACTTGTTTCAGCTTAAGCATGTGGAGTGCCTCTGCAACCCCCGGGCGGGTCATGAAGAGGAGACCCGCCTTGTGAAAAGCCCTGCCCCGAAAAAAGTGATGATCATAGGCGGGGGAGCCGCCGGGATGACGGCGGCGCTGGCGGCCCATGAGAAGGGACATCAGGTGACGCTTTATGAAAAGGCGATGCGCCTGGGCGGGCAGCTTCATCTCGCCGCGGCCCCCCCCAGGCCGCCAGGAGTTTCTCGAGCTGGTTAAAGATCTTACCCACCTGCTGGAGATGACTGATGTCCGCCTGGCGTTGAACACCTGTGTGGACGAGGCCCTCCTCAACGCCGAAAACCCAGACCATGTCATTGTCGCCACCGGTGCCCTGCCCCTCACGCCTCCCATCCGGGGCGTGGACGCAAAGCATGTTGTCCAGGCCTGGGATGTCCTCGCTGAGAAGGTCCAGGCCGGAAAAAAAGTGGTGATTATCGGTGGGGGAGCCGTGGGGGTGGAGACGGCTCTTTTTCTCGCTGAAAAGGGAACCCTTTCCCCTGAGGCCGTGACGTTTCTTCTCCTCAACAGGGCAGAGTCACCGGAGACCTTGAGGCGCTTGGCCTCTAAGGGGTCTAAAGAGGTGGTGCTTATTGAGAGGATGGACACGGTGGGGCAGGAGATCGGGAAGACCACCAAGTGGGGGATGCGTCAGGAGATAGCCAGGAGTGGTGTGGTCGTGCGGACCGGTACCCGCGCCCTTGAGATAACCCGTGAGGGGGTGACAGTGCAGTGTGGGGAAGAGATGGACACGCTGAGCGCCGATACCGTGGTTCTCGCCGCCGGGGCCCTTCCCGTGGATCCCTTTTCCGAATGGCTGGAGAGGAAGGGTGCTTCCGTCTCCGTCGTGGGGGATGCCAAAGGGATCGCCCTGGCCTTCGACGCCGTTCATCAGGGCTTTGCCGCGGGGCGTGCGGTGGAATAACTAGGGTTGGGCGCCACAGTTTTCCGGGTGGATTGAATCCGCCCCGGTGTGGGCGTCCTTTCCCTATGTCTCGGGCGTGTTCAAGGGTCGCCACGGATGCCGGTGACCCTCACGCCCTTTTCCGAATACAAAACCCCGGCAGCAGCGCTTACTGCGAGGGGTTGTGTAGAGCCTACGCCAGGGAGGTCTTAAGCGACCCTGTTGTATTTGCCCGATCGGAAGAGTTCCAGGAGGTGGATATAATACTCCCTGGGCACTCTGTGGTTTCGGAGCCGTTCGCAGAAGAGGTCTTCCATCTCCGACTTGGTGACCCGCAGGTCATCGTCGGTGTAGAGGTCGAGGAGGGCTTCCAGCTCCTCTTTTTCAGGTACGCCTCGCATCAGGGTATAGGGCGAGATGCCGAGCGCTTCTGCAATTTCTGCAATGCGGTTGATGGAGACGCCCACGTGCCCGTTTTCCAGCTTGGCCACATAAGAGCGAGAGGTACCGATCACCTCAGAAAAGTCTTTCTGGTCGTGTCCTTCAAGTTTGCGCCAGAACTGCATGGCCTTGCCGATGGACTTTACAACCTGTTTCCCTTTGCCTGCGTCATTTTCCATGATATTTTATCCCCTCTGTGAGTAAAAAATTCAAAACGCCTGCCAAAATTTTCCACTCGTATGAAAAACTGGGTAAAAAACGGATATAAAAAAATATTTTGGGCTTTTCAATAGTGAAATTATTGTTTTTTCTTTGACCCGCGGTCAGGAATTATGCCTGCACGCTTATACTTACTGTCATCGTGACTATTTAGGGCGAGTTGCCGGGGGGGGATCACGGGCATGTTTTTTTTACCACCAGTACATTTTTCGAGTAAAAAATACGCTCTGTACATTGTTTTGAGAGTGATGGTACCTCAGCACTGTTGATCCGTGTTTGAAAGTCCTGTTTTTATTCCCTGTCAGCCGTTTTGAACGGCCTGAGTGAGCCCGAGGTTTGTCTCCAATCTATACCAGAATGGTGGGGTAAAACAGGCCGTTGAGGGTAAACTAAGGAGGAGTGTAAGTAGGCATTGACGCTTGGGGGCAGGCCTCGTCTATGACGGGTACCTGTCGTTTCACTCAGGAGCGGGGTCTGGAGGTGATGGTCTGAAGGATCAGGGCCGCCCCGCAAAGGGAGATCCCTGCGCTCATGAGAAAGAGAAGAGCCCCGTATCGATCATAGAGCCATCCGTTGACCAGGAAGCCGGTCATTAAGCCCAGGCCGTAAGAGACGGCGTTGTTGGCCACCTGGGCCACGGTACGGGTGGAGGGGGTGGAGAGTTGGTCCATGTAAAGAATGCAGGCGATGTGAAAGAGCCCATAGGTCGCGGCGTGGAGAAGCTGGGAGAGAAGAATGGCCTCTCGGGAGGTGAAGAAGAAGAGCATCACCCACCGGATCGCCGCCACCAGACAGGCGAGAAAAAGGGCCCGGTCGATGGGAAGGGTTTTGAAGATGCGGGCAGAGCCCATCATCACCGCCAGTTCCGCCAGGCTGGCCAACGCCCAGGCCAGGCCGATGAAGCCGGAGCCATACCCCAGGGACGCCAGGTGAATGGAGAAGAACCCGTAGTACGTTCCGTGCCCGGCCAGCATGAGAAAATTGGCCAGAAGAAAAACAAGAACCCGGCGGTTGAAAAGACTGCGGATATCGGAGGTCTGGCTCCGCTTTTGTGTAGATAAGTCTTTTGGCATGGCCAGGGAGCAGAGGGCCAGCAGGAGGGACGCCAGGAGGATCAGGGGGACCACCAGGCGAATGGAGGTCACCTCAACGAGCTTTCCCATGATCAGCACGACCCCGATGAAGCTTAAGGATCCCCAGGCCCGGATGTGCCCGTAGCCGTTCTGGTCTCCGTTGTTGCGGCCGAGGGCTTCCATGGTAAAGGTCTCGAGGAAGGGGATCACAGGACCAAAGAAGAGGGCATAGACCACGGTGACGGCCAGCATGGGGAGGAAGGCCTCGGTGAGGAGATAGCCTCCCCAGGCGGCGGCGCTGAGAAAGGCGGTGGCGATGAAGACGGGTCGTCTCAGGGCCAGGCGGTCGGCCAGAGCACCCCAGAAGAGAGAGAAGAGGACCATGACGACGGTGCGAGTGGAGTTTAGGACTCCTATTTCAAAGCCTGACAGGCCAATCCGGTGGCAGAGGAGGTTGAAGTAGGGCAGGAAGAGCCCCATCATCCCGAAGTAAAGGAAATAGTGGATGGAGAGGATGGTGGCGGGGCGGACCCTTCCGTGGGGGATTGTGCTTATGTTGCGAGGGGTTGGGTCCATCTTTCCTTTACATCAATCCAAGGGTCGTGGTACTTATTAAAGCGTTAAAGCGGCTCTCGCGGCAGCCTGCCTCATCAAAAAACGGTCGATGACGGCATCGCGCCCGTGACCCGGCAGACCTGCCAACAACGTTCAGAAACCTGACCACGCTTTTTCATCTTCTTCTTCGAGCGTTATAGCACACCCACCCCAATATGCACACCATACCCCGTAGTAAAACTCTCCGCCGGGACGGCCTCACTTCCCGGCCTGGCATCCACACCCCACAGGGGATTTTGCCCTGTGTTTGACTTCGGAGGCGACCATGACCTTTAATGAACTCTCCAGCGGGACCCTGGCTCCCGAAGAGATCCCGGATGAACTTTCGATTCTTCCTGTGTATGATGTCTCCCTGTTTCCAAAGATGGTGTTGCCCCTGCAGCTGGCCGAAGGGGCTGCGTCGGCCTTGGTGGATGACGCCATGCGGGGCAGCCGGATGATTGGTTTGCTCCTCTCCAGAAAAGAGAGCCACGAAGGGCGCCATCTTCCCTCGGAGCTTCATACCGTGGGCACGGTGGCCATGATTCTGAAGAGGGCCCGGGAGGACGACGGCAAAATTCAGATGATGGTTCAGGGCATGGGGCGGTTCAGCATTCGTGACTACACCCAGGACCAGCCTTATCTGCGCGCTGGGGTGACGCTGGTGCCCGATATTCTCTTAGACGATAAAGAGGCCGGGGCCCTGGCGACCAATCTCCTGGCCCAGTATCAGAAGGTGATCAAGCTGACCCCCTCCCTGCCCCAGGAGTTGGGGGAGATGGCCCGCTCCATTCCCGCTCCGGGGACCCTGGCCGATATGATCACCTCGACCATCAACGTCAGCCTGGATGAGAAGCAGGAGGTGCTGGAGCTTGCCGATGTCCGTGAGCGCCTGCAAAAGGTGACGGAGCTGGTGAATTACCAGCTGGAAATTCTCGAGATCGGGACGAGAATTCAGACCCAGGTCAAGGAGGACATGGGCAACAAGCAGAAGGAGTTCTATCTGCGGCAGCAGATCAAGGCGATGCAGGAGGAACTGGGAGAAGAGGGAGATCTTGCCGCCGAAGTGTCGGAGTACCAGGCCAGAATTGAGGGCACGGGTATGCCCGAAGAGGCGAAAAAAGAGGCGGAGCGGGAGCTCTCCCGGCTGGCACGGATGCCCCCCTCCTCATCGGAATATTCCGTGGCCACCACCTATCTGGAGTGGGTCACCTCCCTGCCCTGGCAGAAGGAGACCCAGGACAATCTGGACATCCCACGGGCTCGCAAGGTGTTAGATGATGACCATTTCGGGCTCGACAAACCCAAGAAGCGCATCATTGAATACCTGGCCGTTCGTAAACTGACCCAGAGTTCCAAGGGGCCGATTCTCTGTTTTGCCGGTCCTCCAGGGACGGGGAAAACCTCCCTGGGCCGTTCCGTGGCCCGGGCCATGGGGCGGGAGTTTATCCGCATCGCCGTGGGGGGGGTGAGGGACGAGGCCGAGATTCGCGGTCATCGCCGGACCTATGTGGGCGCCCTGCCCGGACGGATTATCCAGGGGCTTCGGCGTGTGGGCTCTCGAAATCCTGTGGTGGTGCTCGACGAGGTGGATAAAATTGGCAGCAGCTTTCAAGGGGATCCGTCTTCGGCCCTCCTGGAGGTGCTGGACCCCGAACAGAATCACACCTTCACCGATCATTACCTGGATGTCGCCTTTGATCTTTCCCATGTGATGTTTATTACCACCGCCAATGTCTTGTACACGATTCCGCCCGCCCTGCTGGACCGGATGGAGGTGCTGGAACTTCCGGGGTACACCGATGATGAGAAAGTAAAAATCGCCAACCGGTATCTTATCCCCAAGCAGCGCAGGGCCCACGGGCTGTCCGCGGGGAATTTTTCTCTGACCAAGGGGGCGGTAAAGAAAATTATCTCCGGCTACACCCGGGAGGCGGGGTTGCGGAATCTGGAACGCGAGATCGCCGGTGTCTGTCGGGGTGCCGCCACCCTCATTGCCCAGGAAGAGGCCAAGGAGGTGGCCGTTAATGTCGTGACCGTCCCGAAATTCCTGGGGACCGAAAAATACACCCATGACGTGAACGATCGCATCAGCGTGCCCGGAGTGGTGATGGGGCTTGCCTGGACCCCGGCCGGGGGAGAAATCCTTTATATCGAAGTGACGGCCATGAAGGGGAACAAAGGGCTTAACCTCACCGGTCAGATGGGGAGCGTCATGAAGGAGTCGGTGAGCACGGCCCTCTCTTTTGTGCGAAGCAACAGCCGAGCGCTGGGCATCGACGATGAGATCTTCCGGACCATTGATCTGCATGTGCACGTTCCCGCCGGGGCGATTCCCAAGGATGGCCCCTCGGCAGGGGTGGCCATGATGACGGCCCTGGTCTCTCTTTTGATCAATCGGGTGGTGCGAAAGAACCTGGCCATGACCGGGGAGATCACCCTGCGGGGGAAAGTGCTGCCCGTGGGTGGGGTCAAGGAGAAGGTGCTGGCCGCCCATCGGGTGGGCATGAAAACCGTGATTCTGCCCCGTCAAAACGAGAAAGATCTGGAGGAGTTGCCTAAAAAAGTCCTGAAGGCGCTGACCATTCATCTGGTCTCGGACATGGTGGAGGTGCTGGAGCTGGCCATCGACCGTCGGGCCGATGAAGAACGCCGTCGCAAGGCCCAGGGGGTTCGTTCAGAGCAGCGTCACGGCTCCGGGGAACGCCGTCGACCGGCCATGGCCTCCGCCGTGAAGGGGGAGACGATGGATCGACGTGTTTGACGGGATGGCCCTGTCAATTGCCATGATTTCCGCACTCTGGTAAACAGAGGGGATGAAGTCACTCAACCTTACATGGCGTGCCGTGATGCGAAGGCAATCGCCCGCGCGCCTTCTCGTCTTTTCGTTTATGGCCATGATCGCATTCGGCGCTCTGCTGCTGATGCTTCCCGCGTCTTCTCGCACAGGCTCTCTCTCCTTTGTGGACGCCTTGTTCACGGCCACCTCGGCGGGCTGTGTCACCGGCCTCTCGGTGATGGATGTGGGGCAGGTCCTGACCCCCTTCGGGCAGGGGGTGCTGCTTGCCCTGATTCAGCTGGGCGGGCTCGGGATCATGACCCTCTCCACCCTGATCATCTTAGGTGCCCGGGGCCGGGTGGGCTTTGCCGGAAATCTCATCATTCAGGACAGCTTTACCCACAGTGGAAAAAAAAGCCCCAGCGATATCCTGCGAGCCGTGGTTCAGGTGACCGTGATCCTGGAATTCCTGGGGGCTCTCCTGCTTTTCTGTCGCTTTTACCCCGGTTCCCCTGATCTCGGGCAGGCCCTCTGGCTGTCGGTGTTTCACAGCATCAGCGCCTTCTGCAATGCGGGGTTTGCCCTCTATCCCGACAGCCTCACCCGGTTCCGGGGGGATCTTCTGGTCAACGGGACGGTCTCCTTTCTGATTGTTGCCGGCGGCCTGGGGTTTCTGGTGATCTCCGAACTCCAGGGGAAATGTCGCCCCGGAAGATGGCGCTGGGAACGGCTCAGCCTCCACACCCGCCTGGTGGTTACCGCTTCCTTTGTCCTCCTGCTCTTCGGTACCCTGGCGACCCTGGTGCTGGAGTGGCACAACACCCTGGGCGGGCTCCCTTTTTCCGAAAAATTGCTGGCTGCTTTTTTTCAGTCGGTGACCCTGAGAACCGCGGGTTTCAATACCCTTGATTTTGATTCCATGGCCAACGGCACCCTTTTTATCTCCATGATCCTCATGTTTATCGGGGCCTCGCCCGGGTCCTGCGGCGGGGGCGTGAAAACCACCACCGCTGCCACCCTCTTTCTCATGGGGCGGAGCCGTCTGCGAGGCGCTGCCCATGTCTCCGCATTTTCCAGAACCATTCCAGATAAAAGCGTGGAAAAAGCGACTCATTTGATGATGCTGGCCTTTGCCGTGGTGATCTGCGGAACCCTGGTGCTTCTCTCCAGCGAGATGGGTGGCCTGGCCCATACCCAGAGTCGGGGTCGCTTTCTGGAGCTCCTCTTCGAGAGTGTCAGCGCCTTCGGCACCGTGGGTCTCTCCATGGGCGTCACCCCCACTCTTTCCACCCTGGGTCGCCTCTGCGTCACCCTCCTGATGTTCGTGGGCCGCCTCGGCCCCATGGCCCTGGCCATCGCCATCAGTCGCGACATCGCTCCCCGAAATCGCTGGGCCGAAGAAGACATCATGATTGGGTAAAAAAACAAAGGCGTGCCTCCGGCGGGCAGGGGATAAATCCCCTGCACCCCTGGTTCGCGAATGCTCCAACCCTCGTGCCTCGGGTTGTCACATTCGCTGACGGGCTGCGCCCGTGGACAACGGTTTTGATTTTGGCCGAAATAAGTGTGGGGTATGACACTCTTTGCGTGTGTTTCGAAACATGACCAGCCCATGTCTTTGCGACGGCAGGTGCCCTTCCTCGAAAATCACGCGAATGCGGATACAAAGCGCTTTGAGTGGTGACAGCCGTTGCGCATTCGCCATATGGGGTCCAGGGGATTATCCCCTGGCCGCCGGAGGCGTGCTCTTTTTCCTACCCCTGCACCATCTGCACGGCCATGCGGTGGGAGGGGAGTTCCCAGGCCATGGTTTCTGCGGTCTCCAGGCAGAATTGTTCGAGGGCCATGGCGATGAGGGGGTGGTCTTTGGCGCAGGAGCCGGGAAAATCGGCGAGGACGGATAATTCCAGGAAAGAGGGGAGGGTGCGTCGGTAGAGTACCGAGAGGGCTTGGCAAGGCCAGTCGGTGGCTTTGAGGCGGTCTGTCAGGCTGGCTTCCAGCTGTTTCGAAAGGGTGGTGGCGACCTCGGCCTGGTAGGCGGGGGCCAAGCGGAATCGGGTTTCCAGGCGGAATCCGTGGGAGAGGTTGGTGGGGGAGACGTTCAGGAAGTCGCCGGGGGGAAGGTGGCGGGTGGCCCCGCCCAGAAGGCGCAGACCGATGTACTCCGGGCTTTGCACCGTTACTTCAGCGTGGGTCCCGTCTGCGAGCAGCACCCAGTCCCCGCACTGTGTGGGAAACCAGGGCTCGTCCGGGTGGCAGGGGCGGGAGCGCAGTGTAAACAGGTCCTTTAACGGCAGGCGCACCCGGCCTCCCTGGAGGGCCTCGTTCTCCAGCTCGGAGTAGAGGTTGATGGTGGTGACTTTGTAGGGGACGCCTTGGTAGACCACGCGTTCACCCTCTCGGACCACGCCCAGGTTGAGGAGCATGCGGACCTGGCCCCACACTTTGGGGATGGCCTCTTTGGAGGCCCAGAGCAGGCCGAAGACGAAGATCAGCAGGATGGAGAGCAGAACCCAGTCGCTCACCAGATAGAGGGTCCCCATGGTGACGAGCAGGGCGGCCGATACCGTCATGAGCATGTAGGTGAGGTCAAAAATCCGGGCATAGACGGTCTGGGCTCGATCGTAGAGGCGGCTGCGGGTCTCGATGAGGGTACGGAGCCTTCCCATGGCGAAAAGGGTGCCGAAGAGGACCCCAAGGGCCATGATGAGGTTGCGGCCCCGGCTTTTGAAAAAGAGGCGGGTGAAGTCTTGAAGGGAGCCGGAAAGGGAGCGTTTCCCTTGTTCCTTCTCTTCCAGGTTCAGTTCAGCCAGGCCTTTCAGTGAGGTGAGCTCCTGCTTGCGATGCTGCCATTTGGCCGCCAGCCTGCGAAGTTCTTGGATCAGGGAGGGGCTCAGCTCTGGGTGCGACTGCAGGCGGGTGACGTTGGCCAGGGCGCGGGTGACCCGGGTGAGTTCCTCATCATACCCCTCCAGAACGCTGCGGAGCCCTTGAATTTCACGGGGTCTGGCCGTCATGCGTTTGATTTCCATGAGCAGGGGGGCGAGCAGCTCCTTGAGTTCGTTGTTCCACTCAAAGGCGCTGCCTGACGCGCCGGTGGCGGTGCTCGTTGTTTTTTCCACGCCGGTGGCCAGCTGTTCAAAGCCCTCCTCCAGGGCGGTGAGTCGGGTGGTGAGCAGGTCAATGCGGACGCGGTACCACTACTCTTTCCCCAGGGAGGCCGGGCTGGACAGATTGCTTTGGGCCTCCACGACCTCTGTTTTAACGTGCTCGATGGTGGTGAGTAGGCGGGTCAGGTTGTCGATTTTCCGGGTGGAGGTTTCCATGGCGGCGGGTGTCGTCATCTCGGCCGTCAGGGGGGACGGCAGGAGGAGGCATCCCCCTGCGATCAGCAGTGAAAAAACGGAGAGCAGAGGACGTCGAAGAGGGTGTGTCATGGGGTCTCCCTGGAATGAAGGGTGGAACGGGTGCGCGGGCTTTCCGGGTGTCTGCCGCCGTAAACGGGGATTCTCCCAAAAACCTAAGCCATTCCGCCCCCAAAAGTCAAGATGCGGCGCTCCGTATTTACCTTCTTGATATCGCATGGAAAAAGCAGAGGGTGTCGGTGATCTTCCACTGTTTTTTTCTTTACAATTCCTTTACAATAATAAAATATATTGGGTTCATTAAAAAGCCGGTTTATTTTTTGCGGCGGCTCCCGGGAAGCGCAGATGCGCTTTATATCGTTTAATGGGGCCAGCCCAGACAGATTCGCAGTATCGGCTATTCCATGTTTTTCAACCGCGACAAAGGGGCCTTGTTGCCCCTAATATAGAGGAGAAGAAGAGAGATCATGTCTGACTTTGATCGCGCACTCAAAATCGGTCGTCCCCCCACGATAGCAACACTCTTTCCCAACTCCAAAGCCCTTCTGGTGAGCGGTCGTTACATCGATCGTGCCATGAAGAAGAAGGGTGGCGCCATGACCATTGCGGCCAATGGGCGCAGTCATCTGGTGATCCGTGGCGTTCTTGCAGCGGCTCAGCGTGCCGATGCGGCCATCATCATTGAGATCGCCAAGTCCGAAGGCGGTGCCAATGCCTATTGCCCCACCAGCCTCTGGAATATGGCCCGTCAGGTGGATGCGGTGATGAATGAGCTGGGCGTTACCGTCCCCGTGGCGATTCATGCCGACCACTATGCCATCAAGACCCAGGCCGACCTGGATGCGGCCAGGGTTGAGATTCCGACCCTCTTTGAGGCGGGCATCACCTCCATCGCCCTCGATGCCTCCCATCAGCCCGATGCCGATAACCTCCTGGCCAATATTGCCCTGGCTCCCTACATTCCCGAGTGGGCCGGTCTTGAGACGGAAGTCGGTGAGATCAAAGGGACCGAAGGGCTCTCTTCTCCGGAGGAGGCTCTTTTTCTCATTCAGGGGCTGAACGCTCACAACATCCATGCCGATTGGATCGCCTTGAATAATGGCACCACCCACGGCATCGAAGCCAGTGGCACCGGCATCGACGTCGAGCTGACCCAGGCCGTTCATGATGCCTTGGCCCCTTACGGTGTCAATGGTGCCCAGCACGGTACCAGCGGCAACGACTCCGATCGCCTCCGTGATATTGCAGAAAAAACCTCCACCACCAAAGCCAACGTCGCCACGGCCCTTCAGCTCCTCTCCTGGGGCATGGAGGTCAACGAGTTCGGCAACGCAGTGATGGACGAAAACGGAGACCTGATCAAGATCAAGGGGGAGGGCCTCACCGACGAACTGTGGGTGGAGATGAAGGCCTACGCCGATGAAAAGGGCATCAAGGGCAGCAACTTCAAGAAGCTGAACCTGCCTTTTGAGAACAAGATCCTGGGCCAGTCCCGCGAGGTGCGTGATCGTATGGCCAAGCGGGTGGAAGAGTTTACCTACACCCTGCTGACCGAGGTCTTTAACGCCGCCGGAACCGGCAGCCTCTGCATCGAGGAGATTCTCGAAAAAGGGAGCTACAACCCCGGTTTCAGCGCCAAGGTCATCGAGGACAAGGCCGAGTGGACCGAAGAGAAAATTCGAGCCAGGGCAGCGTTGATGACGACGGACAAGGGACCGGACGGCGACTTTGACGAGTAATCCCTGCACGAACATTTTATAAAGCGCTCCAGGCGGCCCGATGTCATGTCGGGCCGCCTTTTTTTCATGTTTCACTCGAAGGAGGGCCCATGACGACAGAATCCACTCTCACCCCTTGCCGTTCCCTGACGGATCTTGAGGCCACACCACGAAAAAAACGCTATTGCCCCTTTTGCGGCGGCCTTCTCGATTTGCGATTTGTGGAAGGTCGGGATCGGCTCTATTGTGAGGCCTGCGCCTCACCCCTCTACGAAAACCCCGTGCCCGCCTCCTGTGTGGTGGTGGTGGATGATCAGGAGCGGCTGCTTCTCGTGAAGCGTAATGTCTCTCCCAAGGTCGGCATGTGGTGCCTGCCCGGTGGTTTTATGGAGCTGTTTGAATCGCCTGAAGAGGCGGCGGTGAGAGAGCTGCAGGAGGAGGCTGGCATTGCCGGTCGTATTGAATGCCTGCTTGGGGTGATCACCAACCCCAACCCGGATTACAGTACCGTGCTTTTGATGGGGTATCTGGTGCGACACTGGATCGGGACTCCCGTGGCAGGTGATGACGCCGATGAGGCCAGTTTTTTTCCCCTGGACGCCCTGCCGGAGATTGCCTTCCGGAGCCACCAGCATTTTATCCGCAATTATCTTTTGACCCGTACCACCTCGGATCCTGAACGAGTGTGAGGGGGTCACGAGATGATTTATTGCATTTAGTTTGTTTTTTTCCTTAATGTCGCGGCAATTTTTGCCGATGGCAAGACTAAGGAGAAAGATGTCATGCATGTACCGTCATACCAGATAAACAATGTTTTAAAGGTTTACAGCCGTCAGGTAAGCCAGAATAAGGCATTGAATAGTCAGAAAGATCTCGGTCTTGACAATGCACCGGCCCATGATAAGATCACTTTGTCAGCGGAAGGAAAGCGGAAGGCCGTCATCGATAAGGTGGCGTCAGACATCATCAATCGCCTCACCACGACCGGAACCTCCGGCGAGAAGGAAGTGGAAGTCTCCGCACAGGTCTGGAAGGAAAAGAGCGGGGAGCCCGGCGTCGAGCGCAAAAAAAACGGTCGGTTTGTTTATAACTATATCGGTGAAGACGACGAAAAGACCACCAGTACCCTTTCCGTCGGTAACAGCGGTCCCCAAGGGGAGAGAATAAAGTCCCTGGTGGATCACTACAGACGGGAGGAGGGAAACCTCGACCCGGAGGAAAGCCATGAAAATCTCTGATTCAAATGCCAATTATGGCAGGCAGCTCTACATGAGAGAGGTGGCGGAAGCCAACCCGGCAAAGCAGGGGAGTCAGGCAAGGGGACAGGAACGCGCAACGGCGGGTGACAAGGTGACCCTTTCCAGAGACTCTCGGGATATGCAGATTGCCCGGGATGCGATGATGAATGCCCCGGATATTCGTACCGAAAAGGTAGAAGAACTCCGAAACGAAGTGAAGGCCGGTCGTTATGCCGTGCCCGCTGATAAGGTGGCGGATAAGATTATCGCTTCCGCCATTAACGAGTACGTCTAGTCCGAGGGGGTCTTTGTACCCAAATTCAGCCCTGTTTTAGAAAGACCCGAGGCACCGAGGGGAAAAATTTTCCCATATCGCGGTGCCTTTCTTTTTTTGGGTGAGGGAAAAACCTGGGATACTTAGGGGTTTTCAGGCCTTGGGTCGAACAAATCATGACCTGGCACATATTTTGTATAAGTGTAGGGGTGGCAGACCTTGTCCCGTAAGAATCGGGGGGAGGCGTAAAGATAAACAGGCGGGGTATGTGAGCGGTGCGTATGCCGGAAAGGGGTTTTCCGGCGGGGCGATGTCGGCGACAGATCCCGATGGCACCCGGTCACTTAGACCTCCCTATAGGAGTCCACCATGAAACTTAATTCCATCCAACCTTTAGGCCCCACGGTACCCACGAGCCCGGCAGGATCCGTGAAGACCCGTGAAGGGTCTCCTTCTTTCGGGCAGATGCTGAACCAGGCCACCCAGGCGTCGGTTGGCCCCGCCGAGACCCCGGCTAGCCCAGCGGCGGCTTTGGCGGTCGCTCCCCTTGGCGAAATCCGATCCCTTATGCCGTCCATGACGTCCGGGATGCCCTCCCCCGCGGCCGAAGGAACGGTTGCCCTTCTGAATCTTTTGGAAAACTACGCCCAGAAGATGGAGTCCGACGAGGTTCCCTTGAAAGAGGTGGCATCCCTGGTGGGAGAGATGGGCACCCTGGCCAAGGCCCTCGCCGCCTCTCTGGGCGATGAGCCCGACCCCCGCATCCGCGAGCTCGCCGAACAGAGCGCGGCTCTGGCCGGCATCGAATCCGTGAAGTTCAGCAGGGGCGATTATCTGTAAATAAAATCAGCGCCGGCGGCAAGGTGAGCCACCTTGAAAGCGTGTTACCGCTGCGATTTGCCCCCATGTCACGGCGCAGCCGCAGGCGGATTCCTCAGGTCCAATCACGACGATCTTTTAAGAACATGCCCGTGGAATAAAAAAGGCCCCAGAAAATCCGTCAGGATTCTCTGGGGCCTTTAACGTTTGGGAGCGCGAGGCACGAGCCCTTACCAGCGGTTCCGTACTTTGACGCCTGCCTCGTTCAGATAGGTTTTTATGCCGGGGACAGTGTAGTCGCCGTAGTGGACCATGGAGGCGATAAGGGCCGCATCGGCTTTGCCGTCGGTGAGGACCTCCCGGAGGTGTTCGGGTTCTCCGGCGCCGCCGGAGGCGATGACGGGGATGTCCACGGTCTCGGAGATCAGACGGGTGAGGGTGACCTCGTAGCCGGTTTTCATGCCGTCGGCGTCGATGGAGTTGAGGCAGATTTCACCGGCACCCAGCTCCTGGGCTTTGAGGGCCCACTGCACCGCGTCCATGCCCATGTGCTTGCGCCCGCCGTTGATGACGATCTCGTAGCCTGACGGGATGGCCTCGCTTACTTCCACCTGCTTCACATCCATGCCGAGCACCACGCACTGGTTACCGAAGGCTTCGGCGCCCTGGCGGATGATCTCGGGGTTTTTCACGGCGGCGGAGTTGACGCTCACCTTTTCGGCGCCAGCCAAAAGCACGGCCCGCATGTCTTCTACGGTGCGGATGCCTCCGCCCACGGAGAAGGGAATAAAAATGGTCTCAGCC
Source organism: Desulfoluna sp. (assembly GCF_030145185.1). Taxonomy (GTDB): domain Bacteria; phylum Desulfobacterota; class Desulfobacteria; order Desulfobacterales; family Desulfolunaceae; genus Desulfoluna. The sequence goes on along the minus strand of NZ_JAQYWB010000002.1, from coordinate 93,941 downwards.
ACGCGGCGGACCACATCGATCATAATGTCCCGTTTTTCATGGGAGGCGGTGATGTCGTAGAAGACAATCTCATCGGCCCCCTGCTCATAATAGAGCCTGGCCATCTCCACGGGATCGCCGATGTCCACGTTGTTCTTGAACTTGATACCTTTTGTGGTGCGCCCCTCACGCACGTCGAGACAGGGGATAATGCGCCTGCTTAACATGGTTCCCACCTGCAGAAGTTTTCTAAGATTGTAAGACCGGCTTTGCCACTTTTTTCCGGGTGAAACTGGGTTGACACCAGATTTTTGTGACCCAGCATGACGGGAAAGGTGAAGCCATAGGTGCACTCGGCCACGACATGTTCTCGGTGGGCGGGTGCCGGGTAGTAGCTGTGGACAAAGTAAAATTCGTCGTCATCGGTGATCCCCTCGAGGATGGGGTGGGCCACCACCGGATGGATTCGGTTCCATCCCATGTGAGGGATCTTGAGCCGGGAGCCGTCTGTGTCCGTCATCTTGAGGGGAAAGGCGTCGACCTCTCCTTCAAGAAGGCCCAGGCAGGGGGTGTCGTACTCCTGGCTGTGGGAGAGGATGATCTGGGTTCCCAGGCAGATGCCCATGAAGGGGCGGCCCGAGGCGTAGACATCCCGGATGACAGAGGAAAGCTCCGTGCGTGCAAGGCTGGCCATGGCGCTGCCTGCCTGGCCCACGCCGGGGAAGATCACCCGCTCGGCTTCGCGGATGGTCTGGGCATCGCTGGTCACCACACAGTCGCGACCCAGGGACCGAACGGCCCGCTCGACGCTGGTGAGGTTTCCGGCTTCGTAGTCGATGATGGCTATCATGGTGTGTCACATCTCCATAAGGTTGTTTCAAGGGGGTGTGCCCCTGTCAAAAGCGTCACTCAGCGCTCGGGGAAGGGATTAAAACTGCTCTTTGGCCCGGTCCCACATGGCGTCGACCTCGGACGAACTCCGTCGGTCGGGGCTCTGCCCCTTTTCGGCCAGGAGCTGTTCCATGAGGCGGTAGCGGTTTTCAAATTTGGCCACCGAGGAGGAGAGGGCCGCATCGGTATCGATTCCGGCCACCCGGGCCACATTGACAAGGGTAAAGAGGAGGTCTCCGAATTCCATAGAGGCGGCCTTTTTGTCCCCTGAGCCCAGGGCTTCGGTGAATTCGTTCCACTCTTCGTCCACCTTCTCCATCACCCCGTCCATGTCGTCCCAGTCGAAACCCGCCTCCGCGGTGACCTTGGAGACATCCCTCGCCCGCATCAAGGGTGGGGTGCCTGAGGTGACGGTGTCCAGAAGAGAGGTCGGTTGATCGGATTTTTCTTCTTTTTTGATCTTTGCCCAGTGGGCTTTGACCTCTTCTTCTGTCTCGGCGGTTTCATCGCCGAAGACATGGGGATGACGGCGGATCATTTTGCGGTGGTTGTTTTTCACCACCTCGGAAAAGGAGAGGCCGTGGGTCTCTTCGAGGAGGTGGATGAGAAAAACCAGTTGAAACCAGGTGTCTCCCAGCTCATCGGTCATCTCTTCCGGGTCCCCCCCATGGATCGCTTCCTGGAGCTCATAGCTCTCTTCAATGAGGTAACGGACCAGGGTGACGGGGGTCTGCTTTCGGTCCCAGGGACAGCCATTTTCGGCTCTCAGGCGTTTGATAAGTTCACGTGTTTCGTTCACGGGGGCGACCTTCTCATGATAATAAAAAAGGCCCTGCCGGAGAGCAGGGCTGTTTGGAATGCACAACGTTCAGTCCGGTGTTTGGGGCGGTGCTTAGAAGTGCTGGCCCCATTTTTTTCGGGCGTCATCGATTTTGGTGTTGAATTGCTGCCTTAAATCCTTGGAGGTAAAACCGGAGAGGGCTTCTGAGACAATCGTGACGTAAGGGGCTGTTTTGGAGTTGCGAATCAGGGGGCTCCCCTTGTCCAGGAAGGTGGCAAAGACCATCAGGAGCACGGCGGAGATCAGGATCCCTTTCACCAGGCCGAATCCTGCACCGCAGAGGCGATCCACCCAGCCGAGGAACACCACCTTCAGCAGGTACTTGATGAGGACGCCCAGGGCAGAGACGGCGGCAAAGATCACGCCGAAGATGATCAGAAAGCTGATGATATTGAGCCAGGCGGTGGAGTCGATGAAGCGGGCGAGCTGCTGGCCGAGAAGGGGGTAGTAGCTGTAGGCGGCGAAAAAACCACCGAAGACCCCGATGATGGCGGAGGCTTCTTTGACAATCCCCCGAAAGCCGCCCCGAATCAAGCAGAAGGCAATAACGATACAAAAAGTGATATCAAGTGGGTTCATCAGTGGGCCTCCATGGTCAGCTGGGTCGGGTCAAGCGGGTCTCACCGGAAAAAGGGTTAAGCGGCACATCAGGAACTCACAGGTTCCTTCGCTGGAGAAGGTAGGTTTGTCGCGTGATTAGTAAGGATTCGCAGGACATTCTACGGGCTCAGTTAAGCGTGCAACGTTTCGGTGAAATAGTTTTTCAATGCCAAGGCACGGTGTGTCCCTCACACCGATCAAACTGCTTGATTAACAGAACCCAAGCCGGGGAGTCAAGGCATTTTTCCTTGGGTTAAAGGGGGTTACGTTTCAGTTTGCATTCGGTAAATCATGTGTGCTAAGAATGCATAATTATCAAAATGACGTTCACTCTCAGGCAGATACCTCTATACCGTTTATTCTGAGGGGCTCCGGGCGGTTGTGCCGTTCTGGATTCTAACGTTACCACCGTTTTTGATTTTCCCTGTCAAAAGTGGGGTTCAGCAACACTCAAGGGACGGCCCGGCACCCTTTCAGACCATGAAAGGACGGGCATCGCGAAGGCGCATACATGGAAGGAAATTCGGAGAATAGCACCACTGAGTTGGCGTTTTCCAACAACTCATATGCTCTCCAGTTGTTCGGTGAGAAGAATCATCATCTCACCAAAATCGCAGACGCCCTGGCCATCACCATTCATGCCCGGGGCAACAAGGTGACCCTTCAGGGTGACGCGGTGGCCCGCAAGCTGGCCATCACCTTACTGAATCAGCTTTACGCCCTGATCAAAGAGGGTCTGCCCCTCTACCCCAGCGACATCGACCACGCCATTAAGGCGGTGAGCAGTGATCCTTCGGTGGACTTGAAGTCTATCTTCATGGATACGGTGTTTATCACCGCCACGAAACGTCCCATTACCCCCAAAAGTCCCAGCCAGAAAGCTTATATTGATGCCATTCGAGGGCACGATATCGTCTTTGGTATTGGTCCGGCCGGTACCGGAAAGACCTACCTGGCCATGGCCATGGCCGTCGCGGCCCTGACCAGCGGACAGGTCAGCCGAATCATTCTGACGCGACCCGCCGTGGAGGCGGGGGAGTCTCTGGGATTTCTGCCCGGTGACCTTGCGGAGAAAGTCGACCCCTATCTGCGTCCTCTCTACGATGCCCTTCATGATATGCTGCGCTATGAAAAGGTCGCGGAGCTGATGGAGCAGGGAGCCATTGAAGTGGCCCCCCTGGCCTTTATGCGGGGGCGAACCTTGAACAACGCGTTTATTATTCTGGACGAGGCACAGAACACCACCTCTGAACAGATGAAGATGTTTTTGACCCGCATCGGGTTTAACTCCAAAGCGGTCATCACCGGTGACGTCACCCAGGTGGATCTGCCCCAGGGCAAGATTCCGGGCCTGAAAGAGGCTCGCTCGATTCTGGGCGGGATCTGCGGCATCTCTTTTGTGGAATTTTCCAAGGACGATGTGGTACGCCACAAACTGGTGATGAAAATTATCTCGGCCTACGAGAAGAACGACCTTTCCAAACTTCGACGTGCGGAACAGGCACTTTAAGAGGCATACGACATAAGATGAATCTTCCATCTGAGAAGCGGCTCCCTTTGCGTGAGTCGGTCCGTGTATTTTTTGCGACGAGCAGTCGTGTCCTCTGGGTCCTTCTGGCTGCCATCACTCTTTTTTTTACCCTCATTATTTATCCCAACCTTTCCGTGACCAAGTTCTCCTACAATGTGGGGGATATTGCTGAAAAGAACATCAAGGCACCCCGGGATTTTTTTATTCAGGACGATGCCGCCACCGAGTCGAGCCGTAAGCTGGCCATTCGTTCGGTACTGCCCGTGTATGACCACAACACAGAGATGGTGGTTCGGCAGGTCGCCCATGTCCGAAGCGCCTTCTCTACCTTTCGGACTGTGTTGACCCAGCCCCCGGTGCCTCCCCCTCCCCAGCCCGCTTTGGATCGGGGCCTTGAGTCTAGCCTGGCCGCCACCCCCCTGGATGAGGTGTGGCTGAGAAAGCAGGAGTTCGAGGATAAAATGGGCATTGAGGTCAGCCGGGGCGCGTTTCAGGTCCTGGAGACCCATCTTTTCTCCAAGACGATTGAGAATCTGATCTGCCGGATCTACGCCGAGATCGTGACCAACGGCGTGGTGGCCAACAAGGCCCTGCTGCTCCGTCAGGGCGATCGGGGCATCACGCTCCGGACTCTGGATGGGAAAGAGGAGTCCATCGCCAAGAACCTGAAGGCTTATTATGGCCTGGAGCAGGCGCAGACCATGGTGCGTATTGTGGCGGACCCTCTCTTTAAACAAGAGGCCGTGGATGTCGATTATACCGCCTTGAATCTGATTGTGGATTTTGCCCAGCGCATGCTGCGGCCCAATATCACCGTAAACGGCAGCGAAACTGAAATTCGGGCCCGGCGATTTGCTGAAGAGGTGAAGCCGGTTCTTTTCAAGGTCAAAGTTGGGGAGATGATCCTGCGTGAAGGCGAGCGGGTAACGGAACTGCAGCTGGTGAAACTCCGGGAGCTGCAAATCCAGACCCAGAATCGCCATATTTTTTCTCGCAGCATCGGCGCGGCCATGATCACGGCCTTTTTTATTCTGATTGCCTTTTTGGTCCACTTTCATCCCAGGAACGAAGGGATTGAGGACCGAAACAAGAACATGTTTTTTCTCGCCACGGTGCTGATCACTTTTCTTCTGGTCGCCAAGGTCTCCCTGTCGGTCCCGGGAGTCATCGGAGCCACAGTGGAGTTCGATATTCAAGAGACCTCGGTTTACTTCGGGATGCCCGTGGCGGCCGGTGCCATGACGGTCTGTCTCTTCATGGGTCTGGACGCGGCGCTCTTCTTCTCCATCGTCTTTGCGGCCCTGGTCACCCTGGTTTTTTCCAACCAGTTTACCCTGTTTATCTATATCTTTTTAAGCTCTTCCATGGCGGCCTTCTGGTTGAAAAATTGCCGGGAACGCAAAGTGTTTATCAAGGCCGGAGCCAAGCTGGGGTTGTTTAATGTGGCCCTGGCCGCCGGGGTCATGGCCTATGCCAACGATGTGTCTGTGGAGATCTGTCTCTGGAGTGCATTTTTTGCCTTTACCGGGGGACTCGCCTCGGGCATTGTCACCGCTGGCATCGCGCCCCTCCTGGAGATGCTTTTCGACTACACCACGGACATCAAGCTGCTGGAGCTGGCCAACCTGGATCAACCCATTTTGCGGCGCCTGATGATCGAGGCACCCGGCACGTACAATCACAGCGTGATTGTGGGGACCCTGGCCGATGCGGTTGCCTCGGAGATCGGGGCCAATCCGCTCCTGGCAAGGGTCTGCGGCTACTATCATGATATCGGGAAGATTGAAAAGGCCCAGTACTTCATTGAAAACCAGACGGATGGGAAAAACCGTCACGACAAACTGGCCCCTTCCATGAGCGCCCTGATTCTGACCGGGCACGTCAAATCAGGCATCGAGATCGCCCGGCAATACCGACTGGGCCAGACCATCATGGATACCATTCAGCAGCACCACGGGACCAGCCTCATCGAGTTTTTTTATGAGAAGGCCAAGGCCCAGAAAGAGGACAGCGAAGAGACGGTGAACGCTGATAATTTCCGGTACCCCGGGCCCAAGCCCCAGACCGTGGAGGCCGCCATCGTGATGATATCCGATGTGCTGGAGGCCGCCACTAGGGCCCTGGACAACCCCACCCCAGCGCGTATTCAGGGGTTGGTTCAGAATCTGATCAATAAGATTTTCGTTTCAGGCCAGCTGGATTACAGTGAGATCACCCTGAAAGATCTTCACAACATGGCCAAGCGATTTAATGTGGTTCTCAGCGGCATCAACCACCACCGCATCAAATACCCTGAAAAATCGGGGAACGGACAGAGGGCAAAAAATGGAGATTCAAATCGACAATCGTCAGGAGAGGCATACGGTTCCTCAGGACGAGATACAGGCGAGAGGGACAGTCATCTTAAACGCCTTGGCATTACATGAGAGGGAACTCTCCCTCTCCTTTGTGGATGACGCCGAGATGTTCGAGATCAATCATCAGTACCGGGGAAAGGAAGCCACCACCAACGTGCTCTCCTTTGCCATGGATGATGGCGACTCGTCGTTTGTCTCGCCCCTTCTGGGGGATGTGATTATCTCCTGCGACACCGCAGCCCGAGAGGCCGAAGAGCGGGGCGTGACTCTTTTACAGCGCTACAGCCAGCTTCTGGTTCACGGCATTTTGCATCTGGCCGGTTACGACCATGAACTCGGGGAGGACGCGGAGGCGGTCATGGCTGAAAAAAGTCGGGAACTCCTTCGGCTCATTGAGCCCGATGCCGCTCTGGATTATTTCTAAGTGGCATAACATACAGATGAACAGCTCCTTGGCGAATTGCCGAGGCAGGGCTCCCCTTCGGAGCCCTTTTTTGTTTGTGCTTCGAGAGATGATCAACAGGGCTTGATCCGGGATAAACCCGGTGTTAGACTTCGGAAAAATACCCTCGCAGACCGGCCCCTCCGGTTGCGTTGCCGTGCCCGTTGATTCAATGCTCCGCCTTCCGTTCGGTCTGTCCGCGGAGTCGTCATACTAACCTATCGATCTATTTGGAGTGACCTATCCATGGCAGGACTTGCAGTCAATATCGATCACATCGCCACCCTTCGTCAGGCCCGCAGGGCCACCTACCCCGATCCCATCGCCGCCGCTTTACGCGCTGAAATGGCCGGTGCCGATGGCATTGTCGCCCACTTGCGTGAAGACCGCCGCCACGTGCAGGACCGGGACATTCGCCTGCTTCGTCAGGTCATTCAGACCCGTTTTATCCTTGAGATGGCCGCCACCGAAGAGATGCTGGCCATTGCCCTGGACATCAAGCCCGAGCTGGTGACCCTCGTTCCAGAGAGCCGGGAAGAGGTGACCACCGAAGGGGGACTGGACCTGCTTACCCACAAGGCCCATATCACTGAGGCCATCAAAGAACTTCAGGAGGGCGAGATCCCTGTGAGTATCTTTATCGACCCGGATCTTGATCAGATCCGTACCGCCAAAGAGGTGGGGGCTGATTTTATCGAGATCCACACCGGGGCCTATTGCGATGCCATCACCGACGCGGAAAAACGCGAAGAGATGGACCGCATCAAAGCCGCCGCCAAACTCGGCCACGAGCTGGCTCTGGGCGTCAACGCCGGCCACGGCATCAACTACGATACGGTGAAAGCCTTCAAAGAGGTTCCCGAGATCGACGAGTACAGCATCGGCCACAGCATCATCGCCAGAGCCTCCATGATCGGTCTGGACCAGGCCGTCCGCGACATGGCCCAGCTGGTGAAAGAGCTGCACAGCTAAGAGCAAAAAAATGCCTCCGGCGGCAAGGTGAGCCACCTTGAAAGCGGGTTGCCGCTGCGCTTTGCCCCTCGTTCCTCGGGTCAAATCGCAACGGCGTATTTCGAGAAACAGTGCGGTTATTTATACCTTTTTCATGTTGTGCAACGTATAAAACACCTTGAAAGCAGGTTGCAGATGCGCTTTGCCCCATGTCACGGCGTAGCTGCAGGCGAAGACGGATCCCTCACGCTAAATCATCTCCGCCTTTAAAACAAAATTCATTCAAGACGAATGTTTAAGACCTGTTTGTTAAACTTTTTAAAAGTTTAGCCCCCGGCAGGGCCGCCGGAGGCTGCTTTTATAGGGAGACTTTCACCATGCAGTTGACCACAGCAAAACAGATGCAGGAGATCGATCACCGAACCATACAGGAGATCGGTATTCCCGGGCGGGTACTCATGGAGAGCGCGGGGCGCGGGTGCGTGTCGGCCCTTGACCGGCTGATGGCTGGCAAGCCTTTGACCCAGGGGGTTGTGGTGGCGGGTCGCGGGAACAACGGGGGGGACGGCTTTGTCGTTGCCCGGTATCTCGCGGAGCGCGGGATGGAGGTCCCTGTGTTTGTGGTGGGGGGCGTGGACGGGATCCAAGGGGAGGCCCTGGAAAACCTGGAACTTCTGGAGCCGTTGAATGTGGCGGTGATGGCGGTGGCTGAGGCCGGCGATCTGACGGCTTTGCATCGCGCCCTGTCCCACAGCTCTCTGGTGGTGGACGCGCTTTTTGGCACAGGACTTCAGCGGGAGGTCACGGGGCTTTACGCGGAGGTGATTCAGGCCGTTAATGCCTCCGGCCGACCGGTTGTTTCCGTGGATATCCCTTCCGGGGTGTGTGCGGACACCGGCAGGGTCTTGGGGTGTGCGGTTAAGGCCGCCGCCACCGCCACCTTTTGTCGGCCCAAGCCGGGTCATTTTCTCTCCCCCGGCAGGGAGTACGCGGGTGAGCTCTCCATCGTGGACATTGGGATCCCAGAGCGGGCCGTGGACCAGGCGAACGTGGAGACCCGGTTGATCTCCAGTGAGTCGGTCTCCCAGCGTGTCGTCCCTTTGAGTCCCCATGCCCATAAAGGCACCCGGGGGCATCTTGCGCTGGTGGCGGGCTCCCTGGGAAAAAGCGGGGCGGCTGTCCTGGCGTCTGCGGCAGCCGTTGCCGGGGGGGCAGGGCTGGTCACCACGGCTTTGCCGTCATGCATCAACGCGGTCTTTGAAACCCGGTGTCTGGAGGCCATGAGCCTGCCTTTGCCCCATGATTCGGACGGCAGTTTTCATCCCGGTTGCGGCCAGGCCATTGCCGATTTTTTGGATGGCCGGGACGCGGTGGCCATCGGGCCGGGGCTGACGACCTCCCCAGGCGCCCTGGCGGCCCTCACCGCGGCCATTGATTTTTGTCTGGTTCCCATGGTTCTGGACGCCGACGCGCTCAACCTTCTGGCCAAAAAACCGGAGCTGATTCGTGAGATCAAAGCCGATGCGGTGATTACCCCGCATCCCAAAGAGCTGGCCAGGTTGATGGGACTTTCTGTCCCTGAGATTCAGGCGGACCGGATCCATGCTGCCCGATCCTTTGCGACCCAGACCGGCCTTCATGTGGTCCTCAAGGGGGCCGGCACCGTGGTGGCCCACCCGGACGGCCGCTGTGCCGTCAACCCGACCGGCAATGCGCTTTTGGCCACCGGCGGTACCGGAGATGTGCTCACCGGGTTTATCGGCGCCCTCCTCGCCCAGGGGATCCCCTGCAAAGAGGCTTCTGAGATCGCGGTTTACCTCCACGGTGAAGCCGCCAACCGTCTGATGGACCAGGGCCTTGAAACCGGCATGGCCGCCTCCCGGCTCATTGATCTTTTGCCGGGTGTCCTCTCCGATGCGGCCCGCAGTACTCTGGGGCCCCGAGCGGCAGAGGCCTGGGTGCTCTGAAATGTGTCTGCTGCAGATTTTTCGTGACCATCAATCAATATATAAAATAACGGCTTTTTAGAAGCCGAAGTGTGGCATATCTATGAACATCAAACCATCGTATATCGGCGAACTGCTTGCCGCGGGTCGTCTTGTCCTCACCACGGATTCCACCGAGGAGACCGAAGAGGTGGGGCGGCTGATGGGCCGTGCGATCAACGGCCCGATTGTGATGACCCTTGCCGGAGACCTGGGCAGTGGGAAGACCTGTTTTGCCCGCGGTCTCGCCCGGGGGTTGGGGGTAGACGAGAGGTATCCTGTCACCAGCCCCACCTACACCATCGTCAATGAGTATCCGGGGCGGTTGCCTCTCTTCCACCTCGATCTCTACCGTTTGGGGGGAGGCGAGGAGCTTGAAGAGATCGGGTATCGCGATATGCAGCAGCAGGAGGGAGTGATCGTGGTGGAATGGCCCGAACGGTCCGATGATGATGAGCTTGGCACGGATCTGGCCATTGTTCTGGGCGAAGAGGGACCGGACGAGCGCGTGATTACGATGCGCTGTTTGCATCCGAATGTGGACTTGAGAGAACAAGTCTGATACAAGAGCCTGAAACGTATGGGGCTTTTACACCTTTGTGACAATATCCCGGGACAAGTGATTTCGAATTTGTTCGTTATGGAGAGACAATGGCATTGATCGTACAAAAATATGGTGGCACATCCGTCGGGGACCTGGAGCGCATACACAACGTGGCCACGCGCGTTGCCAAGGCCTATGACGAAGGGAACGACGTGGTGGTGGTGCTTTCTGCCATGAGCGGCGTGACCGATAAATTGACTGAGATGGCCTATCAGGCCTCAGAAAAGCCCAGCAAACGCGAGATGGATGTCCTGCTCTCCACGGGTGAGCAGACCACGGTCTCCCTGATGGCGATCACCCTGCAGCAGATGGGCTATCGTGCCGAGTCTCTTTTAGGGTTCCAGGCCGAGATCCAGACGGACAACGGCGCCGGTAAAGCTCGGATTATGAAGATCGGCGCCAATCGCATCAAAAGTCTGCTGGCGGAAAAGAAGATCGTTGTGGTAGCCGGGTTTCAGGGGATGGATTCCGATGGCAACATCACCACCCTGGGTCGCGGGGGCTCCGATACCTCTGCTGTGGCCATCGCCGCGTCTATCAAGGCGGATGCCTGTGAAATTTATACCGACGTGGACGGGATCTACACCACCGACCCCAGGATCTGTGACAAAGCGAGAAAGCTGGAGAGGATCTCCTACGATGAGATGCTTGAGATGGCCAGTCTGGGGGCCAAGGTCCTTCAGATTCGTTCTGTGGGTTTTGCAAAAAAATACAACGTGCCGATTCACGTTAGATCATCTTTCAATGAGGAGATAGGGACCATGGTTGTTAATGAAGAGTCCGGAATGGAGCAGCTTGTTGTCTCCGGCGTGACCCTGGATAAGAACGAAGCGCGTATTACCGTCAAGAAAGTCCCTGACCAGCCTGGCGTCTCCGCCAAAATCTTTTCTCCCCTGGCCGCTTCCGGTATTCAAGTGGACATGATCATCCAGAACACTCGGTCCGGCGGGGAAACCGACCTCACCTTTACCGTGACCAAGACCGATTACCAGGAAGCCATCGAGATTACCCGACGGGTGGCTGAGGAGCTTGGGGGCAAAGAGGTGCTGGTGGCCGATGATATCGCCAAGGTCTCCGTGATCGGCGTGGGCATGAAGAATCACTCCGGGGTGGCTTCCCGTATGTTCCAGGCCCTGGCGGACGAGAACATCAACATTCGCCTGATCACCACCAGCGAGATCCGGATCTCCTGCGTGATCGATGAGCGTTATGCCGAGCTGGCGGTACGTATTCTGCACGACGCCTTTTCTCTGGATACCATGTAGAGAAACGGAAGGTTTTCGAGGCTTGCCCCGCATGACAGGGGATAAAAAAAGGCCCGCCATATTGTGGCGGGCCTTTTTGTTTTTCTGTAAGGCTCAGGCGGTGCTTATTTTCCCCGCTTGAACAGACCGGGGCCTTCGGGCTCTGAGGGAGAGGAGGCCAGTCGGGAGAGGTTCCCGTCAATGGTGCGGTCAAAAGAGACGGCAAACCCGTTTCCTTCTCCCCGGACCACCGTCCCGGATACGCGGATGTGTTCGCCATCGGGTAATTCAAAGGAGAGGATGATTTTTTCACCGGCATCTGCCATGTCCGGGGTTTCAATATACACCCCTTCGGAGCTGATGTTTTTGATAAACCCTGTGTACGCTCTTCCTTTCACCACGTAGACGGCTTCTCCGTAGTAGTCGAAACGGGGTGATTTTCTTTTCTTCTCGAAGTTTTTTTTCTCAACAAGCTCGAGAAGTTCCATGATCTCACCCTGACCCATTTTGAGGATATGGGAAATCAGTCGTGAGGTTGCTTCAGACAGGGACATCTCTCTTTTTTGTTTGGATCGTTTTAGCATAGGTCCTGAGTTGTGTGTAACTATCTGTGGATGAGAAGAAATAATTCATTGCCCGTTAAAGTATATCTAAATGAGTTGCCCTCTGTTTGTCAATCGGTTATCGCCATAACGGCCGGAGATCCCACAAGGATAGTGAAGGCCAACGCAGGATAGAGAGCCTTTGCTGGCCGTGTTTTCACTCCCTCCTGAAGCAAATCTTAGTCCGAGTCCGTATTACTTTCAATCTCGTAATCTTCAGGCCAATCCAGGGAGATACGTCCAAGATCTCCGGCTTTGATCTCCCGGCAGACAATTTCGGCCGCTTTATGGAGGTCGACAATGCCCCCTTTCCTCAAGCAGCCTCGTTTTTTTCCAATTTCAGCCAGAATATCCATCCCTTCTTCGGATTCTCCTTTGAGCTTGTAACGCTCGACGACCAGGTCCCGATAATGGGTCAGAAGGTCCACAGCGGCCTGGGGGGCCACTTCGAGATAGTCCAGGGCCGTGTCCCGCACCGCGCCGGTTGCGCCCAGGCGGATGCCCCCTTTTCTGTCTGCCAGGTTGGGCCAGAGAACGCCCGGGGTGTCGGAGATATCAAATCCTTTTCGACCGCCCTCGATGCGGACATGCTGCTGCTGTTTGGTCACCGCGGGCTCATCCCCTGTCTTGGCGACCTTGCGCCCGGCCAGGGTGTTGATGAAGGTGGATTTTCCCACGTTGGGGATGCCCACGACCAGGGCGCGGACGCCGCGTTTCAGCTCGTCCGGAGCCAGGGAGATGGCGATACTTTTGACCTTGTCCACCTCTTTTTTCTTCAAGGCCTCAATGGCAACGGCCCGGACATTCACCTCTTTTTCCATGGCCAGGATCCAGCGCGCGGTCACCTCAGGGTCGGCCAGGTCTTTTTTATTGAGAACCCGTACACAGGGCTTGGATCCCTTTAACTCTTTGAGCATGGGATTGGAACTGGATATGGGGATGCGGGCATCGATGATTTCGATGACCACATCCACTCTTTTTAAGGCTTCGCGAATTTCGTCGCTCGCTTTTTTCATATGTCCGGGATACCACTGGACCGCCATATTGCCTCCTCGAAGGGTGCGATATTATAAACATGGATACTCGCGTCAGGGTGCCGACAGAGTGTCACATGGCAATGGGTGTATTGGGATGAAGGGGGGAACCTGTTTTAAGCTGGGGTCCCTGGGTTATAAAAAAGTTTGTTTTCTTCATAGCATGGGGAGGGTGGTCAATGAAACGAGATTCCGTGAGGACATCTTGAAATTAAGATCACTTTGTGCCACAAATAGAACGACGGTTTCATAAAATAGACATTGATGAAAAGGGACCGAATTCTCATGCTGAATCGATTGATTTCCAAGTTGTTTCTGGCCTACATTGCGCTGACCAGTCTTGTTTTTTATGTGATAGCCGTGTTGATCTGGGTGGTTACTCGACCCTTTGATAAGCGACTTGTCATTTTACATCTTTACTCCTGCTTCTGGGCCTCTGTGTATATCTGGACCATGCCCGCCTGGCGGATCGTCACCCGGGGCCGAAAGAAAGTGGACTGGAAGAAGACCTATATGGTGGTCTCCAACCATCAGTCTCAGCTGGATATTCTGGCGGCGTTTACCCTCTTTTTTCCCTTTAAATGGGTCTCCAAAGCCGAGGTGTTCAAGCTTCCCCTTATTGGGTGGAACATGGTGATGAACCGGTACATTCGATTGAAGCGTGGGGACAAAGAGAGCATCGCCGAGATGATGGCTGCCTGTGAAAAGACCTTGAAAGAGGGCGCCTCCGTCTATTTTTTTCCCGAAGGGACGCGCTCCTTTGACGGGCACTTGAGGGTCTTCAAACCCGGGGCCTTCATTCTGGCCCATCAGATGAAGCTCCCCATCCTGCCCATTGCCATCAACGGGACACGAAAAGCCCTGCCCAAGTACAGCATGAATTTTACCGGGAAGCAGTACCTGAGCATTGATATTCTCGATGAAATTCCCTATGAGGCGTATGCTCACCTCTCCGTGGAAGAGACGGCCGAGATGGTTCGTCAACTCATCGGCTCCCATGTGGAAGAGCATGTGCACGCAACCGAAACCACCCTTTCTAAAGGGCGTGGAAGGCAAGCCGGGGGACGGGGTGTTGCGGTCTAAGCGTCTGACGCCCAGACCATTCTTTATTTATCTCTGTTCGGATGATAGAAGGGGCCATGAAGAATCATCAGGTGCATTCCATCCGTCACATGACCTCGGGAGAGGCCCGGGAGTCCACCCAGGCCCTCCTCGCGGAAGAGCCTCTTTCCATCCGTGTTCAGGGCAAGCCCTACACCGTGGTGATGCGGACCCCCGGAGATGAAATCGCCCATGTGGCCGGTTTTTGCCTTGGCGAGGGCATTGTGGATGCCGTCGAGGACTTCGGGACCCTTGCTTTTTGTGAGGCCGACGTCAACGTGGTCACCGTGACCCTGACCCCCGAACGGAGCGAAAAAGTGCCTGAGATCCTCGATCGCAGGGGGTTTATCAGCCAGACCAGCTGCGGCATCTGTGGCAAAGAGCTGATCGACGATCTGCGTCAGGCCACCTGCACCGTGGATGCTTCCCCCGTGGCTTTTGCCACCGTGGCCCAGGCCCTGGATGCACTCAGCGCCCACCAGCCCTTACGAAAAATCACCCGTGCCTCCCACGCCGCCGCCCTCGTTGGCGAACAGGGGCATTTTCTCGCCGTGGCCGAAGACGCCGGCCGCCACAACGCCCTCGATAAAGCCGTGGGCCTGCTCTTCCTCGAAAAAAATCTCGACCAGGCTCGCTTTCTCGTTCTCTCCTCGCGCATCAGCTACGAGATGGTTCAGAAAGCCGCCCGCGCCGGCGTCGCCATCATCGCCGCCGTCTCCCGCCCCACCGCCCTGGCCGTCGAACTCGCCCAGGGCCTCAACATCACCCTCTGCTCCCTCGCCCGGGGCGAAGGTCTCTTCGTGTATACCCATCCTGATCGTATCCAGAGATAAAACCAAAAGCTGCCGGAGACGTTTTTGATTTTTCTTTTGTAACTATTCAGCGTGTGCCTCCGGCGGCCCTGCCGGGGGCTACACTTTTGAAAAGTTTAACAAACAGGTCTTAAGTACATATTTCAGATTTACGTCGACCTAAATGCGGATGTGATTTGACCCGAGGAACGAGGGGCAAAGCGCATCCGCAACCTGCTTTCAAGGTGGCACACCTTGCCGCCGGAGGCTTTTTGGGGCGCTGAATCGTTACTTTCTTTTTAGCCTTTTTCAGAACGTACAGAAAATCCCGGCGTTGAAGGTCCAGCCTCCGAGGTCTATTTCGTTTTCTCCGAAGCGATCGATGACGGAGTAGACGGTCTCGATGATCACTCCGGCTCTGTGGTGAAACATGGGGTCCCGGGTGAGCAGTTTGAGGCCGGCGCGTCCGTGGTACCCGCCTACCCCGTAATCGTTCTCTTCTTTTGCGTCCACCTCATGGGTGTCGCTGGTCTCTTTATAGTACCAGTAGTCCAGCCCGCCACCGGCAAAGAGGATGATCTCCGGGGTGAGGGGGATGTCGCAGAGGAGGCTGGCCGAGAGGGGGGCGAGGATCAGCTCCGTGGCCACCTCGGTTGGCAGGCCGGAGGTGGTGCGTTTGTTTCCATCACGTTTCAGGTAGCCCGCTTCGAGGGCCGCGGAGAAGGGACCCATGAGTTTTCTCTGGTAGAAGAGGGTGAAGGAGGCGGCGTCCGAGTCGTAGATGTCTTTATGAGATGAATCTGAGAGGATGTGGGCCCCCGCCTTGATGCCGAGGGTGTTGGCCTCCTCTGCGACTCCGGGGGTGGGAAGACAAAGGCTCAGGCTGGCGAGGAGTGTTGCTGTGAGCACTTTTTTGCGGGGGACAAAGACGAGAACGAGGGGACAAAGGAGAAGGGCGATTCCCATGAAAAGGGAGGGGACGGCCCTGCTCTGGGGGGTGGTGATGAAGCATCCCCCCTCGAAGGCGTCCGGATCGTCCAGGAGGCCACGCACCTCTTCGACGAGGATGGAGACACTTTCCTCGGACTGGGGACTTTCGTTGTCGCTGGTGTCGAAGGCCGAGAGGCGGAAGGTGTAGAGGACCTCTTTCTCCAGGTCGGTGATGCGGACATCGGCATCGGGGGTGAAATCCTTCTGTTGATCCAGGGCTCCGGCGTTGGTGCCGTAAAAGACTCGGTAGCCAGCCAGGTCGGCCATGCCGCTGTTGTTTCCGTCAAACCGAAGGCGCACGCTCTGGTCTTCCTGGAGCTCAGGCGGGTGGGCGGAGGGGGAGAGGATGGGGGTGTTGGGGGCCAGGGTGTCCCGTAATTCTCCAGCGGCAAAGGTATCCACCACCAGCCAGGCCGAGGGGGTCGAATCGCCTTCGGCGTTGGTGGCTTTGACGCGGAATCGGTAACGGGTGTCTGATTCAAGACCGGAGAAGTTGGCAGAAGGGGTTTCGAGATTTGCGGGCGCATCGGGCGTGAGAGAGGCAGGGGCAAAGAGTCCGCCCGTGCGTTTTTCCACGGAGTCCTTGTAGGCTGTGACGCTGGCCCCCGTGACTGTGTCCCAGGCAAAGGTGACCCTCTCTTCTGTTCTCGCTTGAAGGGAGAGGTTCTGGGGGCTGGGGGGCACTTGGAGGGCGGCCTGGGTGGTGACGTCAGCGATGTCTGAAAGCGTGCTGTCACGGAATTCGTCGTAAGACGAGAGGGCAACATAGTAGCGGGTCTCCGGTTCCAGGGTGACGCCGGAGGAGGCACCGAGGGTGAAGGTCACCTTATCCCCTTCGGATACGGGTTCGGGGAGCCCGAGCTCGCTGTTGGTGCGCTTGAGAGGGTGGGTTTTATCCGTGATTTCGCTCTCCGTTTCGCCCCAGTAAATAGTGTAGCCCTCGGCATCGGTCACGGCCTCCCAGGAGACGGTGAGGGTGTTGTGGGTGGCGGTCAGGGTTGGGTCGTTCGGTCTCTCCGGAGCGGCCCACGCGGAAAACGGGAGGAGCAGGAGGGTAACGAGAAGAACAGGGCAGATGATACGGCGCGGTTTCATAACGGACTCCAGGGCGGTTGCAAAAACGTGGTTGCGGTCAATGGGATGGCTTTCTCCTTCGATCGAAGGTGTGATTTTACTGGGTTTCCGGGGAGGTGTCCATACTTTCTCAAGAATAATGGGGGGATAGGTCGCGTGGATTATGGGCAGCGGTATCCATCTGGACGGGCAACAGGGAGACACGGACCGGCAGAGACAAAAATCCAGGTGCGCCGCCGGAGGCAGCTAAGTTATAGATGCCTCCGGCGGCCCTGCCGGGCGCCAAACGGGTGATACGTTTGACAAACAGATTTTTACTTGATCATTGAGGCCATGGCCCCCTTGGCCATTGGCTACGCCATCAGCGAATGTGAACACCCTGAGAAACGAAGGGAGGCAGCATTCGCAACCCGCTTTCGAGGTGGCACACCTCGTCGCCGGAGGCCGTTTTTCTTTTTTACCCCGCCTTCCGCGTCAGGTAGAACATATGCGGGTCGATCATGCGGTTGGGTTTGTTGGTGCCGTCGTAGAAAAGATCGATGACGGGCACGCCGAACCGCTCCTGTATCTTGCGGAAGATGGAGGCGCTGATGACTCCGGGGCAACAGAAGACCGGGTTGACGTGGATGACGGCGGAGACGAGGTTGTGCTTGATGTAGTAGAGCATGCGGCCCAAAGAAACAGCGGTTTCCCCGGCGATGAAGCTGGTGAGGCCGAACTCTTCCATGAGCGCCTGGCATTCGTCCAGAGGCGGTTCGGTGACGCCTTCGAGGAGATCGGCAAAGATCGCCTCAAATTTTTCCTCGTAGCCGGTCATGGTGGCGAGGAGTTTCTCTCCGGTGGCGTTTTGGCGGGTGTCCGCATAGATGGAGTGGACCACCAGCTCGTTGTAGGAGGGAAGAATCACTTCGCCCCCCAAGGCTTCGGCATGGTCACAGATCGACTCGTTTAAGACCTCGTTGTACTTGGCGTACATGTCCCCGAGGATGCCGATGCGGGGTTTTCGTGTTTTCGGCAGGGGCAGCCCGTCGAAGAGATCCCTCACCTTTTCCGCGGCGGTCATCAGGGATTTGCGGTGGGCAATGTGCCAGGCGATGAGGGCTTCTGCCTCGGCCATGATGCGTTGGGTGGCACCCGTCTCGGCCTCATACGGGAGGAAACGAAACCGCAGCTTGGAGAGGATGGAGCTTAAGATGGTCACCGAGAGGAGCAGGGCGTTCTGGCGGGCGGAGATGCCCGGAACCGCTGCCTGTCCGTTGGTGTTCATCACCTTGATGCCGGAAAACCCGGACTTGGCCCCGGCCGCTTTCACCAGGTTGGCGTACTGGTTGAAGTTGCAGGAGAGGCAGATGTTCGGCAGGTAGACGATGGCTTTGGAGGCCTCAAGATCCCCTTTGGAGAGCCTGGAGATCACCGATCCCACGATGGCGACGTTGGGCAGACATTCCCCGCCGCTGGCAAAGCGGTAGCCGAGGTTTAAGGTCTCGTTGTCCATGGGGAGGACCTCCGCCTTGTACCCCGCCGTCTTAAAGACTTCGGCCTGGAGGCGGTTGATGCGGGCATCCACCATGGGGATCAGGACGGTGTCGCCCTCTTCGGGGGTGTCCGGGGTGAAGGCGGTCCGGGGGATGACGATCTCATCCGTGTGCGTTTTGCGTCGGTCGTAGTCAGCCACGAAGGTGTCGATGGCCGCTTCGATGCGTGTCAGATAGCCCACGTCGCTGCTGTGTTCGTCGAGCTGGAGGATCAGGAACGGTTTGCCCATCTTCTCCATGGCGTCCTTGATGTGGTTCATCAGGTAGGCGTCAGGGCTGCATCGGAAGCAGGTAAGAAAGACGGGGTAGAGATCAGGGTGTTTGCGGACGGCGTCTAAGGCAAGCAGGATCTGCTGGCCGAAGTACCAGTGCATGTTGGGCAGGTGATCGGGCATGTCCTTGGGATTGGCCGTGAGGTCCA
The DNA here is from genome assembly GCF_030145185.1 of Desulfoluna sp. Lineage (GTDB taxonomy): Bacteria > Desulfobacterota > Desulfobacteria > Desulfobacterales > Desulfolunaceae > Desulfoluna. Next base: position 74,968 of record NZ_JAQYWB010000002.1, on the reverse strand, counting down.
TCATGGACTGGGAGACGATATCAAACCCCATGGACTCGATGCGTGCGGGGATGCCCAGGTTGACCCGCTTGTCGAAGAGGGCGTAGGGACGCCCCAAAAGCAGAACCTTTGGCTTCTTGCCCTGGGTGGCGAGCTGTTTTGTGCCTTCGGCCACCCACGCATTTTTCATCTTCATAAAGGCCTGTCTGGCGTCGATGAAGGCATGGACCACGGCCTCTTCGGGTCGGTCCAGGGCCTGTGCCAGGTCAGCAGCCAGCCGTTCACCGATGATCTCGTCGGCCACGTTGTTCATGCGCATGGTGGGGTGGAGGAGGCGTCCGCCGAAATTCATGCCGGGCAGGTTGTTGATGATGGTGGCGGCGTAGGAGGAGTAATAGCAGAAGTAGCTGTCCGTGGCTTTGGTGCCGAAGGCCTCTTCCATGGGCAGCGTCTCAAGGAGGTTCTGCTCGCTGATGAGGGTAGGCAGGAAGATAAAATCCACCCCGCGCTGATCCAGGGCGGCGACCATGCCGTGGGTGAGGGCCATGGGGGTGCAGAAATCGGCGTTGATGAGTTTCATGCCGTGGGCCAGTTTGCCGGCCGTGCTTTTTTCCACCACCACGTTAAATCCCAGGCGCTGGAAGATGTCCTTGAAGAGGGGGGTGTACTCCACCATGAAGAGGGTCTCGGGAATGCCGATGGTTTTTTGCCCTGTGGCGGCCACATCCTCCGTTTTGAAAATGGATTTAAACCGTTTTTCGAGGGAGGAGACGGTCTCTTTGCCCCCCACTTTTTTTTCCGCATAGTCCCGTCCGCATTTCAGGCCCCAGGCGTTTTTCTTATTCCCCACGGTGTAGACGCGCAGCTCGCAGCGGTTGGCGCAGAGCTCGCAGGTTTCGGTCTCTACGGTGCAGGAGAAGTCGATGCCCGTGAAGGTGGAGGCGGGGAATTGCGCCTCTTTCAAAGCCACGGCGCAGCCCAGGGCGCCGGTGAGATGGCAGAACTTGGAGACCTGCACTTTTTGGCCCAGCTCCCGCTCAAAACAGGCCACCAGGGCTTTGTTGCGTGCCGTGGCTCCCTGGAAGTAGACCCGGTGGCCTGGGGTGCTCTTGCCCACCACCTTGGAGAGGTAGTTGTCCCGGACGCTGTGGAGCACAGCCGACATGATTTCTGCCTTTTTCCACCCTTCCGAGAGAAAGATGTTGAGATCCCGCTCCATGTACACGGTGCAGCGGTCGGAGGTGAAGGGGGCTTTGGCGCCTTCCACGATGTCGGAGATCTCGGGCAGGGTCATGTGAAGGCGTTTGGCCTGCTCTTCGATAAAGGAGCCGGTACCGGCCGCACAGACGTAGTTCATGACGGCATGCGTCACCACCCCATCCTTCAGGCGGGTGAACTTGGAGTCCTGGCCGCCGATCTCGATGATGGTGTCGACCTCCGGGTCCAGGAAGGTGGCGCCTTTGGCGTGGGCGGTAATTTCGTTGATGGCGAGGTCTGCCCCGATGACCTCTTTAATCAGCTCCCGGCCCGAGCCGGTGGTGGCCACGCCACAGATGGTGAGGTCCACGTCGTTGAAGAGATGTTTTACCTGCACAAAGAGGCGGGTGACGGCGTCCACCGGGTCGCCCTGGGTGCGGCCGTAGAGGCCGGCCAGGATGGCCCCCTCTTTGTCAGTGAGGACCGCTTTGGTGCTGGTGGAGCCCACGTCGATGCCCATGTAGGCTTCGCAGATTGGGGCGGGTTTCTGGTAGAGGGTGATCTCGATCCCATCGATTTCTTCGAAGGTGAGACCTTCAAATGCCGGGTAGTGAGGCATGTCCGTGTCCAGGGCGGGGCGCACCGTTCTGACCCGGCCCATGCGGGCGATGAGGTTCTTGCTCAAATCCCAGGGTTGATCGGCCAGGGAGGCCGCTCCGATGGCGTTGATACTTTGAGCCTGTTCAGGCACCGAGACGGAGAGGTCCAAGGCGGTTTCAATTTCCCGAACCATTTTTGTGTTGGCGGCCATCCCGCCGATAAAGAGGAGGTCGCCTTTGAGCTCGCGGCCCCGGACCGTGTTGGCCAGGACGCTGCGCGCAACGCCTTCACAGAGCCCCGTGGCGATGGCCTCTTTGGCATACCCCTGGGCCTGGGCGTGGATGATGTCGCTTTTGGCAAAGACTGCGCATCGGGTGGCGATGGAGGGCGCTTTGCCCGTAAAGGCGGCTGCCTTCTCCGCCAGGGCCTCTGTGGAGAACCCGAGGCGCTCTGCCTGCTGATCGATAAAGGAGCCGGTGCCGGAGGCGCAGTCGGAGTTCACCACATGTTCCATGTAGTGTCCCTCCTCATCCAGTCGGATGAGGTAAAAGCTTTCGCAGCCGATGGAGAGGATGTTCCGGCAGGGGGTGTGGAGGAAAGCGGCGGCCTCCACCGAGGCGATGACTGGGTCAAAGACCCGGACCTCTGAGAGGGTGATGTTGCCGGTGACCCCAAAGTGAGTGATGGGGGCAGGCGCCTGGATTTCCATGGCCTGTCGGGCCTGGTCGAGGGCGTCTTCAAGGTTGCCGTTGTGGAGAATGCTGCCGCGCGTCACAATACGCTCGGCGTTCACCACGGCGTAGTGGATATACTTGGATCCGAAGTCAAGTCCTGCTTTCATGGGTGGGCACCTCTGTCCTTCTCTATGGTCGGGCCTCCCCGGAGATGGGGGATGAGATGGGACGTGGGAATCGTTCCGGGGGAGGGCGCTTGAGTCTAGAATATGTGTTCTATGTTAACGTATGAGCTTTTTAAACATTTTCTTATGGGTGAGTCAAGATCAAAGCGTTAAACAAAAAGGTTGGCTCGGATCGAGGCAATGCTGAAGAATCTTTGTTTTGAATTTGGGGTGAGCGAGGACACTGGCCTATGCTCACAGAGACGGCCATCGGGGTTCATGGCGTTTTCATCGCGGGGGGTGTTTCCTTCCTGTCCGTCTTCTCTCCACCCACAGCCCCAAAAGCAAAAACCCGCCCCCCTGTTTCCAGGAGGGCGGGTTTTAAACAATCCAGTTGGCGTTCCGGATTCGTACAACCTATAAAAAAGCGTTGCTTACGCGTTGACCTCTTCTTTGATCTGTGTGGCGATCTTGTAAAGGATCGTCACGACGAGCAGGCCTGTGGCGTAGACACCCACGGTGATGAGAATCTCCAGGGGGGTCGGTGTGTACTCGTGGTAGGTGTGCATGGCGTTGGGGACGAAGCCACCGGCGATCATGCCCATGCCTTTGTCGATCCAGGTTCCGACGAACACCATGATGCAGATGAAGGGCATGTACTTCTCGTTGTTTCTGATTTTGGGAATCACGAGAAGGACGATGGCCGAAAGCATCAGGAACATGGAGGTCCACATCCAGGGTACCAGAGCCACCTTGTCACCGTGTCCGAAGAAGAGATACTTCAGGTGGTCCATGTGCTCGGGGATCTGGCTGTAAAAAACGGTGAAGATTTCACAGAGGAGGAAAAACACGTTCGCAATCAGGGCGTAGGTGATGATCTTCATGAGGGTCTGCATCGCTTTTGTGCCGGGATCGAATTTGGTCACTTTGCGAACGATGAAGCAAAGGAGGATCAAAAACGAGGGACCGGCGGCAAAGGCCGAGGCCAGGAACCTGGGGGCAAGGATCGCCGTGAGCCAGTAACCACGACCGGGAAGGCCACAGTAAAGGAAGGCGGTCACGGTGTGGATGCCGAAGGCCCAGGGGATGGAAAGATAGATGAGATACTTGATCCATTTGGGAGCAGGGACCGCATTTCTCTCCGCTTCAAGGAGCTTCCACCCGATGACGATGTTCAGCAGGAGATAGCCGTTGAGAACCAGGGCATCCCAGAAGAGCATCGAGTAGGGTGTGGCGTTGAAGATCACGTTCATGGCGCGCTTGGGCTGGCCAAGGTCGGCCAGGATGAAGAGCAGGCACATGACGACCGCCGCCACCGCCAGGAATTCCCCCAGGATGGTGATGCGGCCGAAGGCCTTGTAGTCGTGCAAGTAGTAGGGCAGCACCAGCATCACACCCCCGGCGGCGACGCCGACGAGGAAGGTGAACTGGGCAATGTAAAAGCCCCAGGAGACGTCACGGCTCATGCCGGTGACGCCGAGACCGAACTCCCATTGCTGCAGGTATCCCATAAAGGCCACCGCAATGACGGCCATCAGACCGGCAATCCACAGCCAGTAATTTCTGCTTCCGCTTAATGCTTTTTCAAGCATGATGACCTCCCGTTAAACGATGTAAAAGACCGAAGGCCCGGTACCAAGACTGGCCTTTCGCCGAATGGTGTAGTTCTCTTTCAGGACTTTCCGAATTTCTGAATTTTCATCGGAGAGGTCACCGAAGACGAGGGCGCCCTCAGAGGCCTCTACGCAGTAGGGATCCTTGCCAACGGCCAGTCTTTCCGCGCAGAAGTTACACTTCTCCACGACACCCTTGGTGCGGGTGGGGAACTCGGGGTTGGTGGGTTTTCCATCCTCCATTGCATCCCGGGGATCCCTGAAGTTAAAGCTTCGGGAACCATAGGGGCAGGCAGCCATGCAGAAGCGGCAGCCGATGCAGCGGTGGAAGTCCATGAGAACGATACCGTCTTCCCGCTGGAAGGTCGCCTTGGTGGGGCAGGCCTGGACGCAGGGAGGGTTGTCGCAGTGGTTACACAGAGTCAGGATGGGGGCGTGGGCTGTCTCCTCCGCCTGGAACTCATTCGGCTGCTGTGTAAAGGCGTGCTCGTAGTGCTCTTCCCAGATCCACTTGATCTCGTGGTTTTTGTTCTCAAGGGTGGGCACGTTGTGGTTCAGGTGGCATGACTTGGCGATTTTCTCGTTCAGCTCATGGGTGAGCTTACGGGTATCGATGACCATGCCCCATCGGTCTGCCGTGCTGACTTTCTGGTCTTTAATGGCTTGCTCTGAAGGGATGAAGTATTCGCCAATGGCGTGGGCGTTGGACGCTGCTGTCACGCCCAGTGCGGATACTCCAGCGATCTTCAGGAAGCTTCTTCTGCTTTCTTTCATCACTACTTCTCCTTCGGATTCACGTGGCAATCCCAGCAGTAGGGGTTAACAGCGGCGTAATCATGGCACTTGTCGCAGAAATCCGCCTTGTTGGTGTGACACTCCAGGCAGGTGTTGGACAGGCTCATGTCGTACTTTTTGCCGTCTTCCGCCACATAGACGCGCTGGCCTTCACGAACCACCGAGTTTCTCCAGCCGTCGAGGAGCTGCATGTGCTCCTTGGCCATCTGGTCTTTGGGGAGGATACATGTCACAGCCGCTTTGGCTTCCGGCGCGAGGATCAGCTCCGGTGCAGGTTTGGCCGTTCCCGTGTTGTACCAGAACGGGAAGGAAACCAGGGCGGCGAAGATGGCCACCCCGGCTATTATTTTGCCTTTATCTTTCATCAGAATCACCCTCCGCTCCAGGTAAATCCTCTAACCTCAGGTTTAAGGTTCGTTCTTTCTCACCATCCATGACCAGGGCGTTGCCCACCAGCTCGTGGAGACCCGTGACATCGACACCAGGTACCCAGTAATCCATCAGGGGGGGCAGGGCCGCCCGGTCGATGGCGCACATACAGGCCAGGGAGTTGACGCCGTACTTCTCGTGGACGTACTTGACCGCGTTGGCACGGGGCAGGCCGCCACGAAGGCGCTGTTCCATGATCTCTTCGGTATTGAGGCCTGCACCGGAGCCGCAGCAGAAGGTCTGCTCACGGATGGTGTTGACCGGCATTTCATGAAAGTTGTTGCAGACGCTTTTCAGCACATAACGGGGCTCGTCCAGGATCCCCATGGCTCGGGCCGGGTTACAGGAGTCGTGCCAGGTCACGTTGAGGTGATCGTTACGGCTCGGGTCGAGCTTGAGCTTGTTGTGCTTGATGAGGTCGGCGGTGAACTCAGCGATGTGAACCATCTTCGTGGACGCGGAGTTTTCAAATACCGTGCCGGTGATGGGGTTCTTGGGAACCTCCAGGAAGTTCGCCGGTCCGTTCATCGTCCCCATGTACTGGTTGACGACGCGCCACATGTGACCGCACTCGCCGCCGAGGATGTACTTAACGCCCAGGCGTTCGGCTTCGTGGTACATCTTGGCGTTGAGCTTCTTCATTTGGTCCGAGGAGGTGAAGAGACCGAAGTTGCCGCCCTCGGAGGCATAGGTGGAAAGGGTGTAGTCCAGGCCGATGTGCTCGAAGAGCATCAGGTACCCCATAAAGGTGTAGGTACCGGGATCGGCAAAGGCATCCCCTGAAGGCGTGACAAAGAGAATCTCTGCGCCTTTTCGGTTGAAGCTGGGGTTGATCTTGATGCCGGAGATCTCTTCAATGTCTTCGCAGAAGAACTCGACGATCTCTTTGAAGTTCTGGGGTTGGATGCCCAGGTGGTTCCCGGTTTTGGAACAGTTGGCCACGGGATCCGAGATCCAGTTGATGTTGATGCCGAGGAGGCTGAGAAGCTCGCGGCCCATCATGGTGACCTCTGCGGTGTCGATGCCATAGGGGCAGAAGACGGAACACCTGCGGCATTCGGTGCACTGGTAGAAATAGGAGAACCACTCCTTGATGACCGTGGGGGTGATTTTGCGGGCACCGCCGATTTTACCGAGGAGCTTGCCCAGGGCGGTGAAGTCGTTTCGGTAGATGCTTCGGAGCAGCTCGGCCCGAAGGAACGGCATGTTCTTGGGGTCGCCCGAGCCGATGAAAAAGTGACATTTATCGGCGCAGGCGCCGCAGCGGACACAAATATCCATGAACACTTTCAGGGAACGGTATTTGTCGAGGCGATCCTTGAAACCTTCATGAATGATCTGCTGCCAGTTTTCAGGAAGCTTCCAGTCTTCGTCGGCAGGAGACCAGTCTCGTGCGTTGGGAATCCCCAAGTATTCCATAGTCTTCGCCTTGGCGGGATAGCAGAACTTGCCTTCGGACAAATCCGGTGGCGTATCCATCCACGACTTCTTCGGGATCGGGTTGTGTATCTTGATCATCTCTTCTGGTTTGATGTCCACGATTTATGACTCCTTTTCCACTGGGATACCCGCTTCGATCATTTTTTCTCTGAAGGCATTTTCATATTTTTCATAGGTCACGAAGGGTAGATCGGGGTTCCAGGGGTTGATGTGTCTCTTGATTCGGCTGTTGTTGGCCATGTTCCGGGTGGGAGAAAAGAAAATACCACCGGCATGCATCAGCTTGCTGAAGGGGAAGTATACGAACAGAACGCATACGAGAAACAGATGCACGAAAAGGAAGGGGTCAATGTTGGCCGGAATGGAAGGATGCAGAGTCGCCAGGCCCATGGTAAGCTCTTTGACGGCCACAACGTCCACCCTCAGGAAGTACCGCATATACATGCCGGTGCCTGCGATCGTCATAATCAGGAAGAGGGGGAAGTAATCGGCGGCAAGGGAGGCGTACCGAAGGGTGGGCGTTGCAATCCTTCGTAAGAAAAGAAAAGCCACCGCGGCAAAGAGGAGTACGCCGGACATCAGCACGATGGGAAGCCCGATCTGGAAAAAACCGTCGACCGCTTCCAGGAATGTGATGCAGACAGGCACAGGCTCTAAAAAGAAGCGCATGTGACGGACCAGCACGGCCAGAAAGCTGTAATGAAAGACCAGGGCAAAAAGCCAGAGCCAGAGTTCTAATTCATAAGAGATCCTGTCCCCTATAATTTTGGCTTTGGTGTTCCGGAACAGAGATCTGAAAGTTAGGATCTCCAAGGCCATTCGGATCACGACACCGATTCCAGTGGTCGGGTTTTCAATCTTGTCATGCTTGATCCATGACAATGATTTCTGCTGACCGCAGGTGGTCGGAATACGAAAGGGCACCGGTGACTTGGCCCATTTCATGATACGCCAGATAAAACCGCCCAGGAACATGACGAAGGCGATGTAGGGTATCAGGATCCCAAACACCCCCTGTAGCGCAGGCGCACTGCCGCCCAGAAAGGCGAGTGCACCCAGCACAACGACCGCTACCAGGGACAACACAATATTAACGTTCATACCTTTTCCTCACCCTTTGGTGCTTGATTAAACGAATGCACCCGAATTGAAAGTTTGTAAAAGACGGACACAGCATCGGGTGAGCCGGCAACTCTCCCTATGGCTGTCATGCGACCGTCCTACAGCCCTCGATCCGGATCTTCATCCGATTTTTCAAAGCCCCCGTTTTTATAAACATCATGTGGTAAAATTTCGGTCCCGACTTCGGGAACCTCACACAATATACCCTTGTTTTTCAACACATTGAGGGTTCTGGTGCGCACGTCGCTTGCGCGCAGCCGATAGATCTGCTCACGGCAGGCCATGTAAACATCGAAGGCCCACAGGCTGAGCTGGTCCACCCGGTTGTAAAATGCGTCGAGATCTTTTTGGGACACCATGCCCTCTTTGACCTCTTTTTTCAGTGCGTCTCGGACCACGTCTTTCAGTGGGAAAATAAAGGCAACGCCTTCACTGGGAATAAAGGTCTGGACGGCCCTCAGACGGATGATGGGATCGATTTTGGCGCGAAGCGCCTCGGGATCCGGTTCGCTTTTCTGGGACAGAATGGCGAAAACTTCAGTGAACGCTTTCTGGGCCATGGCGCCGATGGGATTGTTGAAGGGGTCTTTCTCCTTCATGATGAATCGGCCGCCTTCTGAGGGGTAGCTGCCCGCAAAACGGGCGTTCCATGCTTTGACAATCTCTTTGGCATGGCTGTCGAGGTGTTTATAAATACCCATGGTTCCTCGTTCCCACCTGATTGCGAGCGTGGGTTTTCCTTAGAATTTCATTGGTAACAGTCACTTAATACAAAACAAAAATTTTTAAGTTTAAACGATTGATATAGATCAATTTCCGTTTTAGTGTCAAGAACTACTTTCCCTGCAAACAGGGCTGAAGTATGCTTTGTTAAAGGATATTACGTTTATCTCTCATCGAAGTAACGAGGGGGGGCTTTTTTTGATACCCCTCCATGTTTCGATAGTATTTCCGTCTTCAGAATTCGTGGTTTGTTCTCCTCAGACCATGGGGTAACTCAGTCATATCAAAACCATTGTCGTGTCCCTCGGGGTTGTCTTGGCAGAAGATCGGGGTGGCGCAGGAGAAAGTCCAGAGCCGGTGGGAGGTCCTCCCGGGTGTGGGGCTCCAGGGTGATGATCAGGGAGCGGCGGCGGGTCAGGGAGCACAAGGGAGTAAAATCGATTTCTCCCTGGCCAGGGGGCAGGTGCTCATCCTCCGTTCCGTGGTTATCATGGAGATGTACCTCTTCGGTTAAAGGCCCGAGGGTCTGCACCCACCCTGCGAGGTCTCCATTGCCGTAGGCGTTCAGATGGCCCGTGTCGAGGCAGAGCCCCAGGTGCTCGATGTCGTGGGTCAGGCTCGCCATCTCGGCCGGAGAGCCTTCATGGACGTTTTCCAGGAGAAGGCGGGTGTCTAAGGCGGCGAAGGACGCCGCCAGCTCCGTCCAGGCCCTGCGGCTTCTTTCCAGCCAGCCGGAAAAATCCCCGTCCTGCTGGTTGGGTTGAAATCCGGTGTGACAGACCACGCTTGCCGGCCGTATGATGGCCACAGCGTCGGTGAGGCGTTGAAGGTGCCTTTCGCTGCTGCGTCGCAGAGTGGCATCCGCTGAACCCGGGTCCACGCCTTCAAAAGGGCCGTGGATCGTGAGACGTGCTCCGGCCCGGCGAAAGGTTTCCGCCGTTTTTTTAAAGTGGGCGAGATCGTAGGTGTCGAGGGTGGGGATGTCCATTCCCAGCTCGGGATTGAGGGTCAGAGAGAGGAAGAGATCGAAAAGTCCCTTCTCCTCTACGAGCATGCGGTAGGGCACATTGACGTGTACCTTTTGGGCCGCGGTTCGCATTGTTTCATCCATCAGCATGGTTGATTGTGCCTCGTCTCATCGATCTCCGACGGGTTTGCCAGGGCTCGGGCAAAGGCGTCAGAAAGCCTTAGGGTGCGATGATGTGTCATCCGACATCTATAGCAATGACGTGATAAGGCGCTTCAATAAGGATGCTCTGCCGTGGCGCCTTCACGATAAACCGCCGCACTATAGCAGAAGCGGGACGCCAAAGAAACGCCATCGAGAGGTGAAAAATTTTGATGGATCTACGCACTTTGTTTGATGCACTCGTCTGGCCCGATGTGAAAGGGTTGCGGGTTCCCTGTTCTTGCACGCTTTCAGCTTTTCCTGTATATACGAATAGTCAACAAGGTGTCATCTGACGCACTTCCAGATGTGCCGTGGCGAACAGGATGATCCTTTTTGATCGCGTGGTGTGTTTGGGTCATGGATTTTTTGGACTCCCCTGTATCGGTTCCCGGCGCGGCTCTCTTTAACTGAACCCCAGGCATCACCATGAATAAATCGACGTTCTCTCTTCTTTCGCTCTGGCTTTTTGTCGGTGTGCTCTTCTCGTGGTTTCTCCCGGTGGGTGGTCCCCTTGCAGGGGCCCAGGCCACGGCCGGGGAAATTCGCCTGATTCCCATTTCCGGGGAGGTGTCCCCTTCCATGGCCGCCTTCATTGCACGGGCAGTGAAAGAAACCGACGGGGCGTCCCTCGTCATTTTTGAGATGGATACCTTCGGTGGCCGCGTGGACTCCGCCCTGAAAATTGTGGATACGATTACCTCCCTTGAGGTTCCCAGCGTGGCCTGGGTGAAAACCAAGGCGATCAGTGCCGGTGCCCTGATTGCCCTCTCCGCAGATGCCCTCTACATGGCCCCGGGCACGACCATCGGGGACTGTGCCCCCATTGCCGTGGGCAAGGAGGGTCCCCAAATGCTGGGCGAAAAATTTCAGTCCCCTCTTCGGGCCAAGTTCCGGGCGCTGGCCCGAAAAAACGGCTACAGCGAATCCCTGGCCGAGTCCATGGTGACCGCCGATCTGGAGATCGTTGCGTATGAGGCAGAGGGAAAAACCCTCTATATGGAAGCGCAGGCCTACGAGGACTTGAAGGAGAAGCCCGAACACGTTCGGACCGTGGTGCGCAAGGGGGAACTCCTCACCATGGATGATGTGGAAGCCAAGGGGTTCGGTTTTTCCCGGGCCACGGTAAAAACCACCGCCGAGGTGGCTGGGGCCATGGGCCATGGTGCCCTGCCGGTGACGCGTGTCATCCCCTCCTGGTCCGAAGGGCTCTCCGGCTGGATTCTCTCCATCGCCCCTGTTCTTATGATGATCGGGCTGGGGGCTCTCTACACCGAACTCAAGGCCCCGGGATTTGGCATCTTCGGGATCGTGGGCCTCAGCGCCCTGGGGCTGGCTCTTTTCGGCCATCATATCGCCGGGCTCGCCACTTATGCGGAGATTCTGATTATCGTCATGGGCCTGCTGCTGATCATTGTGGAGATTTTTATTCTCCCCGGGTTCGGGGTGGCAGGCATCAGCGGGTTTCTGCTGGTGATGATTGGCCTGATCCTTTCGCTTCAGGATTTCGTATTGCCTGACCCCACCCTGCCCTGGGAGGGCACCCTGTTCCGGGGCAACCTGTTGACCGTGGTGATCTCCGTCGGGGCCTCCGTGCTCATGGCCGTCATGCTCTTGCGTTATCTTGTGCCCGCCATGGCAGGCCGCGTGAGCGGACCCTATCTGGATGCAGACCTTAAAGCGTCCAAAGCCGATTCCGAGGAGACCTCTCGGATCGCCGTGGGAGAGAACGGCGTCGCTCTCACCCCCCTTCGTCCGGCAGGCAAGGCGGAATTCCATGGCGAGCCCTTTGACGTGGTCACCCAGGGGGATTTTATAGATCGAAGCGACCCCGTTGTGGTGACCGCTGTCGAAGGCAATCGTATCCTTGTGGCCTGGAAGGGGCCATCTTCTGAATCTGTCTCTTAAAGGAGTCAACCCACGATCATGAAATTTGCTTTCGCCATTTTTTTCCTGCAACTCACAGGGGCTGCCGCCATCATTGCAGAGTTTCTCATTCCCTCTTTTGGGGTGATCTCCGTCATCGCTGCGTCGCTTCTGGGTCTCTCTCTCTATATGGTCTTTACCGAGGTTTCCAGCCAGATGGGCTATGCCCTGCTGATTGCCGACCTCTTCCTGGTCCCCGCCGCCATTTTTTTGGGGGTCAGACTCTTGGAACATTCCCCGATCACCCTCAAGCAGCAGTTGAAACGATCCGAAGGTGCCACCTCACAGAAAAAAGGCCTGGATCATTTCGTGGGGCTCGAAGGACGTGCCCTGACCGATTTGCGCCCATCGGGCGTGGCCCTTTTAGGTGACGAACGCATCGATGTGGTCACTCGTGGCGAATACATCGAAAAGGGGAGTCCCCTGCGGGTACTCTCCGTCACCGCCAACCGCGTGATTGTCAAAAAGGTGGGGTAGAAGGTGGCTTTTTTGTGCCCCTTGGGTCCTCCCCCTGTGACACCGTGGGCAGTTTTTAGACGAAACCCGGTCTTTTGGAAGCGGAAGGCCATTTAGATAACGCGTAACCCAGGAGAATACATGAACCCGAATATGATTTTAACGTTTGTCGTCTTGGCCATTGTGCTGGTGATTCTGTTTGTCATCGGCTCCGCCATCAAGCTCTGGATTCAGGCCCTGGTCTCCGGTGCCCATGTGGGGATGTTGAACATTGTCTTTATGCGGCTCAGGAAGGTCCCGGCTCCGCTGATCATTGAATCCAAGATCATGGCCGTGAAGGCGGGAATCGATATTGACACGGACATGCTGGAATCCCATTTTCTGGCTGGCGGTAACCTGGCCCGTGTGGTCCAGTCCCTTATCGCGGCTGATAAAGCCAACATCGAGCTGGAGTTTAACCGTTCGGCGGCCATTGACCTGGCCGGACGTGATGTGCTCGAAGCCGTGCAGATGAGTGTCAACCCCAAGGTCATCGAGACCCCGAAAATTGCCGCCATGGCCAAGGACGGCATTCAGCTGAAAGCCCTGGCTCTGGTGACGGTTCGCGCGAACCTCGATCGCCTGGTGGGGGGCGCCGGTGCCGATACGATTCTTGCCCGTGTGGGCGAGGGGATTGTCTCCACCATTGGTTCTGCGGAGAACCACAAGCAGGTTCTGGAGAATCCGGACCGTATCTCCAAGACCGTGCTTGCCAAGGGCCTCGACTCAGGGACAGCCTACGAGATTCTCTCCATCGATATTGCCGACGTGGATGTGGGCAAGAACATCGGGGCAGATCTTGAGACCGATCGTGCGGAAGCCGACAAGAAGATCGCCCAGGCCAAGGCCGAAGAGCGTCGTGCCATGGCGTATGCCGTCGAGCAGGAGATGAGTGCAAGGGTTCAGGAGATGCAGGCCAAGGTCGTTGAAGCCGAGGCCCAGGTGCCTCTGGCCATGGCCGAAGCCTTCCGCAGCGGCAACCTTGGCATTATGGATTATTACAAAATGAAGAACATCATGGCCGATACCGATATGCGCAGCTCCATTGCCGGTGACGAGAAAGGGCCGGATGACAAGGAGACCACCTGATGAGTGGCCTGAAGTTTCTGATCACGCTTTTTGTGATCTACCTGATCTTTCGCTCCATCATGAGGAAGGTTCTCTCTGCCGTGAATTCGGAAGGGGGCGGAGCCCTGAAAAATAAAATGGGCAACGTGATCCAGCAGATGAAGCAGGAGATGGAGAAGGCCAGGCTCGAGGCGGAGCGGGAAGCTTCAGGTACGGACGCAGAGATCCTTATGGATGATGACCCCTGGGAGGAGCTTCGGGGGGCGGATGTACCTCGTTCAGAGGTTCTCTGCGAAACGGATAGCGATCTTCCTGATGCGCCCCGTAATCGCTGGGAGGCAGAAGAGGAACGACCCTCTCTCCATGAACGGTGGGAGGTGACGGATGAGAGTCCGTCTTCCCAGGAACGGTGGGATGCTGTGGACGAGACCCCCTCCCTTTGGGACCTTCCCGGGGAATCGGAGGCCGCACCCTGCGTCACCCGCAAACGTGTGGGGCCCTCTGAGGTGCCGGAGGACAGGTGCCGTGGTCAACGAAAACGGCGGCGGCGTCTTAAAGAGGCGGTCATCTGGAAAGAGATTCTCGACTCGCCCATAGGGATGAGGTCTTAAATGATGTGCCGGTGAGGTGGTCCATGGATTTGCCTCACCCACCAGGCGTGTTTCCACGAGGTTTGTCTGTCTAAGACATCCCGTGGAAACAGCGTCTCCCTTCATGCTTTTCCTTGTTTTTCCAGAATTCCTCTGAACGGTTTTCCCATTGCAAAACCCCGGATCCACACGTATAGTGCCCTCTCTGTGGTTGAACGCGCCTTTTTAAAAAAAGGAAGGGGCGAGGTCACTTGGTTGGCCCCCGTCAGAACCGCCGGAGGCCAAACTTTTGAACAGTTAGATAAACAGGTCTTGAATTATAATCTTGGGTAAATCTAAAGCCCAAGGCACGTTTTTGCCCCGAACTTTAACCATAGAAGGCACAAGCTGAAGAGTGACCCGATGATATGAATTCGTGGAAGAGGGAGGGGTGGACGCAGGGTATGGAATGTCTGGCGTACAAAATGATTCGATTGTTTTTTCTGCTGTTGGGCTTGATCCCGGAGCGGCAGGCCGTGCGGATGGCCCATGCCATCGGTGGTCTCTGGTATCGTCGTGATGCGCGTCATCGTCAGGTGGCGATAGACAACATGACCCTCGTCTTTGGCCGGGAGAAGTCCCGCCAGGAGATTGAACGCCTCAGTCGGCAGGCCTTTGATCACATCGCCCTGGTTCCCTTTGAAATGGGGCGCAGTCTGCGCTGGGGCTGGCAGGAGATCAAGGCGCGGTTTCGCCTTTACGGGGTGTACCATCTGGCTGCGGCTCAAAAAAAAGGCAAAGGGGTGCTGGTGCTGACCTGCCATATGGGGAACTGGGAGTTTCTCCCCACCTCCATGGGCATCACCGGGTTTCAGATCTCGGCGGTTTACCGCCCCTTGGATTTTAAGCCCATGGATCGGTTTATCCAGGAGATGCGAGAGCGCTTCGGCTGCCGCATGTACCCGACCAAAAAAGCCGTGAAAGGCATCCTTCAGGAACTCAGCGAGGGCAACGCCGTGGGGCTTTTAAGTGACCAGAACGCCCCCAAGCCTCATCAGAGTGTCTTTGTCGACATGTTTGGTAAGAAAGCCAGCGCCAACAATGGGATCGCCCAATTGGCTTTGTCCACCGGCGCCCCCGTGATTCCCTATTTCGTGGCCCGGGACGGCCGGTTTGTCCGCGGGGAGTTCGGCCCGGAGATCCCCCTTGTCAACACGGGTGATTTTGAGGCCGATGTCCAGACCAACACCCAGAACTTCAGCTACGCCATAGAGAAGATGATCCTCAAATTTCCGGAGCAGTGGTTCTGGGTGCACAACCGGTGGAAGACCCGTCCCCCCGAGTGACGCCGAGGGGTAAGGTTGCAGGAAAAAATAAAAGAACAAAAAGCAATGCCTCCGGCGGCAAGGTGATGCCACCTTGAAAGCGGGTTTGCGAATGCTCCCCGGCTATCGGTACTTGCGGCACCCCGCCTCCGCATTCGCGTGAAGGGTGAGGGGGTGCCTCGTGTGTCGCAAGCGCATAAGTTACCGGTGCTTCCGTATCAACTCATGGGTAGACATGAACCGGATTAATTCCGGCGGCAAGGTGTGCCACCTTGAAAGCAGGTTGCAAATGCGCTTTGCCCCCATGTCACGGCGTAGCCGCAGGCGAAGACGGATCGCTTGTCGCGCCGAAGCCCATTGATGTCGGTCGAACGGTGACGCATGAACATGGGCGTAGGCGGACGTGTCACGCCGGAGGCTTTTGCTTAGGCGGACTTGTCACGCCGGAGGCTTTTGCGTAGGCGGATTCCTCGGGTCAAATCCCAGCGGTATTCCGGCAAGCCACGGTATCATTATTTGTTCCCACCAACCCAAACGACGCATTCTGTTCGTTTCATGCCAAAGCCCTGAGTGATCCGTTGGGATCAGACAGGGCTTTTTGTTTTTAGGGGCATTTTTTTGATGACCACCCTGTCGCTGCAGGCCAGCTTTAATTAAATTTATACTGCACGCTGGTACCGATGATCCAGAGGTCCTTTTCATAGGTGATGCCGTGGCTGTCGGTGTCTTTTTCGTAGAAGAGCTTGGTGGCGCCGACGTTGAATTTAAGGCCCGGCTTCGGCTCGATCATAAAGCCTGCGGAGAGGCCGTGGTAGACGTTCTTGGAGATGGCGGTGGAGTATTTCTCTTTGTCCTGTCCGGCGTTGGAGTAGGAGTAGCCCGTGCTCACCTTGAGGGTGGGGGTGAGGGCGTACTCTCCGGCCAGGGCGAACTCTACTCCGTTGTCGAGCCCTTTTTCCACCCCCTCCCAGTCGATGTCATCATGCCAGGCGTAGCTGATGTCCGTGGCCAGGGTGAGGGCTTCGGTGGCTTTCCAGGAGGCGCCCAGGGCGGTCATGGCGGGGAAGTCCTTGCGGGAGGTGTCGCCTTTGGCTCCAAACGTTGGGGATTGTGATAAGACAGGTGCCGCTGTTCCATCGATTTTGTCCACGTCCCACTCTACCCGGGTGCGGAACTCGTGGCGAAAGCCGATGTTGAGGACCGGGCTGGGGGTGTAGTTGACCCCGATGATGGGGGCGAAGCCGGTGCCGGTTTTTTCATAGTCCAGGACTTTTCCGCCGTCGATTTCGTACGTGTTGGTGCCGTAGACCAGTCGGCCGGTCAGCGAGAGAGAGAGGGTGTCGCTCACGGCATAGGCGCCGCCCACGTAGGCCCCGATCCAGGC
The DNA here is from genome assembly GCF_030145185.1 of Desulfoluna sp. Classification (GTDB taxonomy): domain Bacteria; phylum Desulfobacterota; class Desulfobacteria; order Desulfobacterales; family Desulfolunaceae; genus Desulfoluna. The sequence continues at coordinate 58,297 of NZ_JAQYWB010000002.1, read as the reverse complement.
CGAGGCCACCTCTTCCGTCACGGCGGCGCCTACGGGATGTTTCGATAGAAGATCGGCCACCTGCTTAGTGGTGATCCCCATCTCTTTGTTGAGTATTCCGTTGTCATACTCCAGCGATCCTCCGCCCCCGATGACCCCAAATCCTGTAAATCCACTCCATTTTTTTCCGTTCTTCAAGACAAAAAAATCAGGCACAACGGTGGTGAGGGTGGTGGTCTCGTGTTTTACCCCGTCTTTGGTGTGGCTGTATGCCTTGGGAAGGATCTGGTTTCCCGCCATGATGTAGGTGCCCTCGCCCAGGCGGATGGTGCCCGCCGGGTTGTAGAGGACGGTGTCCACGGAGTCGGTGGCGGCGACCCGGGCCGGCATGCGGGTCCAGTCCGCGCTTAAGTTGGTGTTGTTTTCGATGAGGGTCGCGCTGGCGGGGGAGGCGAAGACGACCCCCGTGACGATGGCTAAAATGGCCGCGATGTTTTTTTTCATCTCAATGACGTCTCCTTGCCGTGGATGCACCTCTGAACGCAACTTCAGGGAACATCAAGCGTTATAGGTGCTTTACATGTGACGGTTGGTTTGCAACCCAACCTAATTCCAGGGTTTGAAAGCCACATCGACAGGTAAATTCATAACTTTAGTTAGGCAGCTAAGTACCGTACTGTTTGACTTTGATTACCGATTTTTCACTTGTGAATATTTTGATTGATATAACTACAAATAGGGTCTCCCGGCATAGAGTGGCCCCTGCCTCTTTACTTTATTTTATGACCATGGTTGCGTACCAATTTTCCTTAATTTTTAAAGGGGGGCAGGTGGGGTGTCACTCTTCGGTGCCGCCGCAGGGATCCGTCGATTTCAGCGCGTGGGGCGGGCCTGACTTTTTTTCGTGGTCAGGGTGGATGCGGCCCTACATCAGCAGCCGTTGTTGTCCGGTTTTCTTAGAAAAATAGAGATAAACGATTGTTCGGTTATGCAGGGTTGATGATAAACGGCCCCTCTCTCCGCGCGTTCTTTTGATGTGTAATGTCCTCAATCTTAGAGCGTTGGCTCGGGCGGATCGGGTCATGGCGCAATGAGAGAGGCCATCGATCAACAAGAAAGAAGGCTATATTAAAAATGAATGAACGTTTGTTTATCATTTTTTGACTGTAAAATTTAAGGGGGTTGCGGCGCCTGTCCCGTCCCCCTCTGGCCTGGTAGGTTGGGGGTTCTCTTGGGCGCAGGGCGATTTATCTTTGAACAGTAAAAATATAAACGAAGGATTGTTTCAAAAAAGCGGTTCAAAAAAATGATGAGAATGATTTAGTTAGTCTTCTCCTTAAACCACTTGATTTATGTACTAAAAATATATAGACGGGATCGTATGAATTTAAACACCGATGCCGTTATCAGAAACAAAAAGGTTTAATGAGCGTTCATTTGTTTAATCATGTACATTTCTCGATGCGTGCTGGGACGCCAAACGGGAGGGAGGTGTCGATGACCGCTGAATTGGAGAGAGGATTTAGTCCGAAGGGTGAGAAAATCAAACAGAATACCGTGAATTACATTTTGCATTTTTGAAACGACTGAAAATATGACGGCAAAGAACTGTCATTACGATTTATTCCTTAGTCCTGATTGTTTTCTCATGAAATATTCGGGATAGGGGTGACGTGAGTGTGGCCCTTGACCCCTGATGTCTGACGAAGACAACGGGTCCTGAGGAGAGCCTTTCGTTTGCACGCCCTGTTTTGTTAATAAAGCCATATTCATGGTGAATGAGTCATACTGAAAGGTACGGATGATGAAGGAGAGAACAAGCGCGTACTACGAGTCGGAGGCGAAACTATTTTTTGACGCCACGGTTCATATCGACCCCACCCCCTTTTTGGCCCCCCTGGCGCAAGCACTTCAACCCGGGGCCCGTGTCCTTGATCTGGGCTGCGGCTCCGGCCGTGACCTGCTCTGGCTGAAAAATAAAGGTTTTTTTCCCCATGGACTGGAGCCGTCTTCCGCCCTGGCCGCTCTGGCGGAAAGGCATTCCGGGTGTCCTGTGACCCTCGGAGACATCCGGTCCACTGAGTTGCTTTCTCAGCCCTGGGACGGCCTTCTGGTCTCCGGTGTCCTGGTCCATCTTCCCCACGCCGCCCTCCCGGAAATTCTTTCCCGGCTCGCCAGCGCCCTGGCCCCCGGTGGCCGTCTCTATGTCTCCATTAAGGAGGGGGTGGGTTCCGCCAAAGACAAAGATCATCGCACCTTCTATTATTGGCAGGATTCCGCATTCAGAAGAATGGCGAAAAGCGCCGGGTTGATCTGTCTTTCCATGTCCCGTTCCCCCTCGGCACGGGGGGGCGATGATGTCTGGCTGGGGTATTTGTTTGAAACATAGGGCCGTCCCTGCTTTCCAGTCTCGCTGAGACTCTTGGCCTTCGTTCCTCGGGCCAAATCACATCCGCATTTGGGCCGATGTAAATCTGAAATATATATTTAAGGCCTTTTTGTTAAACCCGTCTTTATAAAATCAGGCAAAAGTTTAGCCCCCGGTAGGCCCGCCGTGGAGGTGCTCAATACCACGTGACTCAGTGTGAAAAGGTGATGCGGATCCGGGTGCCGCTGCTCTGGGAGGTGATGGCAAGGTGCCCGTTGGATTGATCGCAAACCCGTTTGACGATGGACAGGCCGATGCCGTGTCCCTGGCTTGATGTCCCTTTGACGAACGGGTCCGTGATCTGGTCGATGATGGCCGGGTCGATTCCCGGGCCGGTGTCTTCCACCTCGATGAATGTTTCGGAAAGGCGGATGATGACGGTGCCTGAGTGGGTATAGGCGCAGGCGTTGCGGATCAGGTTGGAGACGGCCATTTTAAAATCGGAGCCTGACATCGTCAAGGCTGGGGTGCCGGTGCACTCAAAGGCGAGGGTGATCGCCTTTCCCTCCACGAGGTAACGGCTCTCCTGGATGGCCTGTTCCACCAGGGGGCGGGCCACACATGAGGCGTTGCCGGGGGCGTTTTCTTCTCGCGCCTTTTGCAGCAGGCTCTCGATGAGGTGTTCCATTTCGGTGACGGAGCGCTCGATGCGTTTTAAGGGCCGTTGGATTTTTTGCATGTCCTGCTCGGGCAGCTGGTTCAGGAGCTCCACGGCCCCTTTGATGACGGTGACGGGGGTCCGAAGTTCATGGCTGGCATCCCGGGTGAACTGCTGTTCCCGTTCGATAAAGGTCCGAATGCGTTTGTTGGTTTGGTCCAGGGCGCGGGCAAGAGAGCCCACCTCGTCATGGGCGTAGTCCTTGGCAAACCCCACCGGCAAATCATCGGGCCGGGACCGGCTGACCTGTTCGAGCAGGCGGGACATGGGATGGATAAGCAGGTGGGCGTTGGCCAGGCCCGCGATGAAGCTCAAGACGGTGGCCAGAAAGAACCCATAGAGAAACACACGGGACACTTTTTCACGAAGACCGAACCGTTCCTGAAATCCCCCGTCATCCATGATGAAGTAGAGTGTCTTGTTTTTGTCGGGAAGACTGCGGATGAGGTACCGGTACAACTTCGGGCCACCGATACCCTCGGAACCGCTTGAAAAATAGTTTCCGTCGGGCAGGCTTTGAATGGCCACCCGAAAGTCGGTGGGTACCTCGTTGATGTCGTCATAGATGTTAAGGAAAAGACTTCGGGTCAGGAGAGGCTCTTCTTGTCGGGCATACGTGTCCAGATAGTTTTTGACCTCTTCCTTGACCCGAAAGTCCTCCATTTTATTATGCATGCGACGCATCTGGTCGGAGACAGCCCATCCATAGCCCAGGGTCAGCAGGGAGCCGAAGAGGACAAAAGAGATAAAGACTCGAAACGCATGGGTTTTGAAAAAAGGCGGCTTGAATTCCATGGGAGGGCCTTGGCCAGGGGTCATGACGCCTCCTCCATTCGAAAGCCGATACCGTGGAGAGTATGAATCAGCGGGCTTGCAAAGGGTTTGTCGATTTTATTGCGCAGGGTGTACATGTGGGTTCTCAGGGCATCGCTCCCCGGTGGGGTGTCTCCCCAGAGGGCGCGTTCCAGTTCATTGCGGGTGACCACTTGGGGCGATGCGTGCAAAAGAATTTTCAAAAGAGTGAGGCAGGTGTTGTTCAGCTCGATATTCTGGCCCTGGCGGTGCACCTTGAGGGTGGCCGTGTCCAGGGTGAGATTCCCGACCTGAAGCAGGGAGCCCTCGGATCTGCTTAGCCGTCGTGTGAGGGCCTGAACGCGTGCGGCCAACTCTTCCAAGGCGAAGGGCTTCACCAGATAGTCATCGGCCCCGGTGTGAAACCCGGCCAGCTTATCGTCCAGGGTGTCCCGGGCGGTGAGCATGAGGACGGGCGTTGTTTTCCCGCCTTCCTGCCGGAGTTTCGTGCAGAGGGTCAGCCCGTCCATCCCGGGAAGCATCAGGTCCAGGACGATCACGTCGTACTCCCCGGTGAGGGCCAGGTGAAGGCCGGTGATGCCGTCCATGGCAAAATCGGAGACATGGCCGCGGGTTTCAAAATAGTCGCCGATGTTTTCGGCAATGTCCCGGTTGTCTTCAATGATCAGAATGCGCAAATGGGGCTGCTTCATTTTATGGGTCTCTTTGATGTGATGTATTTATTTAAGCCTTGTTCTTATCAGATCAGGTTTGAAGCTGTCACCTTTTGGATGGTCTCCCACGCGGTATGGAGGGTCACTCGGGCCGTCACCAGGTTGCCCTGGGCGCTGACCAGATTGTTCTGGGCTTCATTGAGTTGCACCACGCTTGTCAGCCCTGCCCGGTACTCCTGCTCCACCAGGTCTCGATTTTGGCGGGTGAGGGTGACGGTTTCGACCTGTAGTGCCACCTGCTTGAGGGCTGTCTTAAACTCTTCCAAGGCGTCGCTTACCTCTTGCCTCACCGTGAGTCTGAGGTCTTGAAGGGTGTAGAGGGCTTCTCTGCGTGTTGCCTCGGCTTTTGCCACCTTTGCCCGGGTCTCTCCGCCAGCAAAGAGATTGATTGCCATCGTTATCGCTATGCTATTTCCCTGGTCATCCGAGTCATAGGCGGCACTCCCATTCCGGGCTCCAGAGACGATGCCCGAGAGACTGACCGTGGGGTAGTAGTCGGCGCGGGCAATGCCGATGGCGCTGGTGGTCTGTTCCAGCACGTAGTGGTTTTGGGCCAGGTCTGGGCGATGGACCAGGGCGATGCGAACCAGCTCTTCCCTTACAAGGGTGTGGTTGTTCCAGTCGCCGCTTTCCTGAAGGGGTGTCAGGCTCATCCCTTCTTGGAAGGCGGTTTTCTCGACGCCCATGAGCGTGGCCAGGCCGGTGAGAGCGATGGCGTAGGTCTTCTCCACATCCATGAGTGTGGCTGAGGCTGTGTTGACTTGGATTTTGAAGTTGAGGACATCACTCAAGGAGCCGGCCCCCACGTTGTGGCGGGCCTCGGCTTCGGTCAGCTGTCTGGCGTTGTAAGCCCTGTCTGAGCGTGCGATGGCGATATCCGCGGCGGCACTCTGGAGGCTGTAGTAGCTCTGAGCCACATTGAAAAGCAGCAGGCGGCGAGCGTCCTTTTCCTCCTCAAAGGAGACGCTCTCGCCTTGGGTGGCAGAGTCCAGCGCATGGGTTCTGTTGAACCCATCAAACAGGGTAAGCGTTGCGATCAGCGATGTCTTATAGGCTTCGTACGCGTCATCCCCCCCTGAGCTTGTTGAGTTATCTTCCCGAGTGAGGGAGGTTTCGGCGTCGAGGCTGGGAAGCCAGGCGGCTTTTTCCTGCCTGACCTGTTGCCGGGCCTGCTCAATCCGCTCCTTCATCGCCAGGAGGGAAGGGTTGCCGGTGACAGCCAGCACTTTTGCCGTGCCCAGGTCGAGGACCTTGAGGGTGGCAAGCTGCTGGGGGGTGGTGTGGACTCCTGCTGAGGCCATGGGGATGGCCGCGGTGAACAGTGCCACGGCGCTATACAAGAGGGCATGTATTTTTCGATTCATGGGGCTTATCCTTTGGGTATGAGTGCCATGGTGTCCGTGGCAATGGCCGTGTTTTTCTGGGTAGTCATTTCGGGAGCCAGGATCTTTCCGGCATCGCTCACCCTGTATGCGGGCTCGACACTCTCACGGCTTTGTGGCGTCCTGTGAAGCAGTCGGGCGGCAAGGCATCTGGCATCATTTAAGATGACCATCAACCCGGGAATCAGCAGGAGGGTCAAGAGGGTCGCAAAGGTGAGGCCCGCCGCCAGGGAGACGGCCATGGGGATCATGGTGGTGGCCGCAGAGTCGGTTTCCAGAATCAGGGGCAAGAGCCCGCCCACGGTGGTGACGCTGGTGAGTATGACCGATCGGAAGCGCCGGACTCCCCCTGCGACCACAGCCGGAATCATGGGCATTCCTTCTTTCAGGTTGCTGTTGATCCGGTCGATGAGGACAATGGCGTCGTTGACCACAACGCCGGTGAGGGCCACCATGCCGAAGACGCTGAACATGGAGAGGTTCAGGCCCATGATAAGGTGGCCGAGGGCCGCACCGATGAGTCCGAAGGGAACCGTGAGGAGAATGATCAGGGGCTGCAGGTAGGAGCGGAACATGGTGGCCACGATCATGTAGATCATCAGCACGGCCAGGGGAAGCCAGATGGCGAGGCTTCCGTTGGTTTCTTTGTCTTTTTTGGCGTTTCCTTCCAGTTTAACGCGAACATTCCAGTCCTTTTCCAAGTCACTGAAAAATTTCCCCTGCAGCTGTGCCAAGACCTCGCCCGAGACGATTATGGTGGTGTCCACGTCGGCGCTGACCATCACCTGGCGGCGATTGTCGGTGCGCTTGATGGTGGAAAAGCCAGGGCGGATCTCCACGTTGGCCACGGCCTTCACCGGGACCCTCGTGCCGTCGGGGGTGCTCACCATGAGATCCTGTAGACTCTCAAGGGTGCTTCGTTCCTCTTCGGTGTAGGTGACCCGGACGTCCACCTCATCGTCGCCCCTCTGAATGGTGATTGCGTTCTTTCCGAAGTAGGCCGCGAAGGCTTGATCCGCTATATCTGTCACCTCAATTCCTAAGTTACGTGCCTCTGGTTTCAGGGTAAAGCGGACCTCCTTTTTCCCTGGGGAGCTGTCATTTTCGATACGAAAGACCCCGTCGATCTGTCTGAGTCGTTCCATCACCACCGCAGAGGCCCCGGTGAGGTTCTCAAGGTTCTCGCCTTGGAGGCAGATTTCAATGTCTCCCCCTGGCGGCCCTCCCCCGCCTGAGGTGTAGGTGAGTTTCTCCACGCCGGCGATGGGTCCCACTTCCTTTTCCCAGGCGCGGCAAATGTCACGGGCATGGATGCCTCGGTCCGAGTCGTTCAGCAGGGCCACCTGGACCCCTCCGAGGTTGGCCCCGGTGGAACCGGTTGCGCCGATGTGATTCTCCACCCCCTGGCCTGTCACGGTGATGAGGTTTTCAATTAAGGGGGCTCCCGATTGAGTTTCTGTTTTTTCAGCCAGGGAGAGCATGCCCGCCTCGATGCGTTTCACCGCGGCTTTTGTTACCCCATAGGGGGTGCCTTCGGGGAAGGTGAGCTGGGCGGCAATTTCATACCCGTCCCGCTCGGGAAACATGTTGTACTTGAGCAGCCCCCCCTGGAAGAGTCCAAGGGTGATCATGGCAACGGCAACGGCGACGCTTGCGGCCAGGTAACGGTGATGGATTACCTTTTTCACCCATGATTGATAGAGGGTCTCCGCTACATACTCCATGCTTGCCACGCTGCGGTCGTGAAACGCCCCAATACCACGCAGCAAGGCGAATAGGGACCTTTCAGGGCGGTTTGGATCGGGCAGATTGGAGAGGTGAGCAGGCAGGAGGATCGTGCACTCTATGAGAGAAATCAGGAGACAGCCGATGACCGCCATGGCGAGTCCGATGATGATTTTTCCCAGGACGCCGGCCACATGCATCAGGGGCAAAAAAGCCACAACGGTGGTGGCCACAGAGGCGATGACGGGGAGTCCCACCTCGGTGAGGCCGTTCATCGCCGCGGCAAGGGGGCTGGCGCCGTTTTTTCTCTGAACGTAGATCGCTTCTCCCACGACAATGGCGTCATCGGCCACGATGCCCAGAACCATGATGAGCCCGAAGAGGGTGATTGAATTTATGGTGTACCCGGAGAACCAGAGGACGGCGAGGCCACCGGCCAGGGAGGTGGGGATGCCCATGCCGGCCCAGAAGGCCAGGCGTGTGTCGAGAAAGAGCCAGAGAACAGCGAAGACCAGCACCAGCCCCATCAGGCCGTTTCCGGTTAAAATGTCTATGTTGGCGCGTATTTTTGCGGTGCTGTCGGATAAAATGATGATGCGCGTCCCCGGGGGGAGGGTGGGGTTCTTCTCAGTCACATAACGCTTGATTCTGTCGGCGATGGTGATGGCGTCTTCTTGTTCCGTCTGTTTCACATCGATCACGGCCATGGGGCTGCCGTCGGCCTGGAAAGAGAGGTCGTCCTGCTCGAAATCATCCCGGATTTCTGCCAGCTGGCCCAGGGTGATGGCTTCCCCCTTATCTCCCGCGATCACGACGATGCCGGCCAGCTCCTTGCTGGAGTACCGCTTGCCCACGGTGCGGACACTGAACTCCTCACCGGATGTTTTGATCGTGCCGCCGGAGAGGTTTAAGCTTGAGTGTGCGATGGCAGAGGTCACATCCGAGAGGGTGAGATTATATTTTTGTAAGGCCTGTTCGGATATTTCCACCGTCACCTGATAGTCTCGTGTTCCGGCCACGGCTATCTGGGAGATTTCGGGAAGACGCTTGAGCTCATCTTCGATGGTGTCGGCCCATTTTTTGAGGGTCACTTCATCCATGGGGCCCGTCACCCCAAGGGCCATGACATGGGAGAGTTTGGTGGGGATGGTGACCACCGGGTTGTCAGCCTCTCCGGGGAAGGTGGAGATCTGATCGATTTTGTTTTTTACCCGGTCATACAGCGTGTTGACATCGTACCCGTAGTTTACGGTGATGTTGGTGGAGGAATGCCCCTCGACGGAGGAGGTGGTGTAGGTGTCGATCCCTTCCAGGGAGTCGATGGCGTCTTCCACTTTTCGAGAAATCCCCTCCTCGACATCTTCTGGAGAGGCGCCATCCCAGTCAAGGTTTACCGTCACGGAATCCAGGGTCACGGACGGAAAATCTTCTCGGATCATGGTGTGTGCGGCCACCATGCCGCCGAGAAGGACGACAACAAGAAGAATGTTGGCAAACACCTTGTTTTGCACAAAGGCTTCAACGAGTTTATTCATGGGGTGTCTCCGGCGGCAAGCTCTTTGGGGGCCTGTATTGTGAGCAGGGCACCTTCCAGAGGGGAGGTCAGGCGACTCGTGATGACCATGGCTCCGGGTGCGAGCCCCGAGGAGACATAGGTGAACCCTTCGTGTGTGTATGGGGTATCAACCTGGACGGTTTTAAGTCGTCCGTCCTCTGCGACGTACACCTTTCCGTCATAACTGACGGCATGGGATGGGAGGGGGATGAGGTTGTCAAAGGTGCGTCCGGGAATGGATGCCTTGCAGAACATGCCTTCGGTGACGGGAAACCCGACCTGTTTTTTCTGGTCAATGCGGATGGCCACATAGACGGTCCGGGAGGCGGTGTCGTAACGTATGACCCGGTCCAATGTACCGGATGCCGTTGCCATGCCGTTGGTCCAGGAGACCTGGCAACGGTTTTTTTTCAGGGTGCCGAACCAGGTGGCCGGGGCCGAGTTTTCGTCAAACGCGAGATACGTCGCCGCTTCGTCTCCCTTGATGGGCACGGCCATTTCGAGGATGGCATCATCGGCGAGGGTGATCACCTCGGTTCCCGCCGTGACATAGTGCTCTTTTTCTATGGAGACGGTTTTCACCCGGGCTTTGAACGGGGCACGGATCACCGATTTTTTAAGGTTTAGGTTGGTCTCGGCCAGGACGTATACCTGTTGGTCCACAGAGTCCTTGGCTGAGTTGTAATTCTGCTCGGCGGTTTCCACAGCGGTGAGGCTGCCTGTCTTCATGTTCTCAAAGAGGGTCTGGGTCCGTTCGTACTCCTTTTTCAGAAGGTCCCGATTTCGCGTCAGGGTGACAAGACGACGGGTGGCTGTGGTTTTTTCCAGCATCAGTGCCTCGGTGTCCAGACGGAAAAGCACCTCTCCTGCATCGATCACCTCTCCTTCCTCAAGTCTCGGGTGAATAGCCACCACCCGGCCTGAACGTTCAGGGGCAAGGGCCACCGTATTCAGGGCTTGGACTTCACCGTATCCAGAGATCATGGACTGAACCTCCTGCGGGCGGCTTGCCGTCACATCCACAGCAAGCTTTAGCTCGGGCATCACATTTTCTTTGGGGGGCTTTTTCAGGCTGGCCAGGGCCGTCATGGAGACGGCCCCACCCAAGAGCACCAGGGTACATAGCAATGCCTTGGTCATGGCTTTTTTATGTTTCTTTTTTTCCGGCATCTGGTTTCCTTATAAATGTGAGAATCGCTATTTTTAGGTACCAGGGTAGACCAGGGCGGGTGAAAGGGATGTGAAACCGGTGTGAATTTTTTGTGAAATGGTCAGGAAGAGAAAGGGGGACGGTTCTTCTCGCATCTGCTGTGTTATAAAGATCACGGTTATCAGAAACACCGTAACACGAGGAAGTATATGCGAAAGCTGACAGGCTCTTATCACTCTTTTTTTTACCTCTATGTCATCGCCATCGGCGTGTTTCATCTGTACACCGCCGTTTTTGGAAATTATGAGGCCTACCTCCAACGGATGATTCATTTGACCTTGGTGTTTCCGCTGGCCTTCTGTTTTTTTCCCGCCACCGGCACGTCCCCTGTGGACCGGCCGACCTGGCTGGATCTTTTTCTGGCTTTTCTGTCTCTTTTGCCCGGAATATGTGGTGTGCTCTGCTACGAGGACATCTCCATGCGCATGGTGCAGGTCTCCGAGGTCGCCCCCCTTTATTTCTGGATGGCCCTGTTGCTTACCGGGCTGCTCCTGGAGGCGACCCGGCGTGTGGTCGGGCTTCCGCTGATGCTTGTTGCCGTTTTTTTTGGGGCCTATATGTACTGGGGGCACCTGGTTCCGGGGGTGATGCAGGGCATGGCCTTCAGCCTGGATGAAATCGCGGAGCTCCTTTACCTTACGGACGAGGGGATCTTCTCCATTCCCCTGGGCGTGTCGGCCACCTTTGTGATTATTTTCCTTATTTTCGGTGGATTTCTCGAAAAAAGCGGAATCGGCGAATACTTCATGCGGTTTGCCCAGGCCTTTGCCGGGACCACCCCGGGGGGCCCGGCCAAGATCGCCGTGGTGAGCTCTTGCCTGTTTGGCTCCATCTCCGGATCGGCCGTGGCCAATGTCTACGGCACCGGCACCTTCACCATTCCTCTTATGAAGCGCATCGGTTACCCCAGCCATTTCGCTGGGGCCGTGGAGGCTGTGGCCAGCTCCGGGGGGCAGATCATGCCGCCGGTGATGGGGGCCGGGGCCTTCATTATGGCGTCCCTTCTTGGCATTCCTTTTAAAACCATTGTGATCGCGGCCACCCTGCCCGCCATTCTTTACTATGTGACCCTTTTCCTGATGGTGCACCTGAGAGCCGTTAAGATCGGGTTGCGAGGGCTCTCTGCCGAGGAACTTCCCAGCAGGAAAAAGGTCATCAAAGGCCTGTACAACCTGATCCCCATCGGCGTTCTGGTTTTTATGCTCCTGACGGGGTCCACCCCGATGCGTTCGGCTGTCTGCGGCATTGTCCTGGCCTGGGTGATTTCTCTCTTTAACAGGGAGTCCCGCATGGGGCCCCGGCAGGTTCTCGATGCGATCTATACCGGCACCCGTCATATCACTGTGGTGGCCATCGCCTGCGCTGCGGCCGGGATTATCGTGGGGTCGGTCTCGCTTACGGGGGTGGGGTTTAAATTTGTGGGGCTGGTGACCTCTCTGGCCCAGGGGGTTCCCTTTGCCGCCCTGATGATGATCATGGTTGTCTCCCTGATCCTCGGCATGGGGTTGCCCACCGTGGGGGCCTATATCCTGGCTGCGGCCCTGGGCGTTCCGGCCCTTGCTAACCTGGGGTTTGAGCCCCTGGCCTCCCACCTGTTTGTTTTTTATTTTGCCATTATCTCTGCCATCACTCCCCCTGTGGCCCTGGCGGCCTATGCCGCCAGCTCCGTCGCCGGTTCGGAGCCCAACCGAACCGGGCTCCAGGCGATGCGCTTAGGGGTGCTGGCCTTTGTCGTTCCCTTTGCGTTCTGCTATGATCCGGGTCTGCTTCTCTGCGGGACCTGGGTGCAAAATAGCCTGGCTGTGCTGGGGGGGCTTTCGGGTGCTGTGGCCTTTGGGGTTGCCTTGGAAGGGTATCTCTTCACGCCGTTGTCTCTGCCGGTTCGCATCGTATTGATCATCGCTGCCGTTGCCTGCTTTACCCCTTTTGTCGGCGTGAAACTGGGGGGCATCGGTGTCGTTTTGATCAGCGCCCTGATGTCAAAAGCCAAACGGGGCCGCAGCGGCGAACGTTTTAATCATGTACCACACGAGAACAGGAGCTTGTCATGAAACGAATGCTTATCGCCTTTCTGGGGTTTTTTCTCATCGCTCTCGGGGGGCGGCTTGCCGGTGCCTCGGATCAGCATATGCGATTCATGGCGGGGCCTCCCGGAGGAAACTGGTTTGCCATGGGTGGGGCCTTTGCCGATCTGTGGACCCAAGACGTTGTGCCGGTCACAAGCGGCACCGGCGGCGGCTTGAGCAATGTGATCAACGTGTCCCGGGGCAAGGGAGATCTGGGGCTGACTGTGGCCTCTGTGCTGGGGGCCGCCCAGAAAGGGGAGGGGCCCTTTAAACATAAAATGGCCGATGCCCAGAACTTTGCCAACCTGTATCGTCAGTACACCTATTTTGTCGCCCGCAAGGGGTTTGTCGAGAAATACGGCATCAAGACCCTGGGGGATATCATTCGCAAAAAAGTGCCGGTTCGGCTCTGTACCCTGAAGCCAGGCACCTCCTCAGAGTTTGTGATTCGCTCGATTTTTGAGAAGGGATTTGACGCGGACTGGAAAGATATTAAACGAAACGGCGGCTCCGTGCAGTTTGCCACGTATTCCGGAGGGGCCAACCTCATCGCCGATGGCCACATCGACCTGTTTGCCTTTGCCGTGGGCCGCGCCGCCTCCATCGTGATGAAAATCGAGAGCCAGACGGAGGTTGTCATCCTGCCCGTGGATGAGGTGGCGCGTACCAGTATGGCCCGGGCTTACGGCACCACCACCTTTGAGGTGGACCAGGACCTGTATCAGTCCGTGACCGGGCCGGTCCCGGTGGTGGGGGATTATACCTGCATCGTGATTCGTCGCTCCGTCGCCGAAGAGACCGCCTACAACCTGGCAAAATCTCTCTACGCCCATCGCGAGAGCCTGGCGTCCGTGGTGAAAGACTTGGGGGAGATGAGGGCCGACGAAGCCGTCAGCCCCGGTATTGTCACCCACCCCGGTGCCGAGACGTTCTGGCGTGAAGCGTCGCGGTGACCGCAAATGGCCTTATAGGGTTAACGCCGGGTGAACCATAGAGCCTTAGGTCCCAGGGCGAAAAGCGTGCCTCCGGCGGCGAGGTGGGCCACCTCGAAAGCGGGTTTGCGAATGCTATACGGCTGGTGGTACCCGAGACACCTTGCGTTCGCATTCGCGTGACGGCTGAGGGATGGCAACGGATGTCGCAAGGGCTTGAGCTGCCTGTGCTTCCGTATCAATTCACGGGTTGACATGAACCGGAATAACTCCGGCGGACCGTTTAAAAAAAACTTGCGCCAGTGCAAAAGTCTCCGGTGTCACACGCCGCAAAATCTTTCAGGTGGTAACAAAGGTGGGGCGGCCGAAACGTTTTTAAAACCTGTTTGTCAAATTTTTTAAAAGTTTGGCCCCCGGCAGGGCCGCCGGAGGCTTGTTTTTTTACAGGGAAACGCCCAGGTGCTTCATGAGGTCGTCGCGGGTGATGATGGAGCGAACGTCTTCCACGTATTCCTGGACGTTTTCGAGGCCGCCTTCCTGGCGATCGATGAGGGTGATGACGCGGACGACTTCGAGGCCCTGGACGCGGGCGCGTTCGATGGCTTTTATGGTGGAGCCGCCGGTGGTGATGACGTCATCGATGATGACCACTTTCTCGCCCTTGGCCATGTCCCCTTCTACCCAATTAATGATGCCGTGGTCCTTCAGCTCTTTGCGGATGGAGAAGGCTTTTATGGGCTTGTCCCCCAGCTCGGAGGCAAACGAGGTGGCCACGGCGATGGGGTCGGCACCGAAGGTGAGGCCGCCGATGCCGGTGATGTCCAGGTCTTTCACGGCGTCAAAGACGAGGTTACCCACAAGGAACATGCCGCGGGGGCTCAAGGTGGTGGGCTTGCAGTTGACGTAGAAGTGGCTCATTTTGCCCGAGGCCAGCTTGAAGGTAGCCTCTTCGGAGAATTTGAAGGATGTTTTACAGACAATATCTAAAAGTTCGTTTTTCATGGAGGTCTCCTTAAAGAGTTCCCGATAAAAATCGGTTGCTTTTGTGATAGGTGCTGGCTATGTAAAAAAGGTTACGGAGAGAGTCCGACCTGTAGATACAGGAAACCTCCACTGATGGAAGAAGCCTTTGGGATAGTCAGTGGAGGCTCGCACGTAAGGAAAACCGTTTTGCGGCACTCCTTGACTCGTGCAAGTCCAATTACCAGAAAATGGGGTAAAAAATCAACGGGAATCGTTTCATCGGAAACGGATTTTCCCTTCGCGTCCCGCCTCTTTACCCTGGACCGGAGCCTATGACACAGCCAGACAATACGGATGAAGCCGTTATCCGCCTTTTCAATGTCAGCAAGCGTTTTGGCGCCAAGCTGGCCCTTTCAAATATTACCCTCGACGTCCACAAAGGGGAGTGGCTCTATGTGACCGGCCCCTCGGGTGCCGGCAAGTCCACCCTTCTCAAGCTCTTCTATCTGGGAGAGAAGACCACCAGCGGTCAGGTGCTTGCCTTCGGCACCAACATGAACCGTCTGGCCCCTCGGGATGTGCCCTTTCTTCGCCGTCGCTTCGGGATTATTTTTCAGGATTTCAAGCTGATTCCCAACCGCAACGTGTTCGAGAACGTGGCCCTGGTCCTGGAGGCCCGGGGAGAGCCCCAGAACATGATCGACAAGCGCGCGCGAAATATTCTGCGCCATGCCGGCATGGACAAGCGCATGGAGGCCATGCCCACGAGTCTCTCCGGTGGAGAGCAGCAGCGGGTAGCCGTGGCAAGGGCCATTGCCGGCCAGCCGGACGTGATTCTTGCCGACGAACCCACCGGCAGTCTGGACCCGAGATCGGCAGAAATTATCATTGGACTGCTTTCCGCCTACCATAAAAAGGGGGCCACGGTGATGGTGGCCACCCACGACAGGGACCTTCTGGCGCGTAAGCAGGGGCGTATTATCCGGCTTGAAGAGGGGCGGCTGGTGGCCGCAGAGCCGGTGACAGGGGGGCGAGCATGAAGCGATACATGAAACGGACCGTGAAGGATTTCACCAGCCATGCCTTTCTCCACAGCATCACGGTGGTGACCATTGCCTTGACGATTCTGATAGCGGGCGCTTTGCTCCTGGTGGTGGAGAACGGGGAGACGGTGATCGCCTCATGGAAGAACGGGGTGAGGATCATGGTGTACCTGAAGGGCGATGCCGGATCGGCAGAGGTGACGGAGGCCGGGCATTCTCTGGAGACCATGGGGGGGGTGGCAAAGGTCTCTTTTATCTCCCGCGATGAAGCCCTCACCGATTTAATGGAGAGCATGGAGGGGCAGGTTTCTCTCTTCGAAGGCTTGGGTGAGAACCCCTTGCCTGACGCCTATGAGGTGGAGGTGACGCCGGAGGCGGCGCAGTGGGACCGGGTGAAGGCCATGGCCGCGGCCATGATGCGACTGCCCGCGGTGGATGAGGTGGAGTATGGCCGTTCCTGGCTGGCTCGGGTTTCCCGTTTGCTGGGGATGATGGAGCTGGCCGGCATCGCTTTGGCCGGACTCTTTTTTATCGTCGCCCTGTTTATCGTTTATAACACCGTGCGTCTGGCCCTGTATTCCCGGCGGGATGAGATTGAGATCATGCAGCTCGTGGGGGCCACCGGTGCGTTTATCAAGATCCCTTTGTACCTGGCAGGGGTGATGGAAGGGGCCATGGGCTCGATTCTGGCCCTGGTGACTCTGTTCGGGGCGTACGCGCTTTTTGCCGCCGGAGCGGGAGGGGGAGCCGATGCCTTTCCCTTGTCGTTCCTCTCTCTGGGCTCCATGGGGGGCGTGATTCTTTATGGCATTTTTGTGGGGTGGTTTGGATGTTTTTTGTCTCTGCGCGAGTTTATGAAAGAAGCCTCCTCCTGATCCTTGTGTGTGTGCTCCTCGGGGGACCTGTTGCGGCGGCCGGGCGGCCGGATCATGCCGTGGTGGTGGCGGAGGCCCTGAACGTGAGGCGGCAGCCCAGCGCTTCGGCTGAGGTGCTCTGGGGTCTGTCACGCGGGGACGTGGCGGAGGTGATCCGTCATTCTGGAGGCTGGGCGCTGATTCGATTCAAGAAGCGCAACGGATATATTGCCGTCTCGGAGCAGCTGGCGGTTCTTTATGTCGCCAAAGAGAGGCAGACGATCAAGACGTCGGCAAAGAAAACCGCTCCTGTCGTGGAGAAAACAGCCCAAACGACCCTGGTGGATATCCGCCATGCGGTGCAGGTCGAGGAGGCGTCTCTGACGGCGGTTCGCAAGGAAGAGCGGTCGGTGATTCGGGAGTTGGATCGGTTCAACAAGTCTTTGGCCCTGGCCCGGAAGAAAGAGCGCGGGCTGAGCCGCAAGCTGGCGACGGTCGAGAAGAAGGTGGCGGGGGCCCTGGCGGACAAGGCGAAGGTGGCCGCCGACATCCGCATCGGACGACGACGCCTGATGGCCCGTCTGGTCGCCTATCACAAGCTGAATCAGATCGGTGAGATGAACACCTTTGCTTCTTCGGGGTCGTTTCACGACATGGTGGTTAAAAAAAAGGCCCTGACCACTATCCTGGGGCGTGATGCCGATCTGTTGGCGCACTATGCCGCTCTGCTGAAGAAGAAAGACGCCGCGGAATCGCGGCTGGCCGCCGAGCGGTCGGCCCTGGCCGCAGCCATGGCCGCCCATGGGGCCGTGCTGGCCGATGTAGAGGCAAAATATCAACATCGGGCGAAGATGCTGAAGGCGGTTCGTGAAAAAAAAGTGCTCAGCCTGGCGGCGATTGCTGAAATGAAACAGGCTGAACGCGCCCTGGCGGCCAAGGTAGAGGCGCTGATCAAGGCACGCAAAGCCCTGGCATCAAAAAATCGCTTTGTTCGGTATAAAGGCTTGTTGAAATATCCGGTAACCGGTAAAATTGTGAATACCTTTGGACGCCATAAAGATTCCCGCATGAACCTCACCACCTTTGAAAATGGGATCAATATTCGGACCCAGCGAGGGGAACCGGTCCATGCTGTCACCTCCGGTGACGTCCTCTTTGCCGACTGGCTGAAGGGTTACGGGAACCTTATCATCGTCAATCATGGCGAGAACTGGTACACCCTTTACGCCCACGCCGATGAGATGTTCAAAGAAAAAGGCGACCGCGTGGATGCGCGGGAAGTGATCGCCACTGTCGGAGATTCCAGCCTCTCCGGACATCCCGACCTCCATTTCGAAATTCGACACCACGGCAAACCCCTCAACCCCAGCCCCTGGTTTAAAAAATAGTCACTATTCAGCGTCCAAAATAGCCTCTGGAGGCCTGCCTTCTCTGCCGAACTGATGGCTCGTCTGATCAACTGATGCTTACCTTTTTGCCACCATGGAGACCCCTGACCATGAAACGAGTTTCTTCTCTTATGGCCCTTCTCTGGCTGCTGGTGCCCCTTTGCGCCACGGCCGCGGAGAATGGCACCTACCGGAACCTTCGCATCTTCACGGACGTCATCGAGGAGATTGAGCGAAGTTACGTCGATGAGCCCAACTCCGAGCAGTTGATTGAAGAAGCCATCAAGGGGATGGTCAACAGCCTGGATCCTCACTCGGCCTTGCTGCCACCCCAGGCGCACAGCGAACTTCAGGAAGACACCCGGGGGCGTTTCTCCGGGGTGGGGCTCGTGCTCTCCATGCGGAACGAAAAGCTCATCGTGGTCTCGCCCATCGATGGGTCTCCGGCCAAGAATGCGGGGATCCGAGGGGGGGATTTAATCATCGCCATTGACGGTGAGAAGACCGCCACCCTGACCATGGAAGAATCCATCACCCTGATGCGTGGGCCCCGGGGAAGCATGGTAAGCCTTACCGTGTTGCAGAAGACGGGGGGCAAAGAGGTGAGGGTGACCCTGCGTCGGGACGAGATCCCCCTGCAGTCCGTGGCTCATTATGAGTTGAAGCGCGGGTTCCCTTTTATTGCTGTCACCTCCTTTAACGACAACACCGCCCGTGATTTTGAGGCGGCGCTTCTGGCCCATGAAGCCAACGGCCCTGTCAAAGGCCTGGTTCTGGATCTGCGGGATAACCCCGGAGGGATCCTTCAGCAGGCCGTGGATATAGTGGACTTTTTTATCGAGGACGGGGTGATCGTCTCCATCAAGGGGCGCTCTATGGAAGAGCGACAGGTATGGCGGGCCACCACCGAAAAGCCCGTGCGTTCCTTTCCGGTGGTGGTGCTGATCAACGGCGGATCGGCCAGCGCTTCGGAGATTGTGGCCGGTGCCTTGAAAGATCGTAAACGTGGGCTGATTCTTGGCACCACCAGCTTCGGGAAGGGTTCTGTTCAGAACATTATTCCCCTCACGGACGGCTACGGGCTCAAGCTCACCGTGGCTTTGTATTACACGCCTTCCGGGGTTTCCATCCAGGCCAAGGGCATCGTGCCCGATGTGGAGCTCCCCTTTCAGGAGATGGACTTCACACCGGACGAGCCCCCCATGACAGAGCGGGATTTGCCCAATCATATCAAACCCCGCGAGAGCGCCGACGAAGAGCCACTTCCCCAGGCTCCGGATCGTTTGAAACGGGATAATCAGGTCCAGCGAGCCCTGGAACTCCTCCTCAGTCGAGATATTTTCGGCAAGGGGTGATGCACGGCGCCACGCGGTGTGGCCGAGGGGAAACGAGCCAGGCCTCAGAGGCCTGGCTCCCTGTGCGGCTCCGGTTTCGGGATGTTTGAAACGAGTCGGGAGAGATCCCGAGGACCGCTTGCGGCGGTTGTGGCGTCTGGAAGACGGAAAGGGGGGAGGTGTTTTTTCCATGACCTCACCCCGTTGATTGGGGTATGAAGGGGCTGCAGACAGGCCGGTGACCTTCCTTGCTGGAGAGGGTGAGGGGGGCCATCAGAGGGTGGACTAAAGAGATCATAAGGGGAAGGGGTGGTATGGCAGGGGGGAAAAAGGAGAAAAAAAAGGGGGCATCAAAGATGCCCCCCCGGAGTTCATTCGGGCGGGTGGCCTTTGCGATTTCACTGGTGGCGGTGATTGTGGTGGTCTCCGGGATTTTTGCCATACGGGTTCTGCCTCCCAGGGTGGTGCCTCAGAAGCATGCGACGGTACGCAAAACGGCCGGGGTGACCCTGCCGCCCCAGTATGAGGTCTTCGATAAGCAGGCGGTACCGGAGCGACCCGTGCGTCCGGTGGTACCCCCCGTGTCACATAAACCGAAGCTCGTCTTGATTATCGATGACATCGGGTACAGCAAATCCATGGCCTTTCATTTGATGGCCCTGGACCCGGAGATCACCCTGTCGATTCTTCCCGGGAGTCCGTATGGGAAGTCCATTGCCAAAGCCGCCCAGGCCAAGGGCCGGGAGTTGATGCTGCATCAGCCCATGGAACCCAATGAATACCCGAGGGTGGACCCCGGGTCCGGAGCGCTTTTTGCCTCCATGGAACCGGACCGTCTGATCGGTACCTTCGAGGCAAATCTTGCAGATTTTCCGGGTATCAAGGGGGTGAACAATCATATGGGGTCGAAACTTACCTCTCTGTCCCCGCAGATGTACCAGGTGATGACCCTTTTAAAAAAACGGGGACTTTATTTTATCGACAGTCGGACCTCGGCGAGGACGGTAGGGCGGTCTGCGGCTCGGCTGATGCAGGTCCCTTTTGCCGAGCGGGACGTTTTTCTTGACCATATCCAATCCCGAAAAGCGGTACAGAGGCAGGTGGAGAAGATGCTGGTCATTGCAGAGAAGCATGGCAGCGCGGTGGGTATCGGGCATCCCCACAACGTCACCTGGACCGTTCTTTCAGAGATGATGCCCGAGATTCACCGGCGGGTGACCCTGGTGCGGCCCTCTACTTTAGTGGCGCTTCCGTGATCCCGGCCCGATGTATAAGCTTTTGGTTGAATTTTTTTTTTGTCATGGTATTGTAGGGGATTGACCACGATACGATTGTGGTCCCGGAGGGTGATCTTTTTTTATCACCCGCGACATGTGAGACCCACAGTGGAACCCTGGATTTGTCGGCATTTTCAAGGGCGAGGGCTATCCTTACGTTAAAAATGCAAAATATTTCTTGACAAATTGCTTAAGGGTTTTAAAATGGTTGGGTTTTTTGATCCAGAGGCTCAAGTTTGAAAGCACAATTGGGAGAATAAACTATGTATGCTGTAGTTGCTACGGGCGGCAAGCAATATAAGGTTCAGGAAGGCGAGATCCTGCGAGTTGAAAAACTGGCAGGTGAAGTCGGTTCCGCCGTGACCTTCGATCAGGTCCTGATGACCTCCGACGGCACGAATGTTGCCCTGGGAGCACCTCTTCTCGAAGGCGTCGCTGTTGTCGGCCAGATCGTGGAGCAGGATAAATCGAAAAAGGTTCTTGTCTTCAAGTACAAGCGCCGCAAGCGGTTTCGCAAGATGCAGGGCCATCGTCAGCCCTATACCGCCGTTAAAATCAATACCATCAACGCGTAAGTCGGTCGCTCCGCATGCGGAGCACCCGTGGGATGTGATGTGTAAAATAGTGAAAGACAGGTGCCCTCCCCTTGTGGTGGGCATTGAGTTTTTTCAGGCATCACTCTCCATACAGACACGTACACGGCTTTAAGGAGCAATCGAAATGGCACATAAAAAAGCTGGCGGCAGTACCAAAAACGGCCGCGACAGTAACGCGCAGCGACGCGGTGTGAAGAAGTATGGTGGGGAAGAAGTAACCTCCGGGAGCATTCTTGTTCGTCAGGTTGGCACTTCCATCCACCCCGGTAACAATGTGGGCTTGGGCAAAGACTTTACCCTCTTTGCCACCATCGACGGTGTGGTCAAGTATGAGCGCATGGGTCGTACCCGCAAAAAAGTCAGTGTATATGCCGCGTGAAATTCATAGACGAAGCAACCATCACTGTTCAATCCGGTAACGGAGGAAGGGGCTGCGTCAGCTTTCGACGCGAGAAGTATATCGAACGCGGAGGCCCCGACGGCGGCGATGGTGGTGGTGGCGGTGACGTGGTTCTTGAAGCCACAGCCGACACGCGCACCCTGTACGAGTTCAGGCACAATCGCCTGATCAAAGCCGAAAACGGCGGGTATGGTTCGGGTGCCAAGAGACACGGTAAAAACGGTACAGATATTGTTGTATATCTCCCTGCCGGCACTGTGGTGAGCAATGCAGAAACCGGGGAGATCATTCGTGACTTCGTGAACCCCGGTGAACGCTTTGTGATCGCCAAAGGCGGTCAGGGGGGACGCGGAAATAAACGGTTTACCACCGCGCGTAACCGAGCTCCTCGTTTTGCTCAGACCGGTGAACCGGGCGAATCCCTGATTATCCATCTCGAATTGAAGTTGCTGGCCGACGTGGGGATTATTGGATTTCCCAACGCCGGAAAGTCGACCCTCATTCGAGTGATCTCTTCGGCCCGTCCCAAAACGGCCGACTACCCCTTCACGACCCTGACCCCCAGCATTGGCATGGTTCAGTCTGAGTGGGGTGAACCCTTTGCCGTGGCCGATATTCCCGGCCTCATTGAAGGGGCCCACGAAGGCATTGGCTTGGGGACTACTTTTCTCAAGCACATTGAACGCACCCGGATGCTGGTGCACCTGATTGATGTCTCTGACATCGACCCTGAGAATCCATTGGCCCAGTTTAACGCCATCAACCGGGAGCTTTTTCTCTTCAGCGATAAGCTGAAGGAGAAGGAACAGCTTGTTGTGCTTAACAAGCTGGATCTAACCGGGGCGGAGGAGAAGGCCGAGGCGTTTGAAAAGGCGTTGGGTGAGATTCCGGTTCTGCGGATCTCGGCGGCGTCAACCCAAGGGGTGGATGTCCTCAAAGAAAAGCTGAATCAGGCCGTCAATGGCACCGAACTTGATGAGTGATGCCTTTTAAATAAGGGGGCGCCGCACGCGCCTTGTCACACCCTCTTGTCCTGTGGCTGTATGATGGTTTTTCGTTTTCGCTTCTTCGATTCTTTTGCGAGACCCCCATGGATGATGCATTCGTAAAAAGTCACCGTCATAAGCGCCTCGCAACACGTCTTTGTGTTGGCCGAGGAACTGTATTTCCGCGGGTCGGTTACCGATACCGCTTGTTTGACTTTTTGCGAGGCTTTCATGGATAAAGATCAAAAAGCCCTCTTTGCCAAGGCTCATCGGGTCGTGGTGAAGGTGGGAAGCGGAGTTCTCTCCTTTGATGGAGGGATCAATCATAATGTTGTGGCCTCCATCAGCCGTCAAATGGCGGCCCTGACCCAGGGTGGCCGTGAGATGATTCTTGTCTCTTCCGGTGCCGTGGCCGCAGGGGTCGCCAAGGTCGGGCTGGGGCATCGTCCTGCCAGCATCCCCGAGAAGCAGGCGGCGGCTGCCGTCGGTCAGGCGGGGCTCATCCTCGAATATGAGTTGCGTTTTGCTGAAACCGGGCTCAAGGTGGCCCAGGTCCTTCTGACACGCAACGATCTCTCACATCGGGGCCGCTACCTCAATGCACGAAACACCCTCAACACGCTTCTCTCCTGGGGGGTGGTGCCCATTATCAACGAAAATGATACCGTGGTTACCGATGAAATCCGTTTTGGGGACAACGATAACCTGTCGGCCATGATCGCTCTTCTTCTGGACGCTGACCTGCTCATCAACCTCACCGATATCGATGGCCTTTACGACGGGGATCCCCGGACCAACCCCGAGGCCAGGCGCCTTGATGTTGTTCATAAGATTACCCCTGCCATTGAAGAATCCTCCAGAGGACGTGCCGGTGTCATGGGGACGGGAGGCATGTGGACCAAGATTGAAGCGGCGAAAAAAACCACCGCTTCCGGGGTTCCCATGGTGA
The DNA here is from genome assembly GCF_030145185.1 of Desulfoluna sp. Classification (GTDB taxonomy): domain Bacteria; phylum Desulfobacterota; class Desulfobacteria; order Desulfobacterales; family Desulfolunaceae; genus Desulfoluna. The sequence continues at coordinate 35,046 of NZ_JAQYWB010000002.1, read as the reverse complement.
TTGCCTGCGGGTCTCAGCCCAGGGTGTTGATCGATCTGTTTAACGGCATCGCCCAGGGGACCTATTTTGTGCCCAGGGCGGATAAGCTTGGAAGCCGCAAGCGCTGGATTGCCTTTACTTCGAAAACATTTGGAGAGGTCATCGTGGATGACGGGGCCGTGAAAGCCCTTGTGGAGCGTGGCAAAAGCCTGCTTCCCAGTGGGATTCTGTCGGTGTCCGGTGATTTTGAGGTGGGGGCGGCCGTGGCCGTGTTTGATACCTATGGAAACGAGCTGGGGCGCGGTCTGACTAATTTTGCGGCAGACGATATTCGGGCCATCAAGGGCCTTAAGACCGATCAAATCGAAGCCACCCTCGGCTCCTGGGAGTACGATGAAGTCATCCATCGGGACAACCTGGTGGTGACCGTGGCCTCCTGACGGCATGATACGGGAAACAGAAGACCCTCCATCTCATGAACATTTCTATTCTGACCAGGGAGTGACAGACTCATGACCGTAGAAGCGACAGTTGTTGGTATGGCTCGGCAGGCGAAAAAAGCGGCCCGGAAAGTGGCGGCAGCCACCACGGACCAGAAAAACCGTGTTCTCTCCTCCATCGCAGATAAGATCGAAATCCGGTCAGTCGCCATTCAGGCGGAAAACAGAAAAGATATTGAGCGGGCCCGTGAGATGGGCATCTCTCCGGCCATGATCGACCGGCTGACCATTACAGATTCCACCATTTCCTCTATGGTGGGGGGGCTCCGTGATGTGGTGGCTCTCCCCGATCCTGTGGGCGAGATCACCTCCACCGAAAAGCGTCCCAGCGGGATCCAGGTGTCTCGGGTTCGTATCCCTTTAGGGGTCATCGGTATGATTTATGAGTCACGACCCAACGTCACCATTGACGCGGCCGGGCTTTGCCTGAAGGCGGGGAACGCCATTATTTTAAGGGGCGGTTCCGAGGCGTTTCATTCCAACAGTGCCCTTGCGGCCTGTATTACGGATGCCCTGGAGCAGAATGGCCTGCCCAAAGAAGTCGTTCAACTCATTCCCATGCGGGATCGCGAGGCGGTAAATGTTCTGCTGAAGCAGGAAGATTTTATCGACGTCATGATTCCCCGGGGTGGCGAAGGGCTGATCCGTTTTGTGACGGCGAACTCTCTTATTCCCGTGCTCAAGCATTACAAGGGGGTCTGCCACGTCTATGTGGACGCAGAGGCCGACCTGGAAAAAGCGAAAGCCATCTGCCTCAACTCCAAAGTACAGCGGCCCGGTGTCTGCAATGCCATGGAGACCCTGCTGGTGCACAAGGATGTGGCGGCCACTTATCTTCCCCTTGTGGGGGCGGCTTTTCAAGAGGCTGGCGTCACCTTGAAAGGGTGTCCTGAAACTCGGAAGTACCTTCCCTGGGCCGAGGAGGCCGTGGAAGCCGATTGGCCTGCGGAGTACCTGGACCTTATCCTGGCGGTCAAGGTGGTGACGAGTGTTGACGAGGCCCTGGACCATATTGCGGCTTATCATTCCGGGCACACCGAAGCCATTGTGACGACCAACGAGGCCACGGCCCGTCATTTTGTCCAGGAGGCTGACTCTTCGGCCGTGATGGTGAATGCGTCCACTCGATTTAACGACGGTGGGGAGTTGGGGTTGGGCGCGGAAATAGGCATCAGCACCTCCAAGCTCCACGCTTTTGGCCCCATGGGGCTGGAAGAGCTGACAAGTCGGAAGTTCGTGGTTTACGGTGACGGACAGGTTCGGCAGTAGCTGTCGGCAGGGTATGGCAACGATGCAGAGAGAGAGTGGACGTCGCCGGGTGGTGATTTTTGGTGGGACCTTTAATCCGGTACACCTGGCTCACACCCATGTGGTGAACGAGATTTTAAGACTCATTGATCCCGACCGGCTCTATGTGGTCCCGGCAGCCGTACCGCCCCATAAACAGGGCCGAAAGATCGTCTCAGCCGAGCACCGGGTGGCCATGTTGGAACGGGCCATGAAAGGCCTGCCTGTCATCCTCTCGGATGTGGAGTTGAAGCGGGGCGGCGCATCCTTTACGGTGGATACCGTGCGTGACCTTCGCAAGGAGGTGCCAGCCGATGCAGAGATTTACCTGACCATGGGCGTGGATGCTTTTTTTGAGTTTCACACCTGGCGTTATGACAAGATGATTTTGTCCATGGCCGGGCTGATTGTCGTGAATCGGCCGGGGGCTCCCCACGGGGATCTTCCCATGGACGTGATGGGACGTTACCTGAAGGACCGAATTGATCCGGGATACTCCTGGAATGAAGAGAGGGCAAGTTTCGTGCATCCTTCGCTGTGCGGGGTTGTTCCCCTGATGGGGACCCTCGTCTCACCCCTCTCCTCCACGGATGTCCGAACATGCATTGAACAGGGAGATCGTCCGACGGACATGCTTGATCCGGAGGTTCTCCACTACATAGAAGACAAAGGATTGTACAGATGACCCAAGAGCTGGATCCCCGCCTCGTTTCTATCATGAAGGCGGTTAAGGGACGAAAAGCGGAAAATATTGCGGTACTGGATGTGCGGGAACTCACCACTTACACGGATTATTTCATCCTGGCCAACGCCCGTTCGACTCGGCAGGCGGCCGCTGTCGGTGAATACATAAAGGTTGAATTGAAGAAAGAGGGCATCACCCCTCTGGCCGTAGACGGCCTCAGCGAAGGCTCCTGGGTGCTTCTCGACTATGGGGACGTGATTGTTCACGTCTTCTACGAAGAGACTCGGGACTATTACGATCTCGACGGCCTCTGGGCCGATGCCGTGGTTATCGACCACGAGGGCATCGAGTAGTGCCAGACACGATTGCATGATGAAGGGTGCCCACGGGCACCCTTTTTGCGTTTGGAGAAGGGGACATTCACCTCCTCACCCTTTACGCGAATGCGGACGATGACGACACACGATGCGCATTTCAAACCTGCTTTCGATCCGTCTTCGCCTTCGGCTACGCCGTGACAAGGATGGCATGATATTATCTCGCAGACGGTGAGCGCCAGCGAACCGGATGCAACCTGGGGTCCAGGGGATCATCCCCTGGCCGCCGGAGGCATTTTTTTTGTTTTTCCCTGCTGTGTAGTGATTCAAAAAAAGGAGAGACCATGACGACCGTACGACCCTGTATGTTGATGATACTGGACGGCTGGGGCCTTCGGGCCGATGCCGAGGGCAACGCCGTGAAAGAGGCGCGCACACCGATTCTTGACGCCCTGGCAGCGAGTGGTCCCTCCACCACCCTTGCCTGCTCCGGGAAGGCTGTGGGGCTCCCCGAAGGGATCATGGGTAACTCTGAGGTGGGGCATTTGAATCTGGGGGCCGGACGGGTGGTCTATCAAACCCTTCTTCGGATTGATCGGTCCATCGAGGAGGGCGATTTTTTTAAAAACGAGGCCCTGGCTTTGGCCATGGACACCGTAAAAAAAGGGGGCTCCACCCTGCATCTTATGGGGCTCGTCTCCGATGGAGGGGTTCACAGCCAGCTCACCCACCTCAAGGCCCTGGTCCGGATGGCCCATGAAAAAGGGGTGGAGAGGGTTCGCATTCATGCCATTTTGGATGGTCGGGACACCCCACCGGACAGCGGAAAACAGTACATTGAGACCCTGGTAGCCTTTTTGAAGGATTTTCCCAACACGCGTATTGCCACCCTCTGCGGCCGCTTTTACGCCATGGATCGGGACACCCGATGGGAACGCACGGAAGAGGCCTACCGGCTCTACACCGAGGCCGTTGGTCTCTCTGAAACCGATCCCGTCACCGCCGTTTCCAATGCGTACGGGCGAGGGGAGACCGACGAATTTGTCAAAGGGATCTCCTTTGGCACCGAAGGGGGCACCCTCACCGATGGGGACGCCGTTATCTTCTTTAACTTTCGCGCCGACCGTGCCCGCCAGATCACCCGGGCCCTGACCGTTGATGGCTTCGATGGCTTCTCAAGAAAGCAGAGGCCCGCCCTCGCCTCCTACGTCTGCATGTCTCTCTATGAAGAGAGCCTCCACCTGCCCATGGCCTTCGGTCCTCAGCACCATGACGGGATCCTTGGCCAGGTGGTGAGCCAGGCCGGTCTCTCCCAGCTCCGCATCGCTGAAACCGAAAAATATGCCCACGTCACCTACTTCTTCAACGGGGGAGAAGAGAGCCCCTTTGACCACGAAGAGCGCTGCCTTATCCCCTCGCCCCGGGAGTTTCCCACCTACGATCTCATTCCCGAGATGAGCGCCGTGGCCGTTACCGATACCCTGATTCAGCAGATTGAAGAAAACGATCACACACTCATCGTCGTCAACTTTGCCAACATGGATATGGTGGGGCATACAGGAATCCTGGAAGCAGCCGTCAAAGCCGTGGAAACCGTGGACGCCTGCGTGGGGCGCGTCGTGAAAGCCTTCACCGCAAAAGGTGGAGCCCTGCTCGTCACCGCAGACCATGGCAACTCTGAACAGATGAGCGACGGCCACGGCGGCGCCCATACCGCCCACACCCTGAACCCCGTTCCCCTGATCCTCGTGGACGATACCCGGAAAGACCGCACCCTGAAACCAGGGAAACTCGCCGATGTCGCCCCCACCCTCCTCGACCTCATGGGTCTCGATAAGCCTGAGGCGATGACCGGGGAGTCGCTGATCGCGTAAGACCAGAAAAAGGCAAAAAGCAGCCTCCGGCGGCAAGGTGGCGTCACCTTGAAAGCGGGTTTGCGAATGCGATTCGGGTGCCGTTATTTTCAGGCTGCAATGCGTTCGCATTCGCGTGATCTGTGAGGGCTCTCGGGGTACGCCACAAGCGCCTGCGCTCCGGATAGAGCGATCACCATAAGATCCATTTCGAAAGCAGGGAGCGAATGTGCTGCGGGTGTCATTTTGTATTCTGTGGACCCAGTGCCTCTGTGAGCGCGCAGTTTTTTCTTGCGGCATTCAGGCGACAGAGGTAAATTCCTTTTTTTGTACATCAAAAGACAAAAACGAAGGAGTGGGACATGGCGTTTCTGACAGATCTGGAGTTCATGAAGGATTTCATCACCGGTAATCGAGTTCCCATCGTCGGGGCTGAACTCAACCGCCAGCAGGTCGAACAGTATCTTGTGGAGGTGTTGGGCTACGAAAAAAGCGCCGTGGAAGTGGACCGCACGCTCGCCTTCACCGCCGCTGGTGACCCCTGGACCTCAAAACTCGACCTCGTGGTTTCTGTCGGAGAGACCCCGATTATGGTGATCAAATGCGCCGCAGGGTCCCTTGGCTCCCGAGAAAAAGAGGCCGTCTCCGCCGCCCGCATCGCCTTTGATGCCCCCGTTCCCGTTGCGGTCGTCTCGGACGGTTCCACCGCACTCGTTTTTGATACCCTCACCCGCAAACAGATCGGCGAAGGCTTGAATGCCATTCCCACCCCGGCCCGGGCGACTGAACTGGCCGCCACGCCTGCAGAGCCCCTGGACGCCAAAAATATGGATCGTGCGCGCATTGTCTTTCGGTCCTATGATTCCATGAATGTAAACAAGTGATTATTTGCCCCCAGTGGCCACGTGTTTAACCCTCAGGTTCATCGTTTTTATTATCCCAACTGCAGAATCCACCGTTTAAACAGGGGATCAGCGATGGCCCAGGAACCGTTGTGAACCACTTCGTCACGGATGAGGAGGGTGTTTAAGGCCCGAGTGGCCTGGGATGGGGTGGTGAATCCAACGCTCTGGAGGTTTCTGGCGGAAAAGAGGCCTTTTCCCTGGCTCCGGGCCACAAGTTTTATGGCTTTTTTCTGGTTGGGGGTCATGCCTTTAAAGAGGTTTATGAATTCTATGGTGCGTCTTTCCAGGATGGCAGCCTCCAGGGCATCAAGGCCCAGGTTTCCAAGGCCTTCTTCCCAGAGGTGATAAAGGAACTCCTGGACATACATGGGGTGGTTTTCGCACCGTTCAACGACTTCTTTGACGATTGATTCCTGGATTGGTTTTTCCCCTTTTACAAACAGATTTTCGGCCCAGGAGATAAAATGGTCTGTATTGATTTTGGGCAGGGGGTAGCTTGCGGCGAGTTTGAAGAAGGCTCGATTGGTATCGCCGAACATGGATGAGAGAAGGTGGCGCTGGCTGCCGGAGAAGACATAAGCGATGCGGTGATGTCCCTGGATTTCCTTTCGGACTCTCTTTTCAAAGGCCGCATCGCCATATGAGGTAACTTCTTGGAACTCATCAAAGACAACCGCAAGCCTGTTTTTTTCTGAGAGGCTTTTCATCAGCCCAAACAGTTCTGTCAGAACCGGGCCTTGGTCGCCGCCATGGAAGGTGGGATTGACCACGGGTAGGCCGCTGATGGGATCCAGGCTGAACTGGAAGGTGAGACGGGTCAACGTGTCACGCAGCCAAGACATGGCCCGTTCAACGGGTGATACCTTTCGGGTGATCGCTTGAATCACAGATGTAATAAATTCTTCTACGGTGGTTGTCCCGTATAGGTCGATGTAATATGGAGTGACGTCATCGAGTTCGGCAAGCACTTTGTGCAGGAGAGATGTTTTTCCGAAGCGTCGGTGGGAATAGAGAAGCACATTTTGGGAATTGCAGATGTAGTGTGTCAGGTCTACACACTCTTTTTTCCGGTTGCAGAACGAGGGTGTTGTGGCAATGCCGGTGAATTGAAAGGGATTTTCCATAAGGCCTCCTCTTTTACGCACAGTGCGTTACGCAGAATGCGTAACGCACTGTGCTCAGTGTATCTCTGTCGGTATTTGATGTCAAGAATATGGCTTTGATGAGGCTTTAAGAGACGGTTTGTGTTACGCGTTCAACAGTTTGGCTTCCGGCAGGGCCGCCGGAGGTTTTTTTAACTTTTAACAAAAAAAGCCCCTTTGCATAACACCATGCAAAGGGGCTTTTTTTTGATTCAATGGCGGGGTGGGTTACTGGCCGGCCACCTCTTTGTTGCAGTGCTTGCAGATTTTTGCCTGCTTTTTGATGATCTCGGCGCAGAAGGGGCATTCCCGAGTGAAGCAGCGTTCGTGGATTTTCTTGATCGCTTCGTTCACGGTCTCCTGGAGTTTGGCCATGCCGAATTTGGTGTTGCGCAGGGGGTCGATGGCTTCGGTGTCTGCGAGGTCACCAATCATTTCTGCGGCTTTGAGACGAACCCGTCCGGGCTCCGAGGGGTTCAGGATCATCTTGAGAAGCTGAACGAGGTCGTGGTTGACGTAGCAGTCTGCGAGGATGGAGAAGCCGGTTTTGATGGCCTCTTCTATGGCGGCCTGCTGGGCCATGGACTCATCGGTGATGATCTGGCCTTCCCCGCCCATGTGACTGAATACGGGCAGCAGTTCGTAGTTCTCGGTGCCGGGGTAGTTCATGCAGCGATAGGAAGAGACCTGGCCGACCTGATCCATGAGCTGCTCCCAGCCTCCCTTGAACAGGGAACACTCGTCATTAAAACAGATAAAGAGAAAGGGTTCTCCCCATCCGAGACCATCACCACAGGTTATCTGGGGGACTTCCCAGATCTCCATGGGCTGGTTGCAGTGGGGGCATTTGGGTTTATCCAGAGCCAGTACGCGTTCCAGAGCTTCTTCGCGGGTTTCAATATGCTGCATGACACTCTCCCTTTGTCGCTGTTATATCTTTATGCCCTGCTGTCTCCGTGCATGGACATCACTTTTAATGATGATTCCGATCAGCCTAAATAGTAACCCCCAATGCTTGTTTGTCAATAGGAGGGCTTATCTTTGGGTCTTTGTGTGCAAGCATCAAGACCGTTTTTTTATCCTTTTTTAGCCTGGATCTCCTGCATGATGTTCCCCACAGCCTCGCGGTGCGGAGGCGGCACCATGAGCACCTGGGCCGGGCGGTTGGCCATGAAGTGGGTGTCGGGTGGGGTCAGGGTCTCCGCTTCGTGGGCCGTTCGGTTGGCCTCGTCTTCAAGGAGCAGGAGAACATCGGTGAGGTTGCCGGTGAGTCCCTTGTCGTCGGTGTGCTCGATGTACTGCATGAGGGCGTTGTTGACGGTGAGGGTGAGGTCGTCCATTTCAGCGAAGCCTCCCTCTTCACAGCGGGTTTGGGAGACCATGCTGCGGCAGGCAAAGGGACGCGCTTCGTAGACCTGGCAGAGCCCCTCTTCGGAGAGAAGGGGACAGGCGCCCCAGCCGGGATCACTGGACTCTTCGGGCACCTCGTCTCCGGCCATGCAGAGGTCGGTGAGGCCGTTGATGGTGTATGTGGGAATCTGACGGGGTTTGTGGGCATCCTTTTTTATCTCATCCATGAGATGGGGGGCTTCGGAGGCAATCCAGTCGTAAAGGCGCCGACCTTCTAACGTGGTGAGGGTGACGTTACGTGTGCAGCAGGTGGCGCAACCTTTGGCACAGGCCAACGTTTTTTCAGTCATCTGTTCTTTGTGGGCTGAATAGATGATGGCAAGGGTCTTCAACCGGGCGTCCATGGAAAATCTCCTTATCGGTAAGGGTGTTTCGTAAGGTTTGAGATGACTTTTCCTTCATCGAAACATCGTGTTCTCTTACTTGAAGCGGTGCAGGGCCTGTGGCATAGTGACATCGACGTAACAGGTTCTTATCCCTTGAGGCAATGAAAAAAGGAGACCCCCATGGCTTCGACTGTGTACCATATTGATTTACGCGCCACCTTTCAGGAGAGTCTTCCCGAGAAACTGGGGCGCCTGCTTGCCACCGCAGGGCTTGAAGATATTCTGGAGGCACGCGAGCTCACCGCCGTAAAAATTCATTTCGGCGAGAAGGGCAACACCGCCTTCATCAATCCGGTGTTTGTCCGGAAAATTATCGAAAAAATTACAGAGACCGGGGCCACCCCTTTTCTGACCGATACCAACACCCTCTACGCCGGGACCCGCAGTGACACCCCCTCCCATCTCGCCACCGCGGTGGAGAACGGCTTTGCCTACTCCGTGGTGGGGGCTCCTGTCATTATTGCCGACGGCCTTCGCGGGCAAAGCGATGAAGATGTGGCGGTCAACGCAAAATACGTCCAGACGGCCCACATTGGGGCGGATATTTACCATGCAGACGCTTTGGTGGTGCTCTCTCATTTCAAAGGCCACAAGCTCACCGGTTTTGGCGGTGCCCTGAAGAACCTCGGTATGGGCTGCGCCTCAAGGCGTGGTAAACTGGCTCAGCACTCCTCTGTCAGCCCCAAAGTGAAACGAAAAAAATGTATCGGCTGCGGCGTCTGCACCACCCATTGCCCTGTGGCTGCCATCAGTCTGGATGAAAAGAAGGCCTTCATCAACCCCGAGACCTGCATCGGCTGTGGGGACTGCATCCTCGTCTGTCCCACCGGGGCGGTTCAGATTCAGTGGAACCAGTCCGGCTCCACCTTCCTTGAGACCATGGTGGAGTACGCCAAAGCCGCTCTCACCGGCAAAGAGGGAAAAACCCTCTTTATCAATTTTATCACCGATGTCTCCCCCCTGTGCGACTGCATCGGCCACAGCGACGTGCCCATCGTCCCTAATATCGGCATCCTGGCCTCCACAGATCCCGTGGCCATCGACCAGGCCTGCGTCGACCTCGTCAACGCCCAGGCCGCCATTCCTGGCTCCAGTCTGACCGTAAACACCGCCCCCGGCGAAGACAAAATTAAAGGCCTTCATCCCCACGTGGACTGGCCCCTTCAATTCATCCATGCCGAAGAACTCGGCCTCGGTTCCCGGACCTATGAACTGGTCAAGCTGGAGTCCAAAGGGTTGAAACTCAATAGCCCGTCGGACGGGTAAGGGTTTTTCTTGGGAGGAACAACCATGGTTCTGTTTTTGACTGCGGTGGGACTTATTTTGTTTTTCGGCGGCGTGGTTGTGGTGATCTGTGATCCGCCCAAAAAGCTGCTCAAGCTGATCTCTCTGGTGATTTTTTCAGGGGTCGTTCTGCTCGGCGGGGCCGCTTATGTCGGGACTCAGCATGACCTCTATCGTGCGAAGCGCCTGGATGCATGTGCATGGGGCTCCGTCGCCGAGATCGAGGCCCTCTCCCCCATTAAGATCGGGGACAGATGGTACCGTATTGTTTTGGAGGAAATTGCAGGGCCGGAGTGATGGCGGTTACCGGCACCCCTTGGGTTTAAGACCGTGTCCCCGCAGTGCATGAGCTTGTGGTGTCCGTCGCATCACCTGACACATCACGCGAATGCGGACGCGAGGTACTGAGAGTTCCGACAGCCGTAGAGCATTCGCAAACCCGCTTTCAAGGGGCACACCTCGCCGCCGGAGTTATTCCGGTGAAAGTCAACGGTTGAGTTGGATTTTGCCCACCGACAATTCATGCCCTTGCGACGTACGGTGCGTTTCCTTGCACATCACGCGAATGCGGACGCGAGGTGCTGAGAGTTCCGACAGCCGTAGAGCATTCGCAAACCCGCTTTCAAGGTGGCGCCACCTTGCCGCCGGAGGCTTCTTTTATTTTTCTTGTCGATTTAAATGTTTATTCATATCAGGGGGTAAGGTGCCGGAACGGGATTGGATGAAAAAGGGGCTGTGGGCAGGGCTTGCGATGGTGGTGGGGTTTATTGCCCTGCTTTGTCTGGTGCCGCCGATCAGCCGGGACGCCCTGGTGCATCATCTGGCGGTGCCGAAGCTTTATATCAAGGCGGGGGGGATGGTGGAGCTGCCGACCATGGACTGGTCGTATTATCCCATGAACCTCGATGTGCTTTATTGGGGGTGTCTCCGGCTTGGGAGTGACATGTTGCCGAAGTTTGTTCATTTTGCCTTCGGGCTGGGCACGGCAGGGCTGATTTACCGGTATCTGCGGGTAAAGCTTGGGGGGATCTGGGGGCTTGCGGGGGCGTTTTTTTTCCTGACCACGCCCGTGATTATGAAGCTGTCCACCACGGTCTATGTGGATCTGGGGCTGGCTTTTTTTTCCCTGGCAGCCACCCTTTCTCTTTTCCGCTGTCGGGAAAAGGGATTTCCCGGGTGGAAGGGGGTGGCCGGGGCCGGGGTGCTTTGCGGCCTGGGCCTGGGGGTGAAATACAATGGGCTTTTGATCCTGATGCTTCTGGGGTTGCTGGTACCGCTTCTGGTGAGCCGGACGGTGCCCAGGTCCCGGCATCGGGACGCCAAAGCCATCGGGTTTGGCTTGGTGTTTGTGGTGGCGGCGCTTTTGGCCTATGCACCCACCGGGGTGCGCAACACGCTATGGACGGGCAATCCCGTTTATCCTCTCTACAACGGGAGCGTCCAGAAGATCCGGAAGGTGGGGGTGGCACTGGGCAGAAAGACGGTGACACCGGTGGTGACCGCTCCGGTCGCCTCGAAAAAACCCTCACTGCGACTGCATCCGCTTCAGATGAGGCGGCTGATTTATGATGAATCGGCGTTGGATATTTCCCTTTTGCCTCTGCGGCTTTTTTTTCAGGGCCAGGATGGAAATTCCCGGCTTTTTGACGGGCGTTTTTCACCTCTTCTCTTTCTCTTTGTCCCGTTGCTCTTTTTGTGGCGTAAAGTCCCCGATGCGTGGCGCAGTGAGGTGGGCAGTCTCTTTTTTGTCTCTTGGATTTACATCGTCCTGGCCCTCTGCCTGACGGCCGTGCGGGTTCGGTACCTGGTGCCCATTGTTCCGCACCTGGTTCTTTTGGCGGTTTATGGGCTCAAGCTCTCCGTCGATACGCTCCATCAACTGAGCCGGCCTGTCGGGAAAAAAGTCGGGGTGGTTTGTCTGGCTCTGTTTGTCGGCTACGGTCTCTGGGTGAATGGGGCGTATGCGAGATATCTCTATGGCTATGTGAAGCCCTTGGATTATCTCTCCGGCACCGTGGATCGGGACGGCTATATTGCCCGGTATCGTTCGGAACATGATGCCTTTCAGTATGTGAACCAGGCCCTGGAACCGGATGCCCTGCTCTATTTTATTTATCTCGGCAAACGGGGGTATTACTGCGATATCCCGTATGTGCCCGACAGTGGGGGAACTCATCTGGATCGACTGCTTCATGAGGGTGGGGCCTTGCGAACCCCGAAGGCGATGGCTGACTATTTAAAGCGGAAAGGGCTGACGCATCTGGTGATCAACATGCAGGTCGCCTGGCCTTTTTTACAGGAAAACGGGAGGCCCGGGGATGCAGAGGCCTTGAATCGTTTTTTGATGTCGGAGACCCGGCAGGTGTTCAGCGGTCGAGGGGTTTATGTGTTTGCCCTAAAATAACGTATAATAAAAGGGTTATTAAGAAGTTTGGATAAGCTTGACGACAAGGTTCACTTCTGGGTAAATTTCTTCACGTGTATTTATACTAATATGTCGGGATCCGCGAGGATGGAGTGACAAGATGAAAATAGAGTCCATACGACTGAAAAATTTTAAAGCCTTTCGAAACACCGAGATGAAGAATATTCCTCGGCTTTGCGTTGTCGTGGGGGCAAACGGTACGGGTAAAAGTACGATTTTCAGTGTCTTCGGTTTTTTGAAAGAGGCGCTCTCCTCCAATATCAATGTTGCGTTGGCAAAGCTGGGTGGGAGCCGAGGTTTTGAAGAGGTGAGGAGCCGAAACAGTCATGGCCCCATCGAAATCGAATTGAAATTTCGCGAGTCCTCGAAAAGCCCCCTGATTACATATTGCCTCGAAATTAATCAAGAAAATGGGCGGGCTTATGTGCAACGGGAAATTTTAAAGTACCGGCGTGGAAGCAGTGGGCAACCTTGGCATTTTCTCGATTTCAAGAAGGGCAAAGGATCGGCGGTTACCAATGAATTGGATACCATTGAAGACGTCTCCGATCTTCAGAGGGAAGAGCAGAACCTGAAGTCTGAGGATATTCTGGCCATCAAAGGTCTGGCGCAATTTGAGCGATTTCCGGCAGTGGTCACCCTTGGGAACCTTATTGAAAACTGGCATATCTCCGATCTTCATATAAATCGGGCCAGGCCGGAACAGGAAGCGGGCTTTGCAGATCACCTTTCGCGGGAAGGAGACAATCTCTCCTTGGTGGTGCAGTATCTTTATCAATATGAGCCTGACACCTTTCATACGATTATTGATCTTTTAAAACAGCGCGTCCCCGGTATTGACAGTGTGACATCCAAAACGACCGAAGAGGGTCGTGTCCTTCTGAAATTTCAGGACGGTACGTTTGAGGATCCCTTCCTTGCCCGATATGTCTCGGACGGAACCATCAAAATGCTGGCCTACCTGATCTTGTTATATGATCCCAGACCGCATCCGCTGCTTTGTGTCGAAGAGCCCGAAAATCAGCTTTACCCGGATCTTTTGTGGGAATTGGCCGAAGAGTTTCGCAGCTATGCCATTCGCGGGGGACAAGTCTTTGTGTCCACACATTCTCCTGATTTTCTCAACGCAACACATCTTGATGAGGTGTTCTGGTTATCCAAAGAGCAGGGGGAAACATCGATTCACCGGGCTGCGGATGATCCGCAAATTTCAGCTTATATGGCTGAGGGGGATCAGATGGGGTATTTGTGGAAACAACAGTTCTTTGGGAAGGTGGGCGCCTGATGACGACCTTTGTCTTCTGTCTTGAGGAGCCCTCGGCGCGTGAGATGCTGAAGGGTGTTCTTCCCCGAATGCTCCCGGAATTCATAGACGTTGTTTATCTTGTTTTTGAAGGAAAGCAGGATTTGGAAAAACAACTGGAACGGAGATTGAAAGGGTGGATGCGTCCGGACTCTTGTTTTGTTGTGATGAGGGATCAGGATTCCGGAAATTGTGTGTCGATCAAAGAGAAACTGTCAGAATTGTGCTGTCGCGCAGGAAAGCCGGAAGCGGTTGTTCGCATCGCATGTCGGGAACTCGAGAGCTTTTATCTTGGCGATTTTGTTGCTGTTGAAAAGGGGTTGAGGCTCTCCGGCCTTGTAAAAAGAGAGGCGGGGAAGAGTAAGTTCCGTGATCCGGATCGCCTGGGAAACCCATCTGAAGAACTCATCAAAGTCACCCGAAAACATTACCAGAAAGTGTCGGGATCACGAGCCATAGGCCCACACCTGTCCCTCGAGGACAACCGGTCGACGAGTTTCAATGCACTTGTTCGTGGGATTACCCGCCTGTCCGCTCAGACGTGAATAATTTCCATCTCCGAATCCGTGATCACGGCCAGCCCCCAGGCTTCCACGGCATCCACGATCTTGTCCAGCCGTGAGTTGATCAGGCGGCTGTCATTGCCCACGATGGTGACGCCCACCTCGGCGCTCTGATGGAGCTCGTTGAGGTCCGTCTCTGCAGCTGCGGCCTGAAAGTTGTTTTGAATGCGACCGATGATCCCCTTCACCACGTTTCGTTTCTCTTTCAGGCTGGTCACTCCGAACAGACGAAAACGTATTTTCAGAACGCCGACAACCATGGCGACCTCCCTTTGGGTTTAAATACCGGATTTTCTTTTTTACACAGCCTATTAGGTATCACACCCGCCCCTCTTTTCCCAAAAAAACAGCAACGGTGGAGGCGCCACCGACGGCCTTGCCTCCAGAGTTTTTTCCTGTCGACTATCGTTGAATCGTTACAAAATTATTGACAAATCATGGTGTATCACTGTATTCGAATGCGGTGATATTAACCGGCAATGGAGCAAAGAGATGAAAGAGATGGCGTCCCTGTTGAGGATCGTGGCGGATGAGACACGGCTTCGTGTGTTGCGGCTCCTTTCGGAGATCCCCCTGAATGTGACGGAGCTGACGACGATCCTCGGGTTGGCCCAGTCTGGCGTCTCCAAGCAGGTGGGGACCCTGAGAAAAGCCGGGTTGGTGCAGGAGCGCCGTGAAGGGCTGAAGACCTTTTATCGTCTTTCGGAAGAGAGCGAGGTGCCCAACGAGGGCCGTCCCCTCTGGGCGCTGCTGATGGATCGGGTCCGTACCGCCGAAGACGGTCGCCACGATCTGGTGCGTCTTGCCGAGATCATCGAAAAACGCGCCGGGGGAGCCCCCGGACTTCACGAAAAACTCCTGGCACCGGGAGAATCCTGGCATGCCTGGTCCCGTATGATCCTGACCCTGCTGCCTTCCATGGAACGAGCCGTGGACCTGGGCTGTGGCGGCGGCATCCTGACCGCGGAGCTGGCCCGGGTCTGTGACGAGGTGGTGGGCGTGGACATCAGCGGCCCGGCCCTGTCCGTCGCTCGTGCCCACGCAGAACGGACCGGGCTCTCCAACGCCCGCTTCATCGAAGGGGATATGAGCGCCCTTGACCTGCCCGACAGCTGTTGCGATGTGGCCGTCCTTTCTCAGACCCTTCACCATCTGCCCGACCCCATGGTGGGCCTCAAGGTCGCCGCGCGACTCTTGAAATCCGGCGGTCGCCTCATCCTTATGGAGCTCCTGCCCCACGAAGAGGCCTGGGTCATCGATAAGCTGGGTCACCTCCACCTTGGGTTCGCTGCCACCGACCTGGAAGCCATGATGGAACAGGTCGGGTTCAGGATGACTTCCCTGGAGACTCTTCCTCCTTCTCGCGGCGAACGCTTCAGGGCGGTCCAAGCCTGTGCGGTGTGGGAGTGAATTAAAAAGCATGCCTCCGGCGGCGAGGTGTGCCACCTCGAAAGCAGGTTTGCGAATGCGCATCGGGAGGCGCCTCTTGAGACTGAAATGCGTCCGCATTCGCCCGACGTGTGACGGTCAGCAACGTGCGTCGTACATGCGTGAGCCGACGGCTTTTCACTGGCGACTCATAGGTTGACATTAACCGGAATAACTCCGGCTGCGAGGTGTGGCACACCTCGAAAGCTGGTTTGCAAATGCGATTCGGGGGCTGTTATTCGGGCACTGTCGCGTTGGCATTCGCCCGTCTTAAACACAGTGGCGCGGGTCGGCGGTTTCATGTGTTCCGGTACGCAGTGGAGCACTTCTGCTGCATAAATTTTAATACCAGTCGCAATTTGCTTTCAAGGTGGCACACCTTGCCGCCGGAGGCTTTTTATATAGAGATTTGTCCTTAGAAAACAACGGTTTTTAAGCTTTTTGATATGATTTTAAGAGGAAGGGTTGTGACGTAATGACGACGTATGATGAGTTTCTTGAGTATGTGAAGGACCATGTGGTGTTGCTGGACGGGGCCATGGGGACGATGATTCAGCAGTTGGGGCTGATGCCCGCAGATTTTGGGGGGGAGTCTTACCTGATGCTGGGCGACCTGCTCAGCTTTTCTCGGCCTGACGACCTGATGGAGATTCATCTTCAGTATCTGCGAGCCGGGGCCCACGCCATTGAGACCAACACGTTCGGGGCGAGTGCCTTGCGCCTTGGGGAGTATGATTTCAAAGATCTGGACACCACGGCCTTCCGGGGCGTGCCCGAGGGAGTCGACCTGTCGGCTCTTTCGGCCCATGAGATGGCGCGGGAGATGAGCCTTGCGGCGGTGGCCGTGGCGCGCCGGGCCGTGGAGGCCCACAAGGCCGATGCGGATTACGACGGGCGTCCTCTTTACGTGGTGGGGTCCATCGGGCCGTCCAACTACGTGCTCTCTCCCACGGACGCTGACCTTAAGCGTGGCACCTGGGAGCTCATCGAGGAGAACTTTTTTCATCAGGTGACGGCGCTGCTCGACGGCGGGGTGGATATCCTCCTGTTTGAAACCCAGCAGGATGTTCTGGAGCTTAAAGCCGCCGTCAGCGGGGCGAAGAAGGCCATGGCGGCCAAGGGTGTTCGCCTGCCGCTCATGGCTCAGGTAACGGTGAACGAGTTTTCCCGCATGCAGATCTTCAACACGGACATCGTGGCGGCCTCCACCACGATCGCCGCCTGTGGGGTGGATGTGTTCGGCATCAACTGCTCCATCGGGCCGGACCTCATGGAGCCCATCATCAAGAAGCTGTCCGAGACCCAGGATATTCCCATCTCCGTGCTTCCCAACGCGGGCATGCCGGAGTCGGAGTTCGGGCGTACGGTGTACCGGCTGGGGCCGGACCTCTTCGCGGATCAACTGGAAAAATTTGTCACCCAATACGGGGTGTCCATGGTGGGGGGGTGCTGCGGCACCAGCCCGGACCATATCCGGGCGATTTCTCAGCGCCTCAAGGGAGTGGCCCCGGCCAAACGGAATCCCGATGGGCTGTTGCGTCTCTCCGGCCCCCAGGACAGCGTGGTCGTTGAAGAGGGTTCCTTCCTGCGCATCGGCGAGCGTCTTAACGTGCGGGGCTCCAAGAAGGTGCGGGACGCCGTGGAGAGCGAGGGCCCCATGGACGTGGACGCCCTGGCCGAGGTGGTGCGGGAGCAGATCGAAGACCTGGGCACCCCGGTCCTTGATGTGTGCATGGACTCCAACGTGGTTGAAACGCCTGAGGTGCTTCCTGCGGTCATCCAGGCCATGACCGGTGACTTCCGGGGCGTGATGAGCATCGACTCCTTTGATCCCGAGGCCCTGGCCGCGGGGGTGAAAGCCTATCCCGGACGTCCCCTGATCAACTCCATCTCCATGGAGAGTGTGGAGGGCGGCATCAGCAAGGCAGAGCAGATTCTCAAGGCCACGGCCTTTCATTCACCCCTTTATATTGGTTTGTGTGCCGATGACACCGGTCCGGCCCAGAAATCAGACGAAAAAGTGCGTGTCGCCAAGACCATGGTGGATCTGTGCGGAAAATACGACATCGCTTCCCGACAGCTCTTTGTCGACATCAACGCCTTTCCCATCGGTTCCGAGTCGGACGAGGGGCTGAACTTTGCCCTGGAGTCCCTGAATTCGATTCCGAAGATCAAGGCGCTGGCTCCTGGGCTCAAGACCACCATTGGGGTGAGCAACCTCACCAACGGCCTGGCCAGGAAACCCTATATGCGCATGGTGCTGACCTCGGTTTTCCTGGATGAGGGCAAAAAGCTGGGTCTTGACGCGGCCATCGTCAACCCCAACCACTACGTGCCCGTGGAGAGCATCGATAAGACGGACTATGAGCTGGCCCTTGCCATTATCCTTAATCGGGATATGGACGCCTACGAAGACCTGGAAGAGGTGGCCTCGGCCAAGAGCGGCCTGCGCAAGGTGAAGAAAAAAAATTACGAGGACCTGTCAGCCGATGAAGCCGTGTGTGAGCGCATCAAGGACGGGGTTCGCGAGGCCCGGCCCGGCACCCTTACCGTCCGGGGCGCAGAGTTTGCCTACAAGGATGCCGTGGTGGTTCAGGCGGCCGAGGCCCTGAAAACCATCGAACCCGTCGAGTTTATCTCCGGCCATCTTATGGTGGCTATGGAGGAGCTCGGGGCGCGGTTCGCCCGTGGCGAGGTTTCTCTCCCCCATTTGCTGAAGTCCGCGGACGTCATGAAGCAGGTGATGACCTATATCGAAGCGGTCCTTGGCACCTCCGAAGGCGGCGCGGTCTCCTACAAGGGGACCCTGGTGCTGGGCACTGTGTTCCAGGATGTCCACAGCATCGGCAAGGACCTCACCCGCACTCTTCTGGAAAACTACGGCTACCGGGTTATCGACCTGGGCGTGCAGGTGCCCCTGGCGGAGTTTATTGAGACCGCCAAACGGGAAAATGCCGACGCCATTGGCATGAGCTCCCTGCTCGTTCAGACAGCCGGTCATATGATCACCGTGGCCGCCATGGCCAAGGCAGAAAACCTGGAGATTCCCATTCTCATCGGGGGGGCTCCGGTAAACATGAAACATGGGGCTGCCGTGGCCATGGCCGGGGATGAGAATCCTGAGACCATGCGGTCCGACGTCTTCTATTGTGATTCGTCCATGACCTGCGTCAACGTGATGGAGAACCTTTGCGGACGGAATCGAGACGCCTTTATCGCCGCGAACGGCGAGGCGTTGAAAGCAGCCATCGGTAAAAAAACCGGGGTGGATCCGGCGGCCCTTCCGGCCCTGGAGATCTCCTTTGACGGGCTCACCGATTCCATCTGTCACGGCACCATGACCTTTTCGCCCAAAGTGGAGGCCCTTCCCCTGAATCGAAAAGCCCTCCTCGCCCTGAACTGGCGCGAAGGGAGCCGCCTGAAGCGCCTGGAACGGGGCCTCACCGACGAAGCCGCCAACGCCGAGATCGATGTGTGGCTCAAAGACGCCGAGGACAACGGTTGGGTCGTGCCCAAAGGACGCGTGGCTCTCTACCCCTGCAACAGCGATGGCGACGATCTCGTCGTCCTCGACCCCGACGCCCATGGCGTGGAGCTCTGCCGCATTCCCATGCCGATCATGGCCCTCAAAGGAAAAAAGGTGAGCCTCGCCCGTTACTTCCGACCTGCCACAGACGGCATCACCGACGTGGTGGGTTTTCAGATGGCCACTGCCGGTCTGCCGTCCGCCCAACAGGTGGATGCCTTTCAGAAAGAAAATGAGTCGGCTGCGGCCCACCTGCTTCAGGGAGTGGCCGACCGCGTGGCCGAAGACTTCGCCACCTGCCTCAATGATCGGGCCAAAAAAATGGCTGGGTTCTCCAACGGCACCGGCAAACGCTTCAGCCCCGGCTATCCCGGCGTCAACATCGAAGCCAACCGCCAGATTTTTGGCCTCCTCCGCGGTGAAAGCCTGGGCGCCACCCTCACCGACGCCGGCGGCTTCTACCCCACCAGCTCCACGGCGGCGATTGTCTGCTTTCACCCGGAGGTGAAGTACTTTTAAGGACGAAAAACGTGCCTCCGGCGGCGAGGTGGGCCACCTCGAAAGCGGGTTTGCGAATGCGCATCAGACGTCGTGATTCCAGGCTGAAATGCGTCCGCATTCGCGTGACGTGCAAGGAAACGCACTGTGCGTCGCAATGGCATGAGCTGTCGGTGGTCAGAATCCAACTCCTCCGTTGATTTTAATAGGGATATCTCCGGCGGCACACCTTGCCGTCGGAGGCCCTTGTTCATGAGCTGAATGGTTACTCAGGTCCTACACCTTAAGCGTTCATTCAGCGTGGTGTATTAACCCAACAAATCGTATCCATCTCTTTATTCGTGCATACAATATATGTATAATATAACCCATGGAAATCACATGGGACCCAGATAAGGCAGCATCGAATTGGATCAAGCACCGTATTTGGTTTTCCGATGCTGAGGCCGCATTGTGGGATACCCATGGTTTGACGTTGGAAGAGCAGGTTTATTCCGGAGAAAAACGGTATGTGACCCTCGGGATGGGGATGACGGGAGTCTTGGTGGTTGTCGTGTATATGTATCGGGGTGAGTGTCTCCGTATTGTTTCTGCTCGAAAAGCGACAAAACGCGAGAGGAGGAGTTATGGAAAAGGAGTATGATTTTTCAAAGGGGAAGAGGGGGACTGTTGTCCAGCAACCCGGTAAGACTCGGATTACCATCTACCTCGATAATGACATCCTTGATGCGTTCAGGGCAAAGGCGGAATCGTCAGGTCAGGGGTATCAGACCCTGATTAACAACGCCTTACGAAAAGAGGTGGCTCTCGCCGACGTCCCGTTGACAGAGTCGCGGCTTCGAGAGGTGATCCGGGAAGAGTTGAGCGGCTATGGGGATCATTTGTGACGGAGGGTTCCACTGGCCCGAATGGCATTTCGGTTTCCGGTAGAAAAAAAGGTGGGCAGCATGGGCGATGAGCCTCGGGCCTTTAGGCGCAAAGGATCGGCAATGCAGGAAAAACGCAGCGATTGTTTGTCAGGGTCATCGCCTTGACAAGTGCCGGTTAAGGTACCACTTTGTAGGGGTTTCAGGATGCATATGCGCATTGTGAAGCCCCTTTGTTTTTGGTTTGAAAATACCAGCGATAAGTCAGGGTAAAGGCGGAGCCTCAACAGAGCCGTCATCCTATGCCACGGGCGCAGCCCGTCAGCGAATGTGATCGGCCTGAGGCACGAAGGCCGGGAGCATTCGCAACCCGCTTTCGAGGTGGCACACCTCGCCGCCGGAGGCGTTTTTGGTTTTCGTTGTTTTATAGTTTGGAAGGTGGTGACAAAAGATGGACGAGAAGATGGATACCAAGGGTGTGGAGCTTGACGCGGTGCTTGTGAAGGGCGCGCGGGAGCACAACCTCAAGAATATAGATATCGCGATTCCCAAGAAGAAGCTGGTGGTGGTGACCGGGGTTTCCGGGTCGGGCAAGTCGAGCCTGGCCTTTGACACGATTTATGCCGAGGGGCAGCGGCGGTATGTGGAGTCTCTCTCCGCGTATGCGCGTCAGTTCATCGGGCAGATGGAGAAGCCGAAGTACGAGACCATTCGAGGGCTTTCGCCCACCATCTCCATCGAGCAGAAGGCGGCGAGCAAGAACCCGCGGTCCACGGTGGGGACGATCACCGAGATTTACGATTACCTGCGCGTGCTTTTTGCCCGGGTGGGGGAGCAGCACTGCATCACATGCGGAAAAAAGGTGGGGCGGGGGGATGCCGAGTCCATGGTGCGCCAGATCCTGGAGCTGCCGCCGGCCACGAAAATTCTCATCCTGGCCCCTTTGGTGGAGAACCGAAAAGGGGAGCACAAGGACCTTTTTGAGACCCTGAGAAACGACGGCTTCGGCCGGGTGCGGATTGACGGGGTGGTCCATGAGCTGGAAGACGTCCTCGGGCTGGCCAAAAATAAAAAGCACAAGATCGAGGTGGTGGTGGATCGGCTCGCCATCAAGGCCGGCGACGTCTTTCGCAAGCGGCTCACCGATTCGGTGGAGACGGCGCTTGCGAGCGGCAGCGGTGAGATCATCATTCATGTGCTGGGGCGCGAAGACATCCGCATGAGCGAGGCGCGCTCCTGTTGCGGCATTGCCTATCCCGAGCCCGAGCCTTCCCTTTTCTCTTTCAACTCCCCCTTGGGCATGTGCCCTGAGTGCAACGGCATCGGCACTCACCTCCTCATGGACGAGGAGAAGATCGTGCCTGACGCCTCCCTCACCATCCGTCAAGGGGCTGTGGTGCCGTGGAAAAATTATTTTCTCAAGGAGGAGGACCTGGGGACCGGCGGCTGGGGCATGAGCCAGCTGGTGGCCATGGAGGAGCAGTGGGGTATTGATTTTGACACCCCCTGGGAGTCCATGGCCGCTTGGATGAAGGAGATTGTTCTCTTCGGTTCCGATGGGCGCACCCTGGTGGTGGACTGGAATTCCAAGTCCGTGAAGGGCGAGGTGACCACCTCCTTTGAGGGGCTGGTCCACGAGATGATGCGGCGGTATCACCAGAGCCACTCCGAGCGCCGCAAGAAGTGGTACGCCTCGTTCATGAGCTCCAAGCAGTGCCGAAGCTGCAAAGGCAAACGCCTCAAGCCCGAGGTGTTGAAGATTCTCATCGATGGGGTCTCTATCATCGACGTCACGGCCATGACCATTACCCAGGCGTATCGGTTTGTCCGGGAGCTGGATCTCTCCGGCAATCGGAAGGTGATCGCCGAAGAGCTCGTCAAGGAGATCGGGGATCGCCTCGGGTTTCTGGTGAACGTGGGGCTCGATTATCTCACCCTGGATCGCAGCGGCCCCACCCTTTCCGGTGGGGAGTCCCAGCGGATCCGTCTCGCCTCCCAGGTGGGCTCTGAGCTCACCGGGGTGCTCTACATTCTCGACGAGCCCTCCATCGGACTGCACCAGCGGGACAACGTCAAATTATTGAAAACTCTTTGTCACCTGCGGGACATCGGCAACAGCCTCATTGTGGTGGAGCACGATCAGGAGACCATCGAATGTGCGGACTGGGTGGTGGACATGGGCCCTGGTGCCGGGCATTTAGGGGGCCAGGTGGTGGCCGAGGGGCCCCCGGCCTCTCTCATGAAGCAGAAAAATTCCCTCACCGGCGATTATCTGGCGGGGCGACGGGCCATTGAGGTGCCGGAAACCCGGCGTGTCGCCAAAAAGAAGGGCCACCCAAAGGTAGTGGTGACGGGCGCTGTGGAGAATAACCTCAAAGGGGATGACGTGGCGATTCCTCTGGAGCTTTTTGTGGCAGTGACGGGGGTCTCCGGGGCCGGAAAATCGACCCTGGTCAATCAGATTCTCTATCCGGCGCTTTCTCGGCACCTCAATGGCGGCACTCTGCAGGTGGGCCGTCACAAGGCGATCCAGGGGTTGGAGCATCTCGACAAGGTGATCAACATCGACCAGCGGCCCATCGGCCGCACCCCGCGAAGCAATCCGGCCACCTACACCAAGGTGTTCGATCACATCCGGGATCTTTTTGCCATGCTCCCCGAGTCCCAGGCCCGGGGTTACAAAAAGGGGCGCTATTCCTTCAACGTGAAAGGCGGGCGTTGCGAGACCTGTTGCGGGGACGGTTTTCTTAAAGTGGAGATGCATTTTCTGGCGGATGTCTACGTCCCCTGTGAGAGCTGTCGGGGCAAGCGCTTTAACGAAGCAACCCTGGAGATTAAGTACAACGGCCACTCCATCAGTGACGTCCTGGATCTCTCCGTGAGTCAGGCTCGGGAGCTTTTTCAGCATCACCCGAAGATCACCGCCGTTCTTGACACCCTGATGGATGTGGGGCTGGGGTATGTCAAGCTGGGGCAGGCGGCCACCACCCTCTCCGGTGGGGAGGCCCAGCGCATCAAGCTGGCCCGTGAACTCTCCAAGCGGAGCACCGGGCGGACGCTCTATATTCTCGACGAACCCACCACCGGGCTCCATTTCGAAGATGTGCGCAAGCTCCTTGAGGTGCTTCAACGCCTCACCGAAGGGGGCAACACCGTGGTAGTTATTGAACACAACCTCGATGTGATCAAGAGCGCCGACTGGATCATCGACATGGGTCCTGACGGTGGTGAGGGGGGCGGCCACGTGGTGGTGGAGGGATCCCCTGAGCAGGTGGCCGCTTCCGGGAAGGGCCACACCGCCCCCTTTCTGGCCGATATGCTCCATGTGGGCGGGTTGAAGAAACTGGCCAATTAAGAGGGGGCCTGAGTTGAAAAAATCGGGCCTTGTCAGAGCACCCGTGGTATACTTAATTTGATATGAACGCATCCCTTCTGTGTTTACCTGATGAGGGTTTGCCTAACCACCTGAAACCGGGCATGGATACCCACAGTCACTTGCTTCTTAGATTTGACAAGAGGGGGGCGTTTCAGTATCATGTAAGGCTTGGTATTGTAGGCGGTCGTCGTTATGTAAGGCCATGGCGCGCTTCGTCCTGCATCATGCATAGCGAGTGCGTAACAACCCGCCACAGGGTAGAGAAACACCGCTGCCCGGCTTTTTACGGAGCCCTTTATTGATGGCCTCGCAGAAATATGGATCAAGCCATACCGACGCTCAACATGTTGTGACGAACTGTAACAGCTGAGGCGGGTGGTGTTGCGAGGCGATTTTTAACGTCGACTTTTATAAACGCATCATTATTGGCGCTCAGAATCACGGGGTTGTTTACATGGAATCAGAAAACAGAAACCGCATCGGGGTGGCCTCACTCTTTGATGCGGAAGAAATAAAAGAGTATTTCAATACCTTCTTTATTCTTCTCTCAGGCATTGAATTCGTCATCTTTGTGGCGCATTTCATTGGCTCTATCGGCCCGGAAAGTGGCCCCTTTCCCTGGAAACAATACTTTTTCGTCTCGTTTATCTCTCCCCTGGTGATGGTCTTTCTTATTGGCCTCGTGGTGATCGGGTTCAATTTTTATCTCTTCGGTAACACCCCGGAGGGTGACCTCGGCGATGAGGCGGAGTCCGAAGGAGAAGGGGGACGACGCCGGAATCTCGGGCGGACCTTTCAGAGTTTTGTCTCCGTGATCCATCAGCTTCCGGCCCTGGCAGGTATTTTTATTCTGGGCCTGGGTTCCGTGGCGCTCTTCAAACTCGACGTGATCCTGGCGACCATCGGGCATGTGGGCGAGCGCACCGCGTATTACTTATTTGTCGGCCTGGGTGCCCTTGTGGTGGGGACCCTGATCTTTCTTCTCTTCTGGCTCTTCTGGAAATTCAAGCTTCAGAAGTATCAGATGGAGCAGCGGTGGAACTATCGGAACCGGGTAATGGAGAAGACCGGACTGATTATTCTCGAAAACAATACAGTGATCAACGAAGAGGGCAAGGTGCTGGTGGCCGATGAGAGCCTCAAGCAGATTGAAGGCGATATTATAGAAGAGAAGGTGCTCCCTGCGTTCGTGAATGTGGAAGAACGCATCTCCCAATAAGACACTCTTGATAAGCAGGTTCATGGAACAGACCGATTACTACGCCACTCTGGACGTCTCCAAAGACGCCGATGCGACCACCATCCGCGATGCCTACCGAAAGCTCGCATTGATTCATCACCCCGACCGCAACCGGACCCACCCCGATGCAGCGGATAAGATGAAGGCTGTGAACGAAGCCTATGCCGTCCTCTCCGATCCGGAGAAAAGGCGCAACTACGATGCGATGCAGAGTTCCTTCGGCGCCGACGCGACCCATCGATTTCGACAGGACTACACCGATCAGGATATTTTTAATGGGTCGGATATCCACGCTATTTTTGAGGAGCTGGCCAAGGATTTCGGCTTCCGTGGGGGCGATGCCATCTTCAAAGAGTTTTATGGCAATGGCTGGAAAACTTTTAACGTCTCACGGCCTGGTTTTTCCATGAAGGGGGCCTTTTTTAAGTCTTCCGGCGGTGCATCCCGGCCTTCCGTGGAAGGAAAAAAATCCGGGGGTGGCTTCCTCGGGGGTCAGGCAACCTCCCTGCTAGGTTCGCTCCTCTCCAGAGGGCCGAAAAAAGGGGGGGATGTGCTGGACACCATTGCCATTGAAAAAGAGCTGGCCGCTTCGGGCGGACCCTTTGCCTATTTTCACAAAGCCCGCGGGAAGAAGCTGGTCGTGAAAATTCCTCCCGGTGTTCGGGAGGGTCAGAAGATTCGTCTGACCGGTATGGGAAAAGAGGGCAAAGGGGGCGGGGCTCCCGGCAACCTTTATCTGATGGTGGCTTTTCGACGAGGCTTTTTTGGCCGTATCGCGAAGTTGGCGGGTTCGGTGGGGCGTTTCGGAAACAACAAGTAAGGGCCATGTCGGGCCAGGAAAGAAGATATTATTGTAGGCCTCCGGCGGCCCTGCCGGGGGCCAAACTTTTGCCAATTTTTATGGGATGGGTTTAACAAACAGGTCTTAAAAAATAATACCTGGTAGCTCTCGATACAAATGCGAATGTGATTTGACCCGAGGAACGAGTGGCAAAAAGCATTCGCAACCTGCTTTCAAGGTGGCACACCTTGCCGCCGGAGGCTGTTGTTCATGGTCTAAATAGTTATTTTTTACATAAACAGCCCCTATTTCTGTTCGCACAGGTTGATTGTGAGGGTGCCTTCTTGACAAAAGGTGAGGTGTTCTGGTAACACTTTGGCCCATGAAACGATCTATCACCCACACAAACGCATTTTTCTGGTTTTTCTGGTTTTTTACTTGCGCCTGGGGTGTTTGCTGATCGTAGAGAACCAACCAACGAATAAGCAAAGGGCCGCAGGCATTGAAACGCCGGCGGCCTTTTTTTATTTTTTAAACCCCATTCCGACCAGCCGTCGAAGATCAACCCTGCTGAGCCGATGAAGGAGGAGCAATGCTTCTTGGGAAAGCCATCAGACTGGAACGTGTCTTCAATCGTAACACCGGGAAAACCATTATCGTCCCCATGGACCATGGCGTCACCGTGGGGCCTATTTACGGAGTGGTTGACCTGAAAGGGACGGTGGACAAGGTTGCCGAAGGCGGCGCCAACGCCGTGATTATGCATAAAGGGTTGCCGAGGCGCACCCACCGGGGCCACGGCAACGATATCGGTCTTATCATCCATCTCTCCGCCAGTACCGTCCTCTCGCCCTTCCCTAACGCGAAAACCCTGGTGGGTTCCGTGGCAGACGCCATTCGTCTGGGGGCCGACGCCATCTCCATCCATGTGAATTTGGGGGATGAAAAAGAGATGGAGATGCTTGAATCCTTTGGCCGGATCAGCACCGAGGCCGCCAGCTGGGGCATGCCGCTCCTTGCCATGGTCTACGCCCGTGGGGCCGGGATTCGAGATGAATACGATGTGGAGGTGGTGAAGCATTCGGCACGACTCGCCGAAGAGCTGGGCGCCGACGTGGTGAAGGTCCCCTACACCGGCTCTCCAGAAACCTTTGCCCAGGTGGTGGACGGGTGCTGTATTCCCGTGGTCATTGCCGGCGGTCCCAAGATGTCCAGCCATCGGGACATCGTGCAGATGGTCTATGATGCCGACCAGGCCGGGGGCGCCGGACTCTCCATCGGGCGAAACGTTTTTCAGGATGAAAACCCCGCGCTGCTTGTGAAAGCCCTTCATGGCGTCGTGCACGAGGGAAAAGGCGTGGATGAGACCATGGCTTTTCTGGAGGCCAGGGGATGATTTTCTAATAGAAACGTTTGTTCGCGCAAAAACGAAACGCCGCAGCCCTTTTTAAGGAGGCTGCGGCGTTTTTTTATTTCAGCCAGGGAATATCGAGGAAAGAGCCCTCCCCGTAGTGGAGGGTGAGGTCGAAGGGTTCGTCGGATGCCTTGCCGTACGAGAGGTCAAAGGTGTCGATGGCCACGGCCAGGCGATGGCCTCTGGGGACCTCGGCGGCGGTGGTGATGAAGTTGAAGGCATAGGTTTTTTTCGTGCCCGGGACCGCACTGGGCATCAACTGGTCCGACTCGAGCAGGGTCAGGGGGGCGTGGGAGATCAGGGTCCCGAGGCCCAGCGCGTCCACCGTGTAGAGATGGGCAATGAGCTGAACGCGGTCGGCGGAAGGGGTCAGGGTCAGGCTCATACTGGGAGTGCCCACGAGGGAACGGGTTGACGTCAGGGGCTCAGTGGCGAAGACAAGGGCTTTGTTTCGGAGGGTCAGGGGCAGGCTGGTCCGAATATGAAGCGCCTGGGTATGGGCCTCCAGCAGGGAGCTGAGAAGCGGAATGCCCAGGGTGAGGCCGGAGATTTTACCTGCGGAGATTGTGTTGACGCCGCTGTGGCCTCCTCGTGTCGTCAGCCCGCCCTTGTAGTGGTACCAGGGGCGGTGGCTGAGGTAACGCCGGCTCAATTCCGTATCGGTGCCTGGGTTGGCGATGACGGGTCGGGTAAGGCCCTGAAGGTGTGTGCCGTTGATGTCTTTGATGTAGAGGTGATTCAGGTAATGACGGGTGTCGTTGCTTTTGTTGTCGATGGAGATGGGCGGGTTGTTCATGATGCCGGTTTCCATGCCCTTGAGATGTTCGTCAAACCAGGCGTACGACCGGTTCCAGACGGTATTGGGGATTCCGATAAGCCCTGTGCCTTCCGAGGAGGCGTGGATGCCTCGGTTGAAGTCGATGCGCTTGGCTTTGACGTCCAGGGCGTAATAAAAGCGGAGAATCTGGGTGGGGGTGAAGAGGAAGTCCTGCAGATTCGTGCTGATGCAGATGGCCAGGTTCCGGTCTGGATCATTGTATTGATCCAGGAAGTTGATGGGAGAGCGGGCCATGGCCCAGGGGAGAAGGTCGGTATGGAGGTCCTCGTGTTCGTGGTTGAAGAGCTGTTCGCTGTACTTTGCGATGTCCGGATGCAGATGGGCCACGACGCCGCCCAGCCCCACGAGAAGCCCTTTGACCCAGATTGTTTTCGTACTTTGGTTGAGGTAGAGGGAGTCCACCAGGTCGCCCCAGGGCACCATGGCCATCACCGCCTTGATTCGGGGGTCGAAGGCAGCCCCCATGAGGGAAAGTCCCCCGCCGAGGGAGATGCCGCACATGCCGATCATGGCGTTGGAGTCATCGGTGACGGTGCCGTCGGCGGTTTTGACCACGCCGGTGACCGGGGTTTTATTCGTCAGCCAGGTGATGAGGGAGGTGATGTCTCCGGTATCCTTACGTCCTCCCACATCAACCCATCCTTCCGATTGGCCCCAACCTCGGGCGCTGTAAGATAAAACGATGTATCCCTTCTCACAGAAGGTTTTTGCCTGAACCCAGTATTCGTGCTCCTCCATGATCCAGCTGTTGGGCATGACCAGGGCGGGAAAGGTTTCACCCGGGGTTTTTGGTTCGGGGAGAAAGAGGTTGCAGGAGAGGGTTATCCCATCCTTGGACGTGATGAGAAGTTTTTCCTGATAGGTCCAGTCGTAATCGGACGGGGAGAGTGTGAACGCTTCGTTGGGCAGGGTTCCCATGGCAAGGGCGGTTTGCATGGGGAAAAATGCGAGAAAAAGGGCAGCTATCCATCGAATCATCATGGTGATCCTCCTTGGAAGAAGAGGCCTTTTCTGAGATTTTCCGGGTGGGCAGGACCTCGGTTAAGAACGCCGTTTGTATGGGTGAATGGTGATCTATTTTAGAAAAAACAGCGGTGGAGATCAAGAAAAAAGTATAAGGATGAAGGTGGGTTAAGCTGTTTTGTCGCCAAGCGTCTGGTCGACCAGTCGGGTGATGGCCTGGGCCTCTGCTTCCCGGCCATGTTTCTGGCAACCCCCGGCGTAAATGCGGCCTTTCTTCTGAAGCACGGCCCGTGTCGCTTCCCTCTGGGGCTGGGAGAGGACGTTTTGCTCCAGCAGGTGCACCAGGGATTGAATGCGGAACCGGTCCAGAAGCGGAGTCTTGGAGAGTTGATCCTCATGCCCTCCGTGTTTGATCACCAGGGGGGAGGCTGTGGTGTATACCGGGTAACGCCAGGCGATTCGAAGCCAGAGGTCGTAGTCCTCACAGGCCGGCAGGGATTCATCGAAAAGCCCGACCTCATCGAGCAGGGTGCGTTTCATCATCACGGCCGAGGGGCTGACCAGGCAAAGATGAAGGGAGGCCTCAAAGATGTCTCCCGATGGTTTTTTGTGATGTTTGCAGGGGTTCACCCGTTTGCCGTTGCGTATCCAGAGCTCTTCCGTCTGGCAGATCAGGGCCTCCGGGTTTTGCCGGAAAAAATCGACCTGCTCGGAGAGTTTTTCAGGGAGCCAGCGGTCATCAGAGTCGAGAAAGGCGATGAAGGTCCCAGTGGCTGCGGCAATGCCATGGTTCCGTGCCCGGCTCACGCCCCCGTTCTCAAGGGTGAGGACCCGTAAGGCGTCTCCATACCGGGCCAACAGCGCAGGGGTCTCATCCGTGGATCCGTCATCCACCACGATCAGCTCTACCTCCGGATAATTCTGGGCCAGCACCGAGTCCACCGCCGCTTCAAGGGCCCAGGCTCGGTTGTATGTCGGTATGATCACACTAATCAAGGGATTGTTCATAATTTCTCCAGGGCCTTCGGGCCGGGTTTTTGTAAAGCAAAAGCGTGCCTCCGGCGGCAAGGTGTGCCACCTTGAAAGCGGGTTTGCGAATGCGCTTTGGGTTACGTCACTCAGGCTTTATCGCATCCGCATTCGCGTGGCGTGTGACGGGTTGCGTTGTGTGTCACACGTGCTGGCACCCCGGGGTTCAGGTTTCATCTCATAGAATGATTTTTACCGGAATAACTCTGGTACACTTCACCGCCGGAGGCAGCCAGGTTAAAGACGCCTCCGGCGGCCCTGCCGGGGGCCAAACGTTTGATCCGCCTTCGTCCAAGGGCTACGGCGCGACAAGAAAGTTTGATAAACAGGTTTTGCTCAATTTTCCAGAAACCTTCGCGAATGTCCTCACCCTGAGGAACGAAGGGAGAGGGCATTCGCAACCTGGGGTCCAGGGGATCATCCCCTGGCCGCCGGAGGCAGGCTTTTTTGCTTTTTGTCCTGTGTGTGGTAGAAGAGTTTATAGCACTCTTTTCAAAAAAAATCGACGCGAGGAGGCCTTCATGATTGCCCAGTCTATCCCCGGATTTTCCGATATTGCCATTTCTCACCTGGTCCTTGATTACAACGGGACCCTTGCGCTGGATGGTGTGCCCCTGATGGGGGTCAGAGAGAGGATTGAGGCTCTCTCGGCGGCCTTGACCATCCATGTGGTCACCGCCGATACCTTTGGCAAGGCGGCGGGCATCTTCTCGGACTGGCCGGTGCTCTTGTCTGTTCTCACGCCGGGAGGCGAGGCGGACCAGAAAGCCGCCTATGTTCAGAGTCTGGGAGCTGAAGGGGTGGTGGCGGTGGGCAATGGCCGCAACGACTGCCGCATGTTGAGTCTCGCCTGTGTCGGGATGGCGATTACTGGCCCTGAGGGGGCTGCGTCTCCGGCTCTTCTCTCTGCAGATCTTGTGTGTCCGGACATCTTTGTGGCCCTGGATCTCCTTTTGCATCCCACGCGATTGAAGGCCACCCTTCGGACCTGAGGGTGCCTTTACGCTCTGCCCTTCGTCAGGCCTTAACCATCATGCGTCCTCCAAAAAAACCTCTGATCCTCGTGAGATAGCCTTCGCCTGCCTTACCGGGTTTTTTAAACATCTTTTTGCAGGCTCTCCGCGAAAAATGATTGACAGTCGAACGAACGTTCGTATATCTCATATAACAATGTTTCTTACCTGGATCCCGAATTCATATCGTAAATAGAGTCTCCTCTCCCCACCTGAACGGATATTGCTGCCATGCCAGAGACGTTATCGGATCGGTCGTCCTGTAAGTCGACCCGCCAGGCTATTCTTGATGCGGCCGGGGAGTTGTTCGCCCGAAAAGGTCTGGGGGGAACCGGAATTCGCGAAATCGTCAAGGAGGCGGGGACCTCTCTCTCCTCGGTGAATTACCATTTTACCAACAAAGAGGGACTCTACCTCGCCTGTCTTCGCCACATCATGGATGAGAAACTCGATTTGCCCGGTTTGTTTGGCATTCTGGACTCTGGGACATATTCCACGTTGCAGCAGGTGTCCGATGCGATGGGTTACATGATGCACCGATGCCTTCGCGCCCTGCTCGGCCCGGGGGTTCCAGGGTGGTACGGGACCCTGATGGTTCGGTCTCGCATGGAGCTGCATCCGAAGTCCTCCCGCGCGTTGATGCGGCTGGAAGAACCCCAAAAGTTACGGCATTTTGTCCGCGATCATGTTCCGGGGCTGAGCGAGGCCTTTGTGCAGTACTGGTATATCAACGTCATGGCGCAGCTGCAGTACTACATTCTGGAACGGGAGGCGGTCCTGATCGCCTTTGATTTGACCCAGTACGACGAGGCATTTCTCAATGGTACGGCCTGCTATATGGCTGAGAGTATGACACAGATTCTGGGCCTTCCGGTTCCGGATCACAGGGCGGTTGCAAGGAGACTTTGATGCGAAAGGGTGGCGCGATGAGGGGGGGATGGGCAGGGTTGGCGTGGCTGTGGGTGGTTTTTGGCCTGATCGGGGTGCCTTGTTCCCATGCAGACATGAGGCGTGTGGTGGTGGGTGCTGTCACGGCGGGTCCTGCCTCTACCCTTTCCGACTTTCGCGCCAGCGTGCAGCGGGAGCTCGCCACCCTGGCCAGTCCGGAGCTGGTGGTCGAGCTGGCGTCCGAGACGATGACGGACGGCGCGTGGACAGCGGAAGGCCTGGAGACCGCTTTCAGGGCCCTGGAGGAGGATCCCAGGGTCTCCTTCGGGGTGGCGATGGGGTACGTGGCCTCCGGCGTGGCAGCCCAGCGGGGACACTGGGCAAAGCCGATGCTGGCCACCCATCTTTTAACGCGGGCTGCCGAAGGAGGACCCGATTTTCATGCCATCGTGGTGGGGCCTTTGTTTCGTTCTGGTTTGGAGCAGTTTTTTGAGGCCCTGCGCTTGGATCATGTGACCCTGGTGGTGGATGAACATGCTGGCCTGGTCCTCCCGCAGATTTCCGATTTTGTGGCGGACCTCTCCTCGATGCGTGGAAAACAGTGGGCCTTGCGAATCGTCCCCGCCCGTGCGGATGCCATGATTGGGGCGGTGCCCGAGGAGACGGATGGGGTTATTTTTTCTCCGTTTCCAGGCCTTTCGCCAGAGGGCATGGCCGAGGTGGCCGGAAACCTTATCCTGCGGAAATGCCCTTCGTATGCCATGGGCGGGAGGGGCGATGTGGAGGCAGGGCTCCTCTTCGGATCAGAGCCCCAGGGTGAGCTGCGGCGGCTGGCCCGGCGCACGGCCTTGACTCTCTACAGCATGGCCCGCGGCGAGTCCCTGGGGACGGCTCGTGAAGAGTGGTCGGTGGAGGGGACCCCCCTCATTAATGTGGCCACGGCCAAAGCCATTGGGTTTTCTCCGGCGTGGGAGCTCTTTCGTCAGGCGGACAAGGTGGGGGCTGAGGCCCCCGAGCCGGTGGTCCTGACCCTCTCCGAGGCCATGACCCTGGCCCGTCTCTACAACCCCGGGCTGGCGTCAGAGGCTCGGCGGGTGGAGGCCCAGGCCCAGGATGTGAACAAGGCTCTGGCCAACCTCGTTCCCCGCATTGACGCCTCGGTGACGGGTCTCAGGATCGATGAGAACAGCGCGGAGAAGAGCATGGGCACGGAATCTGAGGAGAGTATCAAGGGGACTCTGACGTTGACCCAGGTGCTCTACTCAGAGGCGGCGGTGAGCGGTTACAGCGCGACGAAACTTTTTCAGCGATCCCGGGAGGCGCAGCAGCAGGCGCGTGTTCTTGACAAGGCGCTCGCCGCCGGAGAGGCGTATATCACCCTGCTTAAGGCCCGCAGCCTGGCCGCTGTCCGTGAGGGGAACCTGGGGTTAACCCAGGAGAACCTGGCGCGGGCCCGGGCCCGGAAGCAGGCCGGGGTTCTCAACCCGTCGGAGCTTTTCCGCTGGGAGAGTGAGGTGGCGAAGAATCGTACGGAGTTGCTGAAGATCAGGGCCCAGGTCCAGTATGCCGGTAATGCCCTCAAGCGTCTTTGCGGGTTGGCGGTGACCGAGGGGGTGGATGTGGGGGCCGGAGCGGATGATCAGGGGGTGCTTCTGACCTCGCATCTGCGATTTCAGGAGATGCTGGATCGTCCCACCGAATTTGACGCCCTGGTGGCGACTCTTGTGGCGGTGGGATGGGAGGCCTCCCCGGAGCTATTGCAGATTGATCACGCCCTTTCTGCGGGTCGTCGCCGGATCAAGGGGTTCAAACGGGCCTTTTATCTGCCGGATGTGGCGCTTAAGGGGGGGGTGACGGAGGTGTTGGATCGTCATGGATACGATCAGGTGCGGGACCCCTTTGAGGAGCGGGAGTGGCATGTGGCCATCCAGGCGAGTTTTCCGCTTGTGACCGGGGGGGAGCGGCTGGCCGACCTGCGGAAGGTGGCCGGAGAAACCGCCGCTCTGTCTCTGAAACGGCGTCATACCATGACACTTCTGGCCGAGAAAATGACAGATGCTGCCCTTGCCGTGCAGGTCTCCGGGGCCACCATCGGGTTGGTTGCAGCCTCCCGTGATGCCGCGGAGAAAAACCTCGCCCTGGTCACCGATGCGTACAGTGAAGGGGCGGTGGCGGTGATCACCCTGCTGGATGCTCAGAACACCGCCGTGAATGCACGTATCGCCTCGGAAAATGCCGTCTACGATCACATGGTGGGGGTGTTGCGCCTCCAGCGTCTGTTGGGCCAGGTGGATCTCTCCGGGGACGCCGGAAAAGAGATGGTCCGTGCGCTGGGAAACGCCTTGTCGGAGGCGGGGAGGTAAGGTTTACCGATAAAACGGGAAGCATCTCTGTCGCGTTCTGGCAGGGCAATCATATCAACGAATAGTGGGTGGGCATAAGGAGAGGGCATGGTCGGTCGGGTAGTGGGAAGGCTCGTTTTGGCTGGGTTCCTGATGGTGCTGGGGCTCGTTGGGTGTGCCGAAGAGAAGGCGGAAGAGGTCGTTCGCTTGAGGCCGGTGCGGGTACAAAGGGTCGTGCGGGTGGACTCGGAAGTGGCTCGGATTTTTTCCGGATATGCCCTGTCATCGGTGGAGTCCAAGTTGAGTTTCAAGGTCCCCGGCACCTTGAAGGAGATCGCCGTGAAGGTGGGGGATTCCCTTGCAAAGGGGGACCTGGTGGCCGCTTTGGATGATCGGGACTATCGGTTGCGGGTGCAGGAGGCGGAGGCGGGGCTCGATCAGGCCAGCGCCCAGGCGCGCAATGCGTCTCTTTCCTATGAACGGGCGAGGCGTCTCTGGGAAAACGACAACATCTCCAAGAGTGATCTGGATCGAGCGCGGGCGTCCTGGGAATCGGCCACGGCCCAGGTGACGTCCATCGGGAAGAAGCGGGATCTGGCCACGCGCCAGCTGGGTTACACCCGCTTGGAATCTCCCGTTGAGGGGTCGATAACCCGGGTGTTGGCCGATGAAAACGAAAACACCGGGGCCGGGGTGCCGGTGGCTGTTCTCGCGTCAGGCCAGCGAGCCGAGGTGCATGTGGACATTCCCGAGGTGATGAGTTCGGCCATTGAGAAGGGATGGAGGGGGGCGGTTGGCTTTGCCG
>NZ_JAQYWB010000144.1 GCF_030145185.1 Desulfoluna sp. | reverse complement strand
TGGGTGCGTTCATATGCAAGGCATCAGAGCTGAAGATGTAGTGGTTTACCTCAAAGCTCTGATAACGCGGCAGATGAGTGCACCCGGCTCGCCCGAAGGGTGAGAAAATCAGACAGAATACCGTGGATTACATTTTGCATTTTTGAAACAACGGAAAATATGACTGCGAAGAACTGCAATTACGAATCATTCCTTCGTCCTGATTGTTTTCTCATGAAATATCCGGGTTAAGGTGTCCCCACCCCGTCGGTGGGGGCCCCTGTTTGCTATCGTGTGGCCTGAAATCCTTCGTGGAAGGTGACCCGGCCCCGGTGTAGGGTGTTGCCAAGGGGCAGCACCATGAAAAACTCTGGGGGAATTCCTTCATATACAAGGCCCGGATTGTTTTTAAAGCCGTGCCTCCTGTAATATTCCGGGTCCCCCACCAAGGCGCAGCCCTGTGCTCCTTTTTGTTTCAGCTGCCCGATCCCTTCGCGGATGAGGGCGGTGCCGACGCCTTGCTTCTGGAATCCGGGCAGCACGGAGATGGGGCCCAATCCATACCATCCAGTGCTTCCGTCTGCGATAGAGACCGGGGAAAATGCCAGATGCCCCACGATCTGATCGTCCATCTCTGCCACGAGAGAGAGGGACAGTGCACCCGCCCTTCGCAGGGCATGGACGATGTAGTGTTCGGTCTGGCTGCTGATCTCAAGATGCATGAACGCCGCCACGGTGACGTGGGTGATGGTGTTGATGTCCTTTTTTGTTTCGTGTCTTATGATCAGGTTTGTATTCTTCAATGCTTCATCTTCCCCATTTTTTTCATTTTTTTGATTTCCCCTGCGAGCCATTGCCCCTTTTTTTTCTCCAACCTGCTGGCACCCAGATCTTCCCGGTTTTTCAGGAAGTCGAGCTCTTTTTTCTGCTTGAAGAAACTCTCCAGGCGTTCGTAAGAGAGATCACCTCGGCCCACGGCCCATTGGACGCTGCACCCGGGCTCGCTGGTGTGGGTGCAGTCGAAAAAACGACACTCCCGGGCCAGTCGATGGATCTCTGGAAAGGAACTCCCAAGTCCATCTGTTTCCCAGAATGCGATCTCTCGCATACCGGGGTTGTCGATGAGGAGGGCTCCCGTCTGAAGCCGGATCAGATCCCGGGTGGTGGTGGTGTGAACCCCTTTTCCGACGACGCTGCTCACCTCCCGTGTCTTTTGAATCTCTTCGCCAGCCAGGGCGTTTACCAGGGTTGATTTGCCGGCTCCAGACGATCCGAGAAGGGCCACGGTGTGTCCGGGTAGAAGGTAGGGGGACAGGGCGTCTATCCCAGATTTTGCGATGGATGATATGCCGTGTACAGGTACCCCAAAGGCGATGGACTCCACATCGGCCAGAAACGGTGAGATATCGTCATGGAGATCTGCTTTGGTGAGGAGAACCACCGGCGTACAGCCACAGGTGTAGACAAGGGTAAGGTACCGCTCGATACGGCGCAGGTTAAAATCCCGGTCCAGGCCGCAGACCACAAACACCGTGTCGATATTGGCGGCAATCACCTGGCTTTGCGTGGCGGATTCCTTTCCATGGTTTCCGGCGGCACCTCGCAGGAGGGCGTTTTGCCTTGGAAGCACCGAGACGATGCGCAGGCCCTGGTCGATGATCACCCAGTCGCCCACGGCAGGGAACAGCGCACCTTTGGCCGTTGCTTTGTAGAGCCTGCCCGTGGCCGGGGTGGTGATTTCCCGGACTCCGTCGTTGACGCAGAAGAGGTTTTTTCGAACCCTGGTGACCCGGGCCAGTGATTCCTCTGGTTTGATTTGGGTTTGCCAGTGTTTCGCCATTTCAGGGGACAGGCCCAGGCGTTCTAATTCACGGTTCGATGTCCCGCTCTCGATACAGTTGTCGATGGCCTCTTCTGGGAGGCATGCGGGGTCACAGCCCCGGAGAGTCTCGCCGGTAATGGTTTTTATCTGTTTCAGCTCTTTTTTGGTGGTTTTTCGAATGGTGATATCCAATGTTTTTTCCTTCGCATCCACAGACCATAAACATGGCGTGTGGGGGTGGTTTTGTTCTTTGCCTGCGAGTGTTTAAACTTTTTTTCTTGCTTGGATATCGTTGCCGGAGCGGCAGATGCACCAATAGTGCGGGGAATGAAAGAGGGGAACAGGCCACGATTCTATCGTTTGATAAACGCGCCTGCAATCATGACTGGGGTGCCGGGGAAAGTCCCTGGCAGAAAAGACCCTTGTTTCATTCGCTACCGGGCGGCAACGAAACAAACAAGCTCTCGTACGGGTGTAAACATAAAAAGAAAACTCCTTTTCGGCAGAACCGTGTAAGCTGTGAAATAACGTCAAATATTTACGCTCGAAACCAGAAAATGTCAAGAATGTGCTGTCAGAGCCAGGGAGAAAATACTGGACCGTTGGACATTTTATCCGTCTCCGGTGTAGATTTTTAAGAACGGTGACGGAACGATTCTATCGGGATCAGGGGACAGGCAAAAAGAATAGGATAGTGAATGGCATGCCATGATGTTTTCTTCTTGCGTGATTTTTTTTCCAAAAAAGCTTTATAGTAGGCTAACCTTGGCTTTAGCCCGTATCTCTCATGAGAAAACGATCAAGTTAAGGTAATAATATGTTATTACAGATAACTATCAGGAAAGATGTGGGTTAGATAGGTCGATAGAGCCTTTTTATACGTACGGAATTCCAACAAAAGGAGACATCCATGGAAACAAAATTAGAGAGTGGCAGCGGTCGTGCGGCTCAAGGTATTCGGGCTGTGTTTATGCTTGCTTTCTGGATCGCATCACGGATCGCCCTGGGCATTGTTGTTGCCCTTGCCCTGTTTCAGTTGATCTGTAGTCTGGTGACGCGTCGTCCCAATGAAAAAATCATGCGTTTCGGGAAAAACCTGGGGGTTTATCTTTCTCAGATTGTCGATTTCCTGACCTACAATACGGAGCAGAAGCCGTGGCCGTTTCGGGACTGGCCAGGGCTTTGATTCCATCAATCATAAGCCGCTCCCGTATAGAGAAGGAGCGGCCTATGACATGCTTAAAAGGGGGGGGCATTTGAATCAATCGAAGGCCATGTCTGTTTTCCACTCTTTCCAGACATTTCCCACCAAATCTGGACCTGGCTTCAAGGTTTTTTTCCCTGGACGCCAACCCGAAGGAGTGGCTTCCCCGCCCTTGGTTTCACGAACCAGCTGGAACGCCTGCACCTGCCGCAGCGATTCTTCAATATTGCGACCTACCGGCGGCGTCAGTACCTCATATCCCTGACACACACCCTCTGGATCAATGATAAATCGGCCCCGGTTTTCGACGCCTGCCGCTTCATTAAAAATTCCGAACAAGCGCCCAATTTTGCCACCAGCGTCTGACAGCATGGGGAAAGGGATTCCCTTGCCAACCATCTTGGACAATTCATGGTCATCCCACATTTTATGAACGAACATGCTGTCAATGCTCATGGAAAGTACTTCAACACCCAGTTTCTGATACTCAGCATATTTTTCTGCGACCGCAGAAATTTCAGTCGCTCAGACAAAGGTGAAGTCACCCGGGTAGAAACACAGGATCACCCACTTGCCCAGGTAATCGGATAACTGGATGTTCATGAATTTTCCCTGCTGGTATCCTGGTGCGACGAAATTCGGGACTTTTTCTCCCACATGAACCATTGATGCCTCCTTTTTAACGGGTTTGCTTTTTTCCTCTGCGGTCACTTCGACTGTTTCTCCTAATGGCCCCCCTGTGGGCCGAGCACATCCAACTTCCACTTCTTCAGCCATAAAGAACTCCTTTTATAGTTATCAGTGACTATCCATAAAGCCTTCTTTCAGACTAACGATTCAGCTTATCCCGGATACTTCATGAGAAAACAATCAGATCTAAGGAATAATGAGTAATTACAGTTTTTTGCCGTAATATTTTCGGCCGTTTCAAAAATGCAAAATGTAATCCACGGTATTCTGTTTGATTTTCTCACCCTTCGGGCGAGCCGGGTTATGCCTTCGGCGGCAAGATGAGCCATCTTGAAATCGGGTTTGCGAATGCTCTCCGGCTGGAGGTACCCTGGGTGCCTCGCGTCCACATTCGCGTGACGGGAGCGGGGTGGCAACGGATGGCGTAAGACCATGAGCTGCCGGTGCTTCCGTGTCAATTCACGGGTTGATTTTAGACGGAATAACTCCGGCGGGCCTGCCTGGGGTGACACTTACAGATTTCTGGGTTTCAAGCTTTGAGGCGGAGCCTGGGAACGAGAGAACCGTTGCCTTTCAGAATTCATTAAACCGTAAGCTATTGTGGGCAAAGTCCTTATAATTATCAAGTTTTTTAAAATCTCATCAATTATATGGAAGGCATTGAACGCTCATTATTATCTGTTTTCTCGTCTGTCGATCTCTCCATTGCAGATCAAATGGCCATATATCGGCTTGACTCCGTTTCGTAAATTCTGTAAACATACCATACCGTATGGTACTTAACTGAAAGGCGGATGGATGTTGAATAAAACAAAAGAGATGACAGTCAAAAAGATTCGGCGCAGTGCCGTGGACCTGCTTGATGCCGGCCTTAACCTCCTTGCGGAGTGCAGCATTCAACAATTGACCATTGATGCCTTGTGCAAAAAATTAAACCTCACAAAGGGGTCTTTTTACCACCACTTTAAAGGCCGGGAAGACTATCTGGAGCGCATGCTTCAACACTGGGTAGAGCATTGGACCGTGGGCCACATGGAGCCGGCGGGCAAAGCTGCAGGGGCGGCGGCGCGTTTTGATGCGATTGTTGAAAATTCAAACAATCTCCCCCATGGGCCGGAGACCAGTATCCGGTCATGGGCACAGCGGGACCCACTGGCACTGCGCTATCTGGAGAAGGTCGACTCGATGCGGATCCAGTATCTGTTCGAAATATTCCTGGAGAACTCTGGGGATTCACACCGGGCCCACCTTCTGTCGCGTATTGGGTATTCTCTTTTTGTGGGCACAAGAATGCTTGCGCCTGCCATTGAGGGCGATGACCGGGATGCCCTGATAAAATTGATGAAAGAAGAGCTGTATCATATGCCTGTGGACAACAACGGACAACGGAGGAATCCATAGCCCGGATATTTCATGAGAAAACAATCAGAACTAAGGAATAATTCATCATTACAGCTCTTTGTCGTAATATTTTCTGTTGTTTCAAAAATGCAAAATGTAATCCACGGTATTCTGTCTGATTTTCTCACCCTTCGGGCGAGCCGGGTGCACTCATCTGCCGCGTTATCAGAGCTTTGAGGTAAACCACTACATCTTCAGCTCTGATGCCTTGCATATGAGCG
>NZ_JAQYWB010000069.1 GCF_030145185.1 Desulfoluna sp. | reverse complement strand
AAGCTCTGATAACGCGGCAGATGAGTGCACCCGGCTCGCCCGAAGGGTGAGAAAATCAGACAGAATACCGTGGATTACATTTTGCATTTTTGAAACGACTGAAAATATTACCGTAAAGAACTGTAATTAATAATTATTCCTTAGCCCTGATTGTTTTCTCATGAAATATCCGGGCTAAGTGGCTTCACCTTTTTGCAGCCCGAGGCTGCTGTTCATGAGCTGAATAGTTACCATTTAAAATAAGTTTAACCATCAGAATATGAAAGCCATTGACAAAGATCAGCAAACCATGGTTGATAGCGCGTATACAAAATTGACCCGATCGGCGTGGGGCTTTTTTTTGTAATCTCTTCGCCGCTCATCCAACTGGAGACCAACTATGAATGCCTTTCTTCCCCACCCCGAGGTCTCTACTTTCATGACATCTCATCTTCCTGATTTATTTGAACGTTATGGCATGAATTTCTGCATTGACGGGCCTCAGCTCGAATATTTTGTTTATCAAAAAAAAACGGGTCTGGATATTTCTTGCTCCTTAACGGTCAACCTTGACGATGATGCTGGCAAGATTAATGTCATGACATTCTATCCTGGCCTATCCCTGCTTCCAGGGTCTCGTTATCTTTCTGCCGTATGTTTTTTTATAGTCATGCAACATTTTGCTAATTTTCATCAAATTAAACGTGTTTGTCGAATTTGTCTCCATTCGAAAAAAGCAATATTTGATTCCTTTTACGCTCTACTTCAGGATTTCAATTTTCATCTTCAGAAGTCTGGCGAAAAAGATCGGGTCGATGTGGAAAGTTTTTTTCGGTCGTCAAACATCGATACCTCGATGGTCATCGAACGTGCCCTTGTGGATTACTAACTGTAAAAAGGTGTCTGCCGCACAGTGACACTTTCCCAGAGCCCGTTGTTCTATCAATCCTTATGATTATACCCCGTTTTGAACACTGCGGAAGAAGACGGCAACGAGGATCGACTCTTTCCGTCCGCTCTTATAATCATGAATCAATTGGGATGATTTAGCCTGCATTCACAAGGAGCAGACTCTCGATCCTTTACGCAAAAACCAGCTGCCCGAATGCATCCGGTCGATGGAACGCCGGTTTGTCCGTTCCTGTCGGTTGCCAGGCCATGTAGAGGCGATCTTTGCCTTTCCCCTCCACACGAAAAAAATTGGATTTCCACACGTCCCCTTTTTTCGGTCTGCCGACGCGACTAAACGGGAGACGCATCACAGAGTACCAGAGGTTTCTTTCGTCGTGTACAAAGGAGCGGCCTTTCCAATCCGAATCCCATTTCGTATCGTATTTTCTATGATTCAGGTCGATTGAAAGGTCCAGTTGTTCGGCTGCCGGATTTAACTCCCATTCAAAATATGTTTTGGGAGAATCCGGGCTGGGGTCGATAAAAATCTCAACCACATCGTGCTTGAATAGATCCACAACCTCCTTTTTCACTGCTGAGGCATGCGTTTTATCGACCGACCTGTAATGCGCGACAAAAAAGACCCATAATTCCCGCTCTGTATAAAGGCATCGAAAGCCGGTCGCAACACCGGGGGGAAGAGAGCCCCCCTTCCAATCGGACATGATCCATGAGGTGGACTCAAGGGGCCATTGCAGCATCTCCGCATGAATATCAACGGGATCAGACGCCATGTACCGGGCTGTCACCGTGTGCCCTCCGCGAAAGGTATCTTTCGCATTCCCCGGGATATGGATCCCAGACAATCCGATTAAGCCCAGGCGGAGATCCTTCCTCTGCAGGGTCTCCTCGCCGATAACACGAATCCCCTCAAGGTGGCGATCCCGCTTCGTATACTTTTCCGCTGCGCGGAGCAGATAGGGAGGGCAATGAAACCCGGATTGCTGCCTCAACGCTTCATTGAGCCAGTAGCCGGAAAGCCTGGCGGCGACCGCGTCGGCAAACAGGGTATTGTAGCTTCCCACGGCGGTGCACAACGGCACGGATGACAACCGGTTAAATCCATCCCCTTCGGCGGCAAGAATCCCGTCAATCAAGGTGATATGAGGATGAAGAATGCCATAGATATCACAGAGGCGGGCGGAGAATTTTGCCAGAATGTCCGCATAGGCGATCCGCTGCTCTGTTTTCGTCAGAGACTCGCGTTTTTTTAGATAAGGGGTCAGCTCCGCATGCATTTTCCATTTTTTCTGATGATACAATCCCGGGCCATCAAAACCGATCACCCCCATTAAATTTTTCATTCCCGCCGAGACAAAGGGAAAACGGTGCGTTTTTAATTTAGGGACATTGATGACGAGGCCGCTTACAAGGTGTTCAAGATATACTTTAGGAACCACCAGCCCTGTTTTAAGCTCCTCGGCATCTGGCATGGGAACCTGAACGGGGACACACTCATCGTCATTGGGTCCTTCTCCGTTGTAATAGTTCAAATCGACCACTCGTGCCTGGGGATATTTTGCCGCCAGTTTTTCATAGCCGGCGATTCTGCAGAGTTTTTCAAAATCTTTGGGATCTGAAATCCCCCACCCCTCTGCAATTAAGATCTGAGAGACCCCCTGCTCCGTAAGATAGCTTATAATCCCATCCACAAATCGGATATCCGTGACACGCCCCAGCACACCATTGTCGGCTCCCCCTTTAAACCAGGCAAACCCTCCGATATTGGGTTTGATTAAAACGGACAGGTCCTTGTGCAATGCCGGGGATAACTTTTTCATCAAGGCATACCCCGCTGAAAAAGGGTCCACGGACTGCTCCAGATAAACCGGCTTATCGATATCCTTTCCGATCATTTTTTTTTGATAGGCGAGGATATCTTTTACATCAAAATTACCGAAATTATCTCGGGTCACCGTGTCTGTGTCGAGATAGGTGGCGCCTGACATGGCATCGGGTAACAGATGATCCGGCAGGGCGCGCCAAACAAAAGGAACACTCCCCACGGTGATTCCAGAAACAATTTTTAAAAATTTTCGTCTGTTCACGTGACTCCATCTCTCATTTCCTGGCCGAACCAATAAGATGATTGTTGACGCCTTCTGCTGGATTTACGGCCATTCATTGTTTTGCGGGTCTATCTTAATATTCTTGGCGTCCGGAACACCGGGCCGCCGCCACAGGCTGTTCCAACCGGAACGCTGTTCTTATA
Organism: Desulfoluna sp.; assembly: GCF_030145185.1. Taxonomy (GTDB): domain Bacteria; phylum Desulfobacterota; class Desulfobacteria; order Desulfobacterales; family Desulfolunaceae; genus Desulfoluna. The sequence continues at coordinate 27,596 of NZ_JAQYWB010000069.1, read as the reverse complement.
TGTACCTGCCTTTTGAAGACTTTGTAACCAGCAAAACACCTGATTCAGCGGCTAAACGAAGTACAATGATTTCAAACAAAACAGTAAAATATCTCAAATCGCATGCATCATACACAAGTTCTCAATAGGAATCCAGGAGACAGGCAAAATGCATATAGCCCCCGTCGTACCTCTCCCGAGATAAAATCACCCAACCAAAGATGTCTAAAATTGTGCCGTACCCATTCCGCAGCCCTCGACTTGAGAGCCGCGGGGTTACGAGTTCCAAGAGGTGTAAACCTGCCTCCTGCCCCCCAAGGACAAGCACTAAAGGTTCCTCAAGGGGTGGGACTGTATCGGTATTATGCCTATATTTAAATCATTCTAAAGCTTGCAAAATATAGTATTAAGCGTATACTCTGCGGGTTTTTTTTAGAACATGCCCCCCAGGTTGTCCGGTTTACGACTGATTTTAATATCATTTTACCATGTCAGCCCAATAGATCGACTCTTTTACATCACGGAAAACAAGCTATGAACAAGAAGATCATAAAAATAAATCGCAGGCAGCCTCTCTTGTGGCCCCTTCTCACGCTGCTTTGCCTTGTGGCATTTGCTGGGTGCTTAAAAGAGACACCTGACGGAAAAAATCACGTGAAAACGGTGACGACAACCCAGGTGAAACGAGTGGAAACCGACCGGCTCATCTCGGTGAGCGGCTCCATACACCCCGATAAAACCGTAAACTTAGGATTTCTCGTGGCGGGAAAGATCCAAGAGGTCACCGTCCAGGTAGGAAAATTTGTGGAGAAAGGAGAGGTCATGGCCCGCCTTGATCCCACGGACTACAAAAGCGGCCTGCAGATTGCTGAAGCCAAATACACGGAGATACAATCTGAATATGACCGGTTGACACGGCTCCATAAAAAGGGAAGCCTCACCCCCAACGACTACAGCAAGATCGTTGCCGGCAGAGCCGAAGCCGAGGCGAATTACCAGATCTATAAAAAAAAGGTGTCCGACACCATCCTCACCTCGCCGGTGTCTGGCTTCGTTTCCAAAAAAAGGGTTGAAGCAGGAGAGGTTGTGGACCAGGGAGATCCGTGTTTTACCGTGGTCTGTACATCCATCGTCGAGGCCCGCATGGCAGTGCCTGAATCAGAAATTGACCTGATACAGGTAGGGCAGAAGGCCCGGGTCACCGTTCCGGCCCTTGCGACGGGTAACTTTACCGGAACCGTCACCCAGATTGCCCCCGTGGCCGATCCCCTTACCCGGACGTTTAATGTAAAAATCAAGGTCTTAAACCCAGACCATATTCTGCGGGCCGGAATGATCGCCCTGTCAAAGATAGATATTGGGAAAAAGGTCACAACGCTTACCATCCCCGGCGCAGCGGTGTTAAGAGCCCCGGACAATCTGCTCCATGTTTTTGTGGTTGACCCCCAATCCCGAACGGTTTCCAAAAAGAGAATCACCCTGTCTTCCTTTTCAGGGTCTGACGTCATGGTGGAGACCGGTTTGAGCCTGGAAGATCTGGTTGTGACCGCGGGGCAGGAAAAACTGACCGACGGAATGACTGTCATGACAAACAGGGACAGTGACCGACCATGAATATCATCAAATCATCTCTGAAAAACAGTCATATTATCACCGTTATCAGTATCCTCATTCTGATTTTAGGGGCCGAGGCACTCCTGACAATGCCCAGGAGAGCCACGCCTAAAATAACGGTATACAAAGGCCTCGTGGTTGCCTTTTATCCCGGAGCCACCACGCTGCAGGTTGAAAACCAGCTCACCCGAAAACTGGAGAGACAGCTCTTCACCTACGGGGAAATAAATCAGGAAAAGACCACCTCGAAGACCAAAGACGGATACGTGGTGATCACCGTGGCCCTGCATGAATGGGTTAAGGACACCGAAGGCTTCTGGTCCAAACTCCGGCTGAGCCTGTCTCAGTTTAAGAAACGAAAACTTCCTGAGAGCGTGATCGGGCCGGTGGTCGATTCCGACTTCGGGGATACCGTCGCGCTGCTCATCGCCATAGAATCCGACAAACGAAGTTACAGCGAACTCAAAGCCTACCTGGAAAAAGTGGGCGATGCCTTACGGACCGTCAAGGGCACGGGCCGAATCAATATTTCCGGCTTTCAGGAGGAGCAGATCAGTGTCTCTGCGGATTCACAGGCCTTGTCAAAATACGGGCTCTCCCTCGCGCAGCTGATGACGGTCTTAAAAACACAGAACGCTGTCAGTTTTTCCGGAAACATCGACACCGAACTCTCCAGCCTCCCCATCCATGCCTCAGGGCTGTACAATTCGGTTGAACAGGTGAAGAATCAGCAGATTTTTGTCTCTCCCCAGGGTAATTTTCTCCGTGTCCGCGACGTGGCCAAGGTCGAGCGGAAGATGAAGGACCCGAAATCCAAAATTCGGATCAACGGGAAAGAGAGCAACACCCTCATCCTCTCTCTGCAGATGCAGCCGGGTTACAATATTGTGACCTTCGGACAGAGGATTCAGACAAAACTTGCCGAATGCATCGAACGCTTTCCGTCCGATATCCATTTTACAACCATCAACAATCAGCCCGAAGTGGTGTCCGAAAGCATTGGCAATTTTATTCGGGAGTTTTTTATCGCCGTTGGTGCGGTGATCCTCGTCACCGTTCTGCTGCTCCCCATCCGGGTCGCATCCATCGCTGCCATGGCCATTCCCATCACCATCGCCGTGACATTCACCCTGCTGAATCTGATCGGAATCGAGCTTCATGAAGTGTCCCTTGCCTCCCTGATTGTGGTCCTCGGCATGGTGGTGGACGATGCCATTGTCATTGCCGACAACTATGTTGAAAAACTGGACTCGGGGGAGACGACATGGGATGCCGCATGGAAAAGCGCCTCGGAACTCTTTGTTCCGGTTTTGACGGCAACCCTTGCCATCGTGACCGCTTTTTTGCCCCTTCTCTTTTTTCTCGAAGGCTCCGTGGGTGACTTTATCTACGCCCTTCCCATCACCGTGCTCATCGCCCTTCTCTCCTCCTTTGCCGTGGCCATGCTGATTACTCCGCTGCTCTGCCATACCTTTATAAAGAAAGGGCTGAAAAAAGATGAGAATCAAAAAAAACGTTTTAATCTGCTCGATCTCATCCAGAAAATTTACGACAAAACAATCTCTACAGCGTTCAACCATCCTGCCATGACGGTTATTTTCGCTGTGATCGTGGTGGCAGCCGGCTGCCTCCTGCTGCTGGATGCCAGACAGAAGTTTTTCCCCCCTGCAGAACGCGCCCAGTTTGTCATCGAGATCAACATGGCCCGGGATACAAAACTTGAGGTCACCGATGCGGCGGTTAAAAAAATTGAGGCCCTCCTCTCCGGGGACAGCCAAATTAAAGATTTTGCCTCCTTTGTCGGTACCAGCCCCCCCCGGGTGTATTACAGCTTTGCCCCGAAATTTCCCCGCGAAAGCTACGGGCTGCTTCTTGTCAATACCGTCTCGGTTGAGGCGGTAAACGACATCATCCGAAAATACCAGAGACGGGCCGATGAGCTGGTTCCGGGCGGCAGGGTCAACATGATGGGGTTCCAGCAGGGAATTCCGGTTGACGCTCCCCTGGAAGTACGCATCACAGGATATGAGACAGAACAGCTGAAAGAGATTGCCCGCAAGATCACCACCCTTATCAAAGGGACCGAGGGAAGCAAGCTGGTCCATACCGATTGTTACGACAGCTATTATGTACATCTTAATATCGATGACACCATCGCAAACAAGCTGGGTTTTACCAGCGGTATCATTGCCGGTCAGGTCGCTGCCGGGTTCTCCGGGCTTCCCGTCTCCTCCATGCTGGAGGGGGAAGACAGTATCGACATCATCCTTCGTCTTGAGAAAGACGCCCGCAAAGATTTTGATGACCTCAAAAACATGGAAATCGTCTCGCCGGTGACCCGCCGCAGCATCCCCATCAGAGAGGTGGCCGGTCTTCAACCCACCTGGCAGACAGGGCAAATCGCTCACAGAAACGGCGTCAGGACCCTGACCGTCCGGTCCTTTACCCATGAAGGGGTCCTGCCTTCAACCGTCCTGAAAAAAATACGGCCGGCCATCGACGCCCTCGAACTCCCCCCTGGATACCGCATCGAGTATGGCGGTGAATACGAAGGAAAGGTCTCGACCTTCAGCCAGATGGCTGCGGCGCTGGTTGTCAGCGTGGTCCTTATTTATCTTATCCTTCTCTTCCAGTTTAAAAACTCTCGAGAGCCATTTATCGTCATGCTCGCGATCCCCCTGACGCTTTTTGGTGCCATTCTTGGCCTGATCATTACGGACAACCCCTTTGGCTTTACGGCCTTTGTGGGGTTAACCAGCCTCGTGGGGATCGTCATCCGAAACTCCATTATTCTTGTGGACTATGCCGATGAGCTGGTCCTCAAAGAGGAGATGAACCCGAGGGACGCCGCCATGCATGCGGGCTCCAGAAGGCTCCGACCCATCTTTTTGACCTCCATGGCCGCGGCGGTGGGCGTCACACCGATGATCGTGTCTGGATCTCCCCTTTGGGCGCCGCTTGCCAGTGTCTTTTCAGTGGGAGTGATTTTTTCCATGGTCATGACTCTAATCATCATCCCAGTGATCTATGCCCTGCTGATGGGTACGGCTCATGAAGGTCGATAAATAAAATGAACCAACGAATGAATAAGCTAATCAAACTGTCATTGTTCCTGGTCTTTTGTGCCGGGATTCACACCGCGCCCGCACTTGGGGCAGAGACGCTGACCCTGAACCAGGCCATCGAGCAAGCCCTTATAAAAAACACGGGGTTGGAAATAAAAAATTCCCAGGTTCGGGAAAAGCAACAGAGACTCAAAGAGATGCGCAGCCATTACTATCCCAGGCTGATGGCACTCGGCACCGGCGGTCGTGCGACCAACCCCTTGGACTACACACTGAGCGCTGGAACCATCGCATCTGCCCTGCCAAGCAATCTGAGTCCCATGATACCGCCCTCCGGCATCCCCTTAAAGGGCCATGACGCGTCCTTTATGAATCTGACCGCCATGGTGGTCCAACCGATCACACAGATTCTTAAAATCAATTCCGGTGTGGACATTGCTGACACCGATGTAAACATTGCGAGGGAAGAACGAGATAAGACAAGGGGGGACATACAATACGCCGTGAAGAAGGTGTATTATGGAATCCTCATTGCCGGACGCCAGAAAAAAGAAGCCGAGCTTCGGATAAAACTTGAGGAAGCCCAGCTGTCCGATGCAGAAAACGCTTTCGCGTCTGGGGTCGCCCTCCCCCTTAAGATCAGCGGCCTCAAAGCCGGACTGCTGAACCGGAGCCAGGACCTTCTCTCCCTTGAAAACAGGATCGCCAATTTATCGTACATGCTAAACGACCTGACCGGGCGCCCCTTAGACGCCGGGGTACTCCTTGATGACACTCTGGAGGCGTCCGTTAAAACACAAACCCTTGCCCAGTATGACAGCCATGCGCTTTCCCAGAGTCATGAACTGGTCATTGCCGATCTGACATTAAAAAAAGCAGGCCTTGCCGTGGATGCCGCCAAAAAAGAGTACCTGCCCGATATGAACCTTTATGCCCTTTATAATTATGAGAACGATTTTCACGTTATCAAAAACCATGTCGGGGTGGTCGGGGTCTCCCTGAGTTGGACGCTTTTTGATTTCGGACAAAAAAGCTCCGTTCTTGGCCAGAGAAAAGCCCTTCGTCATCAGGCCCAGAAAAATTATAAGAGAATCAAAAATGAGGTCCGAAGGGACATAAAAAAAGAATACACGAATTTACAATACAGCAACCAGATGATAGATCTTGCAACGCAGGTGGTCGAATTCAGGAAAGATGCCTTGAAAATTGCTTCCGATCTGGATGATACCGGCCTTCGGCTCAACACGGCAAAACTTGAGGCCGCAGCGGAACTCGCAAAAGCCGAAGCCGATCTCTTTGCCGCCACACTTTCCAACAGGCTCATCCGGGTGAACCTGGCCAAACTTTCCGGCAGTTACCCGACAGTAACAAGGTGACGCCATCCTTGATGGCGAATACGATTCGACGGTATGCATGAAGGCCTGCACCGGGCAGAAGACAGGACGGAGTATGAAAAAAACAGACAAAAATAAACCGGCGGCAACCAATCATCTGCTCTTCTTTCTGGCCGGGATGGTTTGGATCTCCGTGGGGATCATGCTCTTGCATTTGGCTTTTATATGGCTGTCTGCGACAGACACGAAAAGCGCGCTTCTGTTTGCAGGAGCGGGAGTGATCATCGCATTGCTGGCTCACCATTTTGGATTTTTAAAGATCGTGGATAAAAATTTACAACGAATCCATTTGATGACGGAAAAACGCTGCTTATTCGCCTTTATGTCCTGGAAAAGTTATCTGATTATTCCTGTGATGGTGACGATGGGAGCCGTACTTCGCCACTCCTCATTTCCGAAACACTATTTAGCGGTTATCTATATCGGTGTGGGTTTGGCGCTCATCTTGTCGAGTGTTCGATACGTGAGAACCTTTGTTGAAAAAATGATGTGACGATTCGGTCACAACAAAAAAAAGCCTCCGGCGGCAAGGTGTGCCACCTTGAAAGCAGGTTCTCGCTGGGCTTTGCCAACGGCGTCGTAGAGGAACAGCAGTATTTCCCTGGGTGCGCCCGAAAAACAGCACTGCTGAAAAATAGGGTAGAAATGGGAAAAAACAGGGACAGGCCCCATACGCTTACAGTTCTCACACCAACACCGCCATCACCATCATCACCGCCCACACAACGAAGGCCCGTAGGATGGGCAAAGCGCGAAGCGTGCCCATCTGGCCGTCGGGATAACCGCACCGATGAAAATTACAAGAACACCGAGAACCTATCATGAGAAAATGAGAAATGAGAGAAAATGAGGGGACAGGCGACAGGACATTTACTCAACTCGTGAAATATCTGGGTTGGGCAAAAATACCTGTAACTATTCAGCTCATGAAAAGCAGCCTCCGGCGGCAAGGCGTGCCACCTTGAAAGCTACTTGCGAATGCGCTTTGTCCCCATGTCACGGCGAAGACGCAGGAGAAGACGACTCGCTTGTCGGGTCAAATCACATCCGCATTGGGGTCGACGTAAATCTGAAATATATTTTTAAGACCTGTTTGTTAAACCCGTCTTTATAAAATCAGGCAAAAGTTTAGCCCCCGTCAGGGCCGCCGAAGGCATAAGCTGAATAGTTGCCAAATAATTTATGAGCCACGAAAAACACGAAAAAAATCCAAAATTCAACTTCTTTTTGGGACAGCTGAGTGCTACCCTGTTCGCGGTTTTCGTGTGGTTCGTGGTTAAATTGCCCTTTGCTTTATAGACGATCCGTCGGCACAAACAAGAAGCAGATGCATGATGGAAAACCACCGCTTCTATTTATTTTTTAATGCAGCGATAAGGGCCACAACGGTAGAATCAGAAAGGTGACACCTTATCGAAAATGGGTTTGCGTGCCCCCCTCCCCTCGCATTGACAAAACGGTTTAGAGACTATACATTCACGCCATGAATGACGAGACCTTCCACATCAAATTTGCCTCCGTCGATTTTTTGTTTCATAAGATCTTCAACAAGATGAAGCGGATTGAGCAAACCCCTCGATATTTCGGGACGGAGACTCTTCTCTACCCCTCGGAAATCCATACCATCGAGGCCATCGGCAAGAACGCCGGTATCAATATGACCGATCTCGCAGCCCTTCAGGGGGTCACCAAGGGTGCCGTCTCCCAAGTCATCCGAAAGCTTGTGGATAAAGAGATGGTGATTCGGATGAAAGACGAAAAATCGGACCGGGAGGTCCTGCTCAAACTCTCCCCCACCGGCAAAGTTGCCCATGACGCCCACAAAAAATTCCACGCCCGCATTAACCCCCACCTCCTCGACCTCGTCGAACAGGCCGATGAGGAAAAGATGGCCTTTATGACCGAGGTTTTCAAAGCCATCGACCAATTCTGCGATCAGGTCCTCGACGAATAATTCTGCGTTTATCGTCACTATTCAGCCATAGAAAAAGCCTCCGGCGACAAGGGTGGTGAAGCCACTTTTTTTCGTTCCCAGGCTCCGCCTGGTAATGCTTCCCGGAGGCTCTGCCTCCAAGTTTGAAACCCCGCACCCTGTGAGTTTCACCCCTGCGCCACGCGCTTATCATGCCGACGGTCCTGTCGGGAGCCAAACGTTTAAAGGGTCTATCCTTTGGTCACCATGTCGATATGAAATGTGGGTGCACCGTGCGCATCGCTTAACGTCCGATAAACCGTCAACGCCGTATTTTGTGATACGTGTTGAGACGGGTTGGCGGTTTGCGTGACGTTGAACGGTGCGGGAGCCGCACCCTACGGGCTGAAGCGGTTTTGCAAAATTTTTTTAAAAAAAGCCCCGCCAGAGACAGAATGATGCTGAATGGTCCCCAAAATTTATTGACAGCTTTGTTTAGGTCCTATACCTTTCGGGTAAAAGTTTAGCATCTAAACCTTAATCCCTGTTACCAAGTGAGGCCGTCATGAACGAAAGCGTATGCCCCGTCTGGGTCGGTTACCTTCTCTTAAATCCATTGCGGAAAAAACTTCAGAATCCAGAACACCTTTTGACCCCGTACGTGAAACCCGGCATGAGGGTGGGCGACATCGGCTGTGCCATGGGATTTTTTTCCATCCCCATGGCAGAGCTTGTGGGCGACACCGGTCAAGTGGTCTGTGTGGATATCCAGGAGAGGATGCTCAAAAAGCTAAAAAAACGTGCCGTCAAGGCGAGGGTAAACAACGTAATGGATTACCGGATTTGTTCCCGGACATCCCTTCACCTTGCGACCCCCGGACAACCCTATGATTTCATTCTGGCATCGGCCGTGGTCCACGAAGTTCCAGACGCCAGCCTTCTCTTTACCGAAATCTTTCAGGAGTTGAAGCCAGGCGGACGACTTCTGCTCGCCGAACCTGCCGGACACGTTTCCCAAGCAACCTTTGACCGGGAAGTCGTCATCGCTGAAACCTGCGGGTTCCGTGTCATGAAGACCCTGGAGATTCGGCGGACACTCGGGGTGGTGTTTGAAAAGCCCGCTTAAACGGCCTTTTTTTGGGCCGTCTTGTTTAGCACCTATACCTTAACTAATAATGATCTGCATTAAAAAATGGCCGGAAATGGAGCGCCGCACTCCGGTGCGGCTCTTTAGTCGTCGTTATCCATGCCGCACCGGAATGCGGCGCTCCTGGACGCAAAAAGGCCCAAGCGTTCACCAGGCGAACCCTCTGCCGGTCATGGATCGTAGATTAATCCAATGCAAGCGGAACCGGAGCGCACTGTCACCGCCCGCACCACGAAGGCACGTAGGATGGGCAAAGCGCGAAGCGTGCCCATCTGGCCGTCGGGATAACCGCACCGATGAAAATTACAAGAACACCGAGAGCCTATCATCATTCCCCAGCAGGACCGAGTACCCCAACGCCTACGGGGTCTCACGGCACCCACGGCATAAGATTCTTTTCCCGCCAACGGGGCTCACGCCAACCCCAACAACAGCCCAGCCCACAGAACCCAACCCTCAACCGGCCCTCTTTACTTGGTAGTAAACAAAGCATAGAGGTCGTCTTCAATGGCCATCAATCCTATGACAAAATGAGGGGACAGGCGACAGGCCCTTTATAAAATAAGGAACTATTCAGTTCATGAAAAGCCCCCGGCGGGCTTTGCCAACGGCGTCGTAGAGGAACCGCAGTATCTCCCTGGGTGCGCCGTGCTCCGTCGCGGCTTTTTTTGCCGGGGGCTTGGCCCCGGTTCTCCCCGGTAAAAGCTAAAACTTATCCCGCATCCGCCATCATATTTCAACGAATGCCCCCCTCCCAGCGATATCGCATAAATGCCGCGACGGAGCACGGCGCGCCCGAAAAACAGCACCGCTGAAAAATAGGATAGAAATGGAAAAAAACAGGGACAGGCCCCATACGCTTACAGTTCTCACACCAACACCGCCATCACCATCATCACCCCCCGAACAACGAAGGCACGTAGGATGGGCAAAGCGCGAAGCGTGCCCATCTGGCCCTCGGGATAACCGCACCGATGAAAATTACAAGAACACCGAGAACCTATCATCGGTCCCCAGCAGGACCGAGTACCACAACGCCAGATGGGCACGGCATTACCTTTGCCCATCCTACGGGGTCTCACGGCATCCACGGCATAGGTTCATTTCCCGCCAACGGGGCTCACGCCAACCCCAACAACAGCCCAGCCCACAGAACCCAACCCTCAACCGGCCCTCTTTACTTGGTAGTAAACAAAGCATAGAGGTCGTCTTCAATGGCCATCAATCCTATAATACTGGAAAGATATCGCAACAGGAGTGTACTACGCAGCACAAAAAGATTGCCCTACCCGATGAATAGTAGACAAAAATTGGGCAATCGACAAAAACTGGGGACAGGCCCCGATCAAGGCCCAAGACCAAAATAGCCGCCCCGCAAATTGTCTTTTCCTCCAGGGCCTGCTATGGGATAATTCATGGACAGACTTGAAGGATACATACTGACACGTGAACGACTCGATGCCGGGAATACGCACCGACTTCGTTATTCTGGAGTCAGCGATCGTGGCCCGTTTGAAATTTCCGTCACGAATCATCAGCCCCTCTTTTTTATCCTCAGGGACGCCCCCCTGCCCCCGAAAAGCTTTCACTGTAAGCGACGCGCGGTAGACCTGACCGATTTTGACGGTCGCGCGGTGGATGCCCTCTATTTTAAAACCCAGAACCTCCTGTTCAAAGCCCGCCAATATTATGAAGAGACGAACGTCCAAACCTTCGAGGCGGATGTCTACCCTGAAGACCGCTATCTGATGGAGCGGTTTATCCATGGGGGCGTGGAAATACATGGGCCCTGCCAAGTTCGAAACGGCGTCACCCAGTTTGTCAATCCGACGATCCGCAAAAGCGACTACACCCCGTTGTTTTCTGTTCTCTCTCTGGATATCGAAACCGGTCAAAAAGGCGAGCTTTACTCCATTGCCTGCCATTTCAAGGGACGACCCGGAGAGCAACCGGCCCCCGAGGTCGGCCTTGTCTTGATGGTGGGTGAACCCGTAGAAAACGCCGAAACGTCCCCCTTCCCCCCCTCGTTGGCAAAAATCCGGCCGGGTCGCTCTTGGGAACCCTTACCCGGGGGTGGGCACCTGGTTCGAATGCCTGGGGAAAAAGAGGTGCTTCAGGCCTTTGTCCAGGTGTTGCAGACTCTTGACCCCGATATCCTCATCGGCTGGCATGTGATTGGCTTTGATCTTCTCTTCCTTGAAAAAAAATACGAAGAACACGGGGTCCCGTTTTTGATGGGACGAGATCGCTGCGTGCCCAGAATTCGAGAGATCAGAAAAGGAATCTACCGAGTCACGACATGCGGGAGGGTCATCATCGACGGGCCGCCCACGCTTCGGGGGGCTTTCTACTCCTTCGATAACTTCAGGCTGGAGACCGTGGCCTCGGAACTGCTGGGAACGGGAAAGGATATCGGCGAGGGTCTGGACAAGGTGGCTGAAATCGAGCGCCGCTTCCGAGACGATAAAATCGCGCTGGCCCGCTACAACCTTCTATACTGCACACTGGTCTCAGATATTTATGCCAAAACCGGGCTGATCGACCATGTGTTCAAACGGGCGATCATCAGCGGCCTTCCCATGGACAAGGTCGGCATGTCTGTGGCGGCCTTCGACCATTTCATGCTGCCCCAGATTCACCGCAAAGGGTTGGTCGCCGCCAATGTCCGTGATGTGGAAAGCACCGGGCAAGCCAAAGGAGGCTGGGTCTTTTCCAAAGAGCCGGGCCTGTACGATCATGTGGTGGTGCTGGACTTTAAGAGCCTCTACCCATCCATTATCAGGACCTTTCGCATCGACCCGCTCTCACGGCTTAAAGCCCAGGAAGCCCCCCTTGACACGCCCGCTGGAGTCTCCTTTTCCCGGTCTGAACATGTGCTGCCCGATTACATCCAGACGCTCATGGAAAAAAGAGAGCAAGCCAAAAACGCGAAAGATCCCCATCTCTCCCAGGCCATCAAAATATTAATGAACAGTTTCTATGGGGTCATGGGGACCCCCGGATGCCGCTTCTATCACCCGGGGCTTCCATCCGCCATCACCGAGACGGGCCAGTGGGTGCTGAAAACCACCCGGACGTATCTGGAAGAAAACGGGTATAACGTGATCTACGGAGACACCGACTCGGTCTTTGTGTGCTTAAAAGAGACGGAGATTTCAGACAAGGATGCGCCTGCAAAAATAGTCTCACGGCTCAATGGGTTTATGACGCAAAAAATAGACGACGACTTCGGCCTTGAATCACGGTTGGAGCTTGAGTTTGAAAAACACTTCATCCGTTTTTTTCTCCCCTCCATCCGCGGTGGGGGCGGCAGCGCCAAAAAGAGATATGCGGGGATCATTCAAGAAGGCGGTGAAGAGAACCTGGTCATCACCGGATTGGAGTTTGTTCGCTCCGACTGGACGCGATTTGCAAGAGACTTCCAGTACGAACTGTTCCAACGGATTTTTCACGATCAGGATGTCGTGGCATGGCTGAAGCAAACGGTGGCGGATCTTAAAAACCATCGCCACGACAAGGACCTCATTTATCAAAAACGTCTCACCAAACCGCCCGGGGACTATACCAAAATCATCCCCCCCCACGTGAAAGCCGTCCTTCTCCTGGGCAAAGCCGGAGCAACGGCGCGGGAGAGCCGATATGTCATGACGTTAAGAGGCCCGATTCCCGTTCAACTTCCCCACGCAGACTTAGATTACAACCACTACATCGAAAAACAACTCGTCCCCATTTTTGACGCGGTTATGATGTTTTTCGACCAGTCCTACCATGACATCATGCACGGCCGCCAATTGAACCTTTTCGCCGAATAATTTACACGTTTAACACTTGATTAATTGTAACTATTCAGCTTCTGTGAGATTCAAAGAGGCTCCGGTGAAATGGGGTAAGCAAAGTGGGCTAAGAGCACCCTTATGTGGGGCATTGTCGACGGTGTGGGGGATGTGAGGTAGGGTGTGCTTGCGCACCATGGATCAACAGAAACGGGCAAGAAAGCTCATAAACGGAAACCCTCCAAGCAGCATAGAAATGGCAAAAGGCGTTGGCTTTCCAAACAAATGGTGCGCAAGCACACCCTACGTGGTGTCACGTTGCGGAATAATTTCATTCATTTGAACGTCTGAAGTAGATTAGGCTGAATAGTTACAACTTTTTAAAAGTTTAGCCCCCCGGCAGGGCCGCCGGAGGCATAAGCACAATCAAGAGAAACAGGACGAAACAGCGAAACAGGGGACAGGCCCCGGCACACTTTAACGGCGTCCTGTGTTTTTTGCTCAATCATTCCATTCTCCCGCGTTGGCTGATAACAACATGAATCTCAAGATATCAAGACGCCTGAGCAAACTCGATCCGATCCTCAACAGCCGTGATGCTGACGCCATCCACATGGGTCTTGATTGCGGCGCCTATGGTATCGACCCATTTTTCATTTTGCTGTTTCCAGAACCCAAGAAACTGAAACGCATAGGCGTTTCCATCCTCGACCTGGAGCACATATTTCTTTGCAAGCCCATGCTTTTCCATATGAATAGATTGAATCTCATTCAAAGGAATGGTGACCCAAATCTTTTTGGACTTAAATAAAGCAGCAAGCAGAAACCCGAGAAAAAAGGTCCACAAAAATGATCGTTTGCAGAACACCAACCTTCTGGACGTAAGATATGCAGCCCCTTGAGACACCTTCATCCCTCCCCTGAGCAGATTGGCGTTGTTCTCAAGGTAAAGTATTTCATCTTCTTCTAATTGAAATTTCATACTATTCGATTCCTATATTCTAAAAGGCAAAATGCACATGTTTCCGAAAAATCAGTACGCCTTATATCATGCCGATATCAAATTCTACGGAACGGCCAGCACCGCGCAATTGCAGAGGTCATCACTTTGAAAGGCCGTCATGTCTCCTGCCTTCAAGCCCGGAACGGGGAACACACGGACGGTTAAAGGCTTGTTCAGGCGATACGCCATGGTCCCCGTATCTCGCATAAGGGCTGAAATCTTGTCTACGGGCGTATCTCCGGGGATGGGTACCGTATCGAGACCGATACCGCAGACAGAGCTGTACGTCAAAAGAGAGCGGATATCAAAGTGTGAGTGAGTGGTCCCCCGGGCAAGACCGGTATCTTCTGTCAGGGCAAGCATGAGTCCGGAAAAGCCCACGAGGTCGACCTCTTTAATCGATTTAAAAACCCGAGTTAATAACGCAGAGGCTTCCACCGTGCCTGAGGCGCCGAAGTACTCAACGCCCATCTCTTCATAGACCTCGACCATACTCGCGCACTGTTTCGACGGCGCGGCAGAGCTGTCAAAACCTGAAAAAAGAAAGGGTGTATCGCATGTTGCCTGGCCCATGATGTCATAAATGGCGGACAGGTGATGTTGAAGCGCTGTGCTCATCGCCTCATAGTATCCTTTGAACCGGTCATTATGATTTTGCGTGTCATGCGTCTGATTCCACTGCTTCAGGACATGCACGAGCAAATCCGGTGTTTCAAGCCCGATCACAAAACGATTCCCCAGCTCTCTTCGATGGTAGCCTGCCGGAAAATAGGGGATGAGCGGATCGCAGTTAAAGTTGACCGTAAAATTAAAATTCCCCTCCCCCCTGGGGGTTATTTTGCTGATTTTTACAACGGCTTCGGCTGAGCACTGGATCAATGCGTTGTTGAGAACACCAAAATCATCAAGGCCGACATTGACACAGACGTTGCAGAGATCGCCAAACTCTTTCACCAGCTCAGGCAAGATCTCTATTTCGTGGGGAGTCCGAGCTTCTCCGATGGCAAATCGAACCCGAACGCCGGCAATGCCGGATGTGTTCAAAAGATTGCTGAGATACGCCAGGTCCTGCCTTGCGCTCTCTAAGCTGTCGGTATTGAGGTATTCACCAAAAGGATTGGTGACAATTCTCACTGACTGAACGAGGTACCCATTATCTTGAAACTCTTTTGACACATCACAACAAAACCGCGAGGCCTTCAGGATCTCTTTTTTCCAGGTGGCCTTATCCTCATCCAAAGATAAAAAGGTTGTCATGGTTCTTATTTTACACAGCTCTTTATTTTTATAGCTCATGATTCAATGCCCTTATGGTTTTTTTATACCGCCGTCTATGCCTTTGTTATCGTTGCTCTTTCATCTCACCAGGATCCGCCGGGGGATAAAAGCTATCATGGGATGGCTCATATTTTTGAACGGGTCCTTTAAACATGAGTGCCGATTTTTCAAAGTGGATACTGGGATCTGCATAATCACGCAAACCAAGGGCCAGGGATTCTCCCAGGCAACGAAGATCATCAGGTGTGATCCAATCAGGGCCGTACCCCGCTCTGCCATAGGTTGTTTCCATTGTAATGGCCATGACAGAATCTTTGAAATTCTTCCACCACCAGCTTTCAGGATACATTTTTGTGGCAAAACTGCGGCCACCTTCGGCGGGAACCGGTTCCAGCATATTGACGCCGTACTGACCTCCCATGCTGTTGATGAAACGGATTTGCTTTTTCCATAAAGATGCCTCGGAAACCGTGTAGCCATCAGCCACAGTACCAAAATGAGGAAAGAAGAAGGGCCTGACATCCGGATCACTGTTTGAGGCGTGAAGATTCAGTGCAATGGAAATGGCGGGCTCTTGTGACATAAAAGCCTCCACGATGTGATGCAGTGCCGTCACTTCTACCGGAGCATCGCTGGTTAAAGGCAGGGGATTGCCCGGGTCAGAGTACCACATGACCTCAAGGTTCTCATTTAAGGGCGTGGTTCGATAATTCCCGGCCATCACCCCGTCAATGTTCTGCATGGGAACGATGTGAAATATAAATTGGGACAACACAGCATCCGCTTCCCGTGTGCCCGACAACAAGAAATCGATGAGCCCTTCCAGGACAAACGACGGCCCCGTTTCGGCAGGATGGGTCCGGGCATGCATCCAGACCCTTTTTTTACCTGAATCATCCACATCAAAATCACTCAGGGTCAGGAGATAGATCGGTTTCTTATTTTGTGTCGTTGCCGGTGTTTCAATGTCAACATGGGGATTGTTTTTGATTTTGCCAATATAGGCGGTTAAATCCGAATAGGTATAGGGGTAAAATCGAGCCATCCAAACGGTAGACGATGCGAATTTTTTTTTCATCGTCAATTCAAAGTCGCCGGGTTGTGACACCTCTTCTTCTGAAAATCGATGCCATGTTTTCTGATCGTATGAATAGACAGGGGTATAATAACAGGACCAGCCCCTGTTTTTAAGATGGATAACAGCCAAACGGTCGGGGTCAATATCATCCATCCTGACATACCACCAGGCACGCCAGCGATCGGACAACTCTGGGTTACCATTGTCATCCGCAAGGGAGAGCGCCCACTCATTGGGGCTTACTTGGCGAACCTCGCCGATACTTCCCGATTCAAAGTCACGGGTGACAGACGCCGTATTTTCACCCTCTCCGCACCCCGAGCAGACACACAAAACCAGACCGACAAAAATAAGCCACTTCAAACGATGATGCATTCACTAAAATCCTTTTATTGAGTCTTCCGGTGCAAACTTGACTTAGCTCATTTAGCATGTTGACGAGCCCTGCACTATCTATTTCCATCATCGCTTGATTCGCTCCCTGTTAATAAGCCCCCGCGATACTCTCCGGCACGAAACGCGTTTAATTCGAAATCGGCAAGACCGATGAGCTGACAGAGAGCCGCTTTTGACAATTTCTCTTCATGCCTGTAATATAAATACTTTACCACCCGTCATCGTTGTCTATGCCTTACCCCCAGGCGACTTCCCATAACCAAAATCGCAAGGTACCCGTCATGACAATGTCTCAACTGAGCAGGCTTGTACGGCTTCCCGACACCCTCGTCCCCATCTACATTGACCCGGACGCTCCCCACTGGTTTGTTCCCAACATAGCCGGAGACCGGCTCATCCAGCACCAGGCAAACTCAAGGGGCGATGCCTTACCGGCGCAAGATGCCATGACGCAGCTGACTCAGGCGCAATTTTTCTCTCTCATGCCTGAGGCCAGGGCCACGAACTATCCGGGGCGAGGAGACCTGTTACGCCTGCGGGAGCTCAAGGAGTGCTGGCTTCATATCACAGACCATTGCAACCTGGCGTGCAGCCACTGCCTCTTTTCCTGTTCACCGAAGACCCACCAATGCCTCTCTCTGGAACAGATCACATCGGTGTATCAGGAGACCTCACGACTCGGCACCGATATTTACTACCTCACCGGCGGTGAGCCGCTGATGCACCCCGAATTTCAGAATATCTGCCGCCTTCTTTTACAACAAGAGACCACTCGACTGGTCATCCTCACCAACGGCCTGCTGTTTCCTGAGCAGATGGCATTTTTCCACACCCTGCCCCAAAAGCGGCTGCACTTTCAGATCAGCGTGGATGGCCTTGCAGATCATCATGACCGCATGCGAGGCAAAGGAAGCTTTACCAGGCTACTTCACACCCTTGACTTAATCTCTAAAACAGAGCTCAACGCCTCCCTGGCCATGGCGGTGCAACAGGACAATTGCCACCTCATGCCGGAGATTGTTCATCTCGCCTCCCGGTATGGCCTCAAAGATGTCCATTACCTGTGGCTCTTTGCCACGGGTAAGGCGCACAAGGCCCCCTTCATTCCTGCAGACGAACTCTTCCGGCACCTGCTGCGTGCCGAAACGGTCGCAGAGGCCACAGGGGTTTCCATTGACAACATCAAATCCATGGAAGCCCGAGTCTTTTCAACCCCGTCTATCCGCCACGATCTGGGAAACGCCGGATGGGAATCCCTGGCTGTGGGGCCAGAGGGCACCCTCTACCCGACCCCTGCCCTCGTGAGGAACCAAGCCGCCTCCTGCGGCCACATGGACGATGGCATCGAAGAGACCTGGAGACAGAATCCGACCTTTACCGCCCTGAGACATCTCTCACTGATCCACGACACCCGCTGTCAAAACCACCCGTTGAGATTCATTCTCGGAGGCGGGGACATCGACCATAGCTTTTATGCGGGGGGAGCCTTTGTGGGCCACGATCCCTATCTCTGCCTTTACGAAAAAATAGCCGTTCACCTGATAGAAAAAGCGGCGAGCGGCATCGCCGATTCATCCCATTATCCCGGCATGCGGATTCAGATGGGTGACCGGGTCAGCGAATGCCGTCACACGGACGACGGGGTTGCCCTCACCCACTCCAACTGCGTCCTCTCCCTGGCCGGAACCCACGGCACGGTCGGTGCTTTTTACGCTGAAGCAGAAAAAACCCCCAACCTCGATATCCAAAATCCGGTCTGTTACGAAGAGGAGCTCATCCGCCACATCCCGGAGTCGGCACGAGTTCGCTCCTATGGCTGCGGAAGCCCCGTGCAGGATGCGGAGGTCCTCGAAGGAGAGACCCTTGTGGACCTCGGCTCAGGGGCGGGGGTGGAATGCTTCATCGCCTCCCGCATCACGGGCAAAACAGGAAAAATCTACGGCATCGACATGCTGGACGTGATGTTAAGCCGGGCAAAGGCCAGCTGCAGCGAGGTGGGACAACGCCTTGGGTATCAAAACGTGGAATTCAAAAAAGGATTTCTTGAAAAAATACCCCTGAGCGAGGCCACCGCCGATGTGGTCATCTCCAACTGTGTGGTGAACCTGTCTGAGGATAAAACAAAAACCTTTGCCGAAATCTATCGCATCTTAAAACCGGGCGGAAGGGCTGTCATCTCGGACGTGACCTGCGACCGACCCTTCCCGGCAACCATCCAGAATGATCCGGTGCTGCGTGGGGAGTGTATCGGCGGAGCCATGGTGCTGACGCGGCTCCTGGCCATGCTGGAGACCACGGGCTTCACCCACATTCGTATCATCAAGCGATTTTTCTACCGGGAGGTCCAGGGGCACCGTTTTTATTCCCTTACCTACCAGGCCGTCAAACCAGACGGAAAAAAGGCAAAAATACTCTACCCCGGCCCCTTTGCCGGGGTCATCACAGACACCGGTGAGATGATCCCCCGGGGCCATAGCGTCGAACTCCCGTGGCCCGAGGCGTCCCATACCGATCCTTCGGCTCTCGTCCTGGATGACACGGGCAACATCACCAACCAGGATGCGGAAAACGGCTGCGCATGCTACCAACCCCTCGACAAGGACAAAAAAAGCACACAGCCCACCGGCGCAACCATCTTAAGTACCGGAAAAAAGCCATCGGGCTGCATGCGCTGCGGACAACCCCTCACCTACCTTGACATGGAACATGAAGAGACCTGCAGCTTCTGCGGAGAGACGTCCATGGCCAATGCACTTTGCGAAAAGGGGCATTTCGTCTGCGACCTCTGCCACAGCGAGGACGCCCTCTCCATGGTCAAGCACCTCTGCCTCGCCACCAAAGAGACCGATATCATCACCCTCTTTGACAAAATAAAAACACACCCCGCCGTGCCCTTGCACGGCCCGGAACACCATTTTATCGTCCCGGGGGTGATCACCGCGGCCTACCGCAACGCCGGAGGCGCCATCGGAGACGAGGAGATCCTCTCAGCCATCCGGCGTGGTGCAGACATACCCGGTGGAACCTGCGCCTTCTGGGGCGGCTGCGGCGCAGCCCTGGGAACCGGAATCGCCTTCGGCGTCATCCTCAAGAGCACCCCCGTCAAAGCCACTGAGAGGCAAACCATTCAAAAGGTTACAGGCCAGATCATCACCGCCTTAGGCGAGATGAAAGCGGCCCGGTGCTGCCGACGGGAGGCCCTCACCGCCTTTAAAATCGCCGCCAACCTCTCACAGGAGATCCTCCCCATTCCCTTGCAGGCCAACGGCACCACCCACTGCTTTCAGTTCAACATCAACAAAGAGTGTATTAAATCGGGATGTCCCTGGTATGTGGAGGGAAAAAGGGGGATCAAAGGGGAGTGGCTGAAAGTGAAGGGGTAATCCGTGATGAGCGTCATGGGGTCTATCGGGGAGGACGGGCCTTTTGTCCCATATCAAGACTCGCCCCCCGATGATGGTTCGACCCTGATTATGGTTTCATGATCTTAATAAAGTCTTCAGAAAGTAGTTTTTTGTCATTCTTGTATACGTCCAATACCCCTATCTGAGTCGTATCAGTCCCAAGAACGTATACATAGACTTTATACGTATACGTTCCGTTTTTAAATATATAATAATGATTTCCACCGCTTCCATCAGGCACCCATGCGCCGTCACTGAGTACCAAATCTGGCTTCGTGAGCGGTGATTTGTCTTTAGACCATGATGCATACCTGTATTTATGATCATCCATTTCGTCTATTCGAACTCTGAATCTTTTGGTTTGCCAATCCAGGACTGGCTGTTCAAAAACTGTGAGACTTTTATGAAGGTTTTTTCTTTCTGTGTTTATTAATCTATGTTGCAGTGCTTTTTCAATTTCAGACTGATAGTTAATGGCCATTATTTTACCATCATAATCCATCCATAAAACCCCGTTTTGCAGCATGATACCTCTCCAACCAACGGCATCCCAATCTTCATGGATATCGGAACTGTTAATGATGTCACTTAGATGCTGATCAAAGACTTCCTCAAAACGTTCAGTGAGTTCTTCAGACGTACGAATACTACGAATAGGCTTTTCTCTTTTTAAGGGAAACTTAAAAAATGTTGATATTTCACGTTTATCACCCTTCAAAAAAGCAGCCTTAAAATCCTTGACTAATTCATAATTTTCTTGATCCAGGCTATAAGCTGTGGTTGAAAAAGCGGATAGAAATAAAACCACACTAAAACAAAAAATACGAAACCTTGCCATCATCTTTTTTCTCCGTCATGCTATTTCCAGGTGCCAGGCGGCGATTGCCGAAAAGGACAGCTGAAAGAAAGTGTTTGGATTAACCGTCAAAAAACCGAGTCGTAAGACCGGTCCCACTGCAAAAAAAAGTGCACGACCGACATGGGCGCACTCTTGTGAGGTGACTCGGAAATTTAACCGGGAAGTCCTCAGCGCGTGAATCCTGCTGACCCGACGCCGGTTTAGCATGCGCACCAGCCTAAGACAAGGGCGGCATTGTAAGGTTCCGTCAGGGGGATAGAAGCAAAGCGGAATAAGCGAAGGTCGAAGGGACAGGCGAAAAGCGCTCATATTGAATCTCATCCCATGATGTATTCTTTTTGCGTCATTCCTGACCCAAAAAAAACGTTGTAACCCCGGTGGTTCGATCTGAACTTAATGTGTCGTTGTGAGTCGATACCCGAATAGGCCGATGCGGAAACAGTCCTTCCAGCTGCCATAACAGCGCATGATGCCTGTTTCCCTATTCCCGTAGGGTGCGGCTCCCGCACCGTTCAACGTCACGCAAACCGCCGGCCCCGTCTCAACATTTATTACAAATTGCGGCGTTGCAGGATTGTCGGACGCTAAGCGGTGCGCACGGTGCACCCGACATTTCACCTCGACACGGTTACCAAAGGACAGACCCTTTATACGGTTTCCGCCTTCATCGACCCTGCCGCATCGGTCTGTGGCGATTGGGTGGCATGAGCTGAATAGTTATAGAAAATCAGGCGCATGATGCCTGTCCCTTGGTCCGTCCTCTGGTCCACCGATTGTGGCCATGCAGAATGGGAACCACTCTCCTGCGGTCACCGCAGTTGTGTACTGCCGATGGGGTCGGACCAAAGTAATAAGCTGATATCATTGCTTTATGCCTAATAATACGGCATGAATTAGGTCTTAAACAGCTGTTTTCGATATCTAAATGAGCGGTTTAAAAGAAAACTCCAGAGTATAATGTATGTTAAACGGCCAATTTCATACTCTAAATGGTACGTTTAAGCCTAAAAAACGACATTAACATAAGCCTTTACTCCATTATGTCAAAGGGTTGCCATGGTCCGACCCCGTAGAAAGTAGACAGTGCGACTGATCACATGATAAACGGTCTTCTGGCCGGGATCTGTCCTGACCATCCGGGGGATACGTGGCATAACGCGTCATCTCCTTGGCTTGTCATGTCAGAAATACGGATCTACAGGTCTATTGATTAGGTTCTGGAATGATTTTCTCATTAAATTAAGGTGTGTTACATTTCAAAAAGGAGCGTCTCACAGATGGATGTGGAGGTCAAGCGCATGGTGCCTGTCCCCTGCCCCCTGGTCCCCCCTTTTTAGAGGTGCGATTTCACCCTCAAAATGATGTTTCTAAGAGCTATTTTTTTGTATCTTGATAAATTATTATCAAGATTAACAAAAAGTTACAGGGCCGGGCTTGGTCCGACCCCCAAATATATATATCCTGATTATAGGGAAAAATTAAAACCTGATTACATATCAAACCAAAAAACAAACCTAATTGTTAAATTATTACATAGATTATCAACTTTATCCTTAAGGAGGTACCAACTTGATATGTCAATAGCCTTTTCTCTCCATCTGACTGAAACGCCATCTCGCTTCCATCGTGCATATGAGCACTGTATGTCCTTAGGCCATTTATCTACTGGAAAACCCATAGGGTTTCCAGCGAATAGGTTCGCTACATGTTTATCAACCATACCTTCTTTTTGTATCACCTTCTCCCAATCAAATTGTTCAAGTTCAGATACAAGCAGCCAGCTAGGCGAAAAAGAAGCATCTTCATAAGTTTTATATTCTGCAGATATTTCTTGGCAAACATCATTAGGTAAACCCCTTGGATCTGAGATTGATTCAACGTCACTATAGTTTCTAACTCCTGCTAACAAGGCAAAGAGGTCATAGTTTCGCCCTACTTCTATTTGAATAGGAGAGAATTCTGATTTTAAAGGATTATTTGGATCGTACCATTCGTTTTTTTCCATTCCTGTAGCAAGGACCCATTTATCTCCAACTTTTTTTTCAGCATAAAGATTAATATCTGTTCCCATTGTTCACCTCAATACTCTCATAGTAATGAAACTTAACGCCGCAATCCAGAACAGCGCATGGTGCCTGTCCCCTGGTCCGCTGGTCTGTCCCCTGGTCCGTTGCCTGGTCCGTTGATGACCCCCTCTAATTTGTGCTTTCGTGATCTATTATTGGGGTATTGAATACACATCAGAAATTTTGACAATGATCACTTTGTTCCAAAACTGCACCAAGCTAATTTATAGTTACTTCCCTTCTTTTTCCAAACGTGATGCCAAGTTTACGCATGCGGTGCCTGAGTGTACTGGGGTTTACGCCCAAACGGCAGGCAGCCCCATTGGGCCCATTGATTCTGTTGTTACACAACAAGAGAACATTTTCGATATGATTCCACATCACCTCATCAAGGGTTAACACGTCTTGTTCGAGACTGGGGCATAGAGGATGGGATTGCCGATGCGGCCTGACTATACCATCAAAAATGAGTCCTCCATCAGGCGTGCCAGCTAAGGCGTCAATAAGAGCTCTCTCAACTGAATTTTCCAACTCCCTCACATTCCCGGGCCAATCATGTTCTATCAGCTTTTTTATTTGAATCGACGAGATCGTCGGATGGACTGGAATTCTCATCTCTTGGCATTTCTTTTGGACGAAGTGCTTAACCAGATCAGGGATATCAGCTTTTCGATGTCGCAACGGCGGGATCGTTATGGGAAACACGTTGAGCCGGAACCACAAATCTTCTCTAAAGGATTTTTCAAGGACCATCTGTTGCAGGTCCCTGTGTGTGGCGGAGATGATGCGAATATCCACCTTGATTGGGTCCCTGCCTCCCACCCGTTCGATGGTTTTATCCTGCATGACGCGTAAAAGCCGTGTTTGTGCAGACAGGGGAAGATCACCAATTTCATCGAGAAAAATCGTGCCGCCATGAGCCCTCTCAAATCGGCCTCGATGGGCTGTTCCGGCACCAGTGTAAGCCCCCTTTTCATGACCGAAGAGTTCACTGTCAACCAGGTTTTCGGGTAATGCTCCACAATTGACCTTTATAAATGGACCGCTGTGCCGTAGCGAAGAATAGTGAATGGCGTTGGCAATAACCTCTTTTCCCACGCCGGTTTCCCCCAAGAGCAATACATGGCTGTTCAATGGGGCCACTTGCCGAACCCTTTCCATGATGGGTTTTAGTCCATACTCTTCACCAATAATTTCTGTCCCTGAAATCTGGCGCAACTCGCTGGCCAGATAGCGGTAGTCATCGGATAGCTTCTTTTGCAGGCGCAGGACTTCCTGGTGCTTTAAGATGTTTGCAATGGCAATGGCAAAAGGATCGTGCAGGAGCTCCAGCAAATGAACGTGTTCTTTGCAAAACAAGTCTCGCCCCTGTGCTGAAATCACAAGTTCACCAAACCTTTTACCGGCTACTTTCAGGTGTAGTAGCAAAAAGCAAAGGGGGGATTGTTTTGCTTTCAATTCAAACTGTTTTGCCACTGGCTGCATTTCGGATCGGTTAATCATGCTAACCACCGGGCCATAATGACCTTTTTCAACGAATAGTGCGGCTTCTTTGGACAACTTGACCGGATAATACGATGGCGTTTCAGAATAGAAACTGGCAGAAGCGATATTGCTAAGTGTCCGATTTTCCGGATCGTATGTATTTAAATCCAGGGTTTGAGCGGGCATGAAATTTTCAAGATACTTGCGGATGTCTGACAGCATGTTTTTTGCATCCAAGTTACCGCAGATTCGTTTGGACGCTATGTGGAAGAACTCCTTGTCATTAATGGCCACCACTCTCTCCCTGGCATCTGTCGCATGTGATATAAAATAGAACAATTACCATATATGATAAAAAATTATTATCACATATGATAAAATTCATCAATTATTTTTTAACTCGCTTGAATTAAGAGTAAAAATTTATGGCATGCATCTTGCGATACCCTATTTGAATCGACTGTTAACAGCGCTCCTTTCGGGCCTGTTTTAGAATGAACCGTCAATTATGGGGCGCAAAGAAGAGAAAGAGGAAAGTAAATGAGTAAGTATCTTGCATGGTTTCTGGCCTTTATCGTTTTTGAGCATTTTGTTGGTATAGGGATTGGGTGCGCTGAGGATCAAACGAAACAGTTTTGGTGGTCTAACATTTCCTATCAATATGACACAGAAAGAGAATTTGTCACATTGACGCCTGAATTTGAAACCAACGATTTGCCATTTGATTTGGTGCTTTATGGATTCGTTGATTTTACGGGTGACCATGGTCACGATGAAACCAATCTGAAAAACCATTGCGGAAGTTTAGACCTGTTCAAGCCTTTGAACACATTCGGCATTGCCGAAGATAATCTTGTTCTGCAAATGTTTGATGTGGCCATGGAATATAATACAGAAACCTTTGCGGATGATCGTTGTTATTTCGGTTTCCGCTGGCGAGGTACCAGAACGTTTGGAGGTATAAGCGAGTTCCTTAATAGAAACCATGCTACTTTTGACATTACCGCCTTTCTGGCTCGCACGGATGGTCGGCAAGGACATAACTGGTGGATGATGTCTCCTTACCTAAAGATTCCATTTAGTATCGGGCGGGTAAACTGCTTTTCCAGTACATGGTGTGACATAGACTTTGATAACCCACTGAATGAATGCCGCCATAACAGCATTTCAGGACAAAGCATGCTCGGAGTCAATCTTCGGGAACAACTATATGCCTTCTGCGAGGTTAAATATGAGGATTTTCAAGAACCTTTTGATGATGCCTTCGGGATGGGCTTTGGCCTCATGTGGCAGTGGTACTTTGAGAAACCAGAATCTGTCATAAGATAGTGATATCCCGAGGACGCCCACGAAACTATTCGGATAGGAGTTTCTTTTTAAATGTCATTAACTTAAGGCAAAATCGCGATTCGCCGGTGCTTTGGGCCGTCCATTAACCCGGCCCGCCCGAAGGGAGAGAAAATCAGACAGAATACCGTGGATTACATTTTGCATTTTTGAAACGACTGAAAATATTACCGCAAAGAAACTGTAATTACAGAATATACCTTAATCCTAATTGTTTCCTCATGAAATATCCGGGTTAGACCTTTCCCGACAGGGACTTCCACCCTGCAAGATGCGCCAAGCTCAGCTTGGCGCGCTAATGCCGCAGTAAGCTGCCGAAAAAGCCGACACGACAACCTGTAAATAGCGCATGGTGCCTGTCCCCTGGCCCTCTTAAACAGCTGTTTTCGATATCCAAATGAGCGGTTTAAAAGAAAACTCCTGGGTATAATGTTTGTTAAACGGCCAATTTCATACTCCAAATGGTACGTTTAAGCCTAAAAAACGACATTAACAGAAGCCTTTACTCCATTATGTCAAAGAGTTGCCATGGTCCGACCCCGTAGAAAGACAACGGCATGTTGACTTGGCCCGGCCCCAATCCTCCAGCTTATTCGTTAGGTTGCAAGAAAAATATAAAAGTACAAAAATCAATGCCTCCGGCGGCAAGGTGAGCCACCTTGAAAGCAGGTTTCCGCTGGGCTTTGCCCCTCGTTCCTCGGGTCAAATCCCAACGGAATTCTGGCGATCCAATGTATGATTATTAATTTCCAGCCACCTTAGGAAACGTATGATATTTTATGATTCTTTTTGATGCATAGTTTTGTTCTGCATAACAAATTTTTGTAAGAGTGATCTTGCAGCGATTTTGTCTATTAAAGCAAATCCAATTTTGTTTCCTCTTACATCTTTAATTACCAACAAATTAGAGTCATGCCAGTATTTTCTTACAACTGTTTCGTCCAAAATTTCTAAAATTTCTTCTTTTTTTAGTTGATAATTCAAATTGTAAATGTAAGTTTGTGTGTCCCAACTTGCCATGTAGGCACCTCTATCGGTGATAAAAAATACACCCCATCTTCGAAGCTGTTTGTCGTCATACATTGTAGTGTATTCTTTAAAAAGTATTTCTTTTGATCCGTCATTAGTAGTGTCTAATGCAAGAGGTCGAAACGCAGGAGTTCGCATTACACCTGTCGTTGTCTGCATTGGACCAGGACTCGCGCAACCAAACAATGAAACCAGTATAATCATAACAGAATACAGTTTAATACTTTTCATTTTAAAGCTCTTTCAAAAAAAGTTACCGAAAAAATTCGGTGATTAATATTAAAACAAAACAACTAAAAGATGTTTTTCTGACTTCTTTTAGGCATAGTTCTATTGGGTTGTAAATTTCAAAATTTCATTTAAAGATAAAAGCAGCTATTAAGGAACTTTTTATAGTAAATTAACCATAGCGCATGGTGACTGTCCCCTGGTCCCCCCGTCTCAATATTTATTACAAATTGCGGCGTTGCAGGATTGTCGGACGCTAAGCGGTGCGCACGGCGCTCCCTACATTTCCGACCCCGAGGGGGTCGGGCCATCCCAATTGCCTGATATAGAACCCAATACATTCCATTCATACGTATTTAGAAGGTCTATATAAGACTTTTTAGGGTCGGAAAAGTCAATATATGATGAAACCTCTTCCCGAAGCTCATAACCATCAAGAGTCTCATAGGGTTTTCGGCCTGATGCGCTTGAACACAGTTTGACCTTCACCCCTTTTACGAAGGATTCTCCCCCGGCCGCGATACTTTGAGTCCAGCGAC